>NZ_JAMTCD010000001.1 GCF_025370255.1 Shewanella holmiensis
TATCACCTGATGGAAAGCTGCCAGCGAAACTTAAGCAAATGCGAGCCGATATAAAACACTTTATCCTTCCAGATAAAAGAAAGCACCGAACGTATCCACGATCAGTGCTCTATATACCTAGCCGCTATCCACTTAAATATAAACAGTAATGCTTATCCGAATAGCATTACGTCATTGACGGGCTTTTTGTCACAGCTAACTACTTGTCGAGTTCAATAGCTAATCTTTTTGCTACAGCATCGGGGGAATGGCTATTTTTGGCAAACAGACTGTAAGCAACTGGCACCACAACCAAAGTAAAAAATGTCGCCAGCGTAATACCTGATAGCACAACAACACCAATGACATAGCGAGTTTCTGAACCCGCTCCCTGCGCCATAACTAAGGGTAATGCTCCGGCGGCAGTAGTAATTCCTGTCATTAGTATTGGACGTAATCGCTGCACAGATGCCTGCAAGATAGCCTCATTAAACTCCATGCCTCTATCACGTAATTGGTTAGCAAATTCAACAATCAAAATACCATTTTTCGCAGCCAAACCAACCAACATGATAATGCCAATCTGACTGTAAATATTGATACTTTGTCCGGTATACCATAGGCCAAGTAATGCGCCCAAAGTTGCCAAAGGTACTGTCAGCATAATAATCATCGGATGAATATAACTTTCAAATTGCGCCGCAAGTACTAGGAACACAATCCCGAGTGCGAGCACAAACACGAAGTTCATTGAATTACCAGACTCTTGATAATCTAATGAAGGTCCTTTATAACTTATCACGGCTTCTGCTGGTAAATACGTCAAGGTTAAATCATTCAGATAATCTAACGCTTCACCTAAGCTGTAGCCGTCAGCAAGATTAGCCTCAAGGGTAATTGATCGCATGCGGTTATAGCGGTTTAGTGAACTGGCATCGGCAAACTCTTCAATGGTGACTAAATTCGACAGCGGAATAAGTTCATTGGTTCGCGCCGAACGCACATAGAGGTTTTCCATGTCGCTGGCGGTACTTTGATTTTCTCGATTCCCTTCAATAATTACATCGTATTCTTCACCATCGCGCATGAACGTGGTGACTAATTTTGACCCTAACATGGTCTCTAATGTTCGGCCTATGTGTGAAATCGATACACCTAAATCAGCGGCACGGACTCTGTCTATCACAACTCGTAATTGAGGCTTGGTCTCTTGGTAATCATGGTCTAACCCTACAAGATTTGGGTTTTCCTTCGCCTTTTCAATGATGATGTCACGCCATTGTGCAAGCTCCTCATAATTCGGACCACCTAATACAAATTGCACAGGCTTGCCAACACCTCGGCCAAATGCTTGTCGCATAATAGGAAACGCACGAATTCCGGCTAAGTCAGATAAACGGTTGCGGATATCAACAATGATTTCATTTGCACTGCGACGCTGCCCCCAATCTTCAAGCACAATAATAGCCATGCCGTTAGAAAAATCGGTTGCGGTGCCAAATCCGCGAGGGGCACGAATAAGCAGGCGTTTAATATCGCCACTGTCGACTAATGGCATTAAACGACCTTCAACCTCGTCCATATATTGCTCTATATATTCAAAGCTTGCACCTTGAGGACCATTGACCATCAAGAACATTGAGCCACGGTCTTCCTGAGGCGCAAATTCTTGTGGTACTTTTTGTAATAAGTAACCACTCAATGCGAAGGCAATCAATACCAGAAAACTGACGAGTAACGGTTGTTTGAAGGCTTTTTGCAAAGTGCCCTGATAGTGTTTTGACAACCTCAGCATCAATTTATCAATTTGCTTCACTAACCATGAATCTTGCTCAGCAGGTTTTAATAACTTTGAGCACATCATTGGACTTAATGTTAACGCAACAATACTTGAGAAAATTACAGCCGCACTCATGGTAACCGCAAATTCTTTAAACAATTTACCCAAATCCCCTTCTAAAAAGGTAATTGGCATAAATACCGCGACGAGGACTAAAGTGGTAGCAATAACCGCAAACGCCACTTCTCTGCTACCTAAAAATGCGGCTTTAAGTGGTGAATCACCGTCTTCAATGCGGCGATGAATATTTTCAAGCATAACAATAGCATCATCAACCACCATACCAATTGCAAGGATCATGGCTAACAGAGTTAATAAGTTAATGGTGTAGCCAAGAGCATACAACACAGTAAAAGTCGCCAACAAAGAAACAGGAACAGTAATAGCTGGGATCAGCATTGCTCTTACACTACCTAAGAACAAATAAATCACTATAGTCACTAGTATCATTGCAATAAAAAGCGTTTGATAAACTTCTTCTATTGATCGCTCAATAAATACTGAGCTATCGTATGAGCGCTTAATCTCCATTCCCGCCGGTAAGGTTGGATTGATTTTATCCACCAACGCATTAGCGGCTCGAGCCACTTCAAGTGTATTCGCTGTTGACTGCTTACTGACCCCTAGACCAATCATGGCTTCTTTGTTACCACGGAACACAATACGTTCTTCTTCGCTGCCAATTTCAACTTTGGCAACATCACCTAATTTAACTAAATACCCATCTTCGCCCTGGGTTATGACTAAATTTGAGAAGTCTTCTGCCGTGCGATATACCCGTTCTAAACGCACAGTAAAATGACGATCTTGTGATTCAATGGAACCCGCAGGTAACTCGACGTTTTCTGAACGTAACGCTGCTTCAATATCAGTCACCGTTAGATTTCTTGCTGCAAGGGCTTGTCTGTCAATCCAAATCCGCATCGCATACACTTTACCGCCACCTAAGCGGAGTGTAGACACGCCGTCAATCACGGAGAAACGATCAACTAAGTAGCGGTTTGCGTAGTCAGTAAGCTGTAAAATATCCATTTGATCAGAGACTAAATTAAGCCACATGATCACTTCATCGCTGCCATTTGCCTTATAAATAGATGGGGAATCCGCTTCTTCTGGGAGTTGTTCCAGCAGACCTGAAATACGGTCGCGTACATCGTTAGTTGCGGCTTCAATATCTCTACCTATATCAAATTCAATGGTAACACTTGAACGTCCATCTGAACTTGATGAACTGATATGGCGAATGCCTTCTACACCACTAATTTGATCTTCAATTAGCTGAGTAATCCGACTTTCGACTACCGAGCTACTTGCACCACGATAACTGGTTTCAATTGAAACGATTGGAGGATCGATATTGGGATATTCACGTAAGGGCAGTTTGCCAAATGAAACTAACCCAAGCACAATAAGCAAAATACTGATGACCGAGGCAAGCACCGGACGCTTTACTGATAAATCCGTTAAGATCATGCTGCATTCTCCGCCTGACCTGTTTGCGCAAAGTGAAAGTTCTCAGCTTCTTGTAGCTTCACTTTATCACCAGGGCGCACTTTTAAAATACCACGAATGATCACCTGTTGATTAACGTCTAAGCCTTCAATAATCTCAACCCAGCCACGGGTACGAACGCCTAGCTTAACTGGGATTTGAATAATTTCATCATCAGCATTAGTACTGTATACATAATGCTTATCTTGGATTGGAATAATGGCAGATTCTGGTAATAACAGCCCTTGTCTACTTTGCTTGATAAGTTTCACCTTCATTAGCATACCCGGTAACAAGGCAAGATCTTCATTTGGCAAAACAGCACGCACCACAACAGCTCTAGTAGCCGGATTGACACGACTATCAATAGAGGTCACAGTGCCAATAAATACCCGTTCAGGGAAAGCCACTGCGTGTGCCTCCACCTGTTTACCCTCTTGTAACTCTTGAATAAAACGCTCAGGAATGGAGAAGTCTAATTTTATTTTACTCACATCATCGAGGGTGGTAATTTTCTCACCCGTTGACACTAGGCTACCTAAACTGACCTGACGTAAACCTAAACGCCCCGAGAAAGGTGCTGTGATACGACGGTCAGTCAACGCAGATGTTGCTTGTTCAATTTCTGCTCGAGCTAAATCAATTAAGCTTTGTAATCTATCTCGCTCTAACTCAGCAACCGTTTTACTGGTCACCAATGAACTGATGCGATCATATTCACGCAAATGCTCAGTTAGCTTCACTTTTGCCACTTTGACTTTAGCTTGCTGTTCAGCATCTTGAAGCTGTATCAATAAGTCATCTTTGTTAACTAAGTCACCATCTTTAAAATTCACTTTAGTGATTACTTCAGTAATTTTGGAGGTTACGGTAATAGACTCATATGCCTTTCCCGTACCGATAGCTTCAACTTCATCACGTATAGACATCAGTTTGGTATTTGCAAATACCACGTTGGTAATGGGTTTAGCACGTTGCACTTGAGCCTGTTTTGGCTGCATTTGAATATAGCCAAAAGCTGCTATGGCGCAAACTGCGATTATTAGTATAGTTTTTTTCATCAGTGTCCATTCCCTTTAGGGATATTATAATCATGCTTTTATAGGCTAAATTAAAATGCGATTCATTTAGCCATTGTAGGGTTTAAGCTAGGATCTGTTGACCTTGACTAGTGGAGTTTTGTTCGAGATAAAACCAATTAAGCCAAGCGAGTGGAATAAAGCCTAACAATCTAAGCATAAATCACTCAACAAAGTGTCATTGGTTTTTAGCCGAATCCATCAGACAGCATTTATTTTGCCTTTATAAAGCGTGATAGGTTTATTGTGCAGCAAAAACTACACGGCAAAGCCCCTGCCTTGTATAAATAGCTAAAAATTCGCTGCAAACACAGCCGGAAAGTTCAAAGATCCCAGTGTTATAGTGACAAGGAACAAATTTAGATCACTATTTTATACGAACGTCTTTACTCAAAGTAAAACAGAAATCCTCATTACACTAGTGGTGCAATTGATTAACATTGATTTTACTCAGCACCACCAGGTCTGCAAGGCGTTTTACCTTTGCTTACAAATTATTGAATGAGCAATGATGCCTTTTTGATCTGCAAGCAAAAAAAAAGAGATGCTAAGCATCTCTTTTTCTCATCCATTTGAATTATCGTACTTTCCGATCTTCTCTCATTTGTGCTGCTATACGATTATACACTTCAGCAATCGCTTCATTTTTAAGCGGCTCATCTGTGACGTCATGCAGTAAAATTTTGGTTTCTTCTTTATTGTCTGTCGTTTTCAACAATAAACGATAGTTGCCTTTTTGCAGTGATAATTTCTCTTCGCCCCACAAAGAACTCCAGAATCCACCACTTTCTTCTAAGTTGATGTAAAACAGACCTTTGCTAGTGTCCATATCGACGACATCAAAGCCTAATTCTGGCAGTACTATACGAAGACGCTCCCAGGTTTTATTAAAGTCTGCTTTCGCTAACCAATATGACTCAATGCCTTCACCTGGTTCGACTAAATCGACATCAATACCAAGGCTTTGTTCAACACGTGCTGCACGGATAGTGCGTTCACGTTCGATACTCATATATGCCACGGTATTGTTTAACATGTCGACAGTGTAACGACGTTTGTCTTCACCCGTTAAGAATACTTCCTGCTGATCTTCATCATAATACTCTTCATGTTCGATAAGGTTGATGGTGACATCACCTGTTCGACCATGTGGCTTTACGTTAATATCAAAACGGTAGCGTTGACGCAGTAAATAGGCTTTATCATCACCAAACCAGCTGGTTTCCAATACTTCTTTGCTTTCAATCCAATCGGTTTCGATCACGCCTGATGCAAAATCATCAGAGCGTTTGGCAATACTATTTTTGGTTAAATAACCATTAATAACGTTGAAAATTTCTTGTTTGAGATCGACATTATTATCAATTGACTCAATGATAATTTTGATATTATTGCTGCTTTCTTCAACATGAGTCCCTTCTGCCATTGCAATCACTTGCAAAGGGGGACGAATGTCTAATCGTTTTCCAATGACATTTAAATCAACCTTATCGCCAACAGGTGGAATGTCATATTCTTTACTGTAATTAGGCTGTTTTAATGATTCTGGGATCGTTAATAAAGCCATTGTCTCGGCCTGAGTAAATTCATCATTACCATTGGCTTGTCGACGATCAATAGGGGTACTACAAGCCGTTAACGCGGTGATAATCAATATAGGGGTGACTTTTTTAAACATGTATTATTGCACCTCAATTTGCGCATTTTTCATTGTCTCTATTAACAGACCATGAAATTGTTCAGAAAGTTCAGTCAATGGCAAACGAATATGTCCATCGCTTATTAAACCCATACGATGAACCGCCCATTTAACAGGGATTGGATTCGCTTCACAAAATAATGAACTGTATAAACCACGCAAAGGCTCATCAATTTTTGCAGCACGTTGTGCTTCACCCGCTAACGCTGCATCACACATGGCTTTAAAAGCATGTGGAACAATATTGTTAGCAACAGAGATAACACCATTACCGCCAGCAAGTAGGAACTCACGAGCTGTAGCGTCATCACCACTGTAAAGTAAAAAGTCATTACCACATAACTCACGTAATCTTGCTACCCGACTTACATCACCAGTGGCCTCTTTTACACCAATAATGTTACTAACATGACATAACTCAGCAACGGTTTCGGGTTTCATATCGACGGCTGTGCGGCCAGGAACATTATATAAAATCTGAGGAATGTCAGTACTTGCAGCCACGGCTTTATAGTGTGCAATTAATCCTTTAGGCGTAGGTTTGTTGTAATAAGGGGTTACACCTAACATGGCACTGATGCCTGAATTTTGCATGCCTTTGGTTAACTCAATGGCTTCAGCCGTTGCATTTGCGCCATTTCCACCAATAATGGGTACTCTACCGGCGGCAAAACTTACGGTCTGTTTTACGACTGCGATATGTTCTTTCATCGGTAACGTGGCAGACTCGCCTGTCGTCCCAACTGCAACAATGGCATCGGTACCTTGATTAATATGAAAATCTACCAGTCTTTCAAGACTTACATAGTCTATTGTGCCATCACTATTCATTGGTGTGATTAAGGCTACGATGCTTCCGTTTATCATCTATTTTCCCCAAGTTTTCAGGACTCGCTATGTTACTGATGCTATCAAGTAATGACAAGCTTTAGCAGTGCTCAAATCAAAATTACCCTAAAAAGCCAGATCATGCTAACTGACTACAAGGTCATAGCATTTTATGCTTTATGAAGACCAGATTACATATTAATGGCGGATTTAATGTTTAACTTTTATGGTAGTGTTGCAAATTTAACCAATTACCCACAGCATTGATTTAATTGTGCATAATTAAGGTGGTTTATCGCCATCATATGTTAATATTATCGTCTTTACAGAAGCATAATTTTGCCTTTGTAATTTAGTAAATAGATTTGCGTCATTCACTCGAACAATGAGGAAAATCCATGACCAACTATCTGGTCGTTACCGCAATGGGTGCCGATCGCCCTGGCTTAGTAAGTCGTTTAGCAAGACTCGCCAGTGATTGCGATTGTGACATCGTTGATAGCCGTATGGCTTTATTTGGTAATGAATTTACCCTGATTATGATGATTTCTGGCTCATGGTCAGCAATCACTAAAATAGAAACATTATTGCCGAGTCTCAGTGTTGAATTAGAACTGATGACAGTGATGAAACGTACCTCAAAACATGTTCCTAAAAATTTCGTTTCTCGCATTGAAGTTATCTTTACTGGCGAAGATCAGCGTGGAACCATGAAATCGATTACCCAATTTTTAGCTGATCGATCCCTTGACCTAGCCGCAGTGCGTTCTCATGCAGAAGATAATGAAGGCCTGCAAACTCAGTCGATATTTTTAGCCATCAATATTCCTGAAAAAGTCGATTTAGCCAAACTTGAATCGACAATTTATCAATTGGCAGAAGACATGAACCTTGAATGCAGCATTAAATTAATGCAAGGTACAACCTCGCCTCAATAGCCATTTTAAGAATCACACTAATCTCCTTTTGATTAGTATTCGTATATTATTCAAGGGCCCTAGCGCCCTTTTTTATTTTTACTAAGGAATGAATATGAACACCTTAACTGCAGGGGATGTGGCCCCAATGTTTACGTTACAAAATCAATTTGACCAATCGATTTCATTACAGGACTGTTTAAAAAAAGGTCCTGTATTAGTTTATTTTTACCCTAAAGCTTCAACTCCAGGTTGTACGGTGCAAGCACAAGGTTTACGTGACATTAAAGCGGATTTAGACGGATTAAATGTCACAGTATTAGGCATTAGCCCTGATCCTGTCGCCAAGCTTCAGCGATTTTCTGACAAGCAAGAGCTAAACTTTCATTTATTGAGTGATGAAGACCATAGCGTTGCAGATGTTTTTGGTGTTTGGGGCGAAAAGTATCATATGGGTAAAATCTATGATGGAATTCATCGTTTAAGTTTTATCGTCGGTACAGACGGCAAAATCAGCCATTTCGTCAATAAGTTTAAAACGAAAGACCACCATGAAGTGGTGCTAAAGCTTCTTAAATAAATGACTTAGTTTGTGATCAGTAATAAAAATGGCTTAGTTTTCACTAAGCCATTTTTGTATCACCTACATCTTAATCAAAACAAGATTATTGTTTGTCTGATTTCGCTGTGTCATCGGCAATATTGTTTTGTTGAGCATCAGTTTCTACAACCACTTCAGCACTTTCTGGTGCTAGCTTAGTATTAATTGCTTCAACTTCTTTTTCAGCTGTGGCTTGTTCAATCAAAGCAGCCTGCTCTTCTTCTAATAGCCTGAGTTTTTCTTCAGCTTCAAATTTAGCCAGTTCTTCTTCTTTACGACGCGCTTTTTCTATGGCTCGTTGCTCAGCTTCTTCCGCTTCACGAATGGCTCTGGCTTCCGCTGCCGCTTTGGCCTCTTCTTCAGCTTTTATCTTAGCTAAACGCGCGGCCTCTTCATCTCGCTCACGTTGAATGATGGCTTGTTCCTGAGCTTCTTGAGGTAATAAACTGATTAACTCAATTCCTACAGGGAGTTTTTCGGTTTCACCTGTGATGATTTTAAGCTTGGCATCTTTAGTGATATACACCAAAGGCATAGCTGTTTCACCATAACGTTGGCGGAACTTTTCGTAGCTAAAGTTTTCCGTAATGTTGGTCACTTTCAATACCGCGCCTTTCGCCATCAAACTGGCAATTTTGGCATAACTGATACTTTCACCAAATAAACATAAGCGTTTTAAGTAAGATTCTGACAGCTGATGTCGTCCACTTCCTACGTTTGTTTCATTATTATTTAAGCCAAACACCTTTTCTGTGCCATACAAATCTTGGAAATGAAAACTCACTAAAGGGTTTAACTGACGGTATGGAGACATTACTAACACACGGCCAATACCACTTAAATCCATGTAATTTTCAGCATGCTCTGATGCCGGATTACCGAAATATACCGGTATATTTTCCATTCGTGCTTGTCGAATGCTGTCCCAGTTACTGTCAGCCAAAATCACTTTAATGTTTTTAGCCAATAATTGTGAAGCCAAATCACGCGAGAACTTTGATGCACCAAAAATAAGTAAACCTTGATTTGAGCCTTCTTTAACACCTAAAAATTTAGCCCATGGACCTGCGGTTAAGCTTTGAATAACAACCGTACCAATAATGATAAAGAACACTAACGGCACGATTGAACTTGCACCATGTACGCCTAATTCTTCAAGTTTAATCGCAAATAATGAAGAAATTGCCGCGGCAACAATACCCCTTGGTGCGACCCAGCTAAGGAACCACTTATCATTAGATGTCAGACTGGTGCCTAGAGCAGATATCCAAATACTTAATGGACGTGCAATCAGCATGACCACAAACAACACACCAAAAGCACCAATTCCAAGCCCTAACATAGCACTAGAATCTAAACGTGCTGCAAGCAAAATAAACAGGGCTGAAATAAGCAGTACTGTTAAAGTCTCTTTAAATTCTAGAATATCGGCGATGTCTACACCACGCATGTTGGCAAGCCAAATACCCATGACAGTAACCGTTAATAATCCTGATTCATGTTGTAATAAGTTAGAGCCAACAAATACTCCCAACATGATCGTTAACACCGCGGTATTTCGCAGGTAATGCGGAAAGACGTTGTTTCTCAGTGCGACACCAATAAAGTAACCCGCAGCGGCGCCAATACCAAAACCAATCACTAATGTGAGGCCCAATGCGTACAATACGTGTGTTGTGGGATCGGCGGTAACTGCAACATATTCGTAAACCAAGACCGCAAACAATGCACCTATAGGATCAATAACAATACCTTCCCAACGCAAAATACTTGAAAGGTTCGATTTAGGTTGCACAGTTCGCAACATCGGCACAATTACTGTAGGTCCGGTAACAACCACTAATGCACCAAAAAGAAATGCTACAGGCCAGTCAAAGCCCATAAAGAAATGTGCTGCTGGTGTAATACATGCCCAAGTAATCAATGCGCCTATAGTCACAAGATTCGTCACCATGCGGCTGTGATCTTTAATCTCTTTGAAGTTAAGCGTTAATGCCCCCTCAAAAAGGATCACCGCTACGCCCAATGAAATGATAGGAAATAATAGATCACCAAAAATTTCATCTGGATTAAGAATATTCAACCCAGGTCCCAGTAATAATCCACATAGCAGTAGTGGTAAGATGGCAGGTAATCTAAATTTCCAACCCGCCCATTGACACAAAAGCGATAGCACACCAATCAACGCCAGCATGCCAGTGATGTGTTCAACCATATTAATTTCCTTTTGGTATTTTCAGCGTTAATCATCAACGCAAAATATTCGTCGCCCTACATATAGCTTACATCTGTTTCAGCCAATTCATAATGACAATGAAAGCGGCATAAATCTATCGAGCTGATAGTTTAATCGATAAACACATAGGCCGTAAAAATGCATAATGCCTATCTTCTTGTATAGCTTGCATCACCACAAAGAACTTAATCAATTGATAATTAAAGATTTAAAATCAAACTCATTGAATTCAGTCATCCACACAAATTTGTGCATATAGAATACTAATTTAAGCCATGGTTCAAGCGCTATTTTGTATTAGTCGAACATTGTATTTCATTGAAATTAATGCAGCAAATTACTGATAGATCACAATTAAAAAGAAAAAGCCTAAGACGGATCTTAGGCTTAATAATGATGTTCGCAATATAGACATAATTTAGCGATTAATCTTGTGGTACTCGAACCTTACCTTCCATTAACACTCTTGCACTTCGGCTCATAATGGCTTTAGTCACTTGCCAACTGCCCTGCACTATTTTAGCTTCAGCACCGACGCGCAAAGTCCCTGATGGGTGACCAAAGACAACAGATTGACGCTCTACTCCACCTGCAGCAAGATTAACCAAAGTACCAGGTATGGCGGCTGCAGTGCCAATTGCCACCGCGGCGGTACCCATCATTGCATGATGAAGTTTACCCATTGATAATGCTCTGACTGATAAATCGATATCTGCAGCACTGATTGCTTTACCACTGGAGCTCACGTAATCTGCAGCTGGTGCAACAAAGGCGATTTTAGGAGTATGCTGGCGAGCTTTGGCTTGTTCTAAATCCGTAATTAACCCCATTTTTAGCGCGCCATAGGCACGAAGGGTTTCAAAGCGAGCTAAAGCCGCTTCATCGTTGTTAATGGCATCTTGCAATTCCATTCCGCTATAACCAATATCTGCTGCGTTTAAGAATATCGTTGGGATACCAGCATTGATCATAGTGACAGTAAATTTACCTATGTTAGGTACATCTAATTGATCAACCACATTCCCGCTTGGAAACATCGCCCCTTCACCATCGGCGGGATCGATAAATTCAACTTGCACTTCTGCAGCAGGAAACGTGACACCATCAAGTTCAAAATCACCAGTTTCTTGTACTTCGCCATTGGTCATGGGTATATGGGCGATAATGGTTTTTTTGATATTCGCCTGCCAAATTCTTACCACGGTAATACCATTAGCAACAATACGACTTGGGTCTATTAGTCCATTGCTGATAGCAAATGCCCCCACGGCTGCGGTTAAATTGCCACAATTACCACTCCAATCGATAAAAGCTTTGTCAATAGCGACCTGACCAAACAAATAATCTACGTCATGATCGGCTCGGCTGCTTTTAGATAACAACACCGTCTTACTGGTACTGGATGTTGCTCCGCCCATTCCATCTGTGTGCTTGCCATAGGGATCTGGACTACCAATCACACGTAACAATAATTGATCGCGCGCAGGCCCCGGGGGTTGTGCGGCTAAGGGTAAATCACTGACATTAAAAAACACCCCTTTGCTGGTACCACCGCGCATATAAGTCGCTGGAATTTTTAACTGTGGTTTAAAGGTCATGGTCTGTCCTTAAATCTGTTACTTAAAAAAGGCGACGTTGGATAATCCATACATCGCCTATTTGCTCATTAATAGTATTGGGATAAATTACTTAGCTGCACTAGACTCTAAAAAGTCCTGCGCAAAACGCTGTAATACACCACCCGCTTCGTAAATAGACACTTCTTCAGCAGTATCTAAGCGGCATTTGACAGCAACATTCACCTGCTCACCATTTGCTCTGTTAATGATAAGAGTCAGTTGCGCGCCTGGAATGCGATCACCAATGACATCAAACGTTTCAGTACCGTCAATGGCATAAGTATGACGATTTTCACCTTTAATAAATTCAAGTGGTAAAACGCCCATACCCACTAAGTTAGTACGATGAATACGTTCAAAACCTTCAGCAACAATCACTTCGACTCCGGCCAGACGTACACCTTTTGCGGCCCAATCACGTGAAGAGCCTTGACCGTAGTCGGCACCCGCAATAATGATTAACGGCTGCTTACGCTCCATGTAAGTTTCTATCGCTTCCCACATGCGACTCACTTTACCTTCAGGTTCAATTCGCGCTAAGGAGCCTTGCTTAACCTTGCCATCTTCCTTGACCATTTCATTGAACAGTTTTGGATTAGCAAATGTCGCGCGCTGTGCAGTTAAATGATCACCGCGATGAGTTGCGTAAGAGTTAAAGTCTTCCTCAGGCAAGCCCATTTTGTCTAAATAAGCCCCTGCTGCACTGTCTAACATAATAGCGTTTGATGGCGACAAATGATCGGTAGTGATGTTGTCACCAAGAACCGCTAAAGGACGCATACCTTTCATGGTACGTTCGCCAGCTAATGCACCTTCCCAATAGGGAGGACGGCGAATATAGGTACTTTGTGGACGCCAATCGTATTGCGGGTTGATATGTGAACCGTATTCAACTTTGATATCGAACATTGGGTTATATACTTGTCTAAACTGTTCAGGTTTGACACTGCTGGCAACAATGGCGTTAATTTCTTCATCCGTTGGCCAAATATCTTTAAGGCGCACTTCATTACCTTGTTGATCCAAACCAAGAACATCTTTTTCGATATCAAAACGAATGGTCCCTGCTATAGCATAAGCGACAACTAAAGGCGGTGATGCTAAAAAGGCTTGATTGGCATGGGGATGAATACGACCATCAAAGTTTCGGTTACCTGATAATACGGCTGTTGTATATAGTTTGCGTTCGAGGACTTCTTGCTGAATAACGGGATCGAGTGCCCCACTCATTCCATTACAAGTTGTACAAGCAAACGCAACGATACCAAAGCCAAGCTGCTCTAGTTCAGGCAGTAAATTAGCCTGCTCTAAATACATTTGTACCGCTTTAGAGCCTGGAGCTAAAGACGATTTCACCCAAGATTTGCGTAATAGACCTTTGGCATTTGCGTTACGGGCAATTAAACCAGCTGCTATCATGTTGCGGGGGTTACTGGTGTTAGTACAGCTGGTAATCGCAGCAATGATCACCGCGCCATCAGGCATTTTACCGGGTTCATTTTCGACAACACCACTGATCCCTCTTGCGGCTAATTCAGAAGTTGGTACTCGACTGTGAGGATTTGACGGGCCTGCAATATTACGGGTAACACTGGATAAATCGAAGCGTAATACGCGATCATATTGCGCATCTTTAAGGCTATCCGACCATAAACCTGTCGTTTTAGCATAATGTTCAACTAAGGCAACTTGCTCATCTTCACGTCCAGTTAACCGCAAATAATCAATCGTTTGCTCATCTATCGAGAACATGGCCGCTGTAGCGCCATACTCTGGTGTCATGTTCGATATTGTCGCGCGATCCCCTAATGTCAGGTGTTTAGTGCCTTCACCATAAAACTCTAGGTACGAAGAAACCACTTTTTCAGCACGTAAGTATTCAGTTAACGCTAATACAATATCGGTCGCTGTAATGCCAGGATGTGGTTTACCGACAACCTCAACACCAAAAATGTCCGGTAAACGCATATATGAAGCACGACCTAACATCACACTTTCAGCTTCTAAGCCGCCAACACCTATGGCTATAACGCCAAGGGCATCTACCATTGGCGTATGGCTATCTGTGCCTACTAAAGTGTCAGGAAAGGCAACACCATCACGAGCTTGGATCACTGGTGACATACGTTCTAAGTTAATTTGATGCATGATGCCGTTTCCAGGCGGGATCACGTCAACATTTTTAAACGCCGTTTTCGTCCAGTTAATGAAGTGAAAACGGTCATCATTGCGGCGATCTTCAATCGCACGGTTTTTTGCAAAGGCATCTTTTTCAAAACCAGCATGTTCTACAGCTAAAGAGTGATCGACAATCAATTGTGTCGGCACTACTGGATTAACTTTTGATGGGTCACCGCCTTTGTCAGCAATGGCATCACGTAGACCAGCTAAATCCACCAGCGCTGTTTGACCTAAAATATCATGGCAAACCACACGGGCAGGAAACCATGGAAAGTCGAGATCACGTTTACGCTCGATAATCTGTTTCAACGACGCGGTTAATTGGTCTGCAGGACAACGACGTACTAAGTTTTCTGCAAGCACTCTGGAGGTATAAGGTAATTTAGCGTAGCTGCCAGGTGCAATGGCTTCGACAGCTTCACGGGTATCAAAGTAATCTAAAGAGGTTCCAGCGAGGGATTTACGATATTGCTTATTCATAACTTCATCCAAACCTTATGTTACCAACAGCAAAGTGAGTTTGCTGTTGGTTTTGTAATTGGCTTTGTGTTAATTAACGCTGATTAATTGGCATGACTTTACGTGGTTCGCTGCCGATGTAGTCTGCACTAGGACGGATAATACGGTTATTTGAACGCTGCTCCATAACATGAGCTGCCCAACCGGTTAAACGTGAACACACAAAAATAGGCGTAAACAATTTAGTTGGAATGCCCATAAAATGGTAAGCAGATGCATGGAAAAAGTCAGCGTTACAGAATAATTTTTTGGTGTCCCACATGTATTCTTCACAAGCGACTGAAATATCATAAAGTGATGTATCACCATGCTCGTGAGCGAGTTTTTCAGACCATTCTTTAATGATCACATTACGCGGATCAGATTCACGGTAAATAGCATGACCAAAGCCCATGATTTTTTCTTTACGTGCCAGCATGCCAGCCATTTGTACTTTGGCGTCTTCAGGCGATTTGAATTTCTGGATCATATCCATTGCCGCTTCATTAGCGCCACCGTGAAGCGGACCACGTAATGAACCAATTGCGCCAGTAATACATGAATACATGTCAGAAAGCGTTGAGGCACAGACTCGAGCTGTAAAAGTAGATGCATTGAATTCATGTTCTGCATAAAGGATCAATGACACATCAATGACTCGACGGTGTTGCTCAGAAGGGGTTTCGCCACGTAATAATTTAAGAAAATGACCTCCGATAGATTCTTCATCGGTAACACAGTCAATTTCAACGCCGTCATGGCTATAGCGATACCAAAAACACATAATGGCAGGAAATGCCGCCAATAAACGGTTAGCTGCTTGCTGTTGCTTTGAGAAGTCGGTTTCTGGCTCAAGATTACCTAAAAATGAACAACCTGTACGCATCACATCCATTGGATGCGCATCGGCAGGGATTAATTTAAGCACTTCCTTCAACGCTTGCGGTAAATCACGCTGTATGAATAACGACGCTTTGTATTCCTGTAACTGAGCACTATTTGGCAATTCACCGTTAAACAGTAAATAGGCGACCTCTTCAAACGTCGCATTATCAGCTAAATCTTTTACATCGTATCCGCAATAAGTTAAACCTGAACCCGTTTTACCTACTGTACATAAAGCCGTTTCGCCAGCACTTTGTCCGCGTAGTCCTGCACCTGCTAATTTTTTATCTACCATGATTGTCTTCCTATTATTATGGCCGTCATCTTTTTTATTGTCGGCTGTAGGGTAAGTCATCACTCTGATACATCAATCTTGCTACCTAAATCGTGCAAACCAGAGTTAATTGAAAATTGTTCCATTGGCTTTTCTGGCTAATTCAAAATAACTGGGAGCAAAGCCTGTTGGCGTGTCTGCCCGATGTTATAGCCAAATTAAGATAAAATTATTTGTTTTTACCTTCAGCAAATAAGCTATCTAATTTTTGTTCATAGTCGTGATAACCAAGATAATCATACAAATCCATCCGCGTTTGCATCATATCCACCACGGCCTTTTGATCGCCTTGTTCTAAAATCGAGGTATATACCATTTCAGCCGCTTTATTCATTGCTCTAAAAGCACTTAACGGATAAAGCACCATTGAAGCGCCCCATTCACCTAGTTGCTTCTTGTTCCACAATTCAGTTTGGCCAAACTCAGTGATATTTGCCAAAATTGGCACATCAAGTGCTGTGGCAAAGGCACGATAATGTGCTTCGGTTTTTACCGCTTCTGCAAAAATGCCATCCGCACCGGCAGCAACATAGGCTTTGGCACGCTCAATTGCGGCTTCTAAGCCTTCTTGTGCAAATGAATCGGTACGAGCCATAATAAAAAAATCAGGATCGGTACGGGCATCGACAGCCGCTTTAATACGGTCAACCATTTCTTCTACAGAAACGATCTCTTTATTAGGACGATGACCACAACGCTTTTGTGCTACTTGATCTTCCATGTGCACAGCTGCAGCACCTGCTTTTTCCATATCGCGAATGGTTTTAGCAATATTAAATGCCCCACCCCAACCTGTGTCGATATCCACTAGCAAAGGTAAATCACAAGCAGAGGTAATACGCTGAACATCAACTAACACGTCATTCAAGGAAGTCATGCCTAAATCGGGTAACCCATACGAGGCGTTGGCAACACCACCACCTGACAAATAAATGGCTTGATGGCCAATTTGTTTTGCCATCATCGCAGAATAAGCATTGATGGTACCGACTATTTGCAATGGTTTATTGGCCATAAGTGCTTGGCGAAATTTTTTACCTGCGCTCATATTCTTTCCTTGTGTGTTAACAATGTTAATTCGATTGTCGGTCATCAAAATATTCAATGACTAACTTAACTTGGCTTCAATACTATTTTTTGAATACATAATATGGCGACGCATTAGCATCTCTGCTAGTTCTGCATCACGGTTTGCAATGGCTTTAACAATATGTTTATGCTCGTCATAGGCTGTGGTAACTCTGGGTCCCGCCATACCAAGCTGCACACGGTACATGCGCACTAAATGATAAATGCCATCAAACAACATACTGATTAAATGCTTATTTTTACTACCCAATATGATCCGATAATGAAAATCAACATCACCCGCTTCCTGATAATAAGACTGACCGTCTTTCACTTCATCAAAATGGCTTTGCAGTAATCCCATCAAATCATCAATTTCTTCATGGGTCATATTCACAGCGGCTAACCTTGCGGCCATCCCCTCTAGTGACTCACGCACTTGATAAAGCTCTATCAAACCTTGAGGACTGAGCGCGACAACTCTGGCGCCAACATTGGCTTTACGTTCAACGATGTGACAAGCCTCAAGACGATTAATGGCTTCACGGATAATGGCACGGCTGACAGCATATTTTGTCGACAATTCAGTTTCACTGAGTTTTGATCCCGCCACAATTCTGCCTTCAACTATATCGTCTCTTAGCAAAATAAAGGTTTTATCGGCCGCGGTTACGGGCTTTTCATTGGCGAGGTGCATGCTTATTTAACTCAATGATGACTTAGTATGTCGACAATATAGCAACATATCAGGAATAAACAACCTAAAAGACCACATATTGTCGACAAAATAGTTTGTTTAATGTTAATGACAACTAAATTGATAAGGAAATAAGTCTCTATTTATAAGTTTAGTCGACAATCTTAGGGTTAAGTTTCAAAAATGAAAATATCCTGAATGGTCATTACCGTTTTGTCTGTATCACTTAACAGTATTGACGAGTAGATTAGTAATATCCGTGGTTATTGAAGTTAATGAATATGAAAATTGCACTGTTTATTCCCTGTTTGGTCAATCAAATGATGCCTGATGTGGCGATTGCCACTTTGTCATTACTGGAAAAGTTAGGTCATCAAGTGATATTTCCAGAGGGGCAAACTTGTTGTGGTCAACCTATGACTAACTCTGGCTGTTTTAATGAAGCCCGCAATACTACGCTCAAATTATTAAATGCATTTAAAGGCGTGGAATGCGATGCCATTGTGTGCCCTGCTGCATCTTGTTTAGTGGCAGCTAAAGAAAACTTTCACGAATTTGATCAAAGCCAAGAAGCGCAAGATGTGATTAATAAATTGTATGAACTTACCGAATTCTTACACGATATTGCGCCTATAGCGTCGTTTAAGCATAAATTTGAACACACAATTAGCCTGCAAATGAGTTGCCATGGCTTACGAATGTTGAGCTTAGCCACCCCAAGTGAGTCTATGGGGCCACAGTTCAATAAAGTTGAAGCTGTACTGCAAAATATTCCAGGTATCAATATTGTTTACCCGGCACCACGTGATGAATGTTGCGGCTTTGGCGGTACATTTGCGGTAGATGAAGGTGCTGTATCAGCCAAGATGGGCAAAGATAAAGCCCATGCCCATGCTGCCACCCACGCACAATATGTGGTTGGGTTTGACCCTTCTTGTTTACTGCATCTTGATGGCATGATCCGCAGGCAACTACTGCCGATACAAACCCGCCATATTGCTCAAATCATCGATGCGGCATTATAAGGAGGCTTCAAATGTATCAATCTAAAAGTCATGCAGACAATGCCACCATCTTCTGCCGCGATGAAAATCGCGTCGATTGGCACTCTAAAGCCCTATGGAACTTAAGAGAAAAACGTGACAGAGCTGCTGCAAGCGTGCCTGAATGGGAACAGCTGCGCCAACTTGGCTCTGAAATTAAACTGCATACCTTAAGCCATCTTGGCGATTATCTTTGCCAGTTTGAACAAAAATGTATTGAAAATGGGATTCAGGTCCACTGGGCTAAAGATGCCATTGAACATAATGCAATTGCATTAAAGATTTTATCTACACATTCAGTTAAAAAGTTAGTTAAATCAAAATCGATGTTGACTGAAGAATGTCATTTAAACCCTTTTCTTGAAAAGCATGGCATTGAAGTGATTGATACAGATTTAGGCGAGCGCATTATTCAGCTTAATAACCAACCCCCTTCGCATATTGTGGTGCCTGCCATCCATATGAAAAAAGAAGAGGTTGGTGAACTGTTTCATCAAAAGCTTAATACCCCAAAAGGTGAATCAGATCCTACTCGTCTAACCCGTGCAGCCCGTAAACACTTACGCGATCAGTTTCTCAGTGCCGATGCTGCAATGACTGGCGTCAACATGGCCATCGCCGATTTAGGCGCTGTGGTTGTGTGTACCAATGAAGGGAATGCCGATATGGGAGCTAACTTACCCAAACTGCAAATTCATTCAATGGGCATAGATAAAATAGTGCCGGATGCAGAGAGTGCTATGGTGCTTCTACGTATGTTAGCAAGAAATGCTATTGGCCAACCTATTACGACTTATTCGTCTTTCTATCGTGGCAGTAAAGCCGACGGCGAAATGCACATTATCATTGTCGATAATGGCCGTACTGACATCATGCAGGATAAAATTCTTGCTGAGTCATTAAAATGTATTCGTTGTGGTGGTTGTTTGAACACTTGTCCGGTTTATCGACGTTCTGGCGGGTTCAGCTATAACTACACTATACCTGGTCCAATTGGTATTGCCGTAGGTGCTCAGCATGATGAAAGTAATACTATTCCATGGGCCTGTACACTTTGTGGCAGTTGTAGTTATGTTTGCCCTACAAAAGTCCCACTGGATAAAATCATAGCTCACCACCGCCGTTTAAAAGCTGAACAGGGCAAACTGCCATTTGGTAAAAAGTACTATATGCCGGCAGTGGGTAAATTGATGAGTTCACCAACCTTATTAAACTGTGCGATGGGAAGTGCACGACTGGCATTAAAAGTCATTCCACACAGTCTGATCAAACCCTTTTCAGGTGCATGGGGCCAATACCGAGAATTGCCTGTTTCGCCAAAATCGAGTTTTGATACCTGGTATAAACAACACAAAGCATCAAACAAGGAGGCAAAATAATGTCTCATAATACCGCGAGCAAACAAGCCATTTTGGCAGCCTTAGGCCAATCTTCAATTAACCAGTTAAATCAAAAACCTGATTTGTCTGGTTTAAAAAGTTCTGCCCTTTTACAAGCAGATTTAATTAATCGATTTGAGAAAGGCCTAGCCTCGGTCACTGGTGAATTAGTTTATCCAGACGATGATAACAGCTTCGATTTACTTAAGGGCAATGTTGCACAGCTTATAAGCCAAGGTATGCAAGTGATCTCATTAGTTGACGGCATCCAAGGTAATCAACTGATGCCTATGCAGCCCCATGAACTTAAACACATAGACTACGCGATCATTCAGGCTAGGTTTGCTGTGGCGGAAAATGGCGCAATATGGGTAGACAGTGAACAATTGAATGGCATAAACACCAATACTCACAGAGTGCTACCTTTCATTTGCGAGAACCTAATAATGGTGCTGAATAAAGACAATATTGTTGCAACCATGCATGATGCGCCAGAAAAAATGCACTTGCATGCTGGTGACTTTGGGACATTTATTGCAGGTCCCAGTAAAACGGCCGATATTGAACAAGCATTAGTAGTGGGAGCCCATGGTGCGTTCAGTTTAAAGGTATATTTGATTTAAGCATAAAGTAACCTCAGCTCGGCATAATAAACACTGAGCAAACAGCCATTTGTCTTTGTTACTGAGTTCCATTAACCTGCAATAGGCCAGCTATTGACGAGTTAATGTGCCTTATTTTCAAAACAAATGACAACTTTGCGTCACAATAAGCTTAATCGTTTGAATTTAGCTTATTGAACTCATCTATTAAACCGAGTTGAGGGTAAAGTCTTAAATTCGTCGTTCGTAATGGATTACCCTAACGCTCGTTTGATAATTAATCCATTGCGAAAATAGCTTCTGCACGACTCAACATAAATTCGATAAATAATTGTACTTTTCGGGGCTGCTGTTTACGCTGATGATATAACAAACAAATTCGGCGGTTTTCACCCTGCCATTGTGGTAATACCCGAATCAAATCCCCATTTTGTAATTGCTGTTTCACAAACAATGAAGGTCCATACATTATCCCGCCATCATCAACACATGCCTTAATTGCCCCGTGTAAATCAGCTAAGGTCATTTTGGCCTCACCTTCATAATAATATTCTTGGTCACCGTGCTTTAAAGTCCAATTAAATAATGGCCACACCTTAATTAAACGATGGTGATGAAGCTGGTTGGGATAGTCTATCTTTTCAGACTGTTGAAGATATTTGTTTGAAGCATATAAACCATAATGCAATACCCCCAATGATTGCGACACCCAAGACGAATCAGGCTGAGCGCCGCCGACAATAGCAACATCAACCCCTTGGTCGATTAAATCTACCGTTTGATTATTTTGGCTAATATGCAAATTAATATCAGGATATAGCTTAGAAAAGTCATTCAACGTCTGCATCAATATCATCGAGGTAATTGAAATCGGCGTAGCAATTCTTAAGGTACCACTGGGTGCAGATGTGGTTTGCTGATTCAAATCATCAAACTGATTAATCAGTTGATAATATCGTTCAAATAACTCAGCCCCTTCTTCCGTTAAACGCAACTTACGGGTACTGCGCATGATCAATTGGGTATTTAAGCTGGTTTCTAGTTTGGCAATTTTTCGGCTAACCGTTGCCACTGGTATATTTTGTAACTGGCTAACCTGTGAAAAGCCGCCTGCGCTGACCAAATGGACAAATAAATGAATCAGCTGTAAATCACTTGGGCAATGAGGGTTCATTGGTTTTCATCGAGGATTGCAGGGTTGGCTACTATATCATTTTGCCTTAGAGGTAGTACACAGTTGGCATAAACAACCAATAATGAAAATCTTTAAAAGCGGCGATAAACGCCGCCGTTAATATTACACTTTAAAGTGCGCGACCAATTTAGCAAGTTTTTCAGAACCTTGTTCAATTTGACTGCTATTTTGATTGATGTCCTGATTATATTCCCTGTTCTCAACTGACATGTCGTTGATACAAGTAATATTCATATTTAACTCCGCAATAACCGCACTTTGCTCTTCTGTTGCGGCTGCTATTTGAATATTCATTTGTGATATTTGCTCAATTGAATTTTTGATCTCATCAAGTGCGCCAACCACTTGACCTGTTTCTGAAACCGTTTCATTTGATTTGATTTTCGCTCTTGCAACCGAAGCATTAACACTGTCTATCGCGTGACGAATGGCATCGATAATACCGTTAATTTCTCGGGTTGAATCTTGCGTTCTGCTGGCAAGGGTGCGCACTTCATCTGCCACAACCGCAAACCCCCTTCCAGCTTCGCCGGCTCTAGCGGCCTCAATTGCAGCATTAAGGGCTAATAAGTTTGTTTGCTCAGCAATACCTACGATCACATCTAATATCTGACCAATTTTACTCGAACTAATTTGCAGTCCATTAACCACTTCTTCAGTATGAATAAGTTCACTAGAAAGCTCATTAATTTTACCCATGGCATTATCTACCACTTTGGCGGTTTTATCCGCTTCAGCATCAGCAGAATGCGCACTTTGGGCTGCAAGTTGCGCATTAGAAGCTACTTCTGAGGCCGTCATCGACATTTCATTAATAGCTGTGGCAACATTCTCAGTTTCCATCTGTACATTTGTTGAAGCCTGATTAGCTTTTTCAGCAATGGCTGACATGCCACCCGCTAACTCAGTACTGTGTTGAATAGACTCTCCCACAGAAGCAATCACATTCTGAATTTTGGAGGTAAACATATTAAAGTGAGTGGCAATCTCTTTTAATTCGTCCCCACCTTCTTCTGATAATCGCAAAGTTAAATCACCCTCACCTTTAGCCACATTTTCAAAGGCCGTTATAGTCGAGCGCATCGGCACTGAAACGCTCTGAATAATAATATAAAGAAAAATAAGAACTGGCAGCCAAACTAACGCCAGTAACAACAAGTAACTGTAAATAAATTCCCGCTCTTGGGCATGAATGTCATCAACATAAATACCGGTTCCTATGATCCAATTCCAAGGGGAGAACTTTTTAACCACCGACATTTTAGGACTTGGAGTTTCTTGATTTGGCTTGTTCCACATATAATCAACTCTTGCTGAATCTTGAGTTTGAGTTCTATCAATCATCAATTGGAATAACTTTATCCCGTCAGGATCTTTCATTCCTATCACACTGGTATCAACAAGTTTTTTGGCAAAAGCATGTTGTATCATCATGCCTTGGGTGTTTATCGTAAAATAGTATTCTTGCCCAGCGTAGCGTAAATGATCGAGCGCGGCGATAGCCGACATTTGCGCCTGCTCGATTGTTAACTCACCTTGCTCACTACGTTGATAATATTGATCGACCACAGCAGTTGCCGCATCAACTAACGCATGTAGTTTTGCTTCCTTTTCTGAAATAAGTACATTATCTATACGACTAAGGGCAAATAGAAACATTAAAATGGTGGCCACAATGCTGAGTACTAACATTCCGAGTAATCGTTTCGAAATGCTCATTTTTCGTAATAGAAGGTTTATAGCGTTCATATAACCACCTGACAGTATTAAAAATAAAGTAAAGTATTTTTTATCTTAAAAAGTTGTGACACTCTAGAGTCTATATCGTTAAAACGAAACTCACCTTTAGTCTGATGTGTTGAACTGTTTAGTTATTATTATCTTTCTAAATTTGGGTTAATTCCGACAGTTTGTCAAATGTAAAACACAATAAATCAGTATGTTAGATAACTCTAAAGTGGTATAAGTACCATTGATGAACAAGTGTATTCGAGGTGTTTTATATCACCTTTAAACTAAACGTATTAAAGGAACATTCATGCACAGAACCAACATCGTTATCACAGGTGCAAGTTCAGGTCTTGGTCTTGGTATGGCAAAACAATTTGCGCTAAAAAACCATAATCTGGCTTTATGTGCCCGTCGTGTCGAACAACTAACGTTACTCAAAGAAGAATTACTATTAATCAACCCAAATATAAAAGTGCATATTTATCAGCTGGATGTAAATGACCATGAGGCAGTTTTTTCTGTATTTAAACAATGTCAAAAACAAATGGGATCAATTGATAGGATTATTGTCAACGCAGGCATTGGCAAAGGCGCATCAATTGGAACAGGTTTTTTTAAAGCGAACTTAGCTACTGCTCAAACCAACTTTATTGCCGCCATTGCCCAATGCGAAGCTGCAATGGAAATATTTAGACAGCAAAACAGTGGTCATCTAGTGACAATATCATCAATCAGTGCCGTTAGAGGGTTTAGACGAGCAATGACCGTTTATGCAGCAACCAAAGCTGGACTCACCTCTTTATCTGAGGGGATAAGAATTGATGTGATGCACACACCAATCAAAGTGACCTGCGTTCATCCAGGTTTTATTCGAACGGAAATAAACGAAAACGTCAAAACAGTTCCTTTCAGGGTAGATTTAGAAACTGGCTGTAAAGCTATTGTTAAGGCCATCGACAAAGAAAAAGGTAATGTGTATGTCCCAAGTTACCCTTGGGCTTTTTTACACTGGATACTTCGGGTTTCGCCTTTACGCTTGATCAGAAAAATGAGTTAACCGCTTTCTTCAAGGCTGTAATTGCAAAAAACCAAACATTACTATTTGGTTTTTTTGAGATGATTTTACCGCTTTTAAGACATTATCTTTTATAGAAAAAACCAACGACATAAGCGACAGCTAAGCGGCGACGACTTGCTTAGCCTTACGTAATGGGTGCAAGCGATTATGCATCACTTTAATGGTATCAAATTGATTGAGTGTCTTGGTATCAGATAAAGCACAAGACTTAGATAGAAGCATCACAGTAGCGGCTTGTAGACTGTCTTCAACCACTAAAACTAACACACCTACACCATTGCAATTCAGTTGAAATAATTTACCAGTGCTGCAAAATACACATTCATCACTGGCAGTGAAAAACCATGATTTTGGCATTTGAGGTTTAAGTAAGAAGTGTGCAGCTGTAGCATTGAGTGCTGTTTGAACCACCCCTGCATCGGAAATGTGTAACACCTTAGGTAAAATTTCAAGCAAGCGAATATAATATTTAGCGTGTTCAACACTAAATTCTGTCATTCCTAACGCATCAGGAATAAGTAGCTTTGTCTTATATGGGGTTAAGAACTCCATCTCGGAACCTAACGATATACTTAGCTGCTGATATCTTGTGTTAAATTCCCAATGCCAGTCCTTATTTGGCATTAATAACATGATGCAATTTCACCTAAAAATTGAATACTTTTTGATAATAGATGATATTTCGTTCAATATCAAAATTATTTTATAAATTTTTATCTATATTTCATCATGTTAGAATCATGTGCGATCGCTATGTTGCGATCGCGGCATGATTTTTGATCAGTAATTTGACAAATCAGTCGTTATTTTGAACGATAAGCAGAAACGATCTCTGACACTAATTTTGGTCCTTGGTAAATAAAACCACTATAAATCTGCACCAGCGTTGATCCTGCAGCAAATTTATCATTTGCATCCTGTGCAGAATTGATCCCACCCACACCAATGATCGGGATCTGGCCATTTAAATAACCCGCTAAGGTTTTGATCACTTTTGTAGAAAGATCGGTTAATGGCTTACCACTTAACCCACCCATCTCTTCTGCATGTTCAAGCCCTGCTACTGCATCACGACTTAACGTGGTGTTAGTCGCTATCACACCATCAAATTGATTTTTAATCAGTGAATCAGCAATAGACTTAATTTCTTCATCAGTTAAATCTGGCGCAATTTTCAATGCAACTGGCACATACTTACCATACTTTGCCGCTAATTCAGTTTGCTTAGCTTTAATTGACCCCAGTAAATCATCTAATAATTCACCGTACTGTAAGGTACGTAAACCCGGGGTGTTAGGTGATGAAATATTCACTGCAATATAAGCACTGTACTGATATACCTTATCCATACAAATTAAATAATCGTCTTTACCCTGCTCTACTGGAGTGTCTTTGTTTTTACCTATATTAACGCCCACTAAGATATCAGACTTTTTTGCCATCAAATTACGGACTAAATTATCAACACCTTTATTGTTGAAGCCCATTCGGTTGATGATGCCTTGTGCAGGCTTTAGACGAAATAATCGTGGCAGGTCGTTACCAGGCTGTGGACGAGGTGTGACTGTGCCCACTTCAACATGACCAAAACCCATTGCATGAAAAGCATCAATAGACTCGCCGTCTTTATCTAATCCTGCCGCTAATCCAACGGGATTTGGAAAGGTAATCCCCATACATTCTACTGGTACTTGGGCAACATTTTGACGATAAAAGCAATTAAGCGGCGTATTGCCAGTCATTTTTAAACTGCCAATAGCGACGTTATGAGCCAGCTCAGGGTCAATCTGAAACATGACTTTTTGTGCGAGTTTGTAAAACATGTTTTCTCCTTGGCCTAAAAAAAGCCCCGGCAATCGCCAGGGCTAGTTCATATTATAAAGAATTACTTCTGACCTTCGCAATGCAAAATCAGTAAGTTAAGTTCACGTAAGGCGACTGAGAACTTAGCAAATTCATGTGTTTGAGATACTTTAAAGTCAGCTAACATATGATACCAACGCTGGAGTAAAGTTTTATTACTCTTTATCCACTCATTAATCACAGTGTCTGCATCACAGGTATCACTACAAGTACGCAGTACCGCTGAACTAAGCGCACGTTGTTGCCAATCCAATTCTTCACGGAATGCCGCACGTGCTAATGCTTGCCAATGGTTAGCGACTGGTTGAGCACTAATTTGCTCTAAGAACCAGTGCAGTTCAACTTTTGCACCTAACTTAAAGTAAGTTTCAGAGACTAAATCTACTGATTTATTCTCAATCTCAGCAATTTGAGCAATATCTAACGCAGAGAATAATGTACTCATTTTAGCAACGACTTTAGCGACAGCCATTGGTACATTTTCTTTGGTTAAAGAATTAATCTCTGCTGAAATCGCTTTCACTTCAGCGGCAATCATATATTGATCAACGTTGTCTTTGAGCTTTTCAAACACAGGCTTAAAGAATTCAACTGTTTGTTCAATGTTATGACTACGGTTACGATGACGAATAAACCAACGGCAAGCACGGCGCATATTACGGCGTAATTGATGTAGCATCTCACCTTGAACGATTGCTGGAATAATCCCGTTCAAATCGGTTATTGATTTAGTTAACTCATCTAAACCAAATACTTCACGTGCCATAGTGTAACAAATGGCAGCTTCAGCAACTGAGGCACCAGTCTCATCTTGCATACGTTGAACAAAATTGAAGCCCATGTCATTGACTAATTCATTCGCCAGTGAAGTTGCAATAATTTCTCCACGTAGTGGATGATTTACCATCTTATCTGCATATTTGGCTTGTAATTTCTTAGGGAAGTAAGCCACCAATAATTTACTTAAGAAACTGTCTTCAGTAATTTCTGGTGTCACTAACTGCTCTTTCAATACCATTTTTGCGTAAGCAACCAAAACCGATAGCTCTGGACGTGTTAATGCACGGCCATTTGCAAGACGTTCTGCGAGATCATCATCCGTTGGCAAGAACTCTAATGCACGATCTAACTTACCGTCTTTTTCAAGATAATGAATGAAGCGTATTTGCTCTTTTAACTGAGATACACCATGTACTTGAGTCACAGAAATCGTACGCGTTTGGTCTTTACAGTCTTGAAGTACAATTTCGCTCACTTCATCAGTCATTTCTTCAAGTACACGGTTACGTTGTTTCACGGTTAACTCACCGGCAGCAACTAATGTATTTAAGAAAATCTTAATGTTTACTTCGTTATCTGAACAGTCAACACCCCCCACGTTATCGACGAAGTCAGTATTCATGCGACCGCCATTGGCTGCATATTCAATACGACCAAGTTGGGTACAACCTAAGTTACCACCCTCACCGATAATTTTCGCGCGAACTTCGTTTCCGTTTACACGCAGTGCATCGTTGGCACGGTCGCCCACTTCAACATGAGATTCTTTGCTTGATTTAACGTAAGTGCCAATACCGCCATTCCATAACAGGTCAACAGGCATTTTCAATAATTCTTTTAACAACTCAATCGGATTCATGGTGTCTTTATCTGTAGACAACATGGCTTTGATTTCAGGAGTTAATTTTAATGATTTAGCCGAACGTAAGAAGATCCCACCGCCCTTGGAGATTAACTTGGCGTTATAATCTTCCCAACTAGAACGTGGTAATTCAAATAAACGTTTACGTTCAATGTAGCTTTCAGCAACATTTGGATTTGGGTCGATAAAGATATGCATGTGGTTAAAAGCAGCCACTAGCTTGGTGTGTTCTGATAACAACATACCGTTACCAAAAACATCACCCGCCATATCACCTATACCTAAACAGGTAAAATCAGTGGTTTGACAATCAACACCAATTTCGCGGAAATGACGCTTAACTGATTCCCAGCCGCCTTTAGCAGTAATACCCATTTTCTTATGGTCATAACCATTACTACCACCAGAAGCGAACGCATCACCTAACCAGAAATCATATTCAATTGCGATTGAGTTAGCGATATCTGAGAAAGTCGCTGTACCTTTGTCAGCAGCAACAACTAGATATGGATCATCTTCATCGTGACGAACAACATCAACCGGTGGCACAACTTCGCCATTTTTAATGTTGTCAGAAATGTCTAACAAACCACGAATGAATAAACGGTAACACTCTTGACCTTCAGTGAAGAATGCCTCACGACCGCCCTCTGTTGGCAACTGTTTACACACAAAGCCACCTTTTGCACCTACAGGTACAATTACGGTGTTTTTAACTTGTTGTGCTTTAACTAAACCTAACACTTCAGTACGGAAATCTTCACGTCTATCAGACCAACGTAAACCACCTCGAGCAACTTTACCGCCACGTAAATGAACACCTTCAACTCTTGGCGAGTAAACAAAGATTTCGAATTTTGGCAGTGGCTTTGGCATTTCTGGAATTAAATTCGGTGCAAATTTAAATGACGTATAAGCTTTATTATTACCATTGGCATCAGTTTGATAGAAGTTGGTACGCAAGGTTGCGTTAATTAAATCTAAATAACGACGAATAATACGATCATCATCAAGACTTGAAACATCATCAAGCTGCTTGTTTACTTGCTCTAAAAACTTGCTTAGTGTGCGAGTTTTTAATTTAGGGTTAAACTTGCGAATAAACATCTTCACAAGTAAATCGGCAATTTTCGGATAACGACTGAAGGTTTCTTCAATATAAGACTGGCTAAAGGTTGCATCGATTTGACGCATATATTTAGCATATGCACGTAAAATTGATACTTCACGACCGTTTAATCCAGTTGAAAGCACCATGCGGTTGAAGCCATCGTCTTCCAGCTTTTTCTGCCACACAAGTGATAATGCCGTTTGGAAACGTTCTTGGCTATCAGCTAGGTTTTCGATTGCAGCACCCTGGACTGTCATTAAGAAGTCAAGGATCCAGAAGGTGTGCCCATCGCCAGTTTTAACTTCATAAGGACGCTCATTAATCACGCGTAAACCAAAGTTTTCAAGCATTGGTAATACATCAGATAAATGAATAGGCTCATCTTTATGGAACAGTTTCAAACGTACTTTGTTGTCATTCAGCGCTGTTTCTTGCGGTTGATAGAACAACATACCCAATTTGTGATCGTCGTCTAATGCTTCAAGGTGCTGAAGATCAACTACAGCAGAACTGGGTAATACATCATCTTTGTAACTTTGTGGAAAGGCGTTCGAGTAACGTTTAGTTAAGCCTGTACCAGCTTGTTCGCCTAAGGCATTGTTTAATGCCGAATGTAATTTATCATCCCATGAGCGAGCAGCTTCTATAAGGTTGTGTTCAATAGCGGCCACATCTACATCCATATTATTGTTGTCGACTTTGATAATGTAATGCGTGCGAGCCAAAGTAGACTCTGAGAAATATGTTGTAAATTCAACATCTTCATTACTATTAAAGTGCTGGGCAAGAATTCGTTGCGTATCTTGACGGAACTTGGTGTTATAGCGGTCTTTAGACACATACACTAAACACGATAAGAAACGACCAAATCCATCTTTACGTACAAATAACTTCAACTTATCTCGGTCTTGCATCTGCAAAACACCATGAGCCATATGCGAAAGTTCTTCAACTTTTGCTTGTATTAACTCATCACGGGGCAAGTTTTCAAGAATATTCAGCAACGCTTTGTAATCGTGCGAACGTGGTGCAAGACCTGACAGGTCCAGTACACGTTGTACTTTCTCAGCAAGCAATGGAATTTCACGTGGGCTGCGATTATAAAGATTAGATGCATATAAACCGATGAAACGATCTTCACCAATGACATTGCCTTTTTTATCGAAACGTTTGATGCCGATATAATCAACATACGCTGGACGATGAACACGACTTTTTGCAGAGCTTTTAGTCAAAACCAGTAAACTTGAGTCTAATGCCTCTTTTCGTGCACTGTCTGATAGGGTCGATAGTAACAAACCTCGATCACTCGAAGCATTTTTAGAACGGCTCATTAAACCTAAGCTCGTTTCTAGATCAGGTACTAATTCCACATCACCTTCAACACGTTTTAAGTCATAGTAACGATAACCTAATAGGGTAAAGTGATGGTTATTTAAGTAAGTTAGATAATTAACTGCTTCAGCCAACTCAGCTTTATCACCTGGAAATGGACGCTTAGGTAATTGCTTAATGGTGTCAGTCAACTTCACTGACATTTTTTCCCAATCAACAACTGATGCAACAACATCGGCAAGCACTGACTGAATTTCTTTTTCAATCGCTTTTATATCAGCATCGCTACTTTGCTTATCAATTTCAATTAAGAAAACTGCGATATTATCGCTGTTTTTAGGTGCGTTATTTACAAAACTCACCTGGGTTACTGATTTTTTATCACGCACAACCGCTAATGGCGTATGCAGCATGACATGAGCGGTAATTCCCATTCTGTTTAATGCCATAGTCAAAGAGTCGACTAAAAACGGCATATCAGGTTGAATCACTTCAATCACACTGTGGCTTGACTGCCAACCATGCTTAGACTGTGTTGGATTAAAAACTCGTATATGGGTGTCAGTTGGTGAAGTTTTGTTTAAGGCATTCCAAAGACTCACCACCGCTCCATATAAATCACTGTCATTTCGGACATTGAGGTCGTCACGTGACATATGGGTGTAGAGACATTGGGCAAACTGTTCAACTTGCTTTGCTTGTGAATTAGGGATTTTTGAATGAATCAAATTGACTACATTTTCTAGTAGTACAGAAGGCATTGCATCTTTAAAGGCCATGTTGCAGATTCCTTAAGCGTCTATGGCAGCGCTTTTATCATTTTATGGATGCTTCGGCTTGTTTGGCTCAGTAATTTGGTTACTGAGATCTGCGGCAAAGTTTATTACTAAATTGCTGCTATATCGAGGAAAATTTTAGTGGTAGATCCTCTATTTATCCAGTTTCATAGCTGATATTTTGTTTAAAATGCAATTAAACGCGCCGATTTAGATTAACTATGCAAAAAAAAATGGAGAGCAATGCTCTCCATTTTAATTAAGCTGTTGTTTTTAATTTGGTTTACGCCAAAACAATGCAGAAAGTGCTGGCAGGATAATAATCGCTCCTAACATATTTACTAAAAACATAAATGTTAACAAAATTCCCATGTCCATTTGGAATTTGAGCGCTGAAAAGAACCAAGTACTCACACCAATAGCTAAAGTTAATCCAGTAAAGATTACAGCACTGCCTCGTTCAACCAATGCTTCGAAATAAGCTTGTTGTACCGCCATACCATTACTGAGTTTATTAGACATAGTGGATAAAATATAAATACCATAATCCACACCAATACCCACACCCAGTGCAATAACGGGTAAAGTACTGACCGCAAGACCAATATCAAGCATGGTCATAAGCGCTTGAGCTAAAGTTGATACAACATATAGAGGAATAATAACCGCAATCGTTGCTTTCAGAGATTTAAAGCTAATTAAACACAGGAAAAACACCGCACCATAGACATAAATCATCATAGGTAATTGCGCTTCGCTGACCGCTTCATTTGTCGCAGCCATAACCCCAACAGGACCAGATGCCAACTTAAACTGCAACTTATCGCTATTAAGTTCAGCTGCCACTTGCTTAACTTTATTAACAACAACTTCAATGGTTTCTGCCTTGTGATCTTTTAAGAAAAGATACACAGGCATCACAGAACAGTTACCGTTTAATAAACCTGAAGTAGTTGGTACTTGACCCACAGCTTGCACCAAACTAGCTGTTGTACGGGGTAAAATTTGCCATTTAGGATTACCTTCGTTAAACCCAGCATTTACCGCTTTGGCAATAGACGCCAAGCTCGCTGTCGATTCCACCCCCGGAGTATTGCCTACCATCCATTCAAATTGGTCAATTTGACTGAGCATTGAATGATAAGTACAGGCCTCTGGTTCGGCTTCAACAATCACCGTCATCACGTCTGTGGTGATAGAAAAATGGTCCGTGATAAAAAACGTATCAAGGTTATAACGTGAATCTTGATGAAGCGCGGGCGCGCCACCTTTTAAATCACCAATTTTCATTTCGGTTGCTTTCATAAAGCCCACACCATATAAAACGGCTGTGCAGCTTAAAACAATCACCGCATATTTGGGTGTCGCAAACTTAGACAAGCTACGCCAAATATTCTCAATTTTTTGCTTTTGAACAGGATCTTCTTCGGCATTAGATAAATTGGTGTAAGAGATCACCAAAGGAAGCAAAATAAGGTTAGTAAGGATAATCACCCCTACTCCTAAAGAAGCTGAAATCGCTAACTCACGAATAATACCAATATCGATTGCAAGCAAGGTTAAAAATCCTACGGTATCGGAGAGCAACGCGACACCACCAGGAACTAATAAGCTACGGAACGCTGAAGCTGCAGCAGCTTTAGTGGCTTGACCATCAATCACTCGACGTCGTACCGCATTGATCATTTGTACGCCATGACTCACGCCAATCGCAAATACCAAAAATGGCACCAAAATCGACATGGGGTCGAGACCAAAGCCAACGACGGTTAATAATCCTAATTGCCAAATCACCGCCATTAAACTGCACATTAACGGTAAAATGGTAAGCATTATTGACTTGGAGAAGAGATACACCATCACTGCGGTTATGAGGATAGCAATGAGGAAAAACAGCAATACCCCTTTAGCACCGTCTGCAACATCACCTGCCATTTTCGCAAAACCGATAATATGGATTTTAATATTGTCGTTTTCAAACTGGCCACGAAGCTTTTCTTCGAGTTGATTAGCAAATTCAATGGTATTTAATGCTTCACCGGTATCAGGATTAAAATCCATCAACTGTGCTGATACCATCGCGGCTGAATAGTCATTTGCAATTAACCGCCCAACAATGCCTGCTTTTTCAATATTATCGCGTACTACAGCTAAACCATATTCGTCAGTTCTAAAATCGGCTGGAATAACTGGACCGCCAGCAAAACCATCTTCAACCACTTCAGTAAAACGAGTTGAAGGTGAAAAAAGTGATTTAACCTGCGATCGTTCGACACCATCGATAAAAAACAGCTCATCGTGTACTTTTTTCAAAGTGTCAAAAAATACCGGGTTAAAAATATTACCGCTGGTATCTTCAACCGCCACCATAATGCCATTGGCACCACCAAACTCTTTTTGGTGCTTAGTGTAGGTTTGCATGTAAGTGTGATTTAACGGGATATTCTTACTAAAGGCCGCATCCATTTTTAGCTGGCTGGCTTGGTATCCTAAAAATACCGTAATAAAAATAAAAGATATGATCACCCACATGCGATTACGGAATAAGTGAGTTTCGAAACTATTGACCAGTTTTTCTAACATCTTGTCGGCCCTATTATTGTTGTTTTAATCTTAATAGTGGCTACTAAAAAAACAGTAGCATTAAGGATGAACAAATCATCCTTTATGTTATCAAAATGACTTAGATAACATCTTATTATTGTCTTTAAACGATTTGGTGCAGTGAGTATGAATAAAGAGTGCCTTGGTGAAACAGTATCAACACTTACCCATAAACACGGTTACTTTGGCAATTGGAAAAGCCCTTTAGTACCCGCAAACCAAATTTCACCTTTATTATTTCTAGCCACTGAAACGATATTTTCTCCTTGACGGCGAGCAACCAACTCTGCTTTATCACCATCAACTTTCAAAATAATTCCAGCATTGCCAACAAGATATAAATCATCACCATTAACTAAAGCACCATTGATGGATGATTCAACCGGTAATTCAATTTGTTGCCAATCATTTAATAAATTAGATGCCTTAAACACATGACCGCGTAACCCCATGACATACACATCATCACCATGGGTAATGGCATTAAACATTGAACCATCATAATCAAACTCTACACGTGAGAATGTTCGCCCCATATCATCGGATACAGCGACTAATCCAAGTTCACCCACCATGAGTAAACGATCATCATCAAGATTAATTATTCGATTAAAATGTGGTAGTAATGCGGCACGTTCAGACAAATATAACTGTTCATCTTGTTGCTTTATTTCATTTAAATATGCAACGTCTTCTTCAAATAGTAATTCTTGATGAAACTCATCTTGCCATGTTTTACCGCCATCTTCTGTACGATAAAATAAACCATAAGCCCCAATAGCCACACCATGTTGTTCAGAGAAAAAACGGACATCTAAAAACGGTTTTTCTAATTCGATTGACGCCATCTGTAATGACCACGTTAAACCGCCATCATTAGTGTGGATGATCGTCGCATCATGTCCAACTGCCCAACCTAACTTTTCATTCAAAAAAAACACGTTATTCAATTGGGTGACTACAGGTGTAGGAACTTGTTGCCATTGTTGCTCTAACACTAAAACATGGCCACGTTGGCCAACGGCAACTAATTTATCACCCGCTTTGGCAATATCAACTAACAATGACGATTGCGCTTGTGGTTGTATTTGTACCGTTAAGGGATCAAGTTGTGCGTTAACTGAAGCAGTATATAAACATGCACTTAATCCTATCGCGACAGCACTGCGAAGCATGCTAACCTTCATACAAACTTCCTTAGATTTAAGGGCGCTAAGCGCCCTTTTATTTAACAAATTCGACTCAAACGAATGAATTAACGAATACCAGCTCGACGCAGTGCATCAGGGGTAAAGTTAGACTCAGATAAGTTTGCATCAAAGTTATACATGCGGCCTTCGTTATCTAATCCCATCGCTAAATAACGGCGTGATTGAAGATCATGGAATACTTCTAACGTACTCCACAATGTTGGCACTTCATAATAGTTAATACTATGTGCTGTACCTACACGATATAACTCATCACGGTTATCGTACATATCTGTTAAAGACACCTGCCAAGAATCTTCATCAATGTAGAACACACGAGTCTTATAAATATGACGCATGCCATCTTTTAATGTCGCTTTGACTTCCCAAACACGGTGTTTTTCCCAACGAGCATATTCTGGATTGATATGACCAGGTTTCAGAATTTGGTCATACTTAAGTTCATTTGAGTGCAACTTATAATCATTGTAAGGAATAAAGATTTCTTTCTTACCTACCAGCTCCCAGTTATATCGAACTGGCGATCCGTTGAACATGTCAAAATCATCTGTTGTTCTTAGACCATCAGACACTGTACCGGGAGTATCGAAGGCAACGTTTGGCGCTTTACGTACACGACGCTGTCCAGTGTTATAAGTCCATGCTTGACGAGGTAATGCCTCTTGATCCATGGTCTCTTTAACAAGCAACGCAGTACCAGCTAAACGTGCTGGTTGGGTCACAACTTGCTTAAAGTAGAACAAAGTATTGGTTTCTTTTAACTTGTCCAATGTGATTTCAGGACGAGTATACTCAAAACGAATTTCTTCAGCGTTTTCTACTAAAGTGTATGAACCACTTGAAGTTGGAGCCGCTTGGCTACGATAAGTCTCAACATCAACACCACGGTAACGCAAAATATGGTTCCAAATAACTTCTAGACCATCTTTAGGAATGGGGAATGGTACGCCAATTGTTGCACCAGAAATACCATTGCCTTGCGCAACAAGTTCAGCTGAAGTTGCATTGACTTTAATAGCATCATAAACATATTGAGGTACAGATGCGGTACGGCGGGTTTCATAAACATTCATTTGATATGTATCAGGATACAATTCAAAAAGCTTGTTTTGACCAGGCGTTAAATACTCTGCGTACTGTGCTTTATTCGCATTAGTAATTGTGAATAAAATTTTGTCGTTAGGAAAAGGATTTAAGTGATGCATGCCTTTTTCATAACCCGCAACAGGCTTAGTAATACCACCGTCCCATGCGGGAATAGAGCCGTCTGCGTTTGCAGCTTTTTCAGCACCCATTGGTGTTAAGCTTGTACCTAATTTAGCAGCATCAGCTTCTGATACTTTCGCCATCGCAACAGGTGCGCCTAGCGCCATTATCACTGCTGCCGATAATATCGTCAGTTTTTTCATTATTATTATCCTTTTAAATCGAATACTTGACGTTAAACGAGACATAATCTCGGTCTTCCATCACGTTCGTTGTTCCCACACCACCGAAGAAGCTGTTGTAAGAAAAATCAACGCCCCAACGGTTTTGGTAATCAAAATTCACACCTAGTGCTACAGATTTTTTACCTTCAGTGAATAAGAACATTGGGTCTGGCGTAATACCGTCGACATCGTGAGAGAAAATAACTCGTGGTGCCACGTTCACACCCGCAAATACGTTATTGAAATCCGCTTTAGCGACTAAACGATATCCCCAGGCGAAATCAGTTGGGAATGGATTGGTTTCAGGACCATTATGTAAAGCTTGAATAATACCAGTCATATCTGGATTACCACCAGAACGTCCGGTGCCAGGGCCATTTAAGCGTAATTCATCAAAGCCTGGCATATCATGGATCCACACACCGCCAACTTCCGCTAACATAGTAAGGTTATCAGTTCCCAAAGTAGGACCAAATAAGTGAGTTAATGTCATTTGAGCTTGAGTGGTATCTAGCTGAATAAAACCATCAACCGTTGCACCAGGTGCAACAACATCCATTTGCGAAATACCATCTAAATCTGGACGTATTCCGGCATTAGCAAGCTGTTGAGGCATAGCCGCGAAAAGTAATTCAACGTCATCAATCTGCAAAGGCTCATCAACACGGTGAGCTATTTCACCCGCTACAGAGGTATCACCGACTAAAGTGTTAAAACTAAAGCCATATAATTGGATGTCTTCAGGGTAAACAATTTGTGCTTTAGTGAAGGTTTCCATGCTTAGCAGTAATTCACGGTCAATTTGACCTTGACTTGCTGCCAACTTAGCGTAGTCACCACCAATAGCGGCAGCAGTGAAGTTAGACGCGGTACCACTGATTAATGGGCGGCGACTATGGTAATTCATATAATACAAACCAAATTCAGTTTCATTTAGTTCAGGTGAATAAAAACCTAATTTCACACCGTACTGACCATCATCACTGGGTTTAGCTTCATCTTGAATTAAAGCCGCTTTAGTTGAATAAGCTGTCATTGCCGAAGCCATCGCAGGGTTGAAACCAGTGGCAGCAGCATTTTTATAAAGCGCTTGATATTCAGAGATTAAGAAGTCTAAATTAATGTCAGGGTTAGCATTAAAGCCTAACTGCGCATTTTGGTTATAACCACCAAATCCAGCGAAATCGTTAGTCGCAAAGTTAGAGCCAGGCGTTGGAACCCAAATAGGCTCCCACTGATACTGATAGAATGCTTCAACGTTGAGGTTTTCTGTTAATCCCAAAGATGCCCACACCATACCTTGCGGACGGAATGCTTCTTTAAGCTCAGCACCTGGGGCATTAAGAATGTTTAAATCGACTGGGTTTATCACACCAATACCATGCGGGATTAAGGTACTTTCGCCCCACGAAACGACTTGATTACCGACACGAACTGACAATGGATTTTGGCCATCGTTTAAATCCCAGTTAGCGTAAACAAAAGCATCTAATAAACGCACATCTTTACATTGAACTTCTGAGGCACGGCTATCAGCACACGGGTCAAATTCTTTACCCGTAAGAGGGTCGTTGAAATCATAACTACCATTATTCAATTTGCGGTCGTAAAAATACATACCACGAACGAACAGACCGTAGTTTTCATATTTCAATGATAATTCATGAAGTCCTTTAACAATTTCAGAGGTGGTGTCACCTTGAGAGTAAAGTAAGTTACTTAAATCATTGTTGCTTGAATAAGAGCCTGGTTGAGCCCAGATTTCTGCTGAGGTGTATTTAGTGTTTGAGAACGCTGAGTAGCCTGACCAGTCAAATTGAGGCTGATTAACCTTACCAATTTGACCTTCCCAATCACGCTCCCCAACACGCCAGCTAGCACCAACGGTCCAGGTAGAATCGAATGTACCCTCTACATCTCCCCAATTGAATGAGAAAGCGGAAACATTTGGACTCATTCCTAAACACAAAGCCGACATTACCCCCAAAGTAATTGCCGACTTGTTAAATTTTTTCTTAACAATATTCATTTTAGCTCATCTCCGTAACCTGCTGGAATCGTTGTTATAGGAATTTAAACCAACATCTTGTTAGCCCACAGGTAACACCATTGTTACAGCATTTAACCTTGTTGAGCAAGGCCAAAACAGAGAAAATATACAATAAAATTAACGTGGTTAACCATATCGTTACAACTAAAATAGGCCAGATATTTGAATTAACTAATAAGGAATGAAAACAGGTGGGAAGCAAGGGATTAAAAACATTTTATTTCAGTAGTTTATTTGAAAAAGCGATAGTCACCTTTCTATAAATTTAATAAATCAAACGTTTGAAGTAATTACTCTAACTTGGTTAACGATTTATAAGCACCTTTGCTGTCTAATTCCAATTTAAAATTGCCTTGAATGCCATTTAAAGTCAAAAAGGGTCTAAAGTACTTTGCGTTAATTTGTAAATGCCGCCCGTCAACATCAGTTAACGCGACTGAATCACTATAGCCATGATAATATGAAGAAAACTTTCTATAACTGATAAATATATTGAAATAAAACACCATAGTATCCCTTCCTCAGTAGACACATATCACGTTAAATATGTTATTAAAAAAGGGAAGAGAAACCCTCTCCCCTTCATAGATTAACGATAACTTAGTTCAGCGCTTTATTGACCTTCTCATAAAGATCTTTAGATAAGTCTGGTAAATTCTGCAAAGTTGCCAATGACTGCTTCATCAAATCTTGTCTAGCGTGGTCAAATTTAGCAAATTGGATCAACGGGGTGATCATACGAGAAGCAACTTGCGGATTGGATTTATTTAGTTTGATCAAAATCTGCGTCAAATAAGCGTATCCAGATCCATCTTTTCGATGAAATTGATAAGTATTGCCTGCTGCAAATGCACCAATGAGCGAACGAACGCGATTAGGATTACTAAAACTAAAGCTATTATGGTGAGTAAGATGCTTTATCGAATCAATAACATCGTCTGTATTTGATAAAGCCTGTAATGTAAACCACTTATCCATAACTAACGGCGTGGTATGCCAAGTCGCCTCAAAATCGGCTAATAACTTGCTAAGGCAATCAAACTGCCCTGTCATCGCAGCTTTTAGGGCTGCTAGGCTGTCGGTCATATTGGTAGAGCAGTTAAACTGTTCAACAACCAATGTTTCATATTCTTGTGACACTGTAGAGAGTAACGATAAGGCTACGTTTTTAAATGCCCGCGCCGATGGGTTATCAATCACGGTTAATTCACGATACCTTGCAAGTAATTCGTCTTGTGTTGCCGATGCAATTTCTTCAATGACAAATTCACGTGCCATTTGCAAACCATCTAAATCTACCGATGATACTTGCTCAATTAAAGCTGAAGCCGCTGGAAAACTTAGGATTTCAGACACTAAAGCTTGATCTAACCCTGCATCAAGAATAACGCCTCTAAATGCTTCTACTACTCTTGGATCAACCGACATGACTTCTTTGGCTGAAAGCTGCGCAACATTTTCCCAAACCGATTGACTGAATAATTGCACTGACGCTTCCCAACGTGCAACTTCACTGCTAGCAAAACGCATAATATGAACAAGCTGGTCAAAGCTGAATTCATATTGAAGTTTAACTGGCGCAGAAAAGTCTTGCAGTAATGATGCAACAGGTTTTGCTGCAAATCCGTCAAACGTAAATTGTTGTGTGGCTTTCTTCACGTCAAAAACTTTATTAATTACTGAAGCGCCCTCGGCGTTTAATATCTCAATACTAAAAGGAATATGAAGTGTTTGACCTTTAACACCATGACTCTCTACCGATTGCTTGATCGTCAAGGTGTATTGCCCCGACTCAGGATTGAAATCATCTTCAACAATAACTACCGGTGTACCAGCTTGTGAATACCAACGACGGAATTGTTGTAAATCTTTGCCACTCGCCTCTGCCATTGCATTAACAAAATCATCGCAGGTTACGGCTTGACCGTCATGGCGTTCAAAGTAACACTTCATTCCCGCCTGAAAAGCTGCTTCGCCTAAAATGGTATGCATCATTCTAATGACTTCAGCTCCCTTGTTATATACGGTCACGGTATAGAAGTTATTCATCTCGATCACTGATTCAGGACGGATGGGATGTGACATTGGGCCAGAATCTTCAGCAAACTGTTGGTTTTTCATAACTTTAATGGCATGAATACGATTAACTGCACGAGAACCTAGATCTGAGCTAAATTCTTGGTCACGAAAAACGGTTAACCCTTCTTTCAAACTAAGTTGAAACCAATCTCGGCAGGTAACACGGTTTCCAGTCCAGTTATGGAAATATTCATGACCAACAACAGATTCGATGCCATGATAGTCTTCATCTGTTGCACTGGCTTTATCGGCTAAAACATATTTGGTATTGAAAACGTTTAAGCCTTTATTTTCCATTGCTCCCATATTGAAAAAATCAACGGCAACAATCATATATATATCAAGATCGTATTCAAGCCCGAAACGTTCTTCATCCCATTTCATCGACTTTTTAAGCGAAATCATTGCATGATCGGCTTTATGTAAATTGCCTTTATCCACAAAGACCTGCAAGGTTACATTGCGACCTGACATAGTGATGAAATGATCTTCAAGTAAATCAAAATCTCCAGCCACTAAAGCAAATAAATAACTTGGTTTTGGAAAAGGGTCTTGCCAGCGAACAAAGTGACGTCCAGAGCGCGGCATCTCACCTCGTTCGATTACATTTCCGTTACTTAATAGAAATGGAAACTCTGCTTTATCCGCTTCTATTCTTACCGTATAGGTGGCTAATACATCGGGGCGATCTAAAAAATAAGTGATTCGTCTAAAACCCTCAGCTTCACATTGAGTACAATATGCGCCATCGGACATATACAAACCTTCTAGACTGGTATTAGCCTCTGGATTTAATGCGGTAGTGATTTCTAATTCAAACTCTGATTCACTAGTAGCGATGACTAATTGGCTATCTGTTTGACGATATTCACACCCTTTGCCATTTAATTTTACAGAAACTAAATTAAGCTGTTCCCCATCAAGGATCAGATCTAATTGATGCTCATTGCGTCGAGAGACCTTACTTAAAGCTACAACTTTTGTATTCTCACCGTCTAAAATGACATTTAAATCAATATGATTGATAGTAAACGTTGGTGCAGTGTAATCTTTTAAATGTTTGACTTGAGCTTCAGACATTATCATCCCTTAACAATTTTAATTTTTATAACAAAAAACGCGCTAATGCGCGTTTTTAATTGAGTGTATTTAACTATTGAGTAGGCGCTTTGGCTAGCTTTTCTGCGTCAACCATATCCAACATGATAAGTGCGGTTTCATCTAAAAAAGGATCTGGGATTTTTGCATCTTTATCATCTTGAATATCATCTAATGATTTAACCACCTCAAGCCCTTCAGCAACTCGGCGCTCATTAGTTCTATCAAGTGCACGCTTATCATCATCTTCACGAGATTTAATGCGCTCACTCTCAACTAATGAAATGGTTTTATCATCATGGTGTTTTTTAAACTCCGCGATATCGTCATTAATATAGCCAAATTCAACGTCAGCACTAATACGTTGTTGATGCTTAGTTGTTAACTGGTTTACTAACTCAGGAGCGATATTGCCTAAAGTACTGTATTGCGCTACAGGAACTTTGTCCCAAGGCAACGCATTTTTCTCTTCAGACTCACCATACTCACCTGGCTCTAACGCACTTGGATAAAGAATGTCAGGGGTAACACCTTTTAACTGTGTGCTGCCACCGTTAATCCGATAAAACTTTGCAATCGTATATTGAACATGGCCGATTGGCTTCTCATACATATCATAAATACGACCTAAGCTCTTATGCTGTTGTACTGTCCCCTTACCAAAGGTAGGCTCTCCCACAATTAAAGCTCGTTCGTAATCTTGTAATGCTGCAGCAAAAATTTCAGATGCTGAAGCACTGTAACGATCAACCATCACTGTTAACGGGCCATCATAAGCACTCTTACCGTCATTATCTCTGTTTTGGTTAACTCTACCGTTAGCATCACGAATTTGAACAACGGGTCCCATGTCGATAAATAAACCCGTCAGTAAGGTCGCTTCGGTTAATGCTCCGCCACCATTACCACGTAAATCGATTATGACACCTTCAACTTGTTGCTCTTTTAACTTGGTCAGCTCTTTGGCGACATCTTCAGATAGGTTCATATAAAAACCAGGGATCTGAATCACGCCCACTTTGCGATTGGCAAATTCGCCTTCTTTTGGCTCAACCACTTTAGAGGTTGCTGCGCGATCTTCTAAGCGGATTTTATCGCGTACAATTGTGACATTAAAAGGTTGAGCATTTGCGCCACCTTTTTTAGGCAATATTTGCAGTACAACTTCACTGCCCTTTGGCCCTTTGATCAGTTCAACAACATCATCTAATCGCCAGCCAATAACATCGACTATTTCTTTATCTTTTTGGCCTACGCCAACAATTTTATCTTCAGGAGATAATTTCTCACTTAATGCTGCAGGGCCGCCAGCAACCAAGCTTTTGATGACGGTATAGTCATCATCCATTTGTAATACCGCACCTATACCTTCAAGGCTAAGGTTCATCTCCATTTGGAAACGTTCTGCATTACGAGGAGATAAGTAGCTAGTATGAGGCTCAACCGTTCTAGCAAACGAATTCATAACGGTCTGGAATACATCTTCGCTGTGAGTTTGACTCAAACGTTTGATGGCATTGTTGTAACGCTTAGTTAGGATATCAACAATCTCATCCCATTTTTTACCCGTAAGCTTAAGATTTAGGGCATCGTATTTGACTCTTTGACGCCATAACTCATTTAACTCTTCACCATCTTTAGGCCATGCGGCCTCTTTACGATCAAATTCGTAAGCATCACCCTGCTGGGTAAAATCAAACTCTTGTTCAAGTAAAGTTAACGCGTAAGCAAAACGTTCATATCGACGAGCTTGCAATACATCAAACATTTTATAAGCTGGAGAAATATCACCCGATTTGACCATATCATCAAACTGATCTTTATATTGGTCAAAACCATTGATATCAGCTTGGGTCAACACGTTACGGCGATAATCAAGTTGCTCTAAAAACCGTGCATAGATTTGTTCAGAGAAAGCGTCATCTAAATCAAAACGATGGTAATGGGCGCGAGTAAATAAGTTAGTGACTCGTTTACTGGCAACTTGATGTTGAGGTTCCTGGGCTAGTTTGGGTAACTCGCTGATTTGAATCGTTGGTGAAATTGCCCATGCAGAGAATCCTGCTAATGCACAAGCAATTGAAGCGGCCAATGTGAGTTTTCGCATCAACAAGTTACTCCTTTAAAATTTATAATAGTATGTGGTCTACACGTACTTTGATGCTCAAACCAGAATCTAACTGGACGTGTACATCTTCTTTTTTAATGTCGGTAATCGTGCCAGCCACTGGCGAAGCACCTAATTTAACGTTGACACGTTGATTAGTTGATAAATCTGCCATTTTTGCAGGAACCAAATTCACGACTGGTGCTGCAACTACTGCAGGCTTTTCTTTCTTAACCACTGGACGAGGCTTAGAAGCCGCTTTTTTAACTGGTTTCTTAGCCGCTGCTTTTGGCGCTTGCGCTTGGCGCTTTGCTTTGGCTTTGTCTTGGCTTTCTTTCAACGTAGATTGAGCATGATCAATATGCTCTTGCTCTAACTCACCGCAATCGTTGCCATCTAAATCGACACGTTGCACGCCAGCTTTAACACCCTTTAGGTATCTCCAGCTGCTGGTGTAACGACGTAAAGCTACACGAAGTTGTGTCTTACTGACTTTAGAATCATCAGCTAACCGTTCAGCCAAATCTTGAAATAAACCAATTTTTAATGGCTTTGTGTCGCCTTCCGCAATGAAACATGCAGGAAAGGTTTCATATAAATACGCTAAAATTGCGTTGGTGTCGGTCAACTTGTCTGTTGATTCCATTTTTACTTCCACGTTAAATAAGGGGACTAAAGTTGGCAAAAGGTTATTTGGCCAATAGTCGTTCATCTTTTGCTAAGTATTTCAGTATATCTGACACTTAACCTATAAATTAGCACTAACAACTGCATTGCTAAAGCCTTGGAAACAAAGCTTAACAAATTTGCAGCGGTTTAGACTAGTCTCTCTTTGGGACTATTACAAAATAGCACTCCATCGTCATAGGCTATTATAAAGCTCGCTGCGGCGATTGCGACAATCATTTACCTCATATTGCTTGGATTTTAACCAAATAAGCAATTTTCAAACTGTTTTACTAATAATTCAATCCCTACTTGATCATCTTCATCGAAACGATTGAGCAATGGACTGTCGATGTCGAGCACGGCGATCACCTGACCATTTTGTCTTACTGGCACAACAATTTCAGAGTTACTCGCTGCATCACAGGCTATATGCCCGTCAAATTGATGTACATCTGCCACTCTTTGAGTGGTATTTAATGCCGCGGCAGTACCACAAACGCCTTTACCAAATTCAATTCTGGTACAGGCGACCTTACCTTGAAATGGCCCAAGAACTAATCGTCCATTCTTGACAATATAAAAACCTGCCCAGTTTAAGTCGGCTAAATTATCATTGATCAATGCAGAAAAATTGGCCATTGCTGCAATTAAATCATCTTCATCAGCCAGCAAAGCTTCAGTCTGGCGAATGAGAGTATCGTAAAACCCTGCTTTCATTTATATTCCTTGAACCTAAAATCATGTCATTCTTTAAAGCACACAGACTACCAGTAGTTGTCGCTAAAAAAAATTAATCTTGTTTAACAGTCTTCTTTTTAGGCTTTGGCTCAACGATGGATTTAGGTTTCACCACCCCTTTTAGTAAATTCCCAAGCTCGTCTTTGTTTGTCGCAAGGTAAAATGCTAACTGTTCGCAAGTGTTTTCATCTAAATTAAGCTCAGAAGCTGACAGGAAAGGCACTAAACTGTCTACAACATCAAGCATTTTATCGTAGGCATCGGCTTCTTTCTTTGATGTAAATGTCATCTTCTCAACCCCTTCTCTTACCACGACAAACTGGGTAATCACTGCCATGAACACATCTCCACTGTTTTTATATACAGTGCAAAGATTGACATAAATAAAGGGTTAGACGCAATAGCAAATTGACTTGTTTTAACATTTACATCGATATTATTAATATATGTTGGCATTTTCGTATAATATAAAGCGCTTATTGATGATGGATAGCCTTAATAAAAACCATAATGCCTGAACCCAAATCATTTAAAGCGGTGATACTTTGCCGTTCCTGTGACTTTGTCATTAGAAAACGGGCTTTGCCTTCTAATGTAAGAGCACTGTGCCCAAGATGTGATACAGCCTTGTATGACACACCTTATTGTTCCTTAAATGGTCTACTCGCCTTATGCATTACCGCGCTTATTGTTTTTTTTCCCGCTAATTTATTACCAGTTCTCGAAATCAATTTTCTTGGTAGTGTGCGCACAACCACTGTTTACCAAACAGCTGTTGAAGTTTGGGGGCAAGGTTATTGGGTCGTAGGTTTGGCCGTACTCGCGTCTGCGGTTATCGCACCAGCGTTATTGATATTGTCAATTTTACTACAAGTGTTAATCATCAAATTGAATTTGAATTCATCTTTTTGGCAAAACGTTTATCGTCGTTTGCTCAAAAATCATGGCCTGTTATCACAAATGACCATGTTAGAAATTTATGTGATCAGTTTTCTTGTCTCCGCGTTTCAATTATCCGATTTCTCTGATGTCTATTTTGGCATGGGCACCTTAAGTTTCACCTTGCTTTTTTTAGCAATTCTTTTTTTGCAGCGCGAATACAACCTCGAACATATGTGGAGTTATGTCCATGTCGAAAAATGATAATGTGTTACCCGAGTTGCTTGTTCAAGTTGACAATGCTAATGACGAACCTGTTAATACAACACCACAAGGGCTTAAAATGGGTCTTTGTCTTTGTGCAACGTGCAAAAAAGTTAACGCATTAACTGAACAAAACTGTAGTCGTTGTCACTCGCCATTAAGCGCAAGGAATTATGCTAGCATCCAACAGAGCTGGGCCTTGCTGGTTACTGCGACAATTTTATTGATATTGGCGAATATTTACCCAATCACCTTATTAACAAATCGTGGTGTTGTTACCAATGACACTATCTTTAGTGGCATTTCACATCTAGTTAAATCTGGCATGTTCCCTATTGCCATCATCGTATTTACCGCCAGCATTCTTGTCCCTTGGCTAAAAATATTTGGGTTAGGACTGTATTTATGTGCGATTAGTTTTAATATTCCAATTTCTAAACGCAAAATGATGGTTGGTTTTCACATTATTGAATGGATAGGACGCTGGTCAATGTTAGATTTATTTGTCATCTCTTTGACGGTCGCATTGGTTAATATGGGGCAGTTGCTAGATGCAAAACCGGCTCCAGCAGCAACTGCATTTGCATTAGTTATTTTACTCACTCAACTCGCAGCAAAAGTGTTAGACACTCGCTTACTATGGGACCGTTTGGAAACACATAATGACTCAAATTGAATCTCCAAAAGTTGTAAAGAAAAAACTTTTTTCACCCATCTGGTTATTGCCGATTGTTGCGTTAATGCTAGGTGCTTGGTTAGGGATAAAAAGCATTAAAGAATCTGGTGTAGAAATCAGTATTCATTTCCCTAGTGCGACGGGGATTGATGTAGGTAAAACCTTAATTAAATACCAAGGCTTAATTGTAGGTAAAGTCACTGATGTTAGCCTGGATAAAGATTTGAATGGCGTCAATGTAAAAGTGGTTATGGATTACCGCGCTGATCCTTTTTTGAATGAAAACACCCAATTCTGGCTGGTTCAACCTAAAGCGAGTATCACGGGTGTTGAAGGCTTAGAAACATTGTTTTCAGGTAATTATATCGCCATACAACCTGGCGATGGTAAATCTCGCTATAATTTTGAAGCCCAAAGAGAAGCCCCAGCTATCACCCCAGGCAGCGAAGGAATTGTGATTGAGTTACACGCGGATAAATTAGGGTCAATTGACGTAGGCTCATCGATTTTTTATCGTCAAATCCCCGTAGGAAGCGTGGTAGGTTATCGATTGTCCGGCAGTGAAAATGTCATCATCAGTGCCTTTATACAAGAACAATACGCACACCTTGTTCATACTGACTCGCACTTTTGGAATGTCTCTGGTTTAAAAATTGATGCCTCTTTAGCGGGGGTCAAAATTAATACTGAAAGTCTTGCTTCAATTCTGGCTGGCGGGATCAGCTTTAATACCGGAACTGAAATCGAACAAGCGGAAAACGGCGATGTATTTACATTATATGCAGATGAAGAACAAGCTAATGGCGGATTAGTATTCAATTTGCATCTAGATCAAGCTGAAGATATTAGCAACAACGCCAGTTTGATGTATCGCGGAGTAGTCGTCGGTAAAGTTGAAAAAGTATCATTAACAGAGTCGGGAGTGTCGTTACAGGCATCGCTTGAACAACAATATCATTCGTTACTAGCATCAGATAGTCGTTTTTGGATTTCTGGCGCCGATGTATCACTAAAAGGAATGAAGCATTTATCACGATTAGTTACAGGTAATGTTATTAATATACTTCCGGGAACCGCTACCGATGCATTACCGCCAAGTTTCTTATTAGAACAAACACCACCCGATTTATTAACTCAACAAAAACTGTCTTTAACCTTATTATCTGACTCACACACTGGTATGTCTGTTGGTGCTCAAGTTAGATACAAACAGTTGCCGATCGGTACCGTCATTTCAAGCCGCTTAAGTGATGATTTCTCTGCGGTGCAATATCAAGTCGAAATACTCCCTGAATTTAAATCTCTTGTCACTCAAGGAAGCTATTTCATCAGTGAACAAGCGATTAAATTAGACGCATCTCTTGACAGTATTAAGTTTGAAACCCGTGATGTCACTACGCTATTAGAAGGCGCGGTAACCTTGGTACCAAGCAAATCTAAAAGCTTAGCCAAAACAGGTAGCCAATTTAAAATTTATGACAGTATTGAAACTGCCCAGAAGCTATTCACTGAACAACAAAAAATCAAGTTAGTGTTAAACAGTCAAGATGGTGCAGGCTTAAGCGAAGGTGCGCCCATTTACTACAAAAAAATGCAAATTGGTCGAATTGCAAAAATTGAGTGGCAAGCCGCAACTGATCTATTTTCACTCAATTTAGTGATCGATAAACAATTCGAACAGTTGTTGCAACCGAAAACCGTTTTTTGGCGTAATGATGCCATGTCCGTTAACGCCAGTTTAGCTGGTGTTAAAATAGATGTGGCACCACTTGCTGGAGCCATTAAAGGCAGCATTTCGTTAGGGTTTATCGATGATGAAATTTTTAAATCGGTCAATATAAGCAGTTTGTCGTCACAAACTGGCATCACCATTAATGATCAGCTTTATGATAACCAGCACTTGGCCTTAACCCAGGCTAAACCGATAACAATTACCTTACCTGCAAGTGCAAAAATAGAAGCTAACTCCCCTATCCGCTTCCGCGGACATAAAATAGGTGAAGTGAAGCAAGTTAAGCTGGCAAAAGATTTATCAAATCAAATAGCCAGTGCGTATTTGTATGGTGAATATGCAACACATTTTAGTAAACAAAATACCGAATACTTTGTCGTTGATGCTCAAGTCTCTTTAGCCGGCATTCGAGATGTAGATACCCTAATCACTGGCGCTTATATTAGTGTATTACCTGGAGATGCTGAATCAACAAATAACCAGTTTGAAGCAAAACTTGCCGCTCGTTATGATGCTAACACCCCTAAAGATGCACTCACTTTTACTCTGATTGACAAACAATTAGGATCAATCAAAGTCGGTACACCAATATTTTTTAGAGGGATTGCCATTGGTCAAATTGATGGATACAACCTGTCAAAAACGGGTCAGCAAGTATTGATGTTTGCACATATCCGCTCCGAATATTCACACTTAGTGAATACCAGTAGCCAATTCTGGGATGCATCAGGGATTAAACTTGAAGTGGGTATTTTCTCAGGAGCACAGATTGAAACAGGCTCGTTAGAAACCTTATTATCTGGTGGGATATCAGTAATAACAAAAGACATCACTTCAAATATCAATGTCATAAGCCCATCAAGTGAGTTTATGTTACAAAACCGCATGAAACCAGAATGGGAAGAATGGAAACCCGCACAGCAATAATCAATGCTTATATTGACTATAAATAAAAAGCGAACTAATTAATTTACCTCGCTTTTTATTTAGTTGAACATCCAATCAGACATAATGTTAGACAACGCAAAAGATGTCTTAACCAACATTCACCTAGAAATTAAGTTTTACACATTTAATTTTGTTGAGGATATTTTTGTTAAACTGATTCTTGTCACAATTAAAATAAACTTAAAATTGGATAGACCAGATCAACCAACTTTACTGATATACTCGTTAGAAAATTACAATAAGCACTTCATTTAATTGTGCTAATGCCATGTGAGTGACTATGAAACTGCTTAAACCGCTTTTCGATAATAATCGTCGTTGGGCACAACGCATAAACCAAGAAGACCCATCATTTTTTGAAAAACTCGCAAAACAGCAAAATCCCGAATACCTATGGATTGGTTGCTCAGATAGCCGCGTACCGTCAAACCAAATAATCGATTTAATGCCTGGTGAAGTTTTTGTACACCGCAATATTGCCAACATGGTCATCCACACTGACTTGAATTGCTTATCAGTTTTACAGTATGCAATCGATGTACTCAAAGTAAAGCACATCATGGTCGTCGGACACTATGGCTGCGGTGGTGTGAAAGCTGCGATGCAAAATCAGCGTCTTGGGCTCATTGATAACTGGTTAGGACATCTGCGTGACATTTATCGAATGCATCAGTCAGAGCTAGTTAAACTTGATGAGCAAACTAAATTTAATCGCTTATGTGAATTAAACGTTATCGAGCAGGTAGCTAACGTCACTTCATCTCCAATATTGCAAGAAGCTTGGGAAAGAGGTCAAAATGTTTCCGTCCATGGCTGGATTTATGGTATCGATAATGGCCTGTTAACCGATTTAGATGTAACAATTGATCGTGAAACGGCGATGGGTACAGCGCAATAACACCATCAATAAAGATGAAATAACAAAACCCTAATATATTTAGGGTTTTGCTTTAACTAACGTAAATAGCATTATAAATCGACAATTGACCACTTACCTGTATAATCCGCGCCCTAAATACTCTTTCATATCAGTCTTATTCTCACAACGCTAAACCTAGCCACTTGTCGATAAATATTCTGTACCACTCATTTGGAAACTTGCTTTGATTTCTACCGCAAATATTACTATGCAATTTGGTCCTGAACCATTGTTTGAAAACATCTCTGCTCAGTTTGGACACGGCAATCGTTATGGCTTAATCGGTGCCAATGGATGTGGTAAATCTACCTTCATGAAAATCCTCAGTGGCGAACTTGCCCCAACTTCTGGCAATGTTTCCATTTCACCAGGCTTAAAAGTCGGTACGCTAAGCCAAGATCAATTTGCGTTTGAACAATATAGCGTGGTTGATGCGGTGATTATGGGTGATGTTAAGCTTTGGAAAGTAAAGCAAGAGCGTGATTTCATCTATAACAAAGCTGAAATGACTGATGAAGACGGTATGCGTGTAGGCGATCTAGAAAGCCAGTTTGCAGAAATGGATGGATATACTGCTGAAAGCCGTGCGGGTGAGATTTTATTAGAAGCGGGTATTGAAGAGTCGTTTCACTTTGGTTTAATGCAACAAGTTGCACCAGGTTGGAAGCTACGTGTGTTACTTGCTCAAGCCCTATTTGCTAACCCAGACATCTTATTATTGGATGAACCCACCAACAACTTAGACATCCATACCATTAGTTGGCTGGCAACAGAGTTAAATAAACGCAAATGTACCATGATCATCATTTCCCATGATCGTCATTTTTTAAACTCTGTTTGTACCCATATGGCCGATATTGATTATGGTGAACTGCGGATTTACCCTGGTAACTATGAGTATTTTCTTGAGCAATCAAGTTTGCTGCGTGAACAACTACTTGCGGGTAACGCGAAGAAAAGTGCTGAAATAGACGAATTGCAAGACTTCGTTAATCGTTTTGGTGCCAATGCATCAAAAGCAAAACAAGCCAGCTCTCGAGCCAAAAAGATGGATAAAATTAAACTAGATGAAGTGAAATCATCAAGTCGGATAACACCATCAATTCGCTTTACAGAAAGCAAAAAATTACATCGCCAAGCACTTGTTCTGGAAGAGTTAGGCCATGGTTTTGATGAAGTGTTATTCGAACATGGCAACCTCATTCTAGAAGCTGGATCAAAACTTGCCATTATTGGTGAAAACGGTGTAGGTAAAACTACCCTACTACGTTGTTTAGTCAATGAAATAGCCCATAACCAAGGTCGTATTAAATGGTCGGAAAATGCCGCTATTGGATACTGCCCACAAGACAGTAGCGCAGATTTTGATAACGACATGACTCTGTTTGATTGGATGTCATTATGGCGCACGCCAAAGCATAACGATTTAATGGTCCGCGGTATGTTAGGTCGTTTATTATTTACTGAAGACGATGCGAACAAAAAAGTGCGTAACTGCTCAGGTGGTGAAAAAAACCGTCTACTGTTTGGCAAACTGATGATGATGGACATTAACGTCTTGGTTATGGATGAGCCAACCAACCATATGGATATGGAAGCGATTGAAGCCCTCAATCAAGCGCTAAAACTATTTGAAGGCACCTTAATATTTGTTAGCCACGATAGAGAGTTTGTCTCCTCCCTTGCGACCCGTATTATTGACGTCAAAGATAAAAAATTGATCAATTTCCAAGGTACCTTTGATGAATACCTTGCTAGCCAAAATCCGCTTACAAATTAGATAGTCATTTTATTTAAAATGTCAGTCGACAATTTTACTGACTATCCTAATAAAAAAGGCCTGATACATTTATTGTATCAGGCCTTTTTTATTAATATGCCTTAGCAAAACCATTGAAAAACAAGCACTGCTACTGGCAAAGCTTATGATGCAATAAATTTTATGCTGCTTATCAATACATCAAGAAAGAACCCCAAAACGGTGCCTCGACATACTCTGTCAAGAAAACCAATCTAAGATGGTGTAAGAGCTCATGAGCGCTGTAGACGTTTAATGTTAGGCTTCAATCATCTTTAAGATAAAGGCGACACCACTGCGACTAAACCACTACTGAATGATGTTATCTAAGATTGTCGGAGAAAATTTTAAGAGATGTTTGAGGTTGATGCTTGGTCAACTCAAATTTTAAACATAAAAAAGCCCCAACTAAGTTGAGGCTGTTTTATCCATCACTCATTTAACTTGATGTTAAATAGAGCTTAATAATGGTACCCGAGGCCAGACTTGAACTGGCACGCTTATTCAGCGAGGGATTTTAAATCCCTTGTGTCTACCGATTCCACCACTCGGGCAAACTTTGTTTTAAACTGTAAATTACAATTCAAACTCAATTTGGAGCGACATATCGGGTTCGAACCGATGACCTATACCTTGGCAAGGTATCGCTCTACCAACTGAGCTAATGTCGCTGAATCTTTAGTGCATGTAGAGTTACTTTGCATTAACTGCATAAGTTCCCCTGAGTGCGGGTTCGCATTCTACCGTTTCTAATTTAAGAGTCAATCAATAAAATAAAAAAATTATCTTAAACCAGTTTAACTGCTGCATAAATGTTCATGATGCTTTAATTCATGATATTGATAAGCCATACAAATAATAAAAGCACCCACAGGTGCTTTTATTCAAAGGCCCAAATTATGGCTTATTTTGGCAATGATAGCGTTGTTAACCCCAGCATCTTTTGCATCACGCCAACAACTTGACAGCTATATCCAAACTCGTTGTCATACCAAACATATAAAATGGCACGTTTACCGTCAGCAATAGTCGCTTGAGAATCAATTACCCCAGCGTAACGCGAACCGACTAAATCGCTCGAAACAATTTCCGTCGACTCAGTAAAGTCGATTTGATTTTGTAACTCAGATAACAAAGCGACGTCTTTCAGGTACTCGTTAAGCTCATCACGATTTGTTTCAGCATTTAAATTAACGCTGATAATTGCCATTGACACATTTGGCGTTGGCACGCGAATAGCGTTACCCGTTAACTTACCCGCAAGCACTGGCAGCGCTTTAGCAACCGCTTTGGCAGCACCGGTTTCTGTGATAACCATGTTCAATGGCGCACTTCTACCGCGACGGTCTGCACTGTGATAGTTATCGATTAAGTTTTGATCATTGGTATAAGAGTGAATAGTTTCAACATGTCCATTCTCAATACCATACTTATCATTAACCGCTTTTAGTACCGGAGTGATTGCGTTAGTCGTACAGCTTGCCGCTGAAACAATTAAATCTTCCGCAAGAATGTCGTCCTCGTTAACGCCATATACCACATTCTTGATTGCGCCTTTAGCTGGCGCGGTTAATAACACTTTTGCGGCACCCGGACTTTTTAAGTGTAAGCCTAAACCGTCTTCATCTTTCCAGATACCAGTATTATCGACCACTAAAGCATCTTTAATACCATACTTAGTGTAATCAACTTGATCAGGTGAGTTAGCATAAATAATTTGAATATAAGTCCCGTTGGCAATGATGGCGTTGTTTTCTTCATCAACTTCAACTGAACCATTAAATGGACCATGTACAGAGTCACGGCGTAATAAACTAGCACGTTTCTCTAAATCACCTTTTTTACCACCGCGTAACACGATAGCGCGTAAACATAATTTGTTGCTTTTACCTGTTCTTTCTATTAATAAACGCGCAAGTAAACGGCCAATACGACCAAAGCCATATAACACCACATCACGGGCAGGCATATCATCGCCATGGTTAATGGCTTGCGCTAATTGATTCGCCATATACGCTTCAATTTGGCCAGCATCAGTATGTTCACGCCAGTAATTAACCGCCAATTTACCGATATCAACTTTGCAATGCTTAACAGCAAGCTTGCTAAGTGCTTGGATAAATGGGAAGCTTTCACGTAGTCGTAATTTTTCACCCACATGACGACGAACCAAACGGTGCGACTTAATAATTTCAATAGTCGATGCGTTTAATAATGGCTTACCGTATACCACAACTTCAACACCTTGGTTACGATATAATTTACCAAGTAGAGGTTGCATCGCCTCTGCCATTTCAAAACGTTCTTGCCAACTTTGTAGATGTTTATCTGCGCTCATGTAGGGTTCCTTTATCTCACTTTTCTTTGATATATTTTTAGAAAGGTTTGAGTAACAAAAAGAAAAGACCAATAATTAGTGTATTGTGGGGAATATTCCCGCTAGGTCGGCGACATTGTAATGAAATTGGCTGCATTTCGCCAGTAACAAATTTTCGCTAAATATGTAATTTTATTAGACAAATACCCCAAAGGAGCTAGTTTTGAAGCAAAATCTAGTAATAATTACATCATTTAGTTTTATAAGCGCTTTTTTAGGGCTTTTAGGCTGCGAAAATGACCGAAATAGCGACGTGATTTGTAAAAATAATCCTGAACTTTGTGCAGATTTACATCGAGATAGTTGGTGCAGATTTGAAAAAGGTGATCTTGTTCGTCACAGATTAGTGCTCAAACAAGCTGAAACACCTTCAGGACAACAGCTTTTTCAACAACTTATTTATCTTGAAAACTACAGTAACTGTATCGAACTTGCTGCAGGCGTTCAGCACATATTAAATCCCGAACGCACGCAAGATAGAGAGCGAGCTTATGCTGTCAGTACCCAAACGTTAAATGAGCTGCAAGAATACACCAAAGATAATCCTGATATTTATCTCGCATATTACCGTTGGTTAAGGTTTAACGACAAAGCTTCACAGGATATTGTATTAGCTGCATACCAAGCAGGTAATGTCGCTGAACCACAAATACTAAGCCAATTAGCTGCATACTATGTAAGAGTCTCCCCTCTCGAAGCCAAACGTATCTACCGAGATTTATTTACCAAAACGAGTTTTGATAAATTCAATTCTGACTGGTTACTTGGTCTAGCAAGTGTTTTTCAGCAGCAACAAAATTTTGAATACGTTTATCTGTTTACTAAAGCAAATACGTTACTCACTGAAAATCAGGTAGATGAAAAACAACTTTTTGGTTTAATCGGTGGTAATCAAGTCTTAGCGCAGCAATTAGATCTGCAAGCGCAAACCTTGATATCTGATTTGAAAAGTGGCAATTTTGCCAACTCAGTAAGTGTAGTCTTGCTCAATGCCCCCGAAAACGCCCAATAATCACTTTCATTTCTTTGCTCATAAAAACCGCAAAAACCACAAAATGGAAATAAATTACGAAATTTATGGGTCTAAAAGCACTTTTATTAGCGATTTAGCTTGACGAACCCCACCAATTTGGTAATTTTACAACCAGGCGATTTATGTGCCACCAAATTTATTTTTAACTGAGGGATATGAGATGACTATCCGTGTTGCTATTAACGGCTATGGCCGTATCGGTCGTAATGTATTACGTGCTTTATATGAAAGCGAAAAAAACTACCCTATCGAAATCGTTGCTTTAAACGATTTGGGTGATGCTTCAATTAACGCGCATTTAACCAAGTATGATTCTGTTCATGGTCGTTTTAACGCTAAAGTTGATCATGATGATGAAGCTATCTATGTTAACGGTGATAAAATTCTAACGTTCCAAGAACGCGATCCATCTAAGTTACCTTGGGCTGAATTAAACGTTGATGTTGTATTTGAATGTACTGGTATTTTCACTTCTAAAGAGTCTGTACAGCCACATTTAAATGCGGGCGCAAAGAAAGTGATTATCTCTGCACCAGGTAAGAATGTTGATGCGACTGTAGTATATGGCGTGAACAACGACGTATTAACTGCAGACATGACTGTGATTTCAAATGCTTCATGTACAACAAACTGTTTAGCCCCTTTTGCTAAGCCTTTAAATGATGAAATTGGTATTGAATCAGGTTTAATGACCACCATTCATGCTTATACCAACGATCAACGTTTATCAGACGTTTACCACACTGACTTGCGTCGCGCTCGTGCTGCTGCAATGTCAATGATCCCAACTAAAACAGGTGCTGCGGCAGCCGTGGGTTTAGTGGTTCCTGAGTTGCAAGGTAAATTTGACGGCCTAGCTGTACGTGTACCAACGGTAAACGTTTCTTTAGTTGATTTAACCTTCTTAGCGTCTCGTGACACGACTGTTGAAGAAATCAATGAAATTGTGACTCGTGCATCTAAGCAAGCACCTATGTCAGAAGTACTGGCCATTAATGAAGAACCATTAGTGTCTATCGACTTTAACCACAATGCATTCTCTTCAAACTTCGATGCAACGCAAACACGTGTTAATGGTCGTCTTGTGAAAGTAATGTCATGGTATGACAACGAATGGGGTTTCAGTAACCGCATGCTAGATAACGCTGTAGCGTTGATGAACGCTAAGTAATCGTCTAATCGATTCGTTTTCTAAAAGCCTCGCATAATGCGGGGCTTTTTGTTTGGGTTTGGGCTCGATTTTAAATTTATCCATGTGGCTATTTAATATTTTGAACTAGCATCACGATTCACACTTAAATAAACGAATATTATTTCACTATTGTTGACATTAAAACTCAAGAATTGCCTACATCTTGCTATCATCATATTTTTCATTCCACCTTAAGGTCTGCTAATGATTTCAAAATTACCTCGTTGGGTAGAGTTTGGTTCATTTATTCTTGCTTTAGTGGCTGGAATAGTTAATGCAGTTGGGCTATTAGGTTTTCAACATCAATCAATTTCTCACCTTTCCGGCACTGCAACCATGCTAGGTACCGGTATTATTGGTGCTAATCTATTTGATGTCGTTCACCTAGCGCTTGTGTTACTGAGCTTTGTTATAGGCTCAGCCATTTCAGGATATTTTCTGCGAGGCGGCTCGTTAATTTTAGGCCGAAACTATAGTGGATTATTAATGCTTGAAGCGATATTTCTATTTAGCGCAGTATATTTTCTGTCTGCCGATTCAGTACAAGGGCATTATTTAGCTTCTGCCGCTTGCGGTCTACAAAATGCACTGGCAACTACGTACAGCGGTGCCGTTGTGCGAACGACGCATGTTACAGGGATATTTACTGATTTAGGTATTATGCTAGGCGCCAAGTTAAGAGGTGAAGCCTTTGATAAAAGAAAAGCTTTGCTATTTATATTGATCATTACCGGGTTTATTTCAGGCGGAGTGTTTGGTGCTTTGTTATTTACTCTCTTTAAGTTTAACGCGCTGTTTGTGCCAGCAAGTATCTGTGTAATGTTGGCAATAAGCTATTCGGTATATCTGTCGCAGTTAAAACGCTGACAATTCAAAATATTAACCCAATATTTTCTTTTACATACAAAAAAGCCGACAATTGTCGGCTTTTTCTTCAAGAATAATACTTAAGCATTACCCTTTACTTTCATGTTTAACGCTTTAGCAAAATCCAACATGCGCGTTAGTGGAATAAGTGCTTTAATCCGTAATGCATCGTCTACAAAAATTTCATGGTTGCTTTTATCTGTGTCAGATAATGATGCTTCAATGGCTTGTAAACCGTTCATCGCCATCCAAGGGCAATGAGCACAACTTTTACACGTTGCGCCATTCCCACCTGTTGGAGCTTCTATTAAAGTTTTACCTGGTGCTGCCTGTTGCATTTTGTAGAAAATACCACGATCCGTGGCAACGATGAAAGTTTGGTTATCCATCGTTTGCGCCGCTTTAATCAATTGACTGGTTGAGCCAACAGCATCTGCCATCTCAACGACGCTTGCTGGTGACTCGGGATGCACTAAAATCGCCGCATCAGGGTGTAACTTTTTCAACTCAAGTAATGCTTTAGATTTAAATTCATCATGCACAATACAATCGCCCTGCCACATCAGCATTTCTGCTCCGGTTTGCTTAGCGATGTACGAACCTAAGTGGCGGTCAGGACCCCAAATAATTTTTTTACCCTCTGAATCCAGATGCTCAACAATTTCAAGGGCAATACTTGAGGTAACAACCCAATCAGCACGAGCCTTAACCGCAGCAGAGGTATTGGCATATACCACAACGGTGTGATCTGGGTGCGCATCACAGAATTCACTGAATTGATCAATAGGGCAACCTAAATCGAGTGAGCAAGTTGCTTCTAGGGTTGGCATCAATATGGTTTTCTCAGGGCTGAGAATTTTTGCCGTTTCTCCCATAAACTTTACCCCTGCCACAATTAACGTTTTAGCAGGATGATCACGACCAAATCGGGCCATTTCTAATGAATCAGAAACGCAGCCACCGGTTTCTTCAGCTAAAGCTTGAATTTCAGGATCGGTATAATAATGCGCTACCAATACCGCATTTTGATCAATCAATAATTGTTTAATACGGGCCTTATAATCCTGCTTTTGTACATCAGACAAAACAGCCGGTTTAGGCGGAAAAGGATAATCAATCGTTTTAATTTGGGGTGCCGACAAGCTCATAACGGTTCCAATGGTGTGCATCTTTGGGCGAATTATACGAAAACTCACTCAAAAACAAAAGGACGCATTCAGCGTCCTTTATAAATTAAACATATTTACTGTGTTAACAAGCTTAACGCATTGCCATCATCATTTCTTGTGGTTGTTCTAAATAGTGTTTCCACAGATTACAAAAACGGGCAATGGTGCCGCCATCAATCACTCGATGGTCACCAGACCAACTCACTTGCATGAGCTTACGCGCTTCAACTTCCCCTTTTTGGTTGAATCGCGGCAAGGTTTGTAATTTACCTAATGCCACAATAGCCACTTCAGGTTTATTAATAATGGGCGTTGCAACTGTCCCGCCTAATGCACCTATGTTAGAAATTGAAATTGTGCCTTCTTTCAAATCTGCTGGAGATACCCGACCGCTTCTGGCATCTGCAGTCAATCGAGTGATTTCAGCAGCAACCTCTAAAATCGATTTTAAATGCACATCTTTCACATTAGGGACTAATAAGCCCACTTTTGAATCTACGGCCATGCCTATATTATGGCGTGACTTGTAAGTGATTTCAGTACAGTCAGCGTTCACTTGGCTATTAAGTATTGGAAACTCGTTCAATGCCAGCGACATTGCCTTCATAAAGAAAGGCATCATAGTAAGTTTAACTTCATCAGTTGAATAACGCTGTTTCATGCTTTCACGTAAAGCAACCAGTTCGGTTAAATCAAACTCTTCGCAATAGGTAAAATGAGGAATTGTCGAAACTGACTCTACCATCATTCTTGCCATAACCGCTTTAACACCTTTTATCGGTTCAACTCGATCCACACCTTTTGCAACAGGCGATGCCACACTTGTTGCAGCAACAGCAGGTGTTGTTACAGCTACGTTAACCGCTGCGCCTTTTTGATGACGTTCTACATCTTCTTTGTAGACGCGGCCATGTTTACCTGAACCTTGCACCTCAGCAATGTTGATGTCTAGTGTTCTAGCTAAACGGCGCACTGCAGGGCTGGCTAACGCTTTTCCTTGAACAACAGGCTCAGTAGAAACGGCTGAGCTAGCGGCTTGATTAACAACTTGCTGTGTAGATAGAGTTACAGGATCAGCTACAATCACATCACTTTCGACTTCAATTGCAAACAATGGCGAATGAACTTTAGCAAGCTGGCCTTTGCGATAATAGTGCTTCACAATTTTACCGGCCTTCATAGCAGGTATTTGTACTAACGCTTTATCTGTCATCACATCGGCAATCGGTTGATCTTCAACAACCATTTCACCTTCGGCCACGAGCCAATCTACAAGCTCACATTCAACAATGCCCTCACCGATATCCGGTAAAAGAAAATCTTCAACCATCACACCTGAAACAACCGCTGCCGGTGTCACTTGTTCAACAGCAACTGCATTCACGGCGGTATCACTGGTATCTGAAGCGGTATCATCAGCCACTTTAACCGCGTACAAAGGCGCATGAACGATTGCGATTTCGCCTTTGGCGTAATAAAGCTTAGTGATCACACCAGCATAAGGCGCAGGAATTTGCACTAATGCTTTATCTGTCATCACATCGGCAATCGGCTGATCTTCAACAACTGTGTCGCCTTCAGCAACTAACCAGTCTACCAACTCGCATTCAACAACGCCTTCGCCGATATCGGGTAAAATAAAATCTTTAATCATGACCACTCCTAAAATGCCATTGTTGCTTTGATGGCTTCAAATGTTTTCAGCTCATCTGGCATATATTCTTTTTCATGAATGAGTGGGTATGGTGTATCTAAACCACAAACTCGATTAATGGGTGACTCAAGATGCAAGAAACATTCTTGTTGAATCGTGGCAGCAATCTCCCCCGCAAAGCCACCAGTTAGCGGCGCTTCATGGTTGATAACCAGACGACCCGTTTTCTTAACTGACTTTGCAACAGTATCTATATCCCAAGGAGATAGAGTACGTAAGTCAATTATTTCACAAGAAATGCCTTCTTTCTCAGCCATCACACAGGCTTTTTCAACAATTTCCATCTGTGCGCCCCAAGCAAGCACGGTAATATCAGTGCCTTGCTTGACAACATCTGCTTTACCTAACTCAATTTGATAATCGCCTTCAGGCACTTCGCCCACAGACGCTCGATATAATCGTTTAGGCTCAAAGAAAATAACAGGATTAGGATCACGGATTGCTGCCAATAATAATCCTTTTGCTTGTTCAGGATTACGTGGCACTACCACCTTTAAACCCGGTGTTTGGGTAAAATAAGCTTCTGGAGATTGCGAATGATAATGTCCACCAGCAATACCGCCGCCATAAGGGGTGCGAAATGTTAATCCGCCAACATTAAATTCATTACCACTGCGGTAACGGAATTTAGCGGTTTCATTGACGATTTGATCAAACGCAGGGAAGATATAATCCGCAAATTGAATTTCAGCAACGGGCGTCATGCCATGTGATGCTAAACCATTGGCAAATCCGGCAATACCTTGTTCAGTAAGCGGCGTATTAAAACAGCGGTCGCGACCAAACTGCTCTTGTAAGCCTGAAGTTGCACGGAAAACACCGCCAAAATGGCCAACATCTTCCCCGAAAACTACCATGCGCTCATCCGCTTTCATGGCAATTGATAACGCCTCATTGATGGCGTGTAACATATTCATTTGAGCCACGGCTTATAATCTCCCTGCACTTTTCGGATAGGCTTTAGGATACTTATTAATGTGTTCTTTTAAGTCTTTTAGCTGCTTTTTCAGCACTGCTGTTGGCTTGTCTAACACATCTTCAATAATTTCATCCAATCGAGGCACAGGTAACTTTTCAGCGACTTTAACCGCAGCGAGAACTTCTTCACGATATTGTTCATGGGTTTTAACGTCGTCAGCTTCGTTTAACCAACCTTTATTGATTAACCACAACTTGAAACGTTTTACCGGATCATGTTGCTGCCATTTAGCTTCTTCATCTTTAGAGCGGTAACCTGAAGGATCGTCTGACGATGAATGCGCCCCTAAACGGTAAGTCATGGCTTCAATCAATACAGGGGCATTATTCTCTAAAGCATAAGCTCTGGCTTGCTGCGTAGCGGCTAACACGGCCAGCATATCATTGCCGTCAACACGAATGGTGTGCATACCATAACCGACGCCACGACTGGCAATGCCATTACCCGCATATTGTTCTTCAGTAGGCGTTGAAATGGCATAGCCATTATTTCGACAGAAGAAAATTACGGGCGCTTTAAGTACTGCGGCCATGTTCAAACCTGCATGAAAATCGCCTTCAGAGGCTGCGCCTTCACCAAAATAACAAATGGTTACATTGCGCTCACCCTTGAGCTTTTGTCCATAAGCAACACCTGTAGCTTGAGGGATTTGCGTCGCAAGAGGAGATGAAATTGTATGGTAATTTAGTGCTTTACTACCGTAATGGATAGGCATTTGACGACCTTTACCAAGATCTTTTTCATTACTGAACATCTGGTTCATAAACTGCTCAGTAGTAAAACCTCGGTAACGCAAAGCCGCATGTTCACGGTATTGCGCTAAAATCACATCACCTTTGTCCAATGCGGCAGTACTACCAATAATGGCGGCTTCTTCACCGGTACAGGTCATATAAAAACTAATACGGCCCTGACGCTGTGCACCTAGCATCCGCTCATCTAATACTCGGGTAAATACGCAAGTGTCGTAAATTTTTGCGGCTAAGTCCTGGTCTATAACCGGTAAAACAGCATTTTCATACGTTGTACCGTCTGCCTGTAAAACCCGCAGAATTGGAATGTGCAATGACGCCTTGTCAAGAAAGCTGACACGATGCACTGTTTCGTTGCTCAGTGTTGCGTTGCTCATAATGTGCTCTTGTTCTTGTGAAGTGCCACCTCAAGGGTAGCAGTCTAATTATAATTCGCCGACAAACATTACGTTAACGTAAACTTCCATACAATAGTTTACTGGACAGCGTTATCAAATCTTAGTCGACAAGCTTGTATATTTTGCTTTACGCCTTGCTAAACCGCCTACTGTACATCTTCATCAGGTGCAGGAACTAAACACAACACAGTGCGCTGACCTACCGGTACCTTAGCATTAGGGAACACAATTGCTTCAACCTGATGCTCGACCTTAATCTGTTGACCCGCTTCAGTGGCTAATGGCTCACCTTGCTTGAATTGGCTAAAGTTAGGTGCATCATTGGCAAAACTAAATGCAAAGTCTTCGGCAGTTTTATTTATAGAACGTGACACTTTATATAAATTCAATTGCGAAGATTGATAAGGTGCAACGGCCAGGACCTCTTCAGTGATCAGGTTTGTGAGCATACGTTTTGTGTCTTCAAAACGGCTCATATCATTTTCACCAAATGGCATGACTTTGCCTAACTCAACCGTGAAGGCATCGGCTTTGAATTGCTCTGATGAATAATAGCTGAATGTGGTAGTCGGTTCATGGTGGAATAAAATGGTATCTACGCCACATGCGGCTAAAAACATCATTTGTTCGCCACTATAACTTCTGCCTGGACGATAAGGATAAATTGCAAACTTTTCATGTTTAGACGCTCGGATTGCGGTATGTAAATCATAATGAATCCGCTGAGCACCTGCCTGGCCTTGATTGAAAAAATCTGCCACATACAGTTCTAACGCTTTTGCTCTTACTCGTTCAGCATTGACTAAACCTTGTCCATTAGAGTGAGCACCACTGAATAAACGGTTCATGTTTTCTTCAAGAAAACGGGTCTTATTTAATATGGCTGGCGGATTACCAATCAGAAACAACACGCGGTGTTGGGTAATCAGGGTTTCGCTGAGTAACGATTTGATTAATTGGTTACAAATTTCGATTGGCGCGGTTTCATTGCCGTGGATCGCACATGAAAGCACAATATCTTTAGGCGCTTTGGCTGCTGTTTTTAATGGCGTGAAAACAATCACTCCAGTATCAAGTATGTCAACTTGAGTATGATTTCCTAAATGAAAGTGATATTGCTGTGGCAGAGAAAGCGGGCTTTCTAAAGTAAAAGCTAAAAAATCTCGGGTTTCCATAAGCGGTGAAGTCAATTTACGCTCCTTGCTGTTGTTATTATTTGGGGTATTTGCTTGTTTTTCCTTAGGTGAATTCTATCACATACGCAAACAAATTAAATTGATCCCCTAAAAAGTCCTTTTGGTAAGATTCAACGCTTGCATATATTGTCAAACTTAATCACAATTACGGCCATCTAGACTTCTATAATGTAAAAGGTGTGTCATGGCGTTAGCAACATTTGGTGCAGGTTGTTTCTGGGGTGTCGAATATTTCTTCCGTGAAATAAATGGCGTGAATAACGCAACATGTGGCTATATGGGCGGAAAAGATAGCGCAACCACTTACAAAGAAGTGAAGTCAGGTACTACTGGCCATGCCGAAGTTGTCCAAGTAGAGTTTGATGAAAACGTTGTCAGCTATGATGATCTTTTGGATGTTTTTTGGAAAAATCACAATCCAACACAGCTAAACATGCAAGGTGGCGATATTGGCACTCAATATCGGAGTACTATTTTCTTCCATGACAAGCAACAAAAAGCTCAGGCTGAAGCATCCAAGCTCGCGTTTGCCAGAAGCGGTCGATGGGGAACGCGTCATATTGTCACTGAAATAGTGCCTTTACAAACCTTCCACATCGCTGAAGACTATCATCAGAACTATCTTGAGAAAAATAATCTGCCTTCTTGTCACCTTACTTATTAAATCTGTGGTGGTGTCAGAAATATTTTTCGACTGACACCATTTATTGACACACTAGATTAGCCCAATCGGTTATCAATCTTGCTTGTGCCCTTTACCCGCTTTGGTAAATTCCCTACAATCTTAGCCAATTGCATCATGCATCTAATCGGAGAATTAAAATGAGTGAAGCTCGTCATAGTAACCTATTAATTTTAGGTTCTGGCCCAGCTGGTTATACAGCAGCGGTATATGCTGCACGTGCCAACCTAAAACCTGTAATGATTACGGGTATGCAGCAAGGTGGTCAATTAACCACGACAACCGAAGTAGAAAACTGGCCAGGCGATGCCGAAGACTTAACCGGTCCAGCATTAATGGAACGTATGCAAAAGCATGCAGAGAAATTTGATACTGAAATTCTTTTTGATCACATTAACGAAGTGACCTTAACTGAACGTCCATTTCGTTTAAAGGGTGATAATGGCGAATACACATGTGATGCATTAATTATTGCCACAGGTGCCTCAGCTAAATATTTAGGGTTACCATCAGAAGAAGCTTTCATGGGCCGTGGCGTTTCAGCTTGTGCAACTTGTGACGGTTTTTTCTATCGCAATCAAAAAGTGGCAGTTATTGGTGGCGGTAACACTGCTGTTGAAGAAGCGCTTTACCTAAGCAATATCGCTTCTGAAGTACACCTTATTCACCGTCGTGACTCGTTCCGCTCTGAGAAAATCTTAATCGACCGCCTAATGGATAAAGTTGCCAATGGCAACATTATTCTTCATTTAGACCAAACGCTTGAAGAGGTGGTAGGTAACCAAATGGGCGTGACTGGACTGAAAAAGAAAAGCACCAAAGATGGCTCTATTACTGATTTAGAGGTTGCTGGCGTATTCGTTGCTATTGGTCACAGCCCTAATACAGGTATTTTTGAAGGCCAACTTGAAATGAACCACGGTTACTTAAAGGTGAACAGTGGATTACAGGGAAATGCGACCCAAACCAGCATTGAAGGCATTTATGCCTGTGGCGATGTGATGGATCAACATTACCGTCAAGCGATTACCTCAGCCGGTACAGGTTGTATGGCAGCGTTAGACGCTGAGCGTTATCTTGATGCTAAAAAGTAATTTAAATTACATTTGCTAATTAAAATGCCAATCCATTGATTGGCATTTTTTTTAAATAACAATCGAAATACTCAACACACTCAACACACTCAACACAGGTTAATTAGTCTAAAAATGTCGCTTTAACGCACAATGAAAATGTATTAAACAAACCCAATAGCAATATTTAGTCTGCTTAAAATCAAACTTTAAGCTGGTAAAACACGACTTGCTGGTTGTCTGGTACGTCTGGATGTGGTGCTTTTTTCATAAATGACATTCCCAATTTAGTCATAATGTTAATTGAGCCTACATTGTCTTCGTCAGCAATGGCACTTAACGCACTCACTTCTGGATGACTTGCGACAAAATCTGCAATCGCTTTAGCAGCTTCAGTCCCAATCCCCTGCCCCCAAGCTATTTTCTTAAAGCGCCAACCTAACTCAATATCATTAACAAGAGGAGTATCAGTAAAAAACAACATCGGTCGCACTAAAATCCAACCAAGATATTCTCCCGCTAATGTTTCCGGGATCTCTTTAACGGCTTTAGCATACACCTTCCATAAGCCATATCCCTTAAGCGGATCATGATAACGTTTTAGACGGGGCATGAAATATTGCTCAATTTGTTCCATGGTGGTTTTATGGCCGCCGTTGATGAAACGCATCACGGCTTCATCCTGATCAAGCTCGAACAGCAAAGCTTGTTCATCAAGTGTCATTTGTGTCAGCTGTAGCCGAGTTGTTTCTATGATGCGAGGCTCTGCCATAGTTGCTAATCCTAGTGTTGATGATCTTCTACTTCGTAAGCACAGTATAAATGTAAATACTTTGCATACCTTTGACACACAAGTTTACACATTGAAATAACACCAAAACAACATTTAGATTAATATAAGCTTAAATTACGCCATGGTTGGATGACATCTCATGGCAAAAATAATTGCTAACACAAAGATAAATAAGAGGAAGTGTCGTGGCGACGAGAAAACAAATCATATTACCCATAGTCGTTTTAGGACTAGGCGTTGGTGCATTAGTCGGTATATCGGCATTAAAAAAGCCTCCTGAAGAAAAGCCTGCATTAGATAGCACTCCATTAGTCTCAGTTGAAGTCATTGAATACCAACCGATGACATTCAGTGTATCCTCTTATGGTGTAGTGCAGCCCAAATACAATACCGACCTGGTGTCACAAGTGAATGGTGAAATTACCTATTTATCAGATACCTTTGTTAAAGGTGGTTTTGTGAAGGCTGGTGAAATACTGGCTAAAATTGATGCTAGTGATTACGAGTCAGACCTTCTTGATGCCCAAGCCAGTATTGCTTCTGCCCAAGCATCATTAGTGCAAGAGCGCGCAAATGCTAAAGTGGCAGAAAAAGAATGGGCTGAAATCAGTAACGGTACCCCTACCGCTTTAAGTTTACGTAAGCCACAGTTAGCCCAAGAAATCGCTCGCCTCAAAAGTGCTGAAGCAGGACTTCACCGCGCTGAAAGAAACCTTGAAAGAACCATTATCCGCGCGCCCTACGATTCATTAGTCTCTAGCCGAGAAGTTGGTTTAGGTTCATACGTTAGCAAAGGATCACCTATTGGTGGACTATTAAGTACTGATGTCGCCGAAGTTCGTCTGCCTTTAGCCGATAAAGAAATTCAATATTTAGACTCCAAAGGCTTAAATGCAACTGTTGCCTTAGTGGGTAGCTTTGCCGGGAACAAGCAAGTATGGCAAGGCAAGATTGTTCGCAGTGAAGGTGTGGTTGATAGTAAAAGCCGGATGACCTATTTAGTGGCAGAAGTGATTGACCCATATGGTTTGAAATCAGATCAGCGCGAGCTACGCTTTGGTACTTATGTAACGGCAAACATTAACGGAGCCAACGCTGGCGAAGTTGCCATTGTTCCACGACACCTCATTGTTAATGGCCAAGTGGCCATCATGGATAATGAACAAAAATTACGTTACAAAGACGTCACTATGTTACGCCAAGAAGGCTCAAAAGTTGTGATATCTGAAGGACTTGAAGACGGTATGCAACTTATCACATCCGCACTCGACTATCCTGTCGAAGGTATGAAACTTGCTCTTCCTGCGGATAAGTTACTTCAAAAAGAACCGCAAACCGACAGCGAATCGCAGACAGAACTCGCTATGGGTGATGAGGAGTAATCATGGAAGATACAAATAAGGGATTGATTGCCTGGTTTGCACGTAACTCAGTTGCTGCTAACTTATTAATGATCATCATTTTACTGGGTGGGCTATTAACCGCAAACTCCATTAGAAAACAGTTTTTCCCCGCGGTAGAAATAAACTGGATTGAATTTAGTGCAGTGTATTCAGGTACTGCGCCGCAAGAAGTAGAAGAAGGTATTACGGTTAAAATTGAGCAAGCACTTGAGCGTGTTCAAGGGTTAAAGCGAATTATTACTTACTCTAATCGCAATATGGCTAATGGTTATTTTCAAATTGAAGACGAATATGACCCACAAGTCGTTTTGGAAGAGGTTAAATCCGAAATTGATTCTATTTCAACCTTTCCTGCTGGAATGGAACCACCAAAAGTTGAGCGCATAAAAATTCGTCAAGAAGTCATGTATTTAAGTTTATATGGTGACTTATCACAACGTCAGTTAAAAGACTTAGGTGAGCGTATTCATGATGAAATGATGCAGCTGCCAGGAGTTAATATTACCGAGTATTACGGCGGTTTAGCTTATGAAATCAGCGTAGAAGTTAGTAAAGATCGCTTACGTGAATTTGGCTTAACCTTTAATGATGTGGCAGAAGCGGTTCGCGGGTATTCCCGCAACATGTCAGCAGGCCAGATAAAAGCAGAGAACGGCTATATCAACCTCAGGGTAGAAAACCAAGCTTATGTCGGTTATGAATTTGAAGATTTACCTTTATTAACCCTTGAGGATGGCACCACAATTCTCGTTGGCGATATTGCCACTGTCACTGATGGCTTTGAAGACGGTATCCAATATTCAAAATTTAATGGTAAAAACTCAGTCACATTCTTTATTGGTGCGGCACGCAACCAAAGTATTACTGATGTGGCTAAAACAATTCGCGATTATGTAGATAAAAAACAAAAAGTATTGCCTCAAGGTGTTCAACTTGAACCCTGGGTTGATATGACCTATTACCTTGAAGGCCGTTTAGATTTAATGCTTGATAGCATGAAGTCTGGTGCAGTCTTAGTATTTTTAATGCTTGCGCTGTTTCTTCGGGTTCGCTTAGCTTTCTGGGTAATGATGGGCTTACCAGTATGTTTTCTTGGTACCCTGCTGTTCATGCCGTTATCGTTCATCGATGTCACCATTAACGTGATCAGCTTATTCGCTTTCATTCTGGTATTGGGTATCGTTGTTGATGATGCCATTGTGATGGGCGAAAGCGCGCATACTGAAAGCCAAGAGCATGGACAAAGCGTTGAAAGCGTTATTAGAGGTGTACAAAAAGTGGCGATGCCAGCAACATTTGGCGTATTAACCACCATTGCGGCTTTCCTACCTATTACCTTAGACGATGGCCCGTCAAGCGCATTTGGTCAAGCCATTGGTTTTGTCGTTATTTTGTGTTTAGTTTTCTCACTTATCGAATCTAAATTGATCCTGCCTGCCCATTTAGCCCACATGAAACGCCCAAAGGTTGTTCAACCTGGATCTAAAAATCCGCTCGATTGGTTACGTAATGGGGTTAATTTTGTTCAAGCGCGTGTTGATAAAGGCTTGAGTTGGTTTATAGAAAATATATACCGCCCTAGCTTACAACTAGCCGTTAAATACCGCTATACCGTGATAATGCTATTTATAAGCTTCATTTTAATCTGTGCAGGGCTTTATGCTGGTGGACTGGTACGATTTATTGGCCAACCAAAAATTCCCCATGATTTTCCACGTGTTAAAATTGAAATGAACGTCGATGCATCTGAAAAGTCAACTCTTGAAGCGGCATTAGCTATCGAAGCGACCTTATATAGCGTTGACAAAGAACTGGTTGAAAAATATGGCCAAGGTATGATCTCTGAAATGCAAGTCGACCTGCGAGGCCGCACCAGCGCAGAGGTAATGACCAAGTTAGTTGACCCAGAGTTACGGCCGATGAATACCTTCGAGGTTGCTGAGTTATGGCGTCAAAAGATGCCACAAATTCCTGGGGTTAAATCTTTCACTATTCAAGACAGTTTATTTGGTGGTGGCCTTGAAGACGGTGACATTAGTTTCCGTTTGGAAGGTAAAGATGAAACACAATTAGTGGCAGCGTCATTAGCTTTGAAAGAAAAGCTAAACTCACTCAAAGGTGTCAGCGATGTTAATGATAGTCGCCAATCCAGTGCTAAAGAAGTGCAGTTCCAACTTAAGCCGTTAGCACACAGTTTAGGGCTGACTTTAGCCAACATTGCAGGGCAAGTGGGTAATAGTTTTTATGGATTAGAAGCACAGCGTATTATCCGTAACGGTGAAGAAATCAAAGTGATGTTGCGCTACCCTGAAGAGCAACGTAACTCGATTGCCTTAGTTCAAGATGTGTTGATAAAAACCAGCCAAGGTGCTGAACTGCCTTTATCTGAAGTAGCTGAAATATCAGTCGTTCAAGGGGTAAACAGTATTCGCCGCGAAAATGGCAATCGTACCATCAATGTTTGGGCATCCGTTGATGCAGATCAAGCGGAGCCATTTAAGCTTGCTAAAGATATCCGCGACAATTTTATGCCAGAATTGTTGGCTAAATACCCTAGGGTGCGTAGTGAAGTATCTGGCAGTATTCAGGAGCAGTTAGACAGTGCTGACACGCAAATGCGAGATTTTATTATCTCGCTACTTGTGATATACAGCCTGCTGGCGATTCCGTTGAAATCATACCTTCAACCAATAATGATCATGTCGGTGATCCCTTTCGGTGTCATTGGCTCAGTTCTTGGTCATATCTTGTTAGGTATTGATTTAAGCGCATTATCAATGTTCGGTATCATTGCCGCAGCAGGTGTGGTGGTAAACGATAGCCTAGTGATGGTGGATTATGTCAATAAATCACGCTTACAAGGTGTGGCGATAAAAGAAGCTGTGTTAAATGCTGGTTGCCGTCGTTTTCGAGCGATTATGTTGACATCGTTAACGACCTTTATCGGACTTGTACCCATTATGGCCGAAACCAGCATGCAGGCTCAAATGGTTATTCCTATGGCGGTTTCGCTTGCTTTTGGTGTGTTGTTTGCAACCGTAGTCACGTTATGCCTTATCCCCTGTTTGTACATTGCCATTGAGGATAGCAAAACCATGATGCGTAAAATGATTGCGATATACATTCCAGAAAAAGCGCATCCTGCAACCTGATATATGGGTTAATCAACGCAAAACTTTCAATACAAATGCCAGCAAATGCTGGCATTTCTTATGTTTGAATCTACATAACCTGAGGTCTGGTTATATAACGTTCACTTTATAGTGCATTAAAGTAAGCTTTAATCGCTTTTAATCGCACCGTTGCCCCTCCAATAATGTCCATAAAACCTAACGCTGGATGAGGTTTTTCTGCCGATATCCACGCAGAACCCGTGGCGCCAATCGGTACGTTATAGCCTTCAGGTTCGATAAACTCAATCACCAAAGTACGACCATGAGATCCCATATTATTGCCCACATGTTGCCTAACATGCTGAGTACCACTCATCGGGTTAATCATAGCTTCACCTGTCCCTGATGTAATGCTGTGAACTCTTCCCCTGAAAATTTCACCTGGATAAGCATCGACATAAAACTCAGCAAATTGTCCTTGTTTGATATAACGATATGCTTGATCAGCGATACGCATTTCTAAGAACTTTTTGCTGGTGTCATACAAATGCATATTACCTAGACGCGTACCCTCTGTGACATTCGTAATGGATAACTGTCCATCATATTGGGCGCGAATTTCACGACGCTTGTCTTGCCATTTAGCAGAGTCAATTTGAGCATCATAGGACTGTATTTGTGCGTCATGGGATTGCATTTGTGCATCAAGTGCCAACAACTCAGCTTGCATAGCCGATATTTGCGCTGTGTTAGCATCAATATGCGACATAAGATTATCTTTATCTTGCTGACTTGAAAAATCATTCAACTTAGTCAAACGCTCTAAATTTCGCTTGTCGTTATCAACACTAAAGACTAAAGCATTTATCTTTTCATTACCGGCATTGCGTTGAGCAATAACCGCATTTTTTTGGCCGATTACTGCATCTTTCTGAGCTTGAAGTGCTTTAATTTGCTCGGTGCTGTCCACTGACACTAAGGTGTAAATGAGATCGCCCTTTTTGACCATCTGATTGTGTGTAACATAAATATTTTCAACTTCTTGGCCAATTAATGGGCTTAACACCGCATGGGGAGCTTTTACGGTAGAGCTATCGGTTAAATCCGCAGGTGACCAGAATCTATGTCCCGTGAATAATGCAAATGCGATAAACATGCCGACACTGATTGAACGAACAGCATTTTTTAAATTCCATTCAATCACGCCTAGTTTCACTAATAACCAAATAATTAGCACGTAAGGCAACATGATTTCTTTCATGACTGATTACCTTTTATACCATCATTGATGATTTTCGAAATACGATTTGAGACAAGGTCCCAACGTGCAAACGCAATAATAATCGCGACTACCCACCAGGCTTTGTCGATGAATAAACCACATAACGACAGGGCAAAAACAATTTGTGTATGTGCGCTCGACATAGCTTGGGCTTTATTTACTGCTACTTCATGTAATTGCCAGAATAGGTATAAAACATAAACGACTATGGCAAGGGTAATCACAAAAATAAGCCCCATAAAAAACTCTGAATCGAGTAATGCCATAATAGACGGGGGCCCACCGGAAAAATATGACTCTGGAATATCCTTACTGTGAACTGTCGCTAAGAACGAAAACCCTTTGCCTACGATAATTACTCCGCATATCGCCAATAATCCCTTGATTAATTTCATCAAAAGTTGGCCTTTAGTCGTCTTTAAAACTGTGACTTGCTGCATAATAATCTCCACTATGCCTATTGAGTACAAATGGAATAGTAAACGAAGATTGAAGTACAAATGGAATATAGGTTATTCCTGTTATAAGATGAGTTATGCCTTGTGCGAAACGAGTAATAATAAGCAGACAATGTTATGCTACTTATTGAATGTCATCATAAATTTGTTCACATCAAATTTGACTTTCACTACCGCTAAAACAGTATTTAGCCAATATTAGAAAAATGGATGAGTATGGATCTCAATGCGTTAAATGTGTTCGTGACCTTATTTAAGTCTGGTTCAACACTCCGTGCAGCAGCAAAACTTAATCGCTCTCAGTCTTTTGTTTCAAAAACGCTGGCACAGTTGAGAGAAGAATTAGGCGACCCATTATTTATTCGTACCGCACATGGTTTGCAACCAACATCATACGCCACCCAAATCGCACCTAAGCTACAAAATGCTATCGAGCAAATCTCTGTGGCATTAGAGCCTGAAACCTTCAGCCCAGCTAAATTGCAATTTATTTCCATTCATATATCTGAGCCTTTGCTGGTTATGATAGCCAAGCCCCTGATCAACAAAATCAGATCGTATACCGATGCCATCATTGAGATCAGACAATGGCGTAAAGATAGCAACAACGCATTAATCGATGGCAATATTGATATAGGTATTCAAGCTTTAAAAGAACGCTCGCAAGAGCTTTATCAAAAGAAAGTGGCCAGTGCCGCCGCGAAACTGATTGGTAATCAGTCAGGGGAATATGTCAAACTGATGGTTGACGATTACAATGAAAACCTTGATTTATACCGTTCTGTGATCGATGAGAATATCAATGCCACAATATTAGTGGATAATTATGCTGTATTAAGTCAACTAATGGATCAGCATTGTACGTATAGTTTTCAATTACCGGATAAAAAATATAACGACGATATTGGTGTCGATATTGCCATCATTTGCCATTCTGCGAAACGTTATAATCCCAAGACAGTGTGGTTGTCTGAAATTTGTGAATCAGTGATAAACGCTGCCATTGAAAAATAAGGTCTTTTTAAATAAAACTTGGTGTCAAGTGAGGTGTATTAAATGAGTCAACGTAGTATTGTTTCATTATTTAAGCCCACCTCTGTTGCGGTGATCGGCGCATCAGATAACCCAGCACGCGCTGGCCGAGCCATTATGCGTAATCTACTGTCTGGCGGATTTTCGGGGCCTATTATGCCGGTTACGCCTAAATATACAGCGGTGATGGGCGTATTGGCTTATCCCAATATTGAGGCATTACCTGTCAAACCTGATTTGGCAATTATTTGTACCGCCGCCCATCGCGTCCCTTCGATTATTGAGCGCTTAGCGCAATTTGGTTGTAAAGCTGCAATTATCATGGCCAGTGGCATGGCTGATACACTTGATGACAATGGGATAAGTTTACTTGCCCTCACCCAACAACATGCAAAACGCTACGGTATGCGTATTTTAGGTCCGAACAGTTTAGGTATGATATTGCCGACTATCGGATTGAATGCCAGTCTGGCTCATGCCAGTGCGAAAGCAGGTAAAGTCGCATTCGTGTCACAATCAGCAGCCATTTGCACTACAGTGCTCGATTGGGCCAATAATAAAGATATTGGTTTTTCTTCATTCATATCCCTTGGCGATGCTTCAGATATCGATTTTGATGAGCTATTAGACTATCTTGGCCGAGACAGTAAAACCTCTGCCATCATGTTGTACATTGATTCCATTAACGACAAGCGCCGATTTCTGTCTGCCGCAAGGGCTGCTTCACGTAACAAGCCCATATTCGTGATTAAATCTGGCCGAAGTCACGAAGGCGCAAGAGCTGCAATGATCCACACTGGCGGAGTACGTGGTAATGATGCTGTATTTGAAGCTGCGTTTCGTCGAGCTGGTATGCTGCGAGTTAACGACCTAATTGAATTATTTGCCGCGGTAGAAAGTCTTGCCCATGCCAGCGCACTAAAAGGTGAACGTTTGGCCATTATGAGCAACGGCGGTGGACCTGCAGTATTAGCCGCCGATGAGTTAATCATCAAAGGCGGTAAATTGGCACAATTATCCCCTGACTTACTTAATGATTTAAATCAGTATTTACCCAGCACTTGGTCAAAACAAAACCCCATAGATATGGTGGGTGATGCTAATGCTAAACGCTATGCCGACACATTAAAACGTCTGATGGATGAAGATAATATTGATGCAATTTTGATTTTACATTCACCATCGATTTTGCAACAAAGCGAACAAATTGCCCAAGGTATCATCGACACTTACTCACAACATCCTCGAAAAAACAGACTCAATATTTTGACCAACTGGAGTGGTGAAGACTCAGCCTATGTGGCGCGTAAAAAATTTAATCAGGCCAGCATCCCGACATACCGGACACCAGAGGGAGCTGTGCGGGCATTTATGCACATGGTTGAATACCGCCGCAATCAAAAATTACTACAAGAAGTACCGCAATCGATACCAGATAACATCCCAACTGACAGCGCGACAGCAAGGCAATTGTTGCAAGCCTATCAAAATGAAAATCAGTTGGTGCTTGGTACATATCAGGTCAGTAATATCTTAAAAGCCTATGGCTTAAACACGATTAATACTTGGTTTGTAACCGATGTAGCCGATGCGGTATCTGTAGCGGATAACGCCGGTTACCCCGTAGCCTTAAAAGTACAATCTCCTGACTTACAATATAAATCTGATGTTCATGGTGTCATGCTTAACTTAACCAGTTCAGAAGAGGTTAACCAAGCCGCACACTCAATTATTGATAGAGTGCATCAAGTAAACCCCAATGCACGGATTGAGGGCTTAGTAATACAGAAAATGGCGTTAACAGCAGGAACCCAAGAAATTCGCGTCTCTGTGATCAACGATCCGGTGTTTGGTCCGGCAATTTGTTTAGGTGAAAGTGGCACCCAATGGGATCCCACACAAGATGCATCTGTAGCCCTTCCTCCACTGAATATGACCTTGGCACGGTATATGGTTATTCAGGCGCTTAAAACCAATAAACTTCGCGACCGTCACCTGCCCCTCGGGCTGAATATGAACGCGCTATGTGTCATGTTGACTCAAATTTCTCATCTGATTATTGATTGCCCTGAAATCGCCGAAATCGATTTTAATCCCGTACTTGCTGCAGGCGAAAATATTACCTTGCTTGATGTTGACGTGCGATTACATCCAACAGGGCACGATAGTAGTAACCGTCTTGCCATCTTACCCTACCCAAAAGAGCTAGAAGAAACCTTGATCTTAAAAAATGGCTTAGAGGTAATGTTAAGACCGATATTGCCTGAAGATGAGCCCAAACACATGGACTTTGATAACGCATTATCAGAAGAAGATAGATACAAACGCTACTTTGGCGTGCGCTCTAAAATGACCCATGAAGAAATGGCAGTATTAACCCAGATTGATTATTCTCGTGAAATGGCGTTTATTGCGACAACAAAACTTGCAGATGGGCAAGAGCTTACCTTAGGTGCGGTAAGAGCATCCACAGATCCTGATAATACTGAAGCTGAATTTGCTATGGCAGTGCGAACTGATTACCAAGGTATTGGTTTAGGTAAACGGCTACTTGAAAAACTCATTCATTATTATCGTGGTAACAACACCCCGGTGCTTACTGGGTTTACCATGTTTGAAAACCGTAACATGGCTAATTTAGCCAAGTCATTGGGCTTTGAGGTGACATTTGATATGGAAGAACACCTGATTAAAATGCACATGGCGTTTGACCGTAAGAACAATCCGACTGAGTAAACTGACAATTGCATATGATTCAAGATAACCAACAATATTATGATCAATTATTTACAGGGTTATCGCTGAGCGAAACAACGCAAGCATCAGTTGAATTTGAACAGTGTGATTTTAATGGTTGTGACTTTTCAGCTACCACATTCAGTCATTGTAAGTTCATTAACTGTTCTTTTACTCAATGTAATTTAAGCTTACTCAAAAGTAATTATTCACAATTTTTAGAGGTGCGCTTTATTGATTGTAAGATGATAGGAATTGATTGGACTAAAGCACATTGGCCTAAATTTACCGTTAATCCCGAGTTATCATTCACACGTTGCATATTAAACGATAGCTCCTTTTTCGGTTTAACCTTACATGAACTGATTCTTGAAGAGTGTAAAGTACAGGAGGTCGATTTTAGAAGTGGCGACTTTGTTAACTCATCCATGACCTCGAGTGATTTTCATAACAGTCTATTTATGCGAACAAACCTACAAAAAGTTGATTTTACTGACTCAGCCAACTTTAATATTAATGTTAATGAAAACAATCTCACTAAGGCTAAATTTTCCCGCTACGAAGCGCTCAGCTTATTAGAAAGTTTAGGTATAGAGCTTGTTGATTAAATTAGGTCTTTATTGAACAGGTTTAAACAGCAACAGCTAATTTAATCTCGCAAAAATAAAGGTCGTCTTAATCACAAGCTGAATCGATACTAGGTTGTTACCCCACAGTTTTCGTCTTGCATCATACTAAAGTGCTTTCACGCAGGATTAACTGCCATATCAATAAAGCCTAACACCAAAGAAGCGTTAAGTTGTCAACTTACGCTCCTTTCTATCTTGTCACGCCCTGCTCTTCCGCTGATGCATTAAACACTATTGATAGACATTTCGCTCACTGGGTAAATCAGTTAAATATTGCAAAAATTCAACTTCATAGCCGTTCGGGTCAATAAAATACACGCTTTTGGCATGAGGCTCATTCCCGCCCCAAATTCTTACCTCAAAGCCCGCCGCATTTAAGCGCCCAATCAAAGCATCTAAATTATTTACCACATAAGCAAAGTGGGCAACCCCAAGTGCATTTGAGGTTAACTCTCGCACTTTGCCAGTGCCTGAATCATTAAATGACAAGTATTGATTATCATCCCCAAAATGCAGCCATTTACGCTTTACACCATACCATGTGGACTCACCGCCACCTCTTACTCGCCAATGGGGCATAGCGGCGCGGTAAAATACTAATGTTTGATCTAAATCTTTTACCACGATATTTAAATGCTCTAAGTACATATTCATTCCCTTTTTAATTCATGTTTTTACTCTCCGGATACAGCATAAAACCTCAAGTTAACTTGAGGTAAAGTGTTTTTTGATTTATTTTTATAAAAATAATAAGGATTATTATGCTTAACGAATATGATCTATCGGTAGGACAAGTGGCTAAACGCTGTGGCGTTAAGGTATCGACATTACACTTTTATGAACAAAAGGGATTAATCACATCTTTGCGTAATCAAGGTAATCAGCGTCGTTACCAACGTGATGTGTTAAGAAGGATCTCTGTCATTAAAGCCGCACAACAGTTTGGTATTAGTTTGCAAGACATTCAGCAGGCATTTAGTCACCTTCCTAATCAACGTACGCCCAATAAAGATGATTGGAGCAAACTATCGCAAACCTGGAAAACACAACTCAACGCCCAAATTAATGCTTTAGAAGATTTAAGAGACTCGCTTGAAGGCTGTATCGGTTGTGGTTGTTTATCCATGTCAAGTTGCCCGCTATATAACCCTAATGACACCTTAGCAACGAATGGGGATGGCGCAGTATTATTGGTCAAGCCTAAATGAAAAAGGGTTTAGTCTTGTGACTAAACCCTGATGAAAATAATCATCTAATGGGGGAAGATTGAGAACAATGAAACAAGCTTACTCTGTGATGAGTCGAGCTCGTGTAATTTCAATTTTACGTGCTTTCATTGCTTCTGGAATTTCACGTTCCAAATCAATATTCAACAACCCATTCTCTAACTCTGCACCTATGACTTTAACATGATCGGCCAGCTGAAAGGTGCGCTCAAAGCCGCGCTCTGCAATGCCCTGATGTAAATATTTACGTTCATCTTTTTGGTTTGCTTTACTACCTTTAACCAAAAGTTTTTCACCTTCACTGGTGATATCAAGCTCAGTCATACTAAAACCGGCTACGGCCATTGTAATACGGTAACGGTTTTCACCTAATAATTCGATATTGTATGGCGGGTAGCCATTGTTACCATTATTGGCTGCAGCATGTTCAGCCAATTGCGCTAATCGGTCAAAACCAATAGCACTGCGGTAAAGAGGAGTTAAATCTGGAGAAATAGAAAAATTACGCATAATCATATCCTTGTCTAAAGCAATATGTAAAAACATTAAGCCATTATTGGCAAGAGTACATTGCCCTTTCGGCGCAATGGGTTGCAAAATGTTAAAACCTCAATTGAGCATTTTTAGTGTGTCATCTTGCTACAAGTTAGATATGTGGGTACCAATATTGAATTCAAGGGTAATCATTAAAAAATTCAATAAAAAAGAACAACCCATTGAAAAATGGATTGTTCTTAGAGTGTAATTAGCTATTAATGACTAAATTAGTTTAATTCACAGCCTAAAACGCTATTAGAGTTAGTGTAGATAATGTCGCCTACTGGCGCATAGTCTGCAGCAACAATCATACCTTTATCTTTAAAGTAGGTATAAAGTACTTCTGCATCCACATAACCGGTTTGAACTGACTCAAGTTTAGGATATCCATCACCACCTGCTGCGTTATAGCTTGGTACCGTAAAGGTATAGCTGCTATCTGCTGCAAAGGTTTCGCCATTGATTTCGCTAATATCAACCGTGCTAGCCGCGCAATCTACTGTCATTTTCACACCAGTAATTTGTGCATAAGCACCTGAACCACGTTGGAACGTAGCAACCGTCGATAAATAATCTGCAACCTCTGCACCGGTTAAGGTATTCAAGGTCACCATGTTACCAAATGGCTGTACGGTTAATACGTCACGGTAAGAAATATCACCGGCATCAATTGATGCGCGTACGCCACCCGAATTCATTACTGAAAAATCAGCATTAACTTTAGTACGTTGTGCTTCAGCAATTAAACGACCAAGGTTAGTTTGTTCACCACGAACAATACTTCTATCACCTTCTAAACGCGCATCTGTTTCAGCAATGACTTCACTTAATTGGCCTTGACCACGATCTTGATAATATTTCAGTAATTGCTTCAAATCTGCATCCGGGACAATTTCTTCACCGATATACACTTTGGTTTTATTACCTGCCGCGTCTTCTACGGTTTTCTTCAGGTTTACAGGGATGAGTTTATAGCTTGCTAGGTTTAATTTACCATTGAAGTATTCAAAATCAGCACGGCCTACATATTTACCCCATTCATGGGCTTGCATGATGTAAGTGCCATTTTGCATATCGGGCAAACAGTCATCGCCTGGTTTGAAATCAGCGTATTCATTGCTGCCTGGTTCCATACACACCGGATTTTGTGAATGGCCACCAATAACCGCGTGTAAGTCGCCTTCATTTAGCGCACGAGCCATAGCAACATCGCCAGGAGCATTACTGCCATGCTTACCATCTTCGTAATGGCCCATATGCGTGGTAGCGAAAATTAAGTCAGCTTCATTGTTGGCTTTGATTTCGGCAATCACTTTAGCGACTTCTGTTGTAGGATCCGTAAATACAATATCGCTGATATATTCAGGATTACCTAATTTAGCAGTATCTTCAGTTGTTAAACCAATGACAGCAATACGCACGCCATTAATGTTAAATACTTTGTATGGTTCAAAATAACGAGTGGTGCCATCAGCATGATAAATATTGGCTGCAAGCATTGGGAACTTAGCAATAGAGCGTTGTGAGTCAAGTACTGCTAATGGATTATCAAACTCATGATTACCCACAGCCATTGCATCGTAACGGATTTCATTCATACCGATAAAGTCAGGAATTGCATCCTGTAAATCAGACTCAGGTACACCCGTATTGATATCGCCACCTGATAACAAAATACTCTCGCCACCATTAGCACTCACCTCTGCACGAATTTGATCGATTAAGGCCTTACGAGCTGCCATACCATATTCGCCGTCTTTGTTTTCCCAAAAACGACCATGGTTATCATTGGTATGTAATACAGTAAAGATTTTACATTCAGACCCTGCTTCTGCACAGGTCGTCGGGACTTTTACATCATCATCGCTGTTACAACCTACTAGCGCGGCAAGCACAGCAGATGCCAAGATCCCTTTCATTAACATTTTAGACATTTGTAACCCCATTTATTAATTATCTTGTATTTTTAATCTAAATTTAATAAGCGAACTTTTTATTTCGCCACAAAATAATAGCAAAGAATGGGTCAATAACGTGACAACTTTATGACAGAAAAATGACATTTAGTGCAACATTAACAAAGAGTTATAATTAACACTATCCGTGTATTAAAACAAGGTGCCTGACAGTAATGCCATTAAACGGGTACCAAAAAAAAGGCTTAACCCGTTAATAGGATTAAGCCTTTAAAATACAATACTATTTACATTTCAAGGTCAATGCAAAAAATTGTTTCAAATACAGAACAAGTAACATACAACGCAAACAACTGTTAATTTAATAAATTATTTATCCATTGACCAATCTCAGATAATTGGTTAGGCAAAACACTATGTGCCATTGGATAGGTCTTCCAGCGCGTGTTATAACCTGCATTGTTTAATGCATCAAATGCCATTTTACCCGCGAATAACGGCACGACTTCATCCTGCTCACCATGATTTTGTAAAATTGGCGTTTGCTTATTGGCAGCAGATAACTGCTCAGGTAAATATTCGCCACCTGGTAAGTAACAAGAAAGAGCCATAATGCCAGCAAGGGATTGCTCAAACCGTAATCCGGTAAACAAACTCATTACCCCACCCTGGCTGAATCCCGCTAGAATAATTTTGTTTGCAGGGATCCCTGCAGCGATTTGTTGCTCAATAAGTTGCTTAATTAGTAACTCTGATATCAAAACACCTTCTATATCAGCACGGTCATGCAAATCCATACTTTTAATGTCATACCATGAACGCATGATATAGCCACCATTAATGGTAACGGGTTGCTCGGGCGCATGCGGGAAAATAAAACGAATAGCATGGCCAGCGGGTAAACCTAATACAGGGACTACGGGCGCAAACCCCGCACCAGAGTCACCTAAACCATGTAACCAGATCACGCATGATGTGGCCGTATTGCTTGGTTCAACAAAAATGGCATCAAGAGTTGATTGAGTCATGTGATTCCTTAATTAATCAGTAAATTCGTATTCAGTTATTGAGCCTGAATGCCCGTTTCTTGTAATAACTGTTCAAACTGCTGCGGCGTATCTAGTTTAATCGTCCACTTAACTGTACCTGCATCTGCTGCGATAACAAAACCATGATGAAAGCAGCTAATGTCATCGACTACGGCACTCATAATAATGTGATTTTGTAATAGGCGGCATTGTATTTCATTAGGCGTAATGATGAGTTTGCCTTGGGAAAATTCGAGGATCATAGGTGTACTTATTTGAGGAGAAGCAGTAAAACACTCCAATCTTGCTCAGCATTGGAGTGTAAAGACATAATACTAGTGGTGGTGACCACCAACGCCATGCGCATGACCATGTGCAATTTCTTCATCAGTTGCATCACGAGCACTCACCACTTCGATATCGAATGTAAGCTCTCTACCGGCTAAAGGATGGTTGACATCCACAGTTGCCATAAATTTACCGACTTTCAAAATGGTGACTTGGCGTTGGCCTTGATCTGTATTGATCACCGCTGCCATACCAGGTTTCCATACTTTAGCGCCAACTAAATGTTTCACTGACACGCGTTGTTCTGCGCCTTCTTGGCGCTCACCATAGGTATCTGCCGCAGGTGGTGTTACAGTGAACTTATCACCCACCGATTTACCGGTAATAGCATCTTCAATACCAGGCATCATGTTGTCATTGCCATGAAGGTAAGCAATTGGATCGCGGCCTTCGTTTGACTCAAGCACTTCGCCTTTCTCATCGCGCAGTGTGTAATTAAACTGCACAACCATATTGTCATTAATGCTCATTACTTATCCTTTAATTTTAATTGGTGTTGCTTAATACAGCGTAAAAATCTGTTCCAAGCAATAAAAAAGTCGCAAGAGCTTAACAAATGCTTATTGTGTCGGCAATTTGTTTAAGCTAATCCCTAATTTTTCGAAAGTAGCATTATCAGGGTAACCATCCGCAATCAGCCCTTGTTGACGTTGATATGCTTGCAGTCCAGCTACTGAGTTACGACCTAAAATACCATCGGGCTTACCGACATCAAAACCTGCATCTAACAACTTTTGCTGAAGTGCACTGACCATTTCACGATTTAAACGTGGATGATTAGGTAAAGCTTTAACAATGCCACTACCACCATTAATTTGATCCGCTAGTTGTCCAACAGACACTGCGTAAAATTCAGAGCGATTCCAGCGCATGATCACATTGAAGTTTTCATAGCCTAAAAAAGCAGGTCCAGTATGACCCGCTGGTACATATAGAGCCGCTTTCATATCTGGCGTGGATAATGGTTTTCCATTAGCTTGTTTAATACCTAACGCTGCCCACTTTACTAATGGCTGACTGTCTTTACTGCCCATATATGCAAAATCATAATTTGGGGGTAGCTGTACTTCACGTCCCCAGCGTTCTGTGGCTTGCCAGCCAAGTTGCTGTAAAAAATTAGCGGCCGAAGTTAACGCATCTGCGGTGCTGTTCCATAAATCCGCTTTGCCATCGCCATCACCGTCAACGGCATACTTTAGATAGTTAGTCGGCATAAATTGGGTGTGTCCCATCGCTCCCGCCCATGAGCCAACCATATCTTCATCAGCAAATTGATAACGCTCTTTTAGGGTCAATGCTTGCATTAGCTCCTGAGTGAAATACTCACTTCGTCTAGGATCACATGCCAGTGTTGCCAATGAGTTCAACACCGACATATTACCTTTATAGCTGCCGAAATTTGTTTCAAGCCCCCAAAAAGCAACAATATATTGCCCGGGCACACCGTATTGTGCCGTTAATTGATTAAGCAATTTACGATGTTTATCAAACAGCTTGCGCCCTTCTTTTATTCGCCAATCAGTTACGCGTTTATCATAATAATCTTTAAAGGTAGTGGTAAATTCAGGCTGCTGATTATCAAGTTCGATGACTCTAGGCACAAAAGATAAATTTGCCACCGTAGTGTCGATGGTATGCTGAGAAATTCCCTTTTGCTTGGCGGTTAACTGTAATTGACTCACACATTGTGCAAAATCTTCGTTAGCCATAACCAGATGAGGAAAACTGATACTGAACAAAAAGGCTGGAATGGATAAGTAAACGTGTTTACGACTCAAAATGCACCCAATTAATACGAAAGTTAATGTGTGATAATCGTGACTGATCAGCCACAACTTCACAAGAGGCTTATGGCCATAAAAAGACGGATTTTGTGTTAAAAGGTGTGTTCTTAAACAATGCGAGTGTCAATTATCAATCCCACCTTGAGCTAAGTCGGGTATTCAGTATAATGAAAACGTTTTTAATCCCAATTAAAGAGAATAATCATGTCTGAACTAAGCCCAGCGTTAACAAGCTTCATCGAAAGTGTAAAAGAACACCAAATCGTTTGGGGACTTCAAGACGAAACAGGTGAAGGATGGGTTGTGTGTGATTCATCAGAATATGAAGATACTGACGTTATGCCACTCTGGTCATCTGAATCAGCGGCTAAAATTCATTGCACTGAAGAGTGGTCTGAGTATAAAGCAGTGAGTATTACGCTAATTGACTTCCTTGAATATTGGGTGAGTGATTTAAACGACGACGGTGTATTAGTTGGCGTTGATTGGGAAAGCGATCAAGAATGTCTTGAAATCGACCCAATAGTCCTAGCTAAAAGTTTAGTTGATATCGAAAAAGAATAACGATAGCGATAACGCGTTGAGTTCGAATGAGATTAAATTTCATCATTTAACGCGTTAACTTCACTCCATTACAAAGTTACTTCAATGACAAGCCCAATACTCGTAGATATTCCTTTTGAAAAACGCCACACGTGTTGGTTTTGTGATGAACCTTGCAATGCCGAATTAGCTTATTGGCGTATGGCTCATACCCCTCACCCATCATTGACAGTGCCGACCTGTAATGAATGTTTATTACTCGCAAAAAAGCAATTATTGACGTCTATATGGGAATGTCGTGAGGCGGTTAAAGATCAATTAATGCAGCGTTACAGCCAAGACCTTGCGATTGGCATTAACTGGACCGAACAAGAACTTGAAGAGTCCGAATTTGAATGTAAAATTTTTGGTGGTTTTAAGAAAAGTGCCTGGATGATGTACCAAATTGCTCAGAAAAGAATTAATGCGCCAGGCTGGGTGTTGAGCATTGATGGGGAGCAATTTGACGAAGACCCATTATTTGCAGGTAGTAACACACTGGGATTTGAATTTGATGGGCTGCAATTTAATAATCTTACCCAAGCAATAAAACATTACAGTGCAGTATTGGCTTTAGATCAAGCATTCCTTCAGCAATTAGTGACCTTATTGGGAAAAGATAAATTTGCTCATGCGGTTAAACTTGCCAGACTCAATATTGGGATCACAAAATCGATGCAACAAAAAATCCTCAATGAGCTGATTGAGGATTTAGATATATAGTGATACTCAATGCAATAATTTTAGCTTTAAACCATGTTTTAGTACTATTCCAAAATGTCTCTTAACCTATTTTGAACCTCGGTCACCAATAAATCAGGCTGAAACTTAGAGATAAACGCATCACAGCCCACTTTTTCCACCATGGCATTATTAAAGCTACCACTCAATGAGGTGTTAAGAGTAATAAATAATGATGCCATGCGTGGGTCTGAACGCACTTCTGAAGTAAGCTTATACCCGTCCATTTCGGGCATTTCAGCATCGGTAATCATCATTAATAATTCAGTGGCAACATTTTTACCCTCATTGGCCCACGATTTGAGCAAATTCAACGCTTGCAAACCGTCAGAAGCCTCAATAATCTCAATACCTAATTGACCTAATGTCTCCCTTACCTGCTTTCTTGCGGTGCTAGAATCATCAACGATCAATATTTTACGTCCAGGCATTTCGGGCGCTAATGCTTCGTCTAGCACCCCTTCAGACAAGCGAATGTCATAATTAATTATCTCTGCTAAAACCTTCTCAACGTCAATAATTGACACCAAATGAGACTGGCCTTGCTCTTCAAGGCGAGTTATAGCTGTTAAGTAATTGTTTTTACCAGCAGTTTTAGGCGGAGGCATGATATCCCCCCACGTTAAGTTTACAATGTGTTCAACTTTTCCCACCAAGAAGCCTTGAATACTGCGGTTGTATTCCGTGATGATTAAATTGCAATCGTCAGTGATGGGTAAAGGTGAGAAACCAATGGCACCACGTAAATTTATAACAGGAATAGATGTGCCCCTGATATTGGCAACTCCGGCTATGCTGTGATTACTGCCCGGCATCGCACTCAAAGGTGGCACCTTGACCACTTCTTTTACTTTAAAGACGTTAATAGCAAATAGTTGAGTAGAATTGATACGAAAAAGCAGTAACTCCAGCCGGTTTTCGCCAACCAGATTGGTCCGTTGATCAACTGTATCGAGCATTTTTTTCATTAAAACATACCACCAATCATTAAATATGATCCATCACGCATTAGCCTACACAAGTCTAAGTACCATTATAAACAAAAAACAAATAAAAACATGGGAAGCTATCTCATCTCAATAAGATCTACGAGGCATTTTGATACGTAAAGTATAATATTAGCTTAGTTTTCTAAATCCATTAATTGTTATATAGGGATCCTTATGCGACTAATACTGACATTACTCACTGCATTATCTTTAACCTCTTGCACCATGATTGATACAAAAGTGGATGTTATAGAAAACTTCACTGTTAATAATTATCTTGGTACATGGTATGAGATTGCGCGATTAGACCATTCATTTGAAAGAGACATGGATAAGGTCACCGCAACTTACCAATTAGATGCAGACAAAGTGCTGGTTACTAACCGTGGTTACAATGTAGAAAAACAGGCTTGGAAAGAAGCTAATGGCAAAGCTTATTTTATTGAGGGTAGTGACAAAGGGTTATTAAAAGTATCTTTCTTCGGTCCATTTTACGGTGCATATCAAATCCATGATGCGATCCAAGAAGTTAATGGACGCTATTCTGATGCACTGGTTATTGGCCCCGATAATAGTTATGCATGGATTCTCTCCCGTAACAAGCAAATCACTCCTGAAACCAGACAAAGATTTGTCATGAAAATGGAACGTTTAGGAATACGAAACAGCGATATCATATGGGTAAATCAGCAGGAATAATGTGATCAATTATCACCGTCAATTCGTATTGTTTATTAACACAATTGAATCAAATAAGGCTAGTTATGGTTATCCCACTGTTCCCACTGTCAATGTGTCTGCTGCCCCATGGCTTCAGTCAATTACGCATATTCGAACCTAGATATAAACGCCTAGTAACAGAATCACTTAAATCAAATAGTGGTTTTGGTCTGTGTATGTTAAACGACGATAAAAAGCACATGCTACCAATAGGTACGTTATGTAAAATTATTGACTTTGAGACCTTAGATGATGGCTTACTTGGTATCAGTATTCAGGGTGAGAAAAAATTTCATTTAAAAGATTTCACCATCGAAGATGACGGATTAAAGCGAGGCACAATTGAGATAATAGATGATTGGCCAACATCGATTATTAATATCGCCGAGAGTAAAAAAGTCAGCCCAAATCAAACTACAGAAAAAATGTTAAGTGACACTTTACGAGAAATTTTAAACCAATATCCTGAGCATCTGGCCCAATACCAAAATGAACATTTTGACGATATTTCTTGGGTGTGTCAGCGATGGTTAGAGATTATCCCGTTAACTGCAGCGGAAAAGTATCACTGTATCAATAATCATGACCATAAAATGGCCCAAGATTACTTAAGTAATATCATCAAGTAACTAGCGTACCGATTTGAATAGAATGTTTATGTTTTACAGTAAAAATAACTCATAAAAAGTGATCTGATTATTATTTAGCAGCGTATATATGGTTACTATCGGCAAATAATACGACGCGAGTGAAGATAATGGAAAATTTTCAATCACAAACTGCGCAAAATCGTTATGATAAGGCAAGACTTGCTAAAGATAACGGTGCAATACAATTGTCTAATAAAAATGAACTCGATGCTGAACAATTAGCAGAGCTAATGCTTAAGGTTGCTAACTTACGCTGTAAAGTATCTTTCGCCAAACTGTTCAATCATTTCGGACCTAAGATCAACGCATTTGGTAATCAACGATTGCATCAGCAAGGCCTGGCCATGGATTTAGTACAAGAAACCATGACTCGTGTTTGGACCAAAGCTCATTTATACAGTGAAGACAAAGCTGCGGTAAGCACTTGGGTATTCACAGTAATGCGAAATCAGTGCTTCGATATGCTTCGCAAAGTTCAGCACAACAAAGAAGATTCTTTTGGAGACGACATTTGGCCTCTTTTTGAATCAGACGACGCCGAAAGTAATGAAGATGATTTCAAATTATCTGGCACATTATTACGTCATGTCGATGAGTTACCGCCGCTACAACGACAAATTGTACAAGGTATTTACATGCAAGAAATGACTCAACAGGAATTAGCAGACAAACTCGATATCCCCATAGGCACAGTCAAATCACGATTAAGATTAGGCTTAGAAAAGTTAAAGGGATTTATGGAGAAACATTATGATTAAGTATCACCCACAACAAGAGTTATTGTCTCTCCATATTAAAGGGGAGCTGCCATTATCCATGTCTTTGGCGATATCAGCTCATGCTGAAATGTGTAGCATATGTCAGCAAAAACTTAACGCTTTAACAGAGAGTGAAACTGTTAATGTTTTTGACAATGATGTTGAGTCAAATATCAGTGTTGATATCGACTCACAGATGTCAACCTTGTTAGCACAAATGATGCAAAACACCTTAGATGATCTGGATGCTAAACCTGCTGAAGCATATATTGAAGGGGTCACTGAAGTGACAGTTAAAGACCAATCTTATCCTTTACCCCGTGCATTTAGGCATCAAATAAAAGCTCAATGGCAAGGTATAGGCAAAGTCAGTAGATTGCGTCTCGATACTGGTGAAGAGCATGCAAGAGCAAGTTTACTACACATTGCACCACAAGGTGAAATTCCTGAACACACTCACAAAGGTTCAGAACTGACACTGTTACTTGCGGGTGAATTTAGTGATGAATATAACACCTACAAACCAGGTGATTTCATGTTGCTTGACGAGAATCATCAGCATTCACCTAAGACCATGACAGGTTGCCTGTGTTATACAATAGTAGATGCACCCTTATACTTTACTAAAGGATTCAGCAAGTTACTAAACCCTATTGGTGAGTTAATTTACTAGTATTATTGCTTATCAGGATTTGATTGGTACATACTTTAATAGCAAATAGTTGGCAATAAATACTTTTAAATATTTGTTGCCAACAACATAAACTCAGTATATGCTTGCGGAAGTTTAATTACCTTGTTTATTTTGTTTACCTATCGTGAGTCTGCTCAACTTCCTTTCGTAAACCACCACAAGCTACAAAAAATACATCTGCTGAAAAGATTTAATATAAAAATATATTTATCAAACGCTTTTATTTTTGTCATTTGCTTGTCATAAACCTATGGTCAACTAGTCCAATCAAGCAGTTAACTTTTATGCGTAAATGTTAATGTTTTTAGTGAAATGATGAATTATATTTAATCAAAAATTATGATTAAACTCTCACATTTTTCATATAAACACTTGATTAGTGTAGGATTGATAGGGTAACTTAACTAAGCTAACTTAAATCTTTCGCAACACGAAAAATGTTAAGGAATTTTATTGTTAAAACTTACATCACCCAAGGGTGAGCAAATTATTATAGAAGGAGTATGATGATGTCATACCAATTTAACGGACACGAAATTACAGTTAACTTCCCAGTTAATTCAATTTCATCAAATAAAAATTCAATTGCTTTTACTGATTCTCAAGGTAAAAACAAAACAACCTTTTCAAAACGCATCGAAGCGTTGAACTTTATGAAATGGTTAATCAGTTCTAACAAGTAAACCTCTACGCTTTGCGTACATCATTTGCTCTGTTATTTAATAAACTTGGCTAACGGTATTCTCCTCTCATTTACCGAACGTTTATTATCAACAGAGCAAACTGATAAATCTTTCAAAACCCTATCCAATATCTCATTCAAAACATTAAGACTGTAAACCACAAAACTAACTATATGTAATAAAGATTATTTTATAGTTAAAGCCTGCTTTCTTTGGTATCTGGGTAACATTGTGGCATTGCCTAATAAGCCACCTTGATGGATATAAAGTATTTCACGATCTTTAAGTTCACCAGACTCAATAGTGTGTTTCAATACATTTAGTCCGATGGGGTCATAAAGTAAATCAAACTCTATTCCACTTGAATCTAATACCTGTTGCCATAGATGAAATAATGAAAGATAAAGCTTACCAAAATGGTATTTTTTACCATCATTTAGTATTTGTGGATGATGGAGAGTATTTAAAGATAACTCATCAAACTGGCTTATAAGGTAAGCATCTCCACCTACTGTGCTACAGGTTAACACCTCAATATCTAAAGTATTTTTTTGAGCCTGTTTTACAAAGTACTCTTGTAAATATAACGCTGTGGTACCTGTGCCTGATGGCAAAAATATAGATAACTTATTAATATTTTGAATAACTGCCCAATTTATTATTTCTTTACCGAGTTCATAAATGCCAGTTTTAGCATATTCGCAACGCCCCCCTTCCGGAATAAATAAAGTTTCCAAAGCGTTATTTTTTTCTAGGTAATCTTGTTTTAATACCTTAATGGCATCATCTAAATGTTGGCAGGCATTAAACAGATTTGAAGACCAATCAATTTCAATGACATTAGCGCCATTTTTAATCGCTTCAGAATAATTAGACCGGATTTCTGACGGTAGCCTCTGCTGTTGCTTTAAATAATCGGCAATATGACTCACATAGTAATCTAATTTCCAGCCCTTTATTTTTGCCAATACCGATAGAGAATATAATGAATTTGCCTGCGCAGAACCGGACCCCACAACATGGGACACATCAGGAAAATCATTCACTAGAAAGTGATAAAATTTGCGGGCTTTATTGCCACTAAAATCTGCATGTAACAAATCATCTCGTTTAATATGTATTTGTCTGCCTGCAAAGTACATCGTATCTGTAGGGCTATTAGTTAGCATTAATCTCAATCATAAAGTCATTAATAACGGCATTGTATCTAACTTTAGTTAAAAGCCGCTATATTTAGTCTAATTGCTCATTTTATTTGTTTCACTATTCGTAAAAATCAGCCTTATACTAACAATATCATACACTTAAATATTGGCACAATAAGTGCTTATACTAAATGTGATTGAATTTAAACTGTAAAAAGGAACTCAAATGGCTATTTTTAGGCTGATATTTAATATTGCATGGTTTGTACTGGGTGGTTTTGTAATGGGATTAGCCTGGTGGTTAGCTGGGATATTGTGTTTTATCAGCATAATCGGTATTCCATTTGGCCGCGCTTGTTTCGTTATAGGCGAAATGGCTTTTTGGCCTTTTGGTCAGCAAACCGTTAATCGCAGACAGTTAACGGGTGAACATGATTTAGGCACAGGCACAATGGGAATGGTTGGTAATATTATTTGGTTTTTATTCTTCGGAATTTGGTTAGCGATAGGCCATTTAACCCATGCCTTAGCTTGTTTTATTACCATTATTGGTATTCCATTTGGTATACAACACTTGAAACTTGCCTTATTAAGCTTAACGCCAATTGGTCAAACAATTGTACCAACAGAGCAATGTTAATGGCCTTGATGCTTACTTGATTCAATCAAGTAAGCATCCATCATTTGTTGTGCATCAAATTGAGATAACCCCCTATTAATCACTTTCTGCCATTTACGGCCTTGATCATTATTATTGAAAGCGATATGCAAACTTTTTAGTGCCAATGGCTTAGAATTCAATTGCAGTAAGTGCGAAATCCCCGCTATCTTAGGTTCATGCTGAAGATATTGATAGACATTGTAATCAATAACAATAGCGTCGATTCTTCCAGCGGCTAATTTCAAGATGTTCTGCCGTTCATCATTAGCTTCTTCAAAGGGTTGTCGCCCATCTCTAATCATATTGTCTATTTCATCAGTATTAACATATCCCTTCACAACACCGAGAGTGTAGTTATTCAAATCTGATAAGACCGTCAACTTTATTGGGGTGCTTCTTCGTTGTAATAACCCTATCGGACTACTTCCTAAAGAATTTGAGAATATAAAATCATTAGTCACATTAAGATATTCAGGAAAATAACCGCTATTGCCCCCCTTTTTGGCGACTCTAATTGCTCTGTTCCAAGGCAATACCGACACTTTTAACTCATGCCCTTCATAACTAAGTGCCTGCTGCACGATCTGGCTGGTCACGCCTTTTTCAATGAGATTGACTCCAGTAAATGGCGGCCACTCTAAAGTTGACAGCTCAAGCGTATCTGCCGTTAACTGCGCAGATAACAGGATTACGATTGCACCTATGTTATAAGCAAGCTTGTGACGGCTTAGCATTGAAACCATTTATGCCCCTTAAAAAATTACCTTCGATAATTCAGTGATATAATAATTGAACCGTTTTTTAAATTGCCACAAATAATATCTTTATAGCAGGTGCTTAACGGCATATAAAATAAACACTATTATTCAATAATAGTACAGACTCATTTTTTGGTGAAACTTATGAATTATTGGTTGATGAAATCAGAGCCAGATGAATTTAGCATTGATGATTTACAATTGAGTAAAGATCAAAAAACAGCATGGCAAGGTATTCGAAACTATCAAGCGAGAAATTTTTTACGAGATCAGGTAAAGCAAAATGATTTAGTCTTTTTCTACCACTCCAGCTGTAAAGTTCCTGCTATCGTCGGATTAGTAGAGGTAAGCCAGGCGGCAACAGTCGATATGAGCGCTTTTGATATCAACTCCACTTATTTTGATAAAAAGTCCGACATCGCTAACCCCAAATGGATTCAAGTTGAATTACATTTTATGGAAAAGTTTAACCGGCCTATTTCGCTAAAGCAGCTGAAAGCCGATCCACGGTTAACCAGTATGGTTTTAGTCGCTAAAGGGGCAAGGTTAAGTGTACAGCCAGTATCAACAGAAGAGTTTGAGCATATTATGTTTTTAAGTCGATAGTCATTTAAGTCGATAGTCATTTACATCGAAAAAAGCGACAAATCGATAGAATATAGAGCGGGCTCATATAACAACTAACAAATAATATAGTGTTATATGAGTCGCAGTTTTTACATGGTGTCACTAAGTCATGTTGAGTTTTGCTGGTTGAGTTTTGTTAGCGTTAAAAACGTGTTAATTGAGGTAAAGGATACTTCTTGGTTATAGAAAAAACCAAGCAACAAAACGTCAAACAGATTTACCCGCACACCTCTGGATGCAATTATTGGCCACTCTTACCGGTTATCGACTTATTATGTAGCATCTCTACACTGCAACTCTGCCTAGTAATAATGACCAACCACTCACTGAAATAACCTCGAAGTTTAACAGGCCTCAGTAACACTCATGGATATTCATTACTGTTCGCCCTGGGCAATACCGCCTTTTGAAGGTGCATGAGCGATAATGCGATCTGCCATGCGCGAGAAAGGTAATGATTGTAGCCAGACAGTTCCATGGCCTTGTAACGTGGCTAAAAATAGCCCTTCACCACCAAAAACCATTGATTTTAATGAGCCAGAACGTTGAATGTCATAATCTATACCTGGTGAGAAACCCACTAAACAGCCGGTGTCTACTCTCAGTACTTCGCCTTTTAGTTCTTTTTTTATCAAGGTGCCACCAGCATGAATAAACACCATGCCATCACCTTTTAAACTTTGTAGTATGAAACCTTCACCGCCAAAAAAGCCTGCGCCTAAGCGACGATTGAATTTCATCGTGACATTAGTGCCTAAAGCCGCGGCTAAAAAGCTGTCTTTTTGGCAAATGATTTCGCCTTGATGCTTTGACAAATCGACGGCCAACACACTACCAGGATAAGGGGCTGCAAATGCAACTTTACGTTTTCCATGGCCCTCATTAGTAAAATGAGTCATAAAAATACTCTCACCAGTAAATGCGCGTTTCCCCGCACCGAGTATTTTTCCGAAAAAACCTGATTCAGGTTCTGAGCCATCGCCCATTTTGGCTTCAAAGGCGATATCCTGCTCCATATAATTCATCGCCCCAGCTTCAGCGATGACGGTTTCTTGCGGATCGAGTTCAATTTCGACTAACTGCATACTTGAGCCGATGATTTCAAAATCCACTTCGTGGCACTGCTTACTCATTAGTCACTCCTGTAACATAGAATTACTGAATTAATTATTCAAACAACTTAAAGGTGTTGACATAATATGTCAACATTGTATTTCAGCTTAACACGCCGATATCTTGCTGATGAACCGCTCTGCTAGGCATTTTGCAAGATAATATTAAGTAGAATGGCCTGTGATATTGAATCCATCTTATCCATATGTTATCTAAATCATCCTAGCCCTGTTGTATTTAACTCTTTGGAACCTTGAAACTCAAAGCGGGTAAACTCATCAAGAATTAACTCTGTGAATAACTGTCCAGCTCTCCCTAATGGCCGTTCAAGTGTCGAAACCAATTGTGGTGTAAAACTGAATCGATTACCGCCAATAAAATCAACGGGTTTTAATTGATGGGACTGTAATTCCTCTTGAATTAAAAATGCTGGCATCCAACCAAAACCGAGTCCTTTTAACAGGGCATTTTTTTTCATAATAAACCCCGACAAATAAAAAACTTTATCTCCACCAAACTGCATTTCATCTCGAACTAATCTTTGCGGTGACGAATCTTGAATAGTCAACTCAACGTGTTGTTGTAGTTCGGTTAGACTGACATTTTTAAGGGCAACCAAGGGGTGTTGGCAACTGGCAACCAAAATACTGGTAATAGTCGGCAATGCTTTAGGATGGTAATTGGGACCAGCTAGATAATCTTTTACCAGCATAAGATCGGCATTATCACGCTCAAACCTGTGTTGCACGCCCCCCAAAAACTCCATATTCAATTGTATCTTGGTTGGCACTTTATGCTCAGCCATGCGCTTTAAAGCTGTCATGATGGGTTCCATAGGTAACGCGCCATCAATGACTAACTCTAACTTGGGCTCCCAGCCTTCACTGAAGCGACTAGCAAGATGCTCTATATTCGCTAAATGCTGCAACAAGCGTTGTCCTTCTGCCAAAATCACTCGCCCCTCTGGAGTTAACTCAGCACGATATTGATCACGGTTAAATAGGCTCACGCCAAGATGCTGCTCTAACTTTTTAACCTGATAACTCACCGCAGACTGTGCCTTATGCAGTTTTTCTGAGGCTTTAGCAAAACTCCCTTCTTCAACTAATACCTGTAAAACCTTAAATGCATCTACATCTATGCGCATAAAACTGTCCTTTATCGTGTAAAATTCGATTTTTGTATCGAATAACTGCCAGAGGTGTATCAATTTAAATACAATCTAAAAAACTGATTGAGTCTAACGGTTTATTATTCTTTTTTTTGTTCATCCAAGCAACTAAATTGAATGAATCTATGCAACATAGATCACATTATTTTCGCTAATCGTGCGTTAGATGAGATTGAGTGTTTGTATCATCGGGTTAAGGAAGCTGTTATGCCATTTTATGTAAAACAAGGCGAGATCCCCACAAAGCGCCATATCGCATTCGAAAAAGACAATGGCGAGCTGTACCGAGAAGAGTTATTCTCAACCCATGGTTTCTCAAATATTTATTCTAATAAATACCATCACAACATGCCGACGAAGGCGATCAATGTGGTGCCTTATGCTGTAGACCATGGACAAGAGTGGCAAGACTCACTCATTCAAAATTATAAGCTAGATTCTCGCATCGCTGATTGTGAGGGTAATTTTTTTAGTAGCCGTAACAAAATATTTTATAACAGTGATGTAGCCCTCTACACTGCAAAGGTGACCAATAGCACCCATGAGTTTTACCGTAATGCCTATGCTGACGAAGTGGTATTTGTACATGAGGGCGAAGGTCAATTACTCAGCGAATATGGAGTCATTGAAGTCAAAAAGTGGGATTATTTAGTTATCCCTCGTGGCACAACTTATCAATTAACCTTCAATGATTACAGTAATGTACGTTTATTTGTTATTGAGTCGTTTTCTATGGTTGAAGTGCCTAAACATTTCCGTAATGAATATGGCCAATTACTTGAATCAGCGCCCTATTGTGAACGTGATATTCGCACACCTGAATTAACCGATGCCATTGTAGAAAAAGGTGAATTTCCTTTGGTGTGTAAGTTTGGTGATAAATATCAGCAAATGACTTTGGAATGGCATCCATTTGACCTAGTCGGTTGGGATGGCTGTGTTTATCCTTGGGCATTTAATATCGCTGAGTATGCACCCAAAGTAGGTAAAATCCACTTACCACCTTCGGATCATTTAGTGTTTACCGCACATAATTTTGTGGTGTGTAATTTTGTACCACGTCCATATGATTTCCACCCAAAATCAATACCCGCGCCTTATTACCATAACAATATCGACAGTGATGAAGTCTTATATTATGTCGATGGTGATTTTATGAGTCGTACAGGTATTGAAGCAGGCTTCATGACGTTACATCAAAAAGGCGTGCCACATGGCCCTCAGCCTGGGCGAACTGAAGCATCTATCGGTAAAAAAGACACTTACGAATACGCAGTGATGGTCGATACTTTCGCCCCACTTAATCTTACTTCCCATGTTAAAAATTGCATGAGTGAAGACTACAACCGCTCTTGGTTAGAAAACTAAGTCACTCAGTGTGAAGCGCGTTGAAATATAACGAGGAATAACAACATGGCAAGCGAACAAAACCCACTGGGACTTTTAGGCATCGAATTTACTGAATTTGCCAGCCCAGATACCGACTTTATGCATCAAGTGTTTCTTGATTTTGGTTTCTCTATGTTAAAGAAAGCCAAAGATCACGATATCACTTACTATAAGCAAAATGACATTAATTTTTTATTGAATAAAAGTCGTGCCGGATTCTCGGCAGAATTTGCTAAGTCACACGGTCCTGCAATTTGTTCAATGGGTTGGAGAGTGGAAGATGCGCAATTAGCATTTAAATTGGCTGTTGAGCGTGGTGCAAAGCCTGCAGCAGAGTCTGAAAAAGACATGGCCTACCCAGCTATTTATGGTATTGGCGATAGCTTGATCTATTTTATCGACACCTTTGGTGCTGATAACAATATTTATGCTACTGATTTTGTTGATTTAGATGAACCAATCATCACTCCAGAAAAAGGCTTTATGGAAGTCGACCACTTAACCAATAATGTCTATAAAGGCACTATGGATAAATGGGCTAACTTCTATAAGGATATTTTTGGTTTCACTGAAGTACGCTACTTTGACATAAGCGGTGCTCAAACGGCATTAGTGTCTTATGCACTGCGTTCACCAGATGGCAGTTTTTGTATTCCTATCAATGAAGGTAAAGGCAACAATAACAACCAAATTGATGAGTATTTAGGTGAGTATAATGGTCCTGGAGTTCAGCATTTAGCCTTTAGAAGCCGTGATATCGTGGCATCTTTGGATGCGATGGAAGGCACAGCAATTAAAACCTTGGATATCATTCCTGAATACTACGACACGATTTTCGATAAGCTACCTCAAGTCACTGAAGACCGTGAACGTATTAAACATCATCAAATTTTAGTCGACGGTGATGATGATGGTTATTTGTTGCAAATTTTCACTAAAAACCTATTTGGTCCTATTTTTATCGAGATCATTCAACGTAAAAATAACCTAGGTTTTGGTGAAGGCAACTTTAAAGCGCTTTTCGAATCAATCGAACGCGACCAAGTTCGCCGTGGTGTGTTGTAATAACATCATAACGAAACTTCGTTTTACAAAAACCAGCCGAGCGCTGGTTTTTGTTTATTAAGCGGATTACACTCACTGCTTACTTATTGATAAAGACCTTATATATGCCTGATTACGCTGTACTCGCTGTGTTTATTCCAACCTTCTTTTTTGTCTCTATCACCCCAGGCATGTGCATGACACTAGCTATGACATTAGGTATGAGTATTGGTGTGCGCCGGACGTTATGGATGATGATAGGTGAACTAGTTGGTGTTGCCATTGTGGCCATAGCTGCCGTTTTAGGGGTTGCCAGCATTATGCTTAACTACCCACAAATGTTTGATATTTTAAAGTGGGTTGGAGGCGCTTATCTTTGTTATATCGGCATTAATATGTGGCGAGCTCGGGGTAAAATGGCGGTGATAGACGGTCAGCAAGTTAATACTCGCAGGTTAAGTTTAGTCAGCCAAGGATTTATTACTGCAATTGCTAATCCTAAGGGCTGGGCATTCATGATTTCTTTATTGCCACCATTTATTACCCTTGATAAGCCTGTTGCTCCACAATTGTTTGTGTTGCTTGGCATTATTATGGTGACTGAGTCTTTATCTATGCTTGCCTACGCTAGTGGCGGCAAAAGCCTGCGATTGTTTTTATCCCGAGGCGATAATATTCGCTGGATGAATCGTATTGCGGGCAGCTTAATGTTACTGGTAGGGATCTGGTTAGCATTGGGATAATGTCTATTTATCCTCTAATGTGAAACCTTTCTGAGTGGCAAATAGTATTTAATGGTCGCACTTTTCCGAGTTAAGCTTTTTATTTTGATAGTAAACTACGGCGCAAGATCTGATGTAAGGTCTTTAGCGAAATATGTTACTGCTATACAAACAACAGCTCTACCCGCTCAAACTGTATCAATTTAAAATTGCTCAAGCATTGTTTTCGGCTGAGTGAATGAACTGTCATTATGACTTATTTTTAAATGGCAGCTGCTGTGCAATCTGTGCCATATATATGGTAATGTGCCGCTGTTCTTGCTGACAGTAATCATTAATTGCATCGTTAAATGCTGAGTGAGTAACCAGATGTTTTGAATAAGTCGCTATTGGCTCAAATCCTCTTGCGACTTTATGCTCGCCCTGAGCCCCAGCATCAAATACGCCCAAGTTGTTGTTAATCGCATAATCTATACCCTGATAATAACAAGTTTCAAAATGCAGCCCATCAATCTCAACCAACGTCCCCCAATACCGGCCGTATAAATGAGTTTTAGACACAAAAAACAGTGCGGCTGCAATCATTTGTTGATGGCAATCTGTCACAATCAATAATCGAATAGCCTCCCCCATAGATTGTCGCAGCCCCAAAAAAAACGCCTCATTTAAATAGCCTTGATGACCAGAGCGTTTTTGGTAGGTCAATTGATAACATCTTATAAAGTGATGCCACTGCGCTAGGGTGGCATCGACACCTGAAACAAACGTAAAATTCAACTGTTGCGCAGATAACGATTGGCGCTCTTTGTTGATATTTTTACGTTTTCTGGATGTCATTGAAGCTAGAAAATCGTCAAAATCTCTATATCCCTTGTTCAACCAATGAAACTGAGTGCCTTTACGTGTAATGCCAATATTTTGCGGCCATAAAGCCTGTTCCTCTTGATTGATAAACAAGCCATGCCAAGATGAGTAATCGTATTTAAGCATTTTTTGCTCGAGGTATTCGCAAATTGCCATTAATATGACCTTACGCATGGATTGAGACACACCTATATCAAACCCAAATCGTTGACCTGTGGCGGGAATAAACGGCACACTGGTAACTAATTTGGGATAATAAGCTAGTTGGTTGCGCTCATAGGCTTCTGCCCACGCCCAATCAAATACATATTCGCCCCACGAATGGTTTTTCTCATACATTGGCACAATGGCGCGCACTTGATGGGTTGCGGCTTCTTTGATTACAAGATGACATACTTTCCAGCCTGAGGCGGCTCCCACACAACCAGCCCTTTCAAGCCCCTGTAAAAACTCAAATCTAATAAATGGGTTATCATCGCTAAAACATTGCTGCCACTGCGCTTTACCAATCTCATCGATATTGTTAATTTCAGCTATGTTAAATGCTTGCTGCAATGCTTTACCCTTATTATTTAACCAATTTTCCGCTACAGCATACCAATTTTATTGCAGCTATGGCACAGTCGAACGATTCAGGGAACGACTTAAGGATTATCCGTGTATTCAACTATCAAATTTACCCCATTATTGCTGTCAGCCGTGGTCAGTTTTAGTTTAACCACAGCCAGTTTTTATCCATCGTATGTTAACGCAAATGAGGATTCAATCTTCAGTGAAATGGCTACCGCCCAGCCTATTTTTGCTAAACATGGCATGGTTGTCAGTCAAGAAGCTATCGCCAGTCAAATTGGCATTGATATCCTTAAGCAAGGTGGGAATGCCGTTGATGCTGCTGTGGCGGTTGGGTTTGCACTTGCGGTTACCTTGCCACGCGCAGGGAACATTGGCGGCGGTGGTTTTATGCTTGTTCACATCGCAAAAGATAACAAAACCATTGCTATTGATTATCGCGAAACCGCGCCAGGTAAAGCACACAAAGATATTTTTCTCGATGAAAAAGGCAATGCTGTTGATAAATTAAGTCGAGAACACGGCCTTGCCGTTGGTGTTCCGGGTACGGTTATGGGAATGGAACTGGCGTTAAAGCAATATGGCACCATGTCATTACAGCAAATTGTTGCTCCGGCTATAGAACTGGCTAAAAATGGCATTGAGATAACATCAGATCTTGCCAATTCATTGGTCGGCACTAAAAATAGAATCTCCCAATGGCCAAGTTCAACGGCTATTTTCTACCGAGCTGATGGCAGTAACTTTGAGGTCGGTGACCAATTAATCCAACCGGAATTAGCCCATTCATTGTCACTGATTTCCAAGCTAGGCAGTAAAGGCTTTTACCAAGGGGAAACAGCAGAAAAGATTGTCGCCTCGGTTCAGCAAGCTGGTGGTGTCATGACGCTCAAGGATCTTGCAAATTACAAGGTCGTTGAACGAGAACCTATCCGTGGTACCTATCGAGGCTATGAAGTTGTTTCTATGCCACCGCCGTCATCAGGTGGGCTTCACATCATTGAAATGCTTAATGTGTTAGAACAATTTCCCATTGATAAATTTGGCCATAATACCGCTCAAACATTACATGTCATGGCTGAATCAATGAAATATGCCTATGCTGATCGCAGTGAGTTTTTAGGTGATCCTGATTTTGTCGACGTCCCCATTAACAACCTCATTAACAAAGACTATGCCCATAACATAGCAAACAAAATAGCCTTGAATAAAACTACCCCAAGTAGCGAAATAAAACCCGGTAATATCAATGGGTATGAAAGCCCACAAACCACCCATTACTCAGTGGTCGATAAATGGGGCAATGCCGTGTCAAACACCTATACGCTTAACTTCAGTTATGGTTCTGGGCTGGTAGCAAAAGGCACTGGCATTTTACTCAATAATGAAATGGACGACTTTTCGGTTAAGCCTGGTGTACCCAATGGCTACGGTCTTATTGGCGGAGATGCTAATTCAGTCAAGGGATATAAACGCCCGCTTAGCTCAATGAGCCCAACCATAGTGATGAAAGACGGTAAACCCTTTTTAGTTACAGGTAGTCCTGGTGGCTCAAGAATTATTAATATCACACTGCAAATCATTATGAATGTAATTGATCACCAGCTTAACATTGCCGAAGCCAGTGCTGCTTCAAGGGTGCATCATCAATGGTTACCTGACTATTTGTGGGTTGAACGTAGTTTGAATCAGGACACTATTTCTTTACTTGAAGCCAAAGGCCATAAAGTGAAAGTGCAACAATCTATTGGCAGCACGCAATCAATTATGATAACTGAACAAGGTAAATATGGATCATCCGATCCTCGTCGAGCGGGATCTGCCGCCGTTGGTTACTAAGGCATTCACCTGTTGGTCAGAGAGTGTTGATGTATGCGCTCTCTGCCCTTTTACATAACAAGATAGAGTTAACAACTATCCTAAAATTTACAGTCAAATCTACTCAAAACCACTTCTATATCAGCCTTAAACACAAACCTGCATCATTATTCATTAAACCTCAAATCGGGTTATGTGATAACTAATTGAAATTTAGTTATTAAACCACTTATAGACAAGCTCGAATTGCATGCTAATAACAAGGCGAATTAGCGCGTCTATAGCTGGCCTATTGCAAGTAAATACACAGATAGCTATGCAAAAGATAGTTTGATGTGTATTTAATATCCCTAGCGAGAGGTTAATTTATGTAGCCCATCCCAACCAGTATTGATTTTGGATGATTTTGTGAAAAATGTTAAAGTAAATGCACTAACTAGTCGATAAGTATGCGTATTATTGTTGTGGTACCTATATGATAAACATCATGGCGTAAAATAGCCGAGTGGCTTTAAAAGAATAAGACATTGATTATATAGATATTACTTTTGAATCTGTCATATGGTTGATGCTAAAGCATACAATTATCGACAAATTCACCTCAGCTATAAAAATAGACATAAATCGATTTAAGCTATATTTATGAATTTAAAATTCGATAACTGACTTATAAATTGGTGAGATATCAAAAAATTAGCTATATAAGTATAGCTAAACATAAAAATAAGCCCTTTGGGCACTTTGAGTGATGATAAAGGAGTAACCCTATGCACTTTAACGTGAAAGCGCTTTCGGTAGCGATTTCTATTGCATTAGTACCTGCTGCAGCGTTTGCAGATGAAGCTACCGATGCAAAAGTAGCAAAACTAGAGCAACAAGTTCAGGCTTTACAAGCTCAACAAACCAAAAGTTTAACCGAAAAGTTTAACTTTAACGGCTTTATCAGTGGTGCTTACATCAGCTCAGATAATGATGCTGGTTATAACGGAGCCTCTTCTAGCGCTGACTTTTCTCAAGACAGCAAAATTGGTTTTCAAGGTACTTTCAATATCAGTAACCAGACTCAGGCTGTTTTACAGTTGATGATGAAAGGCGAAAATGATTGGGATGTCGAAGCAGAATGGGCTTATTTATCTCATCGTTTTGATAATGGAACCAAAATTCGTGGTGGTAAACTGCGCGTCCCCTTGTTTATGTATTCTGATTACTTAGATGTGGGTTATGCACAGCCATTTGCTCGTCCACCTACTGAAGTCTATGACCAAGTTCCTTTCTCATCCTACACAGGTGGTGATATTTCATACGATTTTGAATTTGAAGATTCGACATTAACCCTTCAAGGTTTTGGTGGTGAATCAACCGTGCCAAATAGCGATCTCGATTTATCAAACATCATGGGTGCCAATGTTTCTTGGACAGATCTTACATGGACTTTCCGAGCCGTATATGGTCAAACCGACTTAGATGGCGAAGCCAATGGTTTAATTATTGATAATGAACAAGCTGTATTCAACGGTTTGGGTGGCAGTTTCGACAATGGTTCTGTTATTGCTATTGCTGAATGGACTACCGTTGAAATTGATGGTTTATTATCTGACCACGAATCAGGTTATTTAACGGTTGGGTATCGAATTAAATCGTTTACCCCCTATGCTACTATTGCCTATGTTAAAACCACTGATGACGATGTCCGTTCTAATCTGCCACCACAATTAGCCCTACCACTTTCTCTTGGTTTAAATGAGAAACGTACAGCTTACAGTTTGGGTTTACGATGGGATGCCATTGATAATGTTGCAATAAAATTTGATTTAACCTATGCAACAGACTTTGGTGATACAAATGGAGGCTTAGAAACTAACCCTGTGATCAATCCATTCACTAAACAATTCCAATTCGATGATACTTTAGTGTATACCGTCAAATTCGATGCAGTATTTTAAAAAGGAGCGATGATATGAAAAAGTTATTCTGTGTATTCGCGCTCAGTTTAGGTGTTGCATTTACGGCCTCAGCAGGTGTAGTTGTTATTGGTAATAATGCTACTGGTGATATGTCGATGTCAGATGCTAAAAAAGCATTTTTAGGCAAAGGCGATAATAGTTTAGTTGTGTATGAATTAGATGAAGGCAATAACACTCGCTCAGAGTTTCATAGCACTGTTACTGGTAAATCTGATGCACAATTGAAGGCATTTTGGTCTAAGCAGGTGTTTACTGGTAAAGGTAATCCACCAGCAACAGTCGCCTCAGCTGCTGCAATGAAAGCCGCTGTAGCATCAAACCCAAATGCTATTGGTTATATTGATGAAGCTGATGTTGATGGCACCGTGAAAGTCATTTTAAAACCTTAATCTTAATGGATTTAAGCCAAGTAATATTGGCCTTGTATCAAAGCGATGTAATGCAATTGTGCATTACATCGTTTTTTTTTGTTACAAACTAAAGCTTAAAAAAATTTTAAAACCATTAAAATAATCCCTGAAAAATACACTAATAATATAGAAGGGAATAATAATGAAGGGCTTAACCCTCAAACCAATTGTCACAGCTGTTTCTTTGGCCATTGCATTAAGTGCCTGTTCAAGCAGCGACTCTAGCTTAGCGTTAAATTCAGCACAATCAAATGCCGAGCATCAAAATACGGCTGTGTCTCAACATGCTCATAATCCTTTTTCAAACCGTATGATACTTTTTTTGGGATCCCGGATTTTGATAAAATTAAACCTGAACATTATTTACCAGCATTTGAAGCGGGTATTGCTGAGCAAAAGCTACAAATCACAAACATAGCTCAGAATCCGCAGCCTGCTACTTTTGCCAATACTATCGAAGCAATGGAATTTTCAGGAGATTTATTAACTAAGGTTATCAGTGTGTTTTATAACCTCACTGGTGCGCATACCAATCCTGAATTACAAGAAATCTCAAAAACAGTTTCACCGATGTTATCTTCAGCACGCGATGATATTTTCTTAAATGATCGATTATTTCAACGTGTAAAATCGGTTTATTTACAAAAAGACGCACTGAATTTAAACGTGGCACAAAGCAAGTTATTAGAAGATACCTACAAATCATTTACCCGAGGTGGCGCAAACTTATCGGTTGCAGACAAACAAAAGCTGCGCGATTTAAACGAACAAATTGGTAAGTTAAACTTAGAGTTTGGTGATAATGTGCTTGCAGAAAACAACGCATTCCAATTAGTTATTGATAACAAGAAAGATTTAGCCGGCTTGCCTGATGACGCAATTAACACTGCAGCCCAAAAAGCCATTAAACTCGGTCATGAAGGTAAATGGGTGTTCACTATTCATCGCCCCTCAATTACGCCTTTCTTAACCTATGCCGATAATCGTCAATTGCGTGAGAAAATATACAAAGCCTACATCTCACAAGCCAATAACGATAATGCCCATGACAATAAAACAACCTTAGCTAAAATTGCGGCCTTACGCGCTGAGCGTGCAAAATTAATGGGGTATGAAACTCACGCCCATTTTGTACTTGAAAATCGAACAGCTAACACCCCTGAAAATGTGTATGACCTTTTGAATAAAGTCTGGCCCGCCGCTTTAGAGCAAGCTAAAGCCGAAGCTAATGACTTACAAAAAGTGATTGATAGTGAAAATGGTGGCTTCAAGCTTGAAGCATGGGACTGGTGGTATTACTCAGATAAAATCCGTGTTGCTAGATATGACTTTAACGAACAACAAACAAAGCCTTATTTCTCACTAGAAAGCACACTTGAAGGTGTATTTTATACCGCCAATCGTTTATTTGGTATTATGGTTAAAGAACGCACTGACTTACCCAAATATCACCCAGATGTTCGCACTTGGGAAGTTTATGATAAAGATGGCAGTTTAATGGGTATCTTTATGGGTGATTACTTTGTCCGCGGTTCAAAGCGTGGCGGAGCTTGGATGAATGCTTATCGCCAGCAATACAACATGAATGGTGTAGAATCAAAGCCTATTATTGTAAACGTATTGAACTATCCACGTCCCGCCGCTGGTGAACCCGCCTTATTAACCTTTGACGAGGCTAGTACCCTATTCCATGAATTTGGACATGCCTTACACGGGTTATTATCTGATGTTAAGTATCGCTCTCAATCTGGGACTAACGTGCCAAGGGACTATGTAGAATTTCCTTCTCAAGTCATGGAAAACTGGATGACTCAACCTGAAGTACTGGCCCAGTTTGCTAAACACTATCAAACAGGTGAAGTGATCCCACAAGCGTTAGTTGAGAAGATTCAAGCGGCAAGTCAGTTCAATCAGGGATTTTCAACCGTTGAGTATATGGCTGCAACTTATCTTGACTTAGACTGGCATACCTTGAAAAGCAATGACATTCATAATGCGGCAGAATTTGAAAAAAATTCGCTAACTAAAATGGGCTTAATTCCACAAATTGCTCCTCGTTATCGCAGTACCTATTTCTCACATATTTTTGCTGGAGGCTATTCCGCTGGCTACTATAGCTATTTATGGTCGGATATTTTAGGTGCTGATGCCTTTGAAGCATTCAAAGAAAATGGCATTTTTGATAAGCAAACCGCAGATAAGTTCCGTCAATATATCCTATCTACCGGTGGTAGTGCAGATCCTATGTTACTTTACAAAAAATTCCGCGGTAAAGATGCTGGTATTGAACCATTACTTCGCTCAAGAGGTTTGTTAGACAAACACTAAACACCTCTGGATTGATCAAAAAAACATCACATCATTTGTGATGTTTTTTTTAACTGTTTTAAAATACATCAGTAACAAATTGATACGTGAAAAAACAAACTCACGTCACATTTACTTCATTGAAATTCGATATAATTTGCCCGCTTTAAAAATAAAAAACCAAAATATAATCATATGGTTGTTATTAAAGCAAGGGCAATATCGCCCTGGGGTCAAACAGGAAATATTTCAATGCATAACAAAAAAATACTTGCGATTATTATCGCTAGCTCACTCGGTTTATCAGCTTGCGGTAGCAACGATGATGACAGCGTCGGTTTAATTGAAGTGGATTTACGCGTGATGGAAACCACTGATCTTCATACTAACCTCATGGACTTTAACTATTATTCAGGTAAAAACGATCCCACTATCGGTTTAGCTCGTACCGCTAGTTTGATTAATGCCGCACGAGATGAAGTAACCAACTCAGTGTTAGTGGATAACGGCGATTTATTACAAGGCAGCCCAATGGGTGATTACATGGCTAGCGTAGGTGTAAATGACACTCACCCCGCTTACAAAGCGATGAACACACTGGAATATGATGTCGCGAATATTGGTAACCATGAGTTTAACTATGGATTAGACTTCCTCGAAAAATCACTTGAAGGTGCTGATTTTCCTTACATAAGTGCTAACGTAATCTGTGCAAATAAACAGGGATGTTGGAATGACATTCAATTTTCAGAGCCAATGTTCAGCCCTTATTTGATAAAAGAAAAAGTCGTTATCGACACCCAAGGTAATGAACATACCATTAACATTGGTTATATCGGATTTGTGCCACCACAAATCATGATTTGGGATAAAGCCAACCTTGAAGGTGAAGTTGAAACTATCGGTATTACCCAAGCGGCCAACAAATATGTACCCGAAATGAAAGCCAAAGGTGCAGATGTGATTATTGCGATCCCCCATTCTGGCATTGGTTCACCTGAAAACCCAGGCGATGCTTGGGCTGAAAATGCAACATTCGCATTGACCAATGTAGATGGCATTGATGCAATTATGTTTGGCCACAGTCATTCTATTTTCCCACATGCTAATTATGCAAGCTTGCCAAATACTGATGTCGAAAAAGGTCTATTAAATGGCGTGCCCGCGGTTATGCCTGGCCGTTGGGGAGATAATTTAGGGATTGTTGATTTAAAACTGCGTAAACAAGACAACCAGTGGGTGGTTATCCACGATGAATCACAAACAGAGGCCCGCCCTATCTATGATAATGCTAGCAAAACGCCATTGGTGGCTGGCGAAGACAGCATTCGTGATGCCATTGCAGCAGAGCACCAAGGTACACTTGAATATGTTAACCAACCAATAGGTAAATCTACCGGTGACATGTACAGTTTCTTATCATTGGTTCAAGACGATCCTACGGTACAAATTGTATCTGATGCCCAAATTGCTAACGTAAAAGCAAAATTGCCATCAGAATTAAAAGATTTCCCAATCTTGTCAGCCTCAGCACCTTTCAAAGCGGGTGGAAGATACTCAGAAGGGGATGCTGCTCAATATGTTATGGTAGAAAAAGGCGATCTAACCTATAAAAATGCTGCTGATTTGTATTTGTACCCGAATACTATGGTTGCAGTTAAAGCAAATGGTGCAGAGTTAAAAGATTGGTTAGAGTGTAGTGCAAATCAATTTAATCAAATCAATCCAAATATTACTGCGCCACAAAACTTAATCAATCGAGCTGGCCACCCAACATATAATTTCGATACTATCGATGGCGTGACGTACAAAATTGATGTGACACAACCATCTAAATTCGATCGTAATTGTAAAGTGGTTAATGCTGACGCTAACCGTATTGTAGATTTAACCTATACGGATACTGAGGGTAATTCATTTTCTGGCAATGAACTAGACGCAATGGAGTTTATAGTTGCTTCGAACAACTATCGCGCATTTGGCGGCGCATTCGCAGGAACTGGTCCTGAACATGTGATTTTAGAGCTTCCTGATGAAAATCGTGCCGCTTTAGCAGCCTATATCACTGCACAATCACAGCCAGATGGTAGTGGTGGTTATAACTCGGCGGTCAATCCGACCGCGGACTACAACTGGGACTTCAAAACCATCAACACATCAATTCAATTAGATGTGCGCTTTGAAACCCAAGACAGTGAATTAGCTGACACATTCATTCAATCTAATCAGCAACGTAAAATGGTCAAAAAACAGGTTGAGGGGACGATAGCCGGTTTTGCAATTTATAGTATCGATTTGCAAAATGACCCAGTAAGATAGTTTTGGATGTTACAAAGACCAATGCCCTACCTTTGTAGGGCATTATTTTACATTGGCTATACCGGTGCTATGATTAAGCACATCTTCCCTATTAGAATGTATGCACATGATTCATCATCTAAAATCAACTCGTTTTACAATTTTTGCCGTTTTTTGTCTTAGCTTGTTAAGTATGAATAGCATGGCGCAAGTCGTTAGCTCAGCGCAAACCAACCCAACAGTTCAAAGTGACAATCATAACGCTCAAAAATGGACATTTATATTGGTTCGTCACGGAGAGAAGCAAACCGGCAGTGATCCTGAATTAAATGAGCAAGGCACACTAAGAGCGCAACGACTTGCTGATATGCTGCAACATATACCACTTGATAAAGTGTATTCCACAGATTACCGCCGCACTCAACTTACCGCCGAGCCTACGGCCAAAAACCAAAACTTAGCAGTGACGTCCTATGACCCAAGCGATCTTGCAGGATTCAGCCAAACATTAATGCAGCAACCTGGGCATTACTTAATTGTTGGTCATGGCAATACTATGATTGCATTAGCTAAAAAATTAAGCCAGTTAGATGATTTTGACAAAATGAATTACACCGAAGACTATGATCGTTTGTATTTTATTGAAGTCAATATCATTGATGGTAAAAGAACAAATTCAGTGTATCGATTCAGTTATTAATCTTGGCACAGCTTGTGACATCTGATTGCGAAAATAATGGCGTTTCAATGTAAACGCCATTTTTAATATCTCACTTTTTATCTCAACAAAAATTTATCCATTTAAACTCAATGTACCTGCAGATTACAAAGTCATAATTCAATCATTATTTAGTTGCATAGAGTTAGGCTTCGCTAGGACGCTTTGCTAATAATGATCTACTTTAGTTAAATTGATTTATCTATCCCAGGAGGATGAATGTCAAAAATTCTTGCTTGCCACCTTTATGATTATATTGAAGTCATCTGCTTATATCGGTACTCCGTATTGATAACGCTCATTAATGGTCAACAGATTAATGGGGTCTTCAACACCACAGGTTTTACTGCTACGCCGATAAAACAAGAGGTCATTTACGGCAAACAGATTAATGGTGTTGATATCGAAGTCATACTGACCGACATAAAGTCAATAAAGGTATTAAATGAAAATGCACAATTTAGTATTGTGCATTTCTAGTTTTTCCAAGTGAAGTGTCAAGGCCTAACTATTCAAGATCAAGGGGCGCATTTTTTTCATTATGGTGTGGCCAAGCATTAATAACGGCTTTGACTAACGAGGCTAATGGAATAGCAAAAAATACTCCCCATACTCCCCATAAACCACCAAAGACCAGTACCGCGGCAATAATCATTACTGGGTGTAAGTCCACAGCATCGCTGAATAATATAGGCACTAACACATTGCCATCTAATGCCTGAATAATGCCGTAGCCTAACATCAAATAACCGAACTCAGGTCCTATTCCCCACTGCACAAACGCGACTAATGCAATGGGTAATGTCACTAAGGTTGCACCAACGTAAGGGATCAATACTGATAATCCAGTTAACACCCCTAGTAGTGCAGAATAACGTAAGCCCATCACAGCAAAAAACACATAGCTCACAACGCCAACGATAATAATTTCCATCACTTTACCGCGAATGTAATTAAAAATCTGTTGATCCATTTCAAACCAAACTTTACTGGCCAAGCCGCGATTTGCAGGAAAAAAACGTTTACTTCCTTGAATTAATTCATGTTTATCTTTTAAAAAGAAAAACACTAATAATGGCACTAAAATGGCGTATACCATGAGCACAAGTAATGAGGCAGAAAAACCCAGTAACTGTTTACCAAAATCTAACAGGTGCTGAGTATCAAGTAGCTTTTTAAGCTCATTAATAGAAGCATCTATTTGTTCTACACTGATAAACTTTGGATAATCACGGCTAAGATCTCGAATGACTAGCATGCCCTTATCTAACATACTGGGTAAATCAGCAACTAAACTTACTCCCTGACGCCAAATGCTTGGCATTAAAACAAGAATAAGAATCAACATTAAGCCGAGAAAAGCGACCAATACTATCGAAGCGCCAGCTGTGCGATTAATGCCTAATTTTGACATTTGAGCAACGGGCCATTCTAATAAAAAAGCTAACACTAATGCCACAAGCAGTGGTGCTAGCAAACTAGCGCCAAAATAAAGGGTTAAGGTTATACCAACAAGAATAAACACTAATGTAATCGCTTGTGGATCACTAAAACGGGTTTTGTACCATTCCTTTAAAAACTCTAACATTGCAAAACCTTGTATAAATGAAGAAAAATTAACCTAACATAGGCCTATTTAGTGATATTAATTGCCATTGTGCGTTTATCTTGTTGCAATAGACTGACATGAAAACCGTTTTTTTCAGCCCAAGCGGGAACATCTTTGCAAGAACCAGGGTCTGACAGTAAAACTTTCAATGTTTCGCCTTGTGGCAATTGCTTTAATAACAGTTTTACCTGTACTAAAGGATATGGACAACGATACGTCGTTAAATCTATCAGTTTCATAATAATTTACGTTAAATAAACTGACGCTATTATCCTTAGTTGCATAGCAAACCACAAGCTAACAGAGTAAACTCTTGTGCGGTTTTCTCTACATAATAATCAGCGTTAAGGGTGTCGTTTGAGTAAATTATCTTTCACCACTAAATCATTGCTAAACATGAGTAAAACCTTTATTGCCAGTGCGGTTTCTGTTTTATTTGTGGCCAACATTGCCAGTAGTTTTGCCAATAGTGACTTACCCGATCTAGGAACGGCTGCGGTTAATACATTCAGCCTTGAAAAAGAAATGGTCTATGGTGATGCTTATATGCGGGTTATCCGCTCATCAGCACCAGTATTGAACGATCCCGTGTTAAATCAATATTTATCAGAGTTAGGAAATAAGCTTGTTGCCCACGCAACTGGGGTTAAAACCCCTTTTTACTTTTTTTTACTCCGAAACGATGAAATTAACGCCTTTGCCTTTTTTGGCGGCCATGTGGGTGTTCATACCGGATTATTTCTCAATGCTGATTCAGAAAGTGAACTAGCATCGGTGTTAGCGCATGAAATCACACACGTTACCCAACGTCATTTAGCGCGCTCTTTAGAGGCCCAAGAAAAAAGTTCCACGGCAACCATTGCTGGGTTATTAGGGGCGATATTATTAACTATCGCCGCGCCTCAGGCCGGTATGGCAGCTTTAGCAACAACACAAGCCTTAGCTACACAATCAAAAATAAACTATACCCGTTTACATGAAAAAGAAGCTGACCGCATCGGTATGCAAATTCTAGTTGAAGCCGGATTTGATCCCAATGGTGCTGCCGATTTTTTTGCTGAGTTAGCAACCCGTTATCGCTTTACCACTACCCCACCACAAATGCTGCTAACTCACCCATTACCTGAATCACGTATTACTGATGCCCGAAACCGAGCGGCACAATATCCAAACAGGTATATTCCCGATAACTTAAATTATCAACTTGCCAAATCGCGTATTCAAGTGCGTTTTTCAAGCTTTAATGATGAAGCGGCGCTTTCGTTATTTGAAACGCAACTTAAAAAGCACTCTTATGCATTTAAAGAATCTGCATTATACGGCAAAGCATTAGCGCTATTCCGCCTAAAAAAATATGAAGAATCTGAAGCTATTATCGATACATTAATCAAACAAGATGCCAATAACTTATTCTATATCGATACTAAAACAGACTTACTTGCCCAGCGTAAAGCATTTGACGATGCCATTGTACTGCTTGAAGCACAGCGTAAACTCAAGCCGACATCTCAGGTGGTTAATGCCAATTTAGCCAATATTTACGTTGAGTCAGGTTCACCTAAAAAAGCCATCCCTATGTTAGAAGAACTGATATTTTTAGATAAACAGAATATACTCCCATACCAAATCATGACAGATGCGTACCGTAAAATGGGCAATAAAGCCTTGGAATATTATTCTAATGCTGAAGCGATGGCATTGGCAGCTGACTATAAAGGTGCTATTGACCAATTAAATTATGCATATCGGCATTCTGAAGGTCAGCAACTGCAAATTGCTCGTATCGAAGCCCGTATAAGGCAATTTCGTGAGGCTGATAGAAACTTAGAAGCGCTTAAATAACCCGTGTTCAAGACAAAATGAAAGTTGATACTATGACAAAAATAACTATTTTACATAATCCTCGTTGTTCTAAAAGCCGTGAAACCCTAGCCTTAGTGCAAGGTAAATCAGATAATATCAACGTGGTAGAATATTTAAAAAATCCCCCTTCAGTAGATGAAATTACGCATATCCTCACTTTACTAGGATTAACCGCCCGCCAATTAATGCGAACTAAGGAAACCGAATATAAAGATTTAGGTTTGCAGAATGCCAACTTGACGGAAGCGCAACTCATTCAAGCAATGGTTGATACACCTAAACTGATGGAGCGTCCTATTGTGTTGGCAAATGGCAAAGCGGCTATTGGTCGTCCTCCTGAAAGTGTTTTAGCAATAATTGAGTAGCCATAGATGACAACCTACAGCTTATTTCAGCTTTGCCGCACAGGCTATATCGCCCTAGTATTATTGTTAACCGGATGGTTTATTCAACAAGGTCTTGAGGGAACCTACTCTTTAGCCTTCAATCTTATTTGGATATTACCATTGTTAATGCCTTTAAAAGGGGTGATTCAAGGCAATCCTTATACCTATGCCTGGGCAAGCTTTATTCTTTGCTTGTATTTACTGCATGGTCTTACTTTAGTTTACGTCACTGAAGATGCATTAGTCTTTGCAGTCATTGAATCTGTACTTATTTCTGCACTACTGGTTGGTTTTCCTTTTTATGCCCGTAAAAGAGGCCGGGAATTAGGCTTAGGTCTAAAGAAAAAATCAGAAAAAACAAACTAATATACACTTTAATTAGACATGATAAAGCGCCATAAAGGCGCTTTTTTAATCTTGTCGCAGTTAAAAATGCCATGCTATAGTTAATTGATAATAATCATAGGAATTAACACATGGTATTTAGTCGCAACATAATCTCACTTCTTGTTACAGCCAGCTTGCTCACTGCATGCGGTGGCGGCTCAGATTCAGCGGCTACACCAACTCCGCCACCCGATAATAACTTACCGGCTTCTCAATGTGATAACCCTGTACAATGGGCTGTTGTAGAAACCACTGACAACATCGCTTTTTTAACGGAGTTAACTTATCACACCAACCAACCAGGAGTGATTATTGCCCAACTGACAGAAAACAAATCCTCTGGAATGGCGTTTAAATGGCAACAGGTTGCTGGTGATGGTTTATCATTAATTAACAATATGTCTCCAGTATTAAGCTTTACCGCAGCAAATAGCGGTGAATATCAATTTAAATTGACCGTCACCGGAAATGGTCCAAATATTACTCAATTTGTGACGGTTAATGTTAATAATACTCAACAATCTAGCCTTGCAGTGAATAGCGACCATCAGGTGGTTGAAGGAAATAATGTCAGTGTAAGATTGGCCCGCATTAATGGTGAGATGCCAACCAATATCGATTGGTGCACCTATTCGGGTGATAATGTAAATTTAGATTTGTCCAATACTGAGCGCCCATTATTTGTCGCACCTAATGTAGATCAAGATACCGTTATTTCAATCAGAGCTTCAGCTGAGTTTAATGGTCAAACAGTCACTGATGACGTCCATATTCTCGTCACGAATGAAGCCAATATTACGTCCCCCTATTTCGATACCCCATTAGCACGCACTTATGCGTATAAATCCAACTCAGTTTATAGTGATCAAATAAGCAAATGCACTTATTCAAATACACTTAACAACAGTTGCAGCATTTCACAACTGCCACTGATAGGACAACAGACGACAACCCCCACCATAAGCGACATTATGGACAGAGTTGTTGTATCACATGATTGGATGGGGCGTAACTTTGAGCTGTTTTTGCAACAGCAAGATCCACATGGCGACTTCATCACCCTATTACAATCTGTTAGTGCAATCGTTATTAGCTACGATATACGCCCTTCTTTTTACTGGGTAGTCACTGGGGCAATATATCTTGACCCAGAAAATTTATGGCTTACCCCTTCTGAGCGTGACAGTATTAATGAAGCACCTGATTATCGAAGTGATTTTGGTAATGATTTGCAGTTTTTAATGCCTTGGCGTTATGTAAAAAACAATCAATATGCATATTCATCATATCCCTACGAAAACCGCAGTAATCGCACTATTGAAGACTTTACACCGCGATTAGCCTCGTTGCTTTATCATGAATTAGCCCATGCTAATGATTTTTTTCCGCGCAGTGTTCATGCTGATATTCAAGGCCCGACATTATTAGATGATTTTTATAAGCGTACCAATAACAAAGCACTAATATCTGATCAGCTTAGTAATTTATCACCTCTGCAAAGCAGCGAAATGTATGGTTTAGCGAATGTCAGCTTTAAAGGTGAAATAGCCAATGCAACCCAGAAATCATATGTACCAAGTGACGTAACTAGCTTCTTTAAACCTGATCACGCTTCAGACTATTATGCTTATTCTTCAACAAGAGAAGATGTCGCCATGTTATTTGAAGAAGCTCTAATGAGTCATAGATATACTATTTTACGTGATGTTGCAGTTACCGATGCACCTGAAAATGCATCAGGATCGACGATAACCGTTAATTGGGGGCAGCGGGGACGAATTGGCGAATCAACTATCAAACCTCGAGCCGAATTTGTCATTACAGAAATACTACCTGAAGTGGATAGCGCTAACTTAATAAATAATTTGCCTGCACCTTTAGCACTCACTCCTGGAAGGTCATGGCTAGAGAACTTAACTTTAATATCAAATAATGGCTTTGCACCACAAAAAGTCAATCACGTTCAACAGGATATAAGTTTGCACGAAAGACCGTTAGAGCTTAGCGGCAGTCAGCATAGATAGTATATAAGGAAGATGATATCAATGGATAACCTAACCCAGTAGGGTTAGGTTATTACAATCGGAGCATTTCTTTAATAAAAGGTATCGTTAATTTACGTTGATGTACCATTGATGCTTTATCTAATTTATCAAGTACGTCAAATAGTGTTCTCAAGTCTCGCGCCATGCGTGTCAGTAAGAATCGCCCGACTTCATCAGATAACTGTAAGCCACGCATTGCTGCACGTCGCTGCAAGGCAACTAATTTTTCATCATCAGCCATTGGCTGCAAATGATAAATTAACCCCCACTGCATACGAGAGACTAAATCAGGTAACGCAAAACTTGCTTCTATTGGCGATGCACTCGCACTCACAATTAAGCGGCAGTCTTGTTGTTCTGCTATCCGATTATATAAATGAAACAGCGCTTCTTCCCAAACTGGATGACCAGCAACCGCATCGATATCATCGATACAGATTAAGTTTAAGGCCTCAACACCTTCAAACAGTGCGGGTGAAATACTGGCATGAATACCTAATGGCACATATAGAGAACGTCGGTCTAAATCATTAGCATGTGCACATGCAGCATGCATCAAATGCGTTCGACCAGATTTTTGCGGACCATATAAATACAAAGATGAGGTCAGATTTCCCTCAGCACAAGCTTGAAGCTTTTGGATCAGTTCATCGTTACCTGACGCAGGATAATAACTATTAAAAGTTTCATCATCAGGTAAATAAACGGGCAAAGATAATTGTCGTGGAGAGGATTGGGTCACTCAAATTTCTCAAAAATAAACACAAAGCGGCTGTAATCATATCATAAATGCACCCGAGGTAAAAACACTAGGGCCTGTTGATCTTTGCTGATTGAGTTTTGTTCGAGTTAAAAACGTTTTAATTGAAGCGAATGGATTGATGCCAAGTCATCTAAGCACTCTTTGTTCGCCCAAAACTCATTCAACAAAGAGTAAAACGTTTTTAGCCGAACCCTTCAGGCCGCATTTGTTGGCCATTTGTACTGCGTTATCGACTTATTATGTAGAATAACTACACCACAAATTCTCTGCCTTGTATAAATGACCAACAATTCGCTGCAAAAATAACCTTGAAAAATCAACAGGTCCTAGCGACTATTGGCTTTTCCATTCATAAATTAATGATGCATTATCATTTGTTTGCGGCGTTAAATATGAGTTAGCATCGCCCAGTGTATCTATTTGAGATAAACGAGTATCAATACTAAGTAAGCGCTGTAAATCTTCCACACTGCTAAATAAACCCAGTTTGTAGGTAATGGTCTCTTTACTAAGTTGACTAACGGCAACCTCTTTTACTGCACTGAGTTGTTTGAGATATTTTTCAATTTCAACAATCTGTTTCATGCTAGAAACACCAGTAAAACTCACTGACGTTTCAAGATTATTTCCCGAAGATGCTATTGCATATTGGCTAATATAGTAATCGGCGAGCAAAGTAACAATGCGTTTGGTTGCAGCAGTGACATCCACAGCTTCGCCTTGTTGCATGATAATTGGCTGTAATAACGTGCCTGAATGCGACTTATTATATAAAGCGAGTTGAAATCTTACTTTGTCTGGAGATTCACCAATATCGACCATGGCAAAATAATCGGCTTGATAACGACTAGACGCGATATTAACAGGATTAATAAACATGCCTTTGACATCGGTTGGCGTTACAGCCATTAAATCGTCTAAATCCATCAACGGCAGTAATACTGGGATCCCTTTATTGCTCGACTCTGTGGCAAAGTCGTTTCTTAAAGGGTTTTGGCTTGAATCAGACAAAATCACAGTATCGTTATTTTCAGCCATTGTGACCCATAATAACGTCAGTGGACGCTGAGCACCCCATACAGGCAGATTAGCCTGACGCAGAATATTAATCACACCTTGGTGATCAAAACTAGCTTTGAATACTAAGTCTTCATTTACCTGACTGTAACCGTATTGAATCAATAGCGCTTCAGGGTTATCAATTTGTGCTTTAACCATAGGGTTCATTACCACGCTAGGGCTTCCAGAGTTCTTAAGAAAGACACTTGCCAATGCCTCCTTTAAGGCACTAGAACGAGCACTATCTGTACGAGAAGCGACCACAATATCGGCTTCATCAAGTTTCAATACCTCAGCAGCAAATGCCTGAGCATGAGAAAAAGACAAAGTCATGAATATAAAAGTAAGTAATTTTTTTAGCATTAGGTGACGTAAACGCAATCAAAATAAGTGGTGAAAGTGTAACATAATAAAAATCTATCGAGTATGGTCTTTAGTCACTCTTTTTATCTGATTCTATTAGCATAAAAATCAGGCAACGGGACAACTCGATAGACATAATAAATATAATGGAGTTTACCTTATGAATCGCTTGTCAATCCCACTACAAGGTGCACAAATGCTATTTGTGGCCTTTGGTGCCCTTGTACTCATGCCTCTACTAACCGGGCTAGATACCCGTGTAGCCCTATTCACGGCAGGTATCGGTACCCTATTGTTTCAACTCGTTACAAAACGCCAAGTTCCCATCTTTCTCGCATCTTCTTTTGCATTTATAGCCCCGATTTTATACGGGGTGCAAACATGGGGGATCCCTGCGACCATGGGGGGACTGATGGTGGCGGGATTTGTTTATGTATTATTAGGCCTAACGGTAAAAATAAGAGGCATTGGTTTTATTAATAAATTACTGCCTCCAGTGGTAGTTGGCCCGGTGATCATGATTATCGGATTGGGCTTAGCGCCTATGGCCGTTAACATGGCAATCGGAAAAACCGGAGATGGTTCAATTGAATTAATTAACTCAAATACTGCGTTAATTATTTCATTAGCTTCTTTATCGACCACTATTTTAGTGGCAACTTTTGCTAAAGGTCTTGCTAAATTAATGCCTATTTTAGCGGGTATTATCGTGGGTTACGGTTTGAGCTTATTGTTTGGAGTGGTTGATTTCACCCCTGTTCACCAAGCCGCTTGGTTATCGATACCTGATTTTGTTGCTCCTGAATTTCACTGGCAAGCAATTTTGTTTATGATCCCGGTGGCGATAGCCCCTGCGGTTGAACATATTGGTGATATTCTTGCCATATCCAATGTCACGGGTAAAGATTACATGAAAAAGCCTGGCTTACATCGTACTTTAACAGGTGATGGTATTGCGACTATGGCGGCATCGGCATTTGGTGGCCCACCAAACACCACTTATTCAGAAGTCACTGGCGCGGTCACGTTAACAAAAAGTTTTGATCCACGCATTATGACCTGGACTGCGATAACAGCCATTATTCTAGCCTTTGTTGGCAAATTAGGCGCACTGCTACAAACTATCCCTGTGCCAGTAATGGGAGGGATTATGTGTTTGCTATTTGGCTCTATCGCTGCCGTTGGCCTTAATACCCTCATTCGAAATCAAGTTGATTTATCTGAGCCAAGAAACCTCAGTATTGTTGCGGTCACATTGGTATTTGGTATTGGAGGAATGGCATTTGGGATCGGTTCATTCAGTTTAACGGGTATCAGTTTATGTGGCATCATAGCTATTTTAATGAACTTAGTACTACCTAAAACCCCAGAAGATCATCATTCAGCACATTAATTTGTATGCTAGCCATCCTTGGTGATGGCTATTGTTCCAATTATCTATCAAGCCATTAAAACTTAAATGGGCGTTGACGATTTAACGCCCTAAACTGTAATTCGGTTAGTAGCAAAAATTTTTGTTCATTCGTCATGGTATGCCAACCTAGGATTTCATCTAATGTACGATGGCAACCCAAACAAATATCTTGCTCATCTAAACTGCAATGACGGATACAAGGAGAAACAACATCTTTGGATTCAGCCATGACGATTACTCAGACCACACCGCATATTCGCTTCCATTAATATCAAGAAACTGAAAACGCCTCCCACCGGGGAAATTAAATATTGGTTTATTAATGTGTCCGCCATGTTCAATCACACGACTTTGCGACTGCTCGAGTGATGAACTGTATAAGACGATCAAAGGTGAGCCTTTTCCAGTTGTAAACACTGTGTCTGACTCAAAGAAGCCTCCAGTGATACCGACATCCAAAAAACAGCTATATTTCGGTCCATAGTCTTGAAATTGCCAACCAAACACATGGTTGAAAAACGTTTTTGTTCTAGCAATATCTTTAACCGGAATTTCGAGATAATTAATATGATGATGAGACATGGCGATAACTTTCAATAAAAAAGGTTATCCACAGTATAGCGAATAACCTTATTTTACCCAATTAGCCGTGGTTAAATTCGATCTGAGTAACAGCTAATGATCTACGAGATCTTATTGATACATATAACAGGGATGATTTTTATTAACTGATTAATGCGGCAAATGCACCGATTAGCCCACCAAATACGCCCCCCCAAACCACTAACCACCCAAGATGTTGTTTGATCATTTCTTGAATAATTTGTTTCACTAACTCCGGAGTTAATTCATTCAATCTTTGGTCAACAATATTAGCGACTTTAGCTTGAATGTCAGCAATCACATTAGGCTGCTCTAATTCGTTCAAGAGTATTTGATTAAACTGTTCACTTTCAGACAACTCAACTAATGATTGCTTCATCTTCTCAATAAAAGGCACTTTTAATGGCAGTAATGCTTCAGTGCCACCAAACATGGCGAGCATCGGACCAAGCGACGATTTTTCAACGGTAGACACTAACGCATCGAAAGAAGGTGCCAAATCCACTTTATCAATCACAGGGGCTAAATTAATGGCTTTACTGTCACTTACGGTGAGAAATCTATCGATATTTTCCTCCGTAAAAAACTGCACCATCATAAGATGTTTTATTCCCGCTTTGAATTCTTCAAAACGATTAGGCACAACACCTGAACCATATAAACCAGGCACTTTTTCAAATAACATGTAAACAGCCAGCCAATTGGTTACCGCACCTGAAAGCGCAAATAAACCAACCGTTAATATCAATGGTTGCGTCATAAAATAACCCACAACAACAAATGAAGCGGCAATCATGTTAGTTAACAAACTCTTATTCAACCTATCATCTCCAGATACCAAAACCCCCAGTATTTTAACAGTAAAATACTGGGGGCCGTAAACTATTCGTTGAAGCGTAAACCTAAACTCGCAAGCTTTGCTCGCGATGCCCATCAATTAATTTTACCTGAGCACTTTTTGCAAGCACACCAGCACGAGCAATCATTTGGCTAGCAATACCTTGGTTTCGATACTTTGGTAAAACAAACGCATCTTCAAAATACCAGACAGGTTGTAACATTAATGAAGAAAAAGAAGGATAAAGTTGAATAAAACCGAGAATAATTTCACTTTCAAATGCAACAAAAATAATTGAATCATTTTCAGATAAGCGCTGACTTAAAAAAGTATAACATCCATTTATATCACTAGGATGGTCACAGGATTGGCGGTAATGATCGAAAAGATGACTCAGTGGCTGTAAATCAGCATCGACAGCAAGACGTATGTGCATATTTCATCCTTGAATTACATATTGATTGGCTTATTTTGTTAAATCTACACTCACAGCTAAAAACCATAAACTTATTAAAACCATGAATTACAGAAGTTTACATGTAAATAGTACAAATGTCTATTTGTTGACTATTGGAAAAATAACAAAGAAAAACCTCTCAATCATGCTCATTTTTGGTTAAAATAGTACTATCTTCTTTTACGGCAAAGAGCACCGTATGGCTTCCCTATATTCTCATTTTTCACAACGCCCCCTTTATCAAAAGAGCCTATTTATCGCCTTTTGCTGCTATGCACTATTTTGTTTGATTTTGGGTTTACTTGCTCCCTATATTGCACTTAAAAAAGTACCAGAGCTTATCACAGGGCAAACCGGCCGAGAGAGCCAAATTGAAGATATTCGGTTTAACCCTTTTACCTTCGAGCTGATAGTTGACCGCCTATTAATGGCAGAGAAAGATCCTCAAAACACCTTTGTTGGCTTTGAGAAACTCTATGTCAATTTATCGCCATGGGAGTCTTTGCTTAACCTCGATGTCAATGTGCAAACGATTAAGATTAATAAACCAACTATTAATCTGGCACGAATCACCGAACAGGAATTTAACTTTTCCGATATTATTGCGTTCATCGAAAATAATGCAACGCCGCAATCACAAACTCCTCAGCCGGAACAAACAGGCCTTCCATTTGGGATCCGTATAGATAAAATTGCCATTGAACAAGGTGCAATTTCACTTAGCGATGCTGTCAGTAATAGCCAGGTTGTCTACCCTAGTATTAATCTAGAATTCAATCAATTTGATAGTTTAGCCAAAGTGGTTAAGTCGGCCGAAAACGTGCTTAACAAGATGAATAACTACAAATTAATTCTTAATGACGAACATAATAGCCAGTTAACTTTAGCAGGTCAGTTTCAATTATTTCCGTTTACATTAGACGTAGAACTTGCGCTGAGTGATTTCAACCTTGAGAAATATTGGCAATTTATTGATGAGCATTTCGATATTCAACTCAATCAAGGCAAATTGAATGTCGTGAGTCATATTGCATTAGCAATCGATCCGACCGTCGAAACCCCTTTGCTATTCAACGTATCTAAAACAAACATCGATTTGTCTGGCATTGTCGCTTCACATGCAAATGAACAAAAAATTGCCATCGGGGCAATAAAGCTAAATAACCTAGAAATAGACAGCCAAAGCAAGCAAATTAACATTGCCAGTTTTGAAACTAACCAGGGTGAAATTGCATTAAAGGTTTCACCGACTGGCGCAGATTTAATGACCCTGTTAATGCCCAAAAACCTTACTGATTTAGCAACCGACACAACAGATTCCACCATTGAGCAACCTACTGGGGAGCCAGAATCGCCTTGGCTGGTTACCTTAAGTAAAATAGACATTGCAGAGTATGAATTACACCTAGGTGAGTCTATTGCCAGTGAAAATGTTATTTTATGGAAAATGGATAAAATCAATATTGAAACCGGTGCAATAAAATCAGACTTATCCATACCTTTAACTTATCAAATTTCAGCTCAAATAAATCAAAGCAGCTTGCTAGATTCATCGGGGATATTCAATCTAGAGACTCAATCTTTGGAGGCTGATTTTAGCTACCAGAATATGTACTTACCTAATTTACAGCCTTACATTGAACCCTTTGTAAATATCACCATTGAAGATGGCGTTTTCAATACTAAAGGTAAGCTGACTGTAGATAGTGAAAAGAACTTAATTTATCAAGGCGAAGCTTGGCTTGATAAATTAAATATCAAAGATAATTTACTTAAGCAACCGCTGGTGAGTTGGAAGAGTATGGCAATCAATTCATTGGAATTTGATCGTCAAAAAAGCCAAGTTAATATAGATGAAATTTTATTCGATGAGCTATTTTCTAGAATTATTATCTCAGAAGATAGAACTACTAATATTTCACATTTATTAAAATCTTCAACCACTAATGCTTCAGCGGATAACAGCACAAAACCAAATGCTGATTTAACTGCAAAACAAGAACAAAAATCTGAAAACGTCAACCTTGATATCGATAGTACAGAAACCGCAAATGTCAGCCCAAGTATTGAAATTAACCGTATATCCTTGAAGAATAGTTCTGCATTTTTTGCTGATAATTCATTAACACCTAATTTCGCGTCTGGAATCGAATTACTTAACGGCCACATCAGTAAGCTCTCCACAAACCCTGAAACAATCGCTTCGGTTGATTTAGCAGGTAAGATTGATAAATATGCACCAGTCACCTTAAAAGGTGACATAAATCCTCTATTAGCACAGCCCTATTTAGACTTAAATCTTATCTTTAAAAATGTTGAATTGACCTCGGTTAACCCTTATTCGGGAACTTATGCTGGTTACTACATTGATAAAGGGCAAATTTCATTAGACTTAACCTATAAGCTAAAAAATAATGCTTTAGTGGGTTCAAACCATGTCGTTATTGATCAATTACAGCTTGGTAAACCAAGTAACAGTGACTTAGCAACCAGTTTACCAGTGACATTAGCAGTAGCATTATTACAGGACCGACATGGAGTAATTGATTTAGGCGTTGATGTAGAAGGAGATTTAAACTCACCAAGTTTTAGTTTTGGTAGCATAATTTGGGGGGCGCTCGGAAACATCATTACTAAAGCAATCACAGCGCCATTTAGCTTGCTAGCCAATCTGATAGGTTCTGACGAACCGATGAATAACGTCACCTTTGAATACGGTGATAGTAAGATTAGTGACAGCCAAGGTAAGCATTTATTGGCGTTAACTGAAGCGTTAATCGATCGCCCGCTGCTCATTGTCAACGTTAAAGGTGATATAGACGCTATCAATGATAGCCAAGCTCTTGCTGAACAAAGCTTAAAAATTAAACTTGCCAAAACATCAGCAATCGACATTACTGAATTTCCAGCAAATTTATCAGCAAGTCAATTCCCTACCTCAGGCCCGTTAAGCGACGCACTGCATCAGCTATACAGTACTGAAATGGGGCAAGACCCAGACGAGGTAAGACAAAGCATCATTACTGAAAGCCAAACCAAGTTGCCAAAAGAAGACTTAACGGATAACGAGGTGATGATTCGTTGGCATATTGCTTTATACAACTTACTTAAGAATTCACAAATTGTTGATTCTGCAGATTTAGGTATTTTGGCTCAAAAAAGAGCCAAAGCGGTTAAATCATTTTTAGTAGACCAAGGAAAAATAGAAAGCCAAAGAATATTCGTTATGGAAAGCCGTATTAATGCCAAGCAACAAGCGGCGCAGGTTGAGCTAGAGCTTCAAGCAAACTAAGTTGAACTTGGTTTAAAAATCTATTTTCAGCGACTATGGTCAACGCTAACTGCGTAGGATAGCATTGCAATTGCCACATAAACTTTCCTTGTTAGCGATGCAAAGATCATATTTAACGGGTAAATAGATGAAAGTTAATTTTCTCAATCCGGCTAATTCATCAATTGACCTGATAGAGGTTAACTAAAATAGTTAAAAGTGACATTAATGATAGAGGGATTCTTCACTAGCGCCTTTTATCTGAATCTCCAATAAAGTAAAATTACATTTTACTGATATGCCAACAGTATTTTTACACACCAATGAGGTTTTTATGTTTGTAGTACGCTGGATTTTGGGTCGAATTATTCTTTTACTCAATTTTATTTTTGCCCCAAAGAAACGTCAACGGTCTTTAGATGACCAACAACAAGTTGACAAAAAAGCACAATCTTTGAGTCTTTATCAGTACAATGCCTGCCCTTTTTGCGTTAAAGTTCGCCGTGAGATGCGTCGCCAGAATTTAAATATCAATTTAGTTGATGCAAAACAAGATAATAATAAGCAGGAATTAATATCAGAAGGCGGCAAACTACAAGTGCCGTGTTTAAAAATTAGTAACAATGGCAAAGTTGAATGGTTATATGAATCAAAAGCCATTATGAATTATCTTAATTCAGAGTTTGCTTAATTTTGTAAATGAGTAAAGTGAAATATTATTCGTCTTAACTCTATTTTACTTTGCAAATCACTTAAGTCTTCCCAAACAATCAATGATATTTGTTGTTGAACTATAAGGTCATTTCAGTGTTTAAAATTTTTATGTCGACTTCCATAATCCTTCTCCTGACAGCTTGTAGCGCTAAAGCCATCGATCCGATGGAGTTTGCGGGTCAGTTTAAAGATAAATTTAGCACCGAAATTAAAGGAGATGGCATAAAGCTGTTTGTTTATAGTGCAAAATTAGCTACCGCAGCAGACCGTAATGTTACCGACGCCTCAGCAAACCGACCACCAATTGATCGTCGTAAACAAGATGCTCGCAGTTATACGCAAGAAATGCGTGATAAACAAGAGTTTCTTGAACTGTGGACTCAGCAGGTGCAAGTTGGATTAGACAAAACCATTGCAATGACAGGTTATTGCAAGCAAGGCTTTATCGAGTTAAGCCGCTACATTGAACCTGAACGAGGTGAGATTCGTGGTGAATGTAATGATGGCGCCACGGATGAAGATATCAATACATTTGGACGTTAGGGGTTTTAGCCAACTTAGGCTAAAATGACGTTATGAATTTTTGCGATTGCTTGAAGCTATCGAATATCAGCCATTGAAGATGTATTATGAATAAAAAACAGCAAATGATTAAAAAATTGGCCAAGCGTGCCAAGGCGAGACAAAATAAAGTTGTTCCAGACAACCCAAGCTCCAAGCCAAAAGAACGCTATATCTCCAAAGCTGAGCGTGCAAAATTAGCATTAGAACAAGAGTCACCAGCAGAAACCCTTGTTGAAACCCAAACAGCTTCAGCTGATTAGTGATTGAATGTCTAATAAAAACGCCAATCAAATGATTGGCGTTTTTATTTTCAAAATATAACTTGAGACTTAACTATTGTCATGCGCAATTTCTGCAGGCATATCATCTCGTAATTTCTGCCACATTTTGCCGCTTTCAATACCGTTTAATCGCATCAATGCTGGTACGGCTTGATAATTCTTATCGCGAGCAAGTTTTTCTAATTCAACATAAAAATTAAACGCTAATTTACGTGCATCTTTGCTTGAAAAATAATAACGCCCTACTCGGCTATAAAGGCCTTTAAATCCATTCAAAATTAGAACGTATAGCGGATTTCCAGAGGCGAAAGCTAAAGTATGATGTAGGCGATAATCAAAATCTGCATACGCTTCTGCATCATCCGATAAAAGATGAACTGTCGATAATATCTCTTGCGCTTTTTCAGGGTTATGGCGGAATGAGGCTCTAAAATAGATAGTGCTAACATTGGCGCGAGCAGACATCAATTGATCAACCAATAATGGAAAGCCATCTGGGTTTAAATCAGCAATCGTTTCTAAAATATTTAATCCTGAGGTTTCCCAGAAATTATTAACCTGTGTTGGCTTGCCATGTTGAATTTTCAACCAACCATCACGTGCTAATCTCTGTAACACTTCACGAAGTGTTGTACGAGTAACACCGATAAGTTCTGAAAGCTCACGTTCCGCAGGCAATATTGAGCCTGGTGGAAATTTGTTGTCCCAAATTGAACGAACAATGTATTTCTCTGCAAAACTTGCAGGACCTTTGGCATTGATAATCATCAGCCTAAATTTCCTATACTTAACTTGGCGGTTGTAGCTGACAAGCTACTTGAATTAAAACTGATCATACCAGAGAAGTGGAAAATAAAAACATTTGTTTAATCACAACACATTCGATGGCTATTTAATAACCAGCTACTTGTTAAGATGTCTTGAAAATTCAACTGTTTTTATGATGCAGCTCAAGCTTTTGAATTACAATTAAGCTTTATTTAAGCTAAACTAGCGCGAAATTACAGAACCGAATTAAGAATTAATGCCTTACTCGTTAAGATAAAGGTATTTAAATAAGTTCATTATGATGAGTTTAACGTTACTGAACCACAGCAGAACTCAGTCAAATTAATACCCGTTAATTTAGCGTGTTAAAATATTTGACTGCAGAAAAAAACATCCGCTTTGTTATCAGTTTTACATTACGCCAAAGCTTAATGATGCTTAATTTGGGCAAAAAAATCATAACATAACAATATCGGAGTGGCGAATATGCCAGCAACCCAAGCTCAAGCGATGTTTAGTAACTTTTTAGGTCACTCGCCTAAATGGTACAAACTAGCCATTGTGTCATTTCTTGTAATCAACCCATTATTATTTTTTTATGTCAGCCCATTTATCGCAGGCTGGGTATTAGTCATAGAATTCATTTTTACCCTAGCGATGGCATTAAAGTGTTATCCACTGCAACCTGGCGGATTACTTGCTATCCAAGCTGTAATTATCGGTATGACCTCCCCCTCGCAAGTATTACATGAAATAGAAGCCAACCTGGAAGTCTTGTTGCTGCTTATCTTTATGGTGGCAGGCATCTATTTTATGAAGCAATTATTACTATTCGCTTTCACTAAGATGATCACCAAGATCCGCTCTAAAATTGTCGTTTCTTTGATGTTTTGCGCAGCATCGGCATTTTTATCAGCGTTTTTAGATGCGTTAACGGTTATTGCCGTCATCATTGCTGTCGCTGTAGGTTTTTACTCTATTTACCACAAAGTGGCTTCAGGCAAAGACTTTAGCTCTAACCACGACCACACAAATGAAGAAAGCAGCCCGCAATTAAATAATCAAGAATTGGAAGATTTTCGCGCCTTTTTACGTAATCTACTGATGCATTCTGGTGTAGGTACTGCACTTGGTGGTGTTTGTACCATGGTGGGCGAGCCTCAAAACTTAATCATTGCAGCACAAGCACATTGGAACTTTGGTGAATTCTTTATTCGTATGGCTCCTGTAACTATGCCGGTACTATTTGCAGGTATCTTTACTTGTTTCATGGTTGAGAAATTAAAATGGTTTGGTTATGGTGCTCAACTTCCTGAAGCGGTTCACCGCATTCTCACCGACTATGCTAATTACGAAGACCAGCATCGTACAAGACAAGACAAAGCAAAATTATTCATTCAAGCTTTAGTCGGTATTTGGTTAATCGCAGGTTTAGCATTACACCTTGCTTCTGTGGGCTTAATAGGTCTTTCTGTGATTATTTTAACCACAGCCTTTAATGGCATTACAGATGAACATCAAATCGGTAAAGCATTTGAAGAAGCATTACCCTTTACTGCGTTACTCGCGGTTTTCTTTGCCATTGTTGCAGTAATTATTGATCAACATTTATTTGCCCCCGTCATTCAATGGGCTCTTAGTTATCAAGGCAATACTCAATTGGTTATCTTCTATATAGCCAACGGTTTATTATCTATGGTTAGTGATAACGTGTTTGTTGGTACGGTTTATATTAATGAGGTCAAAGCGGCGTTAGTTTCTGGGCAAATTACCCGTGATCAGTTTGATTTATTAGCTGTGGCGATTAATACTGGTACAAACCTACCATCTGTTGCCACACCAAATGGACAAGCCGCATTCCTATTCTTGCTCACATCGGCACTTGCACCGCTTATCCGTTTATCTTACGGACGTATGGTATGGATGGCTTTACCTTATACCATCGTATTATCTATAGTGGGTGTAACCATGATTGAATCAGGATTTTTAGCCGATATGACGACGTATTTCTATGATAATGCTTGGTTGATACATCACTCAGCTAAGGACATAGGCGGCGCCGTTTCAGGTCATTAACATCTGTTAATCGTAATATCTTAAGATAGACAATAATATAGAAATATTTTATGGTCTAACCCAACTTGAAACACCCTCTTTATGAGGGTGTTTTTATCTATCGTATACAGGGAATTATTTTGACAGCATTACAACGTTTTTGTCATCAGCGTACTTCATGGGCACTATTATTTGTTTCTGGCTTAGCGCTAGAGTTAGCTGCACTGTATTTTCAATATGTATTGAATTTTGATCCTTGTGTTATGTGTATCTATATTCGAGTTGCTGTCTTGGGGATCATGCTATCTGCTTTAGTTGGTTTAATAATGCCACAATATTGGATAGTTCGTTTTCTAGGTATGGGGGGATGGTTGGTCTCTTCGGTATGGGGAGTCAAGCTGGCGATTGAGCTAAATGAGATGCAAGTTAACCCTTCTCCTTTTTCTACCTGTTCATTTTTCCCAGAGTTTCCTAACTTTATGCCACTAGATAAGTGGCTACCACAAGTGTTCTCACCTACTGGAATGTGTGGAGAGTCCGTGTGGTCATTTATGTCAATTAGTATGGTGCAATGGATGATAATCGGATTTGTTGTTTACTGCTTACTCTGGCTAGTCATGGTGTTGCCTGCGTTAACGCCAAAACGCTAACGGGCTTATCGTCAAATAAAAAAAACAGACCTCATGGTCTGTTTTTATTTTAGTTTACCGCCGTTTAATCAACGTCTTGAAGTGGCCATAACACAATATTATCGTCAAGATATCTGACTTTCATTTCATTAACTGTTTTAGCCTTAACAGACATGCCCGCAAGATGCATGGCTTCTTTTGATCCAGTGATTAATGGATGCCAGCTTGGTAAGTCCCTACCTACAAATAAACGTCGGTAAGCACAGCTATCCGGTAACCAATTCAATTCAGGTAAGTTTTCTAAACTGATCACAGTACACTCTGGCACATAGTTAAACCGTTCAGGATAGCGTCGACATTGGCAACTATCGTCATCAAGAAGATGACAGGCGGCATTGGTGTAATACAGCTCTTCTGTTTCATCATCAATAATTTTGTTTAAGCAACACTTACCGCATCCATCGCATAAGGATTCCCATTGCTCGGATGTCATATCTTTTAAAGCTGTTGTTTCCCAAAATCGCATAGCACATTCATCTCTTAATACATATCAACAAATAAGCTGTTTATTACTTACTTTCAAAGTTGATACTGGCTTTATGTTGTTCAAGTAAGTTTTCTGTTGGAGGCGGAAGTTGTAAATAATAGCCTTTGGCTTTTAATTCACTTTTCACTTTATCGATATCAGCTAATGCTAAAGAATCCCTTTTAGATAAAGGTACTAACATCACTAATTTTGGCGTGCCGAACATTTCCATTAATGGTTGAGGAACTTCATCAAAAACATCACGTTTTTCAACAAAAAGGTATGTATCGGTCTTGCGACTGCTTTTATATACTGTACAAATCATTTTAGTGTAAATTTCCGCTGGTTGAAACTTGATAGTCCACTACGCACACTATAACATGGTGACCCAATAAAATAATTGTAATTCAGAATACAAGCATAAAAATTTGGAGAATCACGACGAGATGGCTAAACAAAATCTCGAGTTGAAAGCCACATCTTTTACTCTATCAGTGCTTTATATCAATAATGCAAATCTTGATATTATTGCTGCAGAACTTGATAAAAAACTGGCCCAAGCTCCGCAATTTTTTCTAGGCGCCCCCTTAATATTAAATTTAAGCGCTTTAGATGATACGCCGGTAGATTTAGCAGCATTAAGAGCATTACTTATTGAACGTCAATTAGTGATTGTTGGTATTACCGAAGCTTCTATTCCTTTTTCTGTTCAAGCAAAAGATTTAGGATTAGCTGTGGTAAAATCAGGTAAGCAGGCAGCCACTGCCGCAATACCACCGCGAGGAACTAAAATTGTTAAACAAAATATTCGCTCGGGCCAACAAATTTATGCCAAAGACGCCGATTTAATTGTTTTTGGTGCTGTAGGTAATGGCGCTGAGGTGATTGCTGATGGTAGCATTCATGTCTATGGGGCATTACGGGGTAAAGCTATGGCAGGCGCTGGCGGTGACACACAAAGTGTTATTATTGCAAGCTCACTTGAAGCCGAGTTGGTATCCGTTGCTGGACAATATTGGCTTGCAGAAAACCTGCAACAACATTGCCAAGCTCAAAGAGGTTGTGTGCGCCTAGAAGGCGAATCTCTCACTGTTGAACTATTGCCATAAATAAGGCAAATTTTAAGGATAAATATCATCATGGCACAAATTATTGTTGTCACTTCAGGTAAAGGCGGTGTGGGTAAGACAACCTCAAGTGCTGCTATCGCTACTGGTCTTGCGTTAAAAGGTAAAAAAACCGTTGTTATCGATTTTGATATTGGATTACGTAATCTCGATTTAATTATGGGATGTGAGCGCCGTGTTGTTTATGATTTTGTTAACGTTATCAACGGTGAAGCAAACTTGAACCAGGCAATGATAAAAGATAAGCGCTGTGATAAGTTATTTGTTTTACCCGCTTCACAAACCCGTGACAAAGATGCACTGACTAAAGAAGGTGTAGGTAAAGTTTTAGAAGATTTGGCAAAAGACTTTGATTTCATTGTGTGTGATTCACCAGCAGGTATCGAACAAGGTGCAATGATGGCACTTTATTTTGCTGATATCGCGATTGTCACCACCAATCCTGAAGTGAGCTCAGTTCGTGACTCAGACCGTATTTTAGGCATGTTACAAAGCCGCTCACGCCGTGCAGAGCAGAACCTTGAGCCGATAAAAGAGTATTTATTATTAACGCGCTACTCTCCTTCGCGTGTTAAAAGTGGCGAAATGCTGAGTGTTGAAGATGTTAAAGAAATTTTGGCCATTGAGCTTTTAGGGGTAATTCCGGAATCTCAGTCAGTGTTGAAAGCATCTAACTCGGGAGTGCCAGTGATTATTGACCAAGAAAGCGATGCTGGCTTGGCATACAGTGACACCGTTGATCGTTTACTTGGTGAAGATGTTCCAGTACGTTTTATCACCGAAGAAAAGAAAGGGTTCCTAAAAAGGATATTTGGTAGCTAATTATGTCCATACTTGATTATTTCAGAAGTACTAAAAAAACCAACACAGCCTCTTTAGCCAAAGAGCGCTTACAAATCATCGTAGCTCACCAACGTGGAGAACGTGACGCGCCGGATTACTTGCCAAGAATGAAGCAAGAAATTATCGAGGTGATCCGCAAATACGTGCAAATTTCCGATGAACAGGTCAGTGTTCAGCTTGAACAAAACGATGATAATTTATCTGTATTGGAATTAAATGTGACCTTACCAGAAGGTAAGTAATCTTGACCAATAAGATACTCAATAAAAAAGGATATGATTAATCATATCCTTTTTTATTTTAATTAGATGAGGTCTAATCGAGCATTCAAGGCTAGTTTGCAACTAAGTTCTACAAGTAAAAAAGCTACTCGGCTTTAAATACGATATCATCCAGCTTATTGCCAACTAATTCACCACGCCAGCCTTGCAGAACAAGTGGGTGTTCCCCTTGCTTATCATTAAATAGCCACAATAAGAATTGATGAATTAATCTTTTAGAACCAATAAACTCCAAAGGCACAAGCTTAGTTTCACTAATATCATTCATACGAGTTTTAATTGTTTTAAATGCAGATTTATAGCCAGACTTGAGTGCAATTACATCAACTTCTTCTGGCGGATTATCAATATCAGCAGTGGACAAGACTTTCAATAAATCTTTACCATGAAAACGTTTTTCCTGCTCAGTTAAATCGTTCAATTGATTGAGTTCTGCTAAGGTTTTAGGGGCTTTTTTGGCTAAGGCGATCAATGCATGATCTTTTATGACAAAACCTAATGCTAAATTTCTCGCCACGGCTTTTTCAAGTCGCCATGCCGCCATGACTTTTAAGCTGGCCAGCTGAGAGCGAGTTAATTGAAAAGCATTTTTTACTTTTAGGTAAGCTTCTTCAGGATCAGCGCCTAACAAGCGCCCTTCTGTTATACGCACACCTTCTTCGTATAACCAATCCAAACGATTCTGTTCGGTGAGCTTTTGTAAGATTTGCGGGTACAATTGATAAAGGTATGACACATCATTTGCGGCATATTGGAGCTGGGCATCCGTTAACGGTCGTTTCATCCAGTCGGTACGCGACTCGCCTTTATCTAGATCTATACTTAAACATTGCTCAACCAACTTAGCATAACCTAATCCGTGGCCCATACCGGCTAAACTAGCAGCTATTTGACTATCAAATAATGGCGTGGGTTGGCATTCACCATAGTGTGCAAACACCTCAAGATCTTCACTGCAAGAATGCAGTAACTTAATGATATTTTTATTGGTGAGTAATGCCCAAAATGGTGATAAATCTTTAATAGCCACAGGGTCAATTAGCGCTAATGTTTTACCATCATACGCTTGAATTAAGCCTAACTTTGCGTAATAAGTACGGGTACGAACAAACTCGGTGTCTAACACCAGTAATGGTGCTTGTTCATATTGGGCCACTAACGATGCTAATGCATTCTCATTACTTATATACTCAAACGCTAACACAGCTTACTCCATTTATTTTTTAGGGTAAAAAAAACCGGCTTATGCCGGTTTCAATATTACGCTTTTTTGGCTTCATCTCGAAGCTGACGGCGTAAAATTTTACCCACATTGGTCTTTGGTAATTCGTCACGGAATTCTACCAGTTTTGGTACCTTATATCCCGTTAAATGATGGCGACAATGCTCAATCAGATCTTTTTCAGTCAAAGACTTATCTTTTGCGACCACAAATATTTTAACTAATTCACCACTGGCATCATTAGGAACACCAACAGCAGCAACCTCAATAACTTTCGGGTGCAGTGCAACCACATCTTCAACTTCATTTGGGAATACGTTAAAACCCGAAACCAAAATCATGTCTTTTTTACGATCCACAATGAAGAAAAATCCCTTTTCATCCATATAACCGATATCACCAGTGGCTAACCAGCCATCTTTATCAATCACTTTGGCTGTTTCTTCAGGACGTTGCCAGTATCCCTGCATCACTTGTGGGCCTTTTGCGTATAGCTCACCCGTTTCACCTTGTGCTAATACCTTGCCATCATCATCACGAACTTGGATAAAGGTTGATGGAGCTGGAAATCCAATAGAGCCATTGTAACCATCTAAATTATAAGGACAGCATGTCACTAGAGGCGAAGCTTCAGTTAAACCATAACCTTCTAACAAGCGTGTTTTAGTAATCGATTGCCATTTGTCTGCAACCGCTTTTTGAACCGCCATACCACCGCCAATCGATAACTTTAACCCACTAAAATCGAGAGCTTTAAAATCTTCATTGTTGACTAAGGCATTAAATAAAGTATTTACACCCGTTAGTGCTGTAAACGGATAACGTTTCAGTTCGCCGACAAAAGCTGGTATGTCTCTTGGATTGGTAATTAACAGGTTTTTACTGCCTTTATGTAAAAACAGCAGACAATTCACTGTCAACGCAAAAATATGATAAAGCGGCAAAGCTGTAACAACGAATTCAGTGCCATCATCTAGTGCAGGAGAATAAGCGCCATTAGCTTGCAGAACATTAGCTACAACATTCCGATGCGTCAACATAGCGCCTTTAGAAACACCCGTTGTCCCGCCTGTGTATTGCAAAAATGCGAGATCATCACCGGTAACTTGTGGTTTGACATACTGTAAGCGTCGACCTTTGGATAAAGTATCTCTAAAAGAGCGCGCGTGAGGTAGGTCGTATTTAGGTACCATTTTCTTGATGTACTTAACGACGAAGTTCACTAGCGTACGTTTGGGTGCGCTTAATTGATCACCCAAGCGAGTAATAATGACTGATTTAACCGGCGTCTGGTCAACAACTTCTTCTAATGTATTTGCAAAATTAGACACCACGACAATGGCTTTTGAACCAGAATCAACCAACTGATGTTTTAATTCTCTTGGGGTGTAAAGAGGGTTTACATTGACCACCACCATGCCAGCACGAAGGACACCAAACAGGGCAATCGGGTATTGTAGTAAGTTAGGCATCATCAAAGCGACTCGATCGCCTTTTTCTAGCTTAAGATCATTTTGTAAATATGCAGCAAAAGCACGGCTTCTTTCTTCAAGCTTACGATAGGTCATCGTTGCGCCCATGTTGATAAAAGCAGGCTGATCAGCGTATTTCGCGACTGCATCTTCAAACATAGCCACCAAAGAAGGAAATTGATTTGGGTCTATCTCAGCCGGTACATTGGCTGGTAAGTTATTAATCCAAGGCTGGTCCACGGGTGTCTCCTATAATGGCCACTGTGCTAAGACGTGCATTCCCCGTCAGCGGCTAAAACGTATCACTATTAGTTGCTCTTGTTATGATTTGGCAATAATCAGTCTACGTGTTGTTATCGTTATCGCCTGTGATGAAAATCATACAAGCGTTTTAATTTTGAACATAATCACATAATTGAAAGCAAAATAATAGCGGTTTAAGCGATACACAGCTTATTTTAGAATAAATGCTCGAATCAAGTTGATTAACTCCCCTGCATTACTCATATGCAAATGGTGATCACCGTCGATTTCTGCTAGCTGTAAACGTTTAAACCATATGCTAGCCTGCTGTTTAGCTAATTTTAACTGCTTAAAACCTGCATGACCTAGCACTAATAACGTTTGTGTCTCGCTTTGGTTCATTAATGCATCGACTTGTGCAAAAGTCATTCGATATGCTGAGTCTAACTTTAACCTTGGATCGCTGCGCCAATAATATAACCCGTCAATGAACACTAGGTTTCTGGAAGAAATTAATCGACACCATTTTTCATCCATCCCGGTTAATTGTTGCCTGGCCTTTACCACCACATCAACAGAGGCGTATCCTCTTGGTTTATTCGATTCAGGTTTGTTAAATAATCCCCGATGTTGTTTAAAGCACCGCTTAAGCCTAGCTGAATTTAGGTTTGCATCTTCAAACAAAGGAGATAATGCTTCTATGAGGATGAGTTGTGCAACACGCTCAGGAAAACTGGCGTTGTAAGCACTGGCGACGATGCCGCCTAAGGAATGTCCCAGTAAAATAATTTTCTGATTAGGATCTGGAATAAAATAGTTAACCACTGCATCTAAGTCATATAGATAATCAACCCAATGTAACGGATAACAACCTTGCCTATGTGCCGATAGTCCATGCCCTGGCCAGTCGAAGGTAATTAATTGAAAATGTAAAGCCAGTTCTGATTGTAAAAATGCCTCCGCTAGTGGAACAAAACTCTGTAAATTATCAAGCCAACCATGGCATGCTAAAATAATTGGCTTGTCATCATGCCCATAACGTATAGCAGACAGAGGTAAATGAGCCAAAGGGATCGTCAGAGGCTCTCCTTGAAAAGCGAGAGATGAATGTTGCTTTGACTCATTTGATGGCATAGATTATTTAGCTTTCTTGATAAACTTCAACGTCATGCGATCACTTTCACCAATATCTAAATATTTTTGTTTATCCTGTTCACCCATTGCTAGGCGAGGAGGTAAAGTCCACACACCCTTGGGATAATCTTTAGTGTCTTTGGGATTGGCATTCACCTCGGAACTAGCAAGCAATTCAAAACCTGCTTTTTTGGCTAATTCGACCATTTGATTTTGTTCCATATAGCCACTTTCAGCAGCCATGCCGATATTGGCTCTATGTTCAACAACACCGAAGGACCCACCCTCTTTTAATACGGCATAAGCCGCATTAAATACGCCTTCTAGCTGGCCTTTCATTGCCCAGTTATGCAGGTTTCTGAACGTTAACACATGATCAGCAGAGTTATCTTCACCCAACTTGAATTTTTCTGGTGGACTTAACGTGACAAATTGTACATTGCCCACAGTCGCTTTATTATCTTCAACCCACTTTTCAAACTTTAGTCCGGCTGATTTATAGTACTCTGTTTGACGGGTGTCTTCTGCCGGTTTTGTTTCAAAATTTGCCGCTACATATTGACCACTTTTAGCCAAATACGGTGCTAAAATTTCTGCATACCAACCGCCACCAGGCCAAAGTTCAATAACCGTTTGGTCAGCTTTAACATCTAAAAAAGCTAACGTTTGTGCAGGGTTTCGATATGTATCCCTTAATTTATTGGTGTCAGAGCGAAAATCACTGGCAACTGCTGCAGCAAGTGCATCATTGACTTTAATCTCTTCTGCTTGAGCTGTAATTGGGGCAGAATACAGACCCACTGTTGCAAAACTCATCATGATTGCTAACGCTAATTTACGTTTCATTTAATACTCCCTTTTGTTGAATCGACTTTTTGCCAACTGAGCCATAGCATACAGCAACTAACCGCTAACCAAATTACCACCCAGCACCATGCAGGTATCCAGGTCATTTGTGCTAAAGCTACAGCATCACCTTGCCCAGCTAAACCAAACAACACCATAGGACTAGCCATGGCATTTAGTATTATCATCAAGCCTAATATACGCAGTAAACTGTTTAAAGGACGACTATTTTTTAATTTAAGTGGTAACAAAATAAGTCCACTTAGACAGAGTAAAATAGCGATAGTAAGCAGGTCTCGTGCCCATAAAACCACCGAAGCTAGAATAGTCAGAGCCAAAATGGACAAAGTAAAACGTATACCATTACGCCAGGTTGCAAGTAAAAAAATCAAGTAGCCCCAAACCGCAGCCCCCAAGTAGCCCGAAAATGCAATCAACACAGCATTGCCACCCTGGCTATAACAAAGTCCTGCACCATTGGGAAATAGTTCAATATGGCTAACAATCCCGCCAGTCAATAGAGTTGCTATCCCATGGGATAATTCATGAAAATAACTTTCAAACCATTTAAAAGGCACGCTTATATAAGGCAAACGTGTTAATAAAAATGCGGCAATAAGTTCTAGAACAAAACGCCCTCTACTGGGTGTTCCACAAGATTGAGTTAACAGATTATTTCGGTTTACATTAGACATTACAACTTAAGTAACCTAACAAAAATGATTAATGGGTTTAGTTAATCAGAATTAAGTCGGTGAGGGAATGGCTATTAAACATTAAGATACAAACTATTTATATTCTGATTAAATACAGCCCAAAATGTTAATAGCAATGACAATGCTGCACAGCGTGCTTAGCGCATGTCAGAGATATAAAAATATCCATGCTGATTAGGGTTTGAGTGGCAATTGAAAGTAATTAGGCAAAGTAAAGTAAAGTAAATGGACTGGCTCCTCAAAAAGCAGCTCAATTACTGATAACGCTTATACGTATAAATCGATACCGACCATTTGTTGTATCTCATCACGCTGAGCGGCATGTTGTGTCATCATATACATCTGTATGGCGCCACGGTTCATCTCAATATCTGTATCATATTGTATTTTTGCGCTTTTGTTATCAGTACCATTGGAAGCTAAATCGTATCGGGGACTTTTTCCGGTAAACTCAAATAAGCCCGAATCTGTTACAGCTTGTTCTATTTCATTTTGACTTAATAGATTTTGCTCAAGCGGTTGAGGAATGGACTGTGTATAGGAAGAAACATTATTGGGTGCAGGCGGGTTTATCTGTTTAATGTCATCCACAGAGCCTGACGGGCGATTACCCGCAACAGCTTGGCTCAATGTGGTTTTCACCATGGGTTGAGATACTGTCTTTTGAATCGATGTAGAATTAATTTGCATTGATGTTTATCTCACAAGACTTTATACACCGAAAATGTTAATGCGTTATTGTGAAGTATTTATACCATCGTTGAAAAATAACGCACAGCATTTATCAATATTATTCTCGTCCGGGTAGTTTTTTCCACGTAACTGTGTCACGTAAATAAACTGGCGCTAAATCATCTACAGATGTTTGCATGCCTTGGCTTACGCCGAACTCCGCAAGTGCTAGCATAGCTTTAGCATCGGGAAATTTTATCGCTTCAACAACCTCTATAGAGACAGCTAATTCAGTTAATGTTGGATAAGCGTCAAATCCTGTACCACAGGCTTTGATAGATTTGGATGCATCTAAGTGTAGTTCAACATCTGCGGGTAGGCAGACTTGTTCAGTTCCAACTAACGTTGCTATACCATTTTCAGCAATAAATTGACCGACATAAACTTCATTCATTCGTGCATCTATGGCACAAAATACTTGTTCTGCACCATGCTCTGTTATTGCCATTTGCGCCATAGCGGCCAATGTAGAAATACCTATCACGGGTAAATCACAACCTAATGCGAGCCCTTGCGTCATGCTAGTACAAATACGGATGCCAGTAAAACTACCTGGACCTCGTCCGTATGCAATCACATCGATATCAGCAAGTGTAATTTTGGCTTCCTTAAGCACTTCGTCAACCATAGGTAGTAAACGTTGGCTGTGTTCGCGCGGAGCATCTGCAATACGAGTAAATAAGTTTCCGTCAACACAAAGGGCTGCAGAACAAGATTCTGTGCAAGTATCAAGTGCGAGTACACGTAATGGAGAATGAAAAGTCATGTTTACAACCCGTTTGGTTTGGGATCAAAATTAGGGCGCTATGATAACTTAAGGGATTTGTTTTAAAAAGTGTAACGCACTATCTAAATCACGGGTACGGTGCATTGGGGGTAAAGAATTGATAAAAGCTTGTCCATAAGCACGATTTACAATGCGATTATCACACAGTATCAGTACTCCCCGATCTTTTTCATCACGGATCAACCGCCCTACCCCTTGCTTTAATGCTATTACAGCTTGTGGTAACGAAATCGCGGCAAAAGGATCGCCACCCTGACGTTCAATATTTGTCGCCCTTGCCCGATATAAAGCATCATCTGGCGATACAAAAGGTAATTTATCGATAATCACGCAGCTCAATAGCTTACCTCTTACGTCGACGCCTTCCCAAAAGCTGCCTGTACCCAACAACACAGCATTGCCCAATTGTCGAAACTTATTAAGTAAACTTTGCTTACTTGCTTGTCCTTGAACAAGTAACGGATAATTCACTTGGCTTCGCAATAAACTGGCAACCTGTTCCAACATGCTATGACTGGTAAATAGAATAAATGTTCGCCCTTGTGCGGCGTTAATTGCTTGCACACACACATCAACAAGTTGCTTTGCACTAAATTGTGTTTGGCCTACTTTGCCTAAATGCCTTGGGACACAAAACATAGCTTGGTTTGGGTAATCAAAAGGACTGTCTAAAATGACTTGTGTTGCATTTTGTAAGCCTAATTCTTTTGCAAAATGGCTTAGCTGGCGATTGACTTGTAAAGTGGCAGAGGTAAAAATCCAAGAGGTTTTAGGAGTAAACAACTGCTCACATTGCTTGGCAACATTAATAGGTGAAGCGCGCAGTGTAATAAACCTAGGTCCATATTCAACACTATATGCCGCTTGTGGATCTTGGCATTCAAAATATATTTTTAATCTATCGTTTAGACTAACAAGTTGTTCAAATGCATTGTCTAGATCATCATCCCGCCCCAAGTGGTGCGTAACAAGCTGACCTAATTCAGCTAAAGATTGATGTAATTCCCATGAGCTTACTATCAAAGATTTTGTCGCTAGCACTTGACGCCAATCTGTCTGAGCACTATCAAACATGGCATTATGCCAATGGTTTAAAGCCATTATAGCTCGATTAGCTAAATGTTCTATTTGAATGCTGTCACGAATGTTTTTTTTATGAATAGAAATAAAAAGGCTAAGCAACTTATCAATCTCGCGACTGCCTATTTGACTTCCAAAATAACTGATGCAAATATCAGGAACTAAATGTGCTTCATCAAATACCACCACATCAGGATCAGGCAACAGCTCAGCAAATCCGGTGTCCTTTAATAATCTATCTGCGAAAAATAAGTGGTGGTTTACCACAACAAGCTTTGCTTCCATCGCTTTTAAGCGGGCTTTACGTGTAAAACACACATCATAAAAGTCACATTTTTTCCCTGTGCAGCTTTCTTTTGTACTCACCACACCGGGAATAACAGACGAGTGTTCTGACACTGAGGTTAAATTACCAATATCGCCATCTTTACTGAGCGTTGCCCATTGATTAATTTTCAACAAATCATCTAATGCTTGCTCTCGATACTGACTTGCATACTGCATTTGCTTGTCTAAACGAAGCTGGCATAAATAATTACTACGACCTTTTAGCAAGGCAATTCGTGGGGTGATATCCAACATTGAAAGCAACGCGGGTAAATCTTTTAAAAACAATTGTTCTTGTAAGTTCTTACTGCCAGTACTCACAACCACTTGTTTGCCACTTAATAATGCAGGGATCAAGTATGCAAATGTTTTTCCAACACCTGTACCAGCCTCTAGAATTAAGTTTGTCTTTTTTATCATAGCTTCGCTTACTGCAACGGCCATATCTGTTTGCACCTGGCGACTACGATATTGGTGTACATGTTGAGATAGAGACCCACCTTCACCAAACTCATCAATAACAAGTGAAGAAAGACTGGATAATTTAGGTGATATTGATGATCGAGTGTTATTCACAGTGTGTTGAATGCTCTTGATTAATTTCTATTAAATTTAATAATCAAATCATTAAATAACAGTGCCCTTGTGGCAAGCCGTCAAAGCTTACGCCAGAATAACGTTAAGAATAACACTCAATCAATGCCCTCTGCTAATGATTATCAATGCATATCAAAAAGATCGTTGCCCGTTAACAGTGTTATTTTTTACTGAGGTATTCTTACAACAGGCGAGCTATGCAGAGTCAATTGACCTTGTTATTAAATACAACGTTAACGTGTAATTAGAAAGCGACCAATCATAGTTTTACCCAATAAAGACATTTACCTACTGCAATAATTAAGTTTGTTAAGCCACTAAAATAGTGCTGGTTTAAGATCATTCCCATTTCATTTTTAGTTGGTCTTTCGGTATGACTGCTTCACCTTATAAACCAGAGATAATTAGGTTGATCATAGAATTTCTCGGCAGTAAATCAGCAATTACTTTATCAGCGGCATGCATACTGCTGTAGCTCAAATAATAGTTAAGCATAATGTTGTAGAAAATTGCTCCAGGATGCGTTCTAGCTTTGTTAATTTCCATCCTGTTTTACATGGGAGCTACCAGTATTTTAACAATGCGTTTCAAATTGAAAGAACTAAGTCAATCTAATGGTTCACCTCACTAATGACTTGGGTATAAACTGGCTAGAATACACTTACCATCGTCAAAAGTTTTTAAAATTTAGTCATAAAAAAAGGAACCCGAAGGTTCCTCTTTTCAAAGCCGACTAACTAATTACTTAGTTAAAGCTTCTTTTGCTTTTTCAACTAACGTTGCAAATACAACTTTGTCGAATACAGCGATGTCAGCCAAAATCTTACGATCGATTTCGATAGACGCCTTTTTCAAACCGTTGATGAAACGGCTGTAAGACAGACCATTTTGACGAGAAGCCGCATTGATACGTGCAATCCATAATTGACGGAATTGACGTTTCTTTTGACGACGGTCACGGTAAGCATATTGACCAGCTTTAGTTACTGCTTGAACAGCAACACGGAAAGTACGGCTACGAGCGCCATAATAACCTTTAGCTAATTTAAGTACTTTCTTGTGACGAGCACGAGCGGTTACACCACGCTTAACTCTAGGCATTGTTCATTGCTCCTTTAATTAAGCGTATGGTAGTTGACGTGCAATTGCTGGCACATCAGACTTAGCTACTAAACATTTAGCACGTAAGTGACGTTTACGCTTAGTGCTCTTCTTGGTCAAAATGTGACGTAAGTGTGCTTGTTTACGCTTGAAACCATTAGCGGTTTTTCTGAAGCGTTTTTGTACACCCTTGTCTGTTTTCATTTTAGGCATTTCTAAAACTCCGCATTGGGACGTTAATAAAACGTAAGGCGAGCGAAGTCCTCAAAAGAGTCTTCGCTACTTTTTAATTGGTTGCCCTACTATTTCTTTTTAGGTGCTAGCACCATAATTGCTTGTCTACCTTCCATTTTCGGGAAAGATTCAACAACCGCATATACTTCCAAATCAGCCTTGATACGGTTCAAAAGATCCATACCTAGGTTTTGGTGTGCCATTTCGCGACCACGGAAACGCAGCGTAATTTTCGCTTTGTCCCCATCTTCCAGAAAACGAATCAGGTTGCGTAGTTTTACCTGATAGTCGTTTTCATCAGTGCCAGGACGGAATTTAATTTCCTTAACCTGAACCTGTTTTTGCTTCTTCTTTTGTTCTTTTTGGGCTTTAGCCTTATCAAAAAGGAACTTACCGTAGTCCATTATGCGACAAACTGGAGGCTCAGCATTAGGGCTGATTTCTACAAGGTCTACCCCTGCTTCATCTGCTACACTCTGGGCTTCTTTAATGCTAACGATACCAATTGGCTCACCATCTAAACCCGATAAACGGACTTCAGGAACACCGGTGATTTCATCATTGATTCTATTAGGCGCTGGTTGTCGCCCTGCTGCTCTCTTGATCTTTATGACCTATTCCTCCAACAATTTTAGACTACGGAGCGAAATCTGTTGACGTATCTTGGTAGCAAAATCTTCTAATTTTAGCTTACCTAAATCGATACCATCACGGGTACGCACCGCAACTTCCTTATTTTCCATTTCTTGATCACCTACGACCAATAAATAAGGCACACGTCTTAAGGTGTGTTCGCGTATTTTAAAGCCTATTTTCTCATTCCTCAAGTCAAAAGATGCACGAATGCCCTGTTCTTTGAAGAATTTAACGATTTCTTCAACATATTCAGACTGTTTGTCAGTAATATTCATTACAACAACTTGCATTGGTGCAAGCCATGTTGGGAATTTACCAGCATATTCTTCAATCAAAATACCGAGGAAACGTTCTAACGAGCCTAAAATAGCACGATGGATCATTACCGGTGTCTGGCGACTATTGTCTTCAGCAACATAAGTTGCCCCTAGACGAGACGGTAACGCGTAATCTAATTGTACAGTACCACACTGCCAAGCGCGATCTAAACAATCATGTAATGTGAACTCAATCTTAGGTCCGTAGAACGCACCTTCACCAGGTAATATTTCAAATTCAATATTATTGGCTTTAAGCGCTTGCTTTAATGCTTCTTCCGCACGATCCCACATATCGTCATCACCAATACGCTTTTCTGGGCGTGTTGATAATTTCACAACAATGTTTTCAAAACCAAATGTGGCATAAGTGTCATATACCATTTGGATACATGCACTCACTTCTTTTTGGACTTGATCGTCCGTACAGAAAATGTGTGCATCGTCTTGTGTAAAACCACGTACTCGCATCAATCCATGTAATGAACCTGATGGCTCATTACGATGACAGCAACCAAATTCAGCCATACGTAATGGCAAGTCACGGTAAGATTTAAGCCCTTGGTTAAAAATTTGCACGTGACCTGGGCAGTTCATTGGCTTAACGGCATATTCACGGTTTTCACTTTTAGTGGTGAACATGGCTTCTGAGTATTTATCCCAGTGACCTGAACGCTCCCACAACACACGGTCCATCATTAATGGACCTTTCACTTCTTGATAAGTGTATTGACCTAGTTTTTGACGAATGAACTTTTCTAACTCTAAGAATAAGCTCCAACCATCATTATGCCAGAATACCATTCCAGGTGCTTCTTCTTGCATATGGTACAAATCTAATTGCTTACCAATTTTACGGTGGTCACGTTTTGCCGCTTCTTCTAAACGGGTTAAATGTGTTTTAAGGGCTTTTTTATCTGCCCATGCTGTACCATAGACACGTTGCAGCATTTTATTGTCAGAGTTACCACGCCAATATGCACCCGCAACACTCATTAATTTAAAGTGTTGGCAAAAACGCATGTTAGGTACGTGAGGACCACGACACATGTCGGTATATTCTTCGTGATGATATAAAGCAGGCGTTGCATCTTTGCTGATATTCTCATCTAAGATGGCTATTTTGTATTCTTCACCACGTTCGCTGAATGCGTCACGGGCTTCTTGCCAAGACACGACTCGTTTAACCACATCATAATTTGTTTTGGCTAAGTCCATCATGCGTTTTTCTAGCGCATCAATATCTTCTTGAGTCAGTTTATGGTCTAAATCAATATCATAATAAAAGCCGTTATCGATAACAGGACCAATAGCCATTTTGGTTTGAGGCCATAATTGCTTAATAGCATGCCCCAACAAATGCGCACAAGAATGGCGAAGAATTTCAACACCTTCTTCATCTTTAGCCGTGATGATAGATAAATCCGCATCGGTAGAAATAATGTCACAGGCGTCTTTTAGTTCGCCATTAACGCGACCAGCAATACAGGCTTTGGCTAAGCCAGGACCAATGTCAGCTGCAACATCGAGAGTAGATACAGGATTGGCAAACTCACGTTTGCTGCCATCAGGCAATGTAATAATAGGCATGAAAATTCCTTGGCCAGTGGTGACCCACACGTAGGGCCACTTGGTTTAATTTAAAATAAGTGATGAACATTAATGGAATAAAGACAGTACAAGAGTCTTAATGACCCAAAAATGTAGCCGTCAATTGTATGTGACAACCTTAAGGGGAATCAACCTTTAACATTGGTAAAAATCAGCTCCGAACGGTTTAATATAATACCTTGCACTGAATGCAGATTATTACTGGGCGACTATATTTATAAATGACAGCCAACCAAATGAGATAACTGGGTGTCATACTCATACTGCAAAGGCGTTTAGGAGAGAAATGATGAAGCTTTTATCTAAGGCTATAAGTTGCCCCCACTGCGGGCATCATCAACATGTCACGATTGATGCTAGCTGTGGCGATCAGGATTATTATGATGATTGTCGAATCTGTTGTAATCCAATCCATATAAAAATGCATTTAGATGACAACAGGCGCACAATACAACTGTTTATTGATTCTGATGATGAGCAAATATATTAGGGACTGTGGCTCTCTGTTGGTGTAGTTGTTTGAGATAAAACCAATAAAGCTCGACAACTGGAGTGCTGCCTAGCTGTAGCAAAATTCACTTAACACGATTTATTAATGTGTTTTCGGCCGTTCCCTTCGGACAGCGTCTGTTGGCCATTTTAACTGCGTGCGATATCATCTTGTTACCTAAAGTCACTAGACTGTAAAGCCCCTGCCTTGTATCAATGGCCAATAATTCACATCAAAGACAACCTAAAAGGTTATACGGTCCCTAGTCACTATCAATATAATGACTTGGCATTAGCCTAATTGCTTTTTAGCCAGAATACGTTCAACTGTGTCAACAATAACTTGAGTTTGACTATCAATCTCGATATTCATTTTGTCACCAACTGCTTGCAAATCAAGATTAGTTAAGCGCAATGTTTCTGGAATAAGATGAAGTTTAAAACCGCGTTCCGTTAATTGCCCAACAGTCAAACTACAACCATTAACTGCAACAAAGCCTTTATAAAAAATATAATCCCTCCACTTTGCATCGACAGCAAGCTCGATATCGTAATGCTCAGGTGTATCACTAATAGATACAATTTGGGCTTGGGTATGAATATGCCCTGATAATATATGGCCACCTATTTCACTGCCGAAGGTGAGTGAACGCTCAATGTTAACTTGATCACCCTCTTGAACTTTGTCTAAGTTTGTCAGGCTTAATGTTTCTTCCATTACATCGAAGAAAACCTTATCATTCGCTATCTTAGTTACCGTTAAGCAAACGCCATTGGTGGCAACACTTGCCCCAATCTGCAAACGGTCAAGCAATTCAGGCTTTAGCGCAATTTCAAAACGTTTCAATCCAGCTTGCTGTTGAATCGAAACCACTTCACATGTGGCTTGTACAATTCCTGTAAACATAACATAACTCTCGTTTAATGATGGGCTAAATATGAACAACACCGGCTTTCAGGCCAAGCGATTAATACAACTTGCCTTACCTATTTTAATAGCACAAGTCACCCAAACCATGATGGGATTTATTGATACCGTTATGGCAGGACGCGTCAGTGCTGTCGATATGGCTGCAGTGGCTGTCGGCACCAGTTTGTGGTTACCAGCAATATTATTTGTGCAAGGCTTATTAATGGCATTCACTCCAGTATTTTCGCAGCATCATGGCGCGAATAATCAAAAGGTGATCCCAAATTTACTTTTTCAAGCTGGCTATATTGCCATAATTGGAGCTTTAGGTGTGATGTTCTTTTTAGCCTCTTCCAGTTATATTCTGGCGTTTATGGATTTAGAGCCCGAATTACATCGCCTCACGGTCGGCTATATTGATGGGATATTGTGGGGTGCACCAGCATTTGCTTTATATCAAGTACTTAGGGGTTGTAGTGAAGGTATTTCTTACACTATGCCAACCATGATCATTGGTTTTGTCGGTTTAGCGGTGAATATTCCTGCCAATTACATCTTTATCTACGGTGAGTTAGGAGTGCCGGCGATGGGTGGTGCTGGTTGTGGTGTGGCGACCGCTATGGTGTTTTGGGCGATGTTTATCTCAATGGCAATCTACATGTTAGTGGATAAAAAATTCATTGAGATTGCTCCTTTTAAACATTTTTTTGCCCCAAAATGGTCAACAATGAAGTCCATGAGTAAATTAGGATTCCCTATTGCTATGGCGCTGTTTTTTGAAGTCAGCTTGTTTGCCGTCATTGCGCTATTTTTGGCGCCATTAGGGGCTAACGTTGTTGCAAGCCATCAAATAGCACTTAACTTTTCATCTATGGTGTTCATGTTGCCATTATCAATTGGTATTGCCGCATCCATTCGTATCGGCTATTACCTTGGACGTGAGCGAACGGATATCGCCAAACTAGTCACCTATGTTGCCCTCGCCTTATCTTTGTCTCTAGCAATGATAACAGCAATATTAACTGTGATATTCAGACAAGAAATCGCCCTGCTATACAATGATAACCCTGCTGTGGTTGCTTTAGCAGGTAGCTTGATGTTAATGGCAGCACTGTATCAAATATCCGATTCAATTCAGGTTGTAGCTGCAGGAGCATTAAGAGGCTATAAAGACACCCGCAGCGCATTTTATATTACCCTCTTTTCATATTGGTTTGTCGGTATGACATTGGGTTATGTGCTTGCATACACAGACATTATTGTACCTGCTATGGGTGCACATGGTTTCTGGGCTGGCTTAATCGCGGGGTTAACTTCAGCAGCATTTTTATTTGGCGGAAGGCTAATCTACATCCAGCGCAAAGGGATCGTATTTGTTGAGTTAGATTAAGTTCGGCCTAATGCCAATTGTTGAATATCGTTAAAGCTAAAAATACGATAAATCAACTCAACAATTTGCCTTCTAGGCAGGCCAAGCATTAACAAACGTGGCTGTTTGCAACGCTTGTTAATGCTTCATTTTTTGAAACTTGTTTTTTTGTTAGCTTTATAGGTCCTTTTGGGTTTATAAGGTTTGCCCTTTCCTTTCAAACCAGTGAAAGTCACGACTTTAACCTCATTAATTAACTCATCTATGCTTTGAGTTATAGGGTCCATAAAGTGTGCATACTTGATTTCTTTTTGGCTAATAGCTTCAAGCTGTGACTCCCAATGTGCTGTCATATCGGGAATTGTCATCCGTGTTGGTAGAGAACAAATTAACTGGGTGCCGACCTCTGTCGCGCGAATATCTTTCCCCTTACGGGTCAGAAACTGCCTTTTAAATAATAACTCGATGATGCCTGCACGAGTCGCCTCTGTGCCCAGACCGTCCGTATCCCGCAATACCTTTTTAATAGAAGCATCAGTGACATAACGCGCAATACCTGTCATTGCAGCAAGCAAGGTTGCATCGGTAAAAAACTTAGGTGGCGTTGTTTGCTTTTCTTTGAGCTCAGCTTGCTGGCAGTCTACTTGATCGCCTTTTTCAACATAGGGCAAACTCGTTGCAGAAAACTCACCGTCACCTTGTGTGTTTGGCTTTGTGGGAAACAAGCTTTTCCAGCCTTGTGATACAACGTCCTTTTGCTTGGCAATAAATAATCCGCCTGATACCTCTGTATCAATTTGCTTATCGACATACTCAAATGGAGGATAAAACTGAATCAAATATTGGCGTGCGACGAGTTCATAAATGTTGTTTTCTGCCGCAGAAAGACGGCTCATATCGATTGATTTTGATGTTGGAATAATCGCGTGGTGAGCACTTACCTTAGCATCATTCCACGCCTTACTTTGTAAACTTAAATTAGCATTTTTAGCTGCACCATTTAATGCGGCGCATGAATGAGCAATGGCGTTAATTACCTGCGGAACATCATTTAAATGCTCTTTGGGCAGATAACGGCAATCTGAACGCGGGTAGGTAATTAATTTATGGCGTTCATATAATTGCTGACACGTATCAAGCACAGTTTGAGCACTCATTCCATACCGTTTAGCAGCGTCAATTTGCAAAGCAGATAAACTATAAGGCAACGGCGCAGGTGTAGATTTTTTATCTTGTGAGACCTTAACAATTTTGCCTGTTTGTCCTTGCACTCTGGAGATGACATTCATAGCTAACGCTTTAGACAAAACACGATTGTCTTCATCCATATAGGGCTCACAGGCTTTGCTGGGAAGCCACTTAGCTTGATAAAACTCTCCAGACGGGGTTTTAAATTGACACACGACTTCATAGAAGGGTTTAGAGATAAAATTGGCGATTTCAAGATCACGGTGCACCACCAACCCAAGCACGGGTGTTTGAACCCGGCCAATAGACAACACACCGTTATAGCCTGACTGACGCCCTTGTAGCGTACATAAGCGAGTCATGTTGATACCATATAGCCAATCAGCTCTGGCTCTGGCTAAGGCTGATGTGGCTAATGGAATAAAGTCGGTATTTTTACGCAGATTGTTTAGGGCTTTTGTTACCGCGGCTGGATTTAGGTCGCTAATCAAACACCGCATCACTTGAGCTTTTTGGGCTTTAGACACACCACAATGATTGATGACCTCATCAATTAGGATCTGACCAACACGATCTGGATCGCCCATATTAACAAGTACATCAGCCTGTTTAATGAGCTTTTTAACCACAGTGAATTGCTTTTTGGTACTGGCTTTAACAACCAACTTCCATTCTGTAGGCACGATTGGTAGATGCTCTACCGCCCACTTTTTATAATCGGGGTTATATGCTTCGGGTTCGGCCTGCTCGAGCAAATGGCCGATGCACCAAGTGACCACATCACCATTAGCCGCTTTAATAAAACCATCATTTTTTTGGTGTGGTTTGGGTAAGACATCGACTAATGCCCGACCAAGACTCGGTTTTTCTGCAATAAATAATCTCAAATTGGTTTACCTACCATCATCGGATTAGTTTTATACATTTGCAGCACTGATATTCATGCGGATATGCATCGTTTATCGATACAAAAAACCATAACTGAATTTCACGAATATAAAATACGCCAACAAAACACTGTATATAATAACAGTAAAATAACTGAGCGGTTTAGTTTTAGCAAGCGCAGATAACTAAAAACTCACTCCAATGCCTGTAGAATGGCGATTTAATTAATCTCAGCTCGGAAGACTAAATCGATATCAAATAGCCACTTGCACTGCTAACAGTGTTGAATTTAGTGGTAATAGGCCAGCTATTGGCTCGTAAATTGTGCCTTGTTACCAGCACAAAGTGCAAACTTGGCCGTGATAAGTAGTTGAATATAGATATTTAAATATTGCTTATTGATATCTCAAGTTCTAGTTGCGGTTAATGATTAATTGAGGATAGCGGATCAGCCATTGTTTTTGTCCGACTCTTTGCTCAAAGACGGTTAATAAACGTCTAGGGTTGTGGGATAACGTCAGATTAAACAAATGCTCAATACCAAAGGCAAAAATAAACATTAATTTTAACGGCGGATGAAATGCATCAACTGTAGTCAATTGAACAGAATAATGTTGTTCATTGACGATACTATCTATTAGTTTAACCGCTACCGCCGTTTGTTTTTCAGGCCAATACTCCATCGCATCAAGGCAACAAAGATAAGGTGCATCGCCATTACGAATATGCATTCTTGCCTGATTTTTTACCGACCAATTCAGCGTAATAATGTCATTCAATAATTGCTGAATGAACAATTCAGTGTGCTCACTCAAATCGGAAGCACAGAAGTAAATCACATCAATGTCATTTAGAGCACTGGTTGCAAATCCGTGTAGTTTATCCCAGACTAAATTTCTGACAAACCCTGCAGCAATTGCCCAATCTTTAATGTTTAAGCGATTAAAAACCACAGAGCAGGCGGTTAATGCCTGCATGCGCATCTCATCTTGCTCAAACCAAGTGGTTAATAAAGCCAACTGGGTTTGGGAGGAATGATTGTTGGATAGCGGTGTTTTGTCATCAGTTAACATCAATAGAAATTAACTCGCATCAGCTTGCTGTTCTGGAGCGGCTTGAATAAAGGCATCTAATTGATGGCAGTTTTCCCAAATACGCACAATATTAGGATAGGCGGCTAAAGGCACATTAAAGCGCTTGGCATTATATACTTGTGGGATCAAACAAATATCAGCCAAAGTCACTTTATTTCCAAAGCAATACTCGCCCGCATAACGCTCGAGTTGAGTTTCCAACGCGCTAAAGCCTAAATGGATCCAATGAGCATACCATTGCATTTTTTGGCCTTCATCTATGCCCATTTCTTTTACCAAATATTGTAAAACCCTTAGATTATCCAGTGGATGAATTTCACAGGCTATCGCTTGTGCCATGCCTCTAACGACGGCTTTGTCTTCAAGATTTGTCGGCAACACATTAATTTTCGGGTACTTCTCTTCTAAATACTCAATGATCGCTAATGATTGGTTTAAACTAAATTCACCCAGCTCATTACTATCAACTAAGGTAGGCACGAGATGTTGAGGGTTCAGGTGGTGATATGATTCACTATGCTGTTCGCCACCATTGTTGACTAAGTGCACTGAAATATGATCGGCAGATAACTGCTTTAGATTAAGCGCAATACGTACACGATAAGCAGCACTCGAACGCCAATAGCCATATAATTTCATATCATTTCCCCTATAAAAAAGGCAATAACACTGCTGTTATTGCCCTAAATTTTCACAATTGACTAAGGTGTTACCCTTTGTACTCGACAACTTTTTGATCAATAGAACCGAAAATGCTGACATTGTTCTCATCAAACATTTCAATACGAACGGTATCACCAAAACGCATGAAAGGAGTACTTGCCTTGCCATCTGCGATAATTTCAAGCATACGCTTCTCCGCTAAACAGCTTGAACCCGCACTGCGATCATAATTAGAAATCGTGCCCGAACCAATAATCGCGCCAGCACCTAATGGACGAGTTTTTGCGACATGAGACACTAATTGACTAAAATCAAAGGTCATGTCGACCCCCGCATTAGGACGACCAAATAATTCACTGTTTAAGTGTGTCACTAATGGTAGGTGTACTTTGCTGTCTTGCCACTTATCGCCAAGTTCATCTGGGGTAATAGCAACAGGAGAAAAAGCACTAGACGGTTTTGATTGGAAAAAGCCAAAACCTTTGGCAAGTTCACCAGGAATAAGGTTACGTAATGACACGTCGTTAACCAGCATCAGTAATTTAATGTGTTTGGCGGCGTTTTCGCTGCTAACACCCATAGCAACATCATCAGTGATAACTGCAATTTCAGACTCAAAATCGATACCGTATTCTTCGCTGGCCATTTCGATATCGGCTTTAGGAGCAATAAAGCTGTCAGAGCCACCTTGATAAACCAATGGATCTGTCCAGAAGGTTTCAGGCATTGCAGCGCCACGGGCTTTACGTACTAATTCAACGTGATTGACATAGGCACTGCCATCAGCCCATTGGTAAGCTCGTGGTAATGGCGACAAACATTTAGACTCATCAAATGCGATGGCATTGTCCATTTGACCGGCATTTAATGCTTCGTACAATTCTTGCAGTTGTGGGTTTAATAAATCCCACGCATCAAGTAGCTGCTGCATAGTGTGAGCAATTGCAGGTACAGCAACAGCTTTAGTTAAATCTTTGCTTACCAACATCAGTTGGCCATCACGACGACCATTATTATAACTTGCAAGTTTCATTATTGCTCCTAAATTCAAAACATCTGTTAGCCATAAAGAAGGCGGGCTAAATCAGACAATGACAGCTTGATTAATGATAGAAATAACCGATATCCCACACAATAAATAGCTTATGCGCTGAATCACATTTTTTATCTTTAACCCCTATTTTGTAAATATTTATATACACTTATAATCAAGGCCTGAAAATGATGATTTTCAAGCCTTGCTTTGTTCAGATTGTCAGCAAAAAATTGGCATTAAAACGTTACACCATTTTATTACGCCTCGATTAGCGCTTTTTTGAAATACTATAATCACGCAATTTATTGGCAATTGCAGTATGTGAAACGCCAAGCTTTTTAGCTAATTGCCTTGTGCTTGGATAAGCAGGATACAAACGACGTAACAAATTAGCTTCGTACTCTTTCATGGCCTCATCTAATGTGCCTTCAAACTCTTCATCAAAATAGCCAAAACCTTCCGCATAAGAAGGAAGCTTTAGCTGTTCTACTGTTAATTCAGCCGAACCATCCCACATTGAAACCGCCCGGAAAATGGCATTTTTTAACTGACGCACATTTCCAGGCCAGGCATAAGTGAACAGATAATCACGACATGAGGCAGAAATACGGCGTAACGGGCTAGAAAGTTGCTGGCTGTAATGCTCTAAAAACATTTCTGTTAGTGGAATGACATCCACTTTACGCTCACGCAATGATGGCATGTGATAACTAAGCACATGAATTCGATAATATAAATCTTCTCTAAACTCACCCGCTTGGCAAAGTTCAGCCAGATTTTTTTGAGTAGAACAAATGATCCTTACATCGGCGCGTACTTCTTCATCCCCGCCCATGCGTCTAAAAGCACCATCTTGCAGTAAACGTAATAATTTAACCTGAGCAGCCTTAGACATTTCGGCTATTTCATCTAAAAAGACTGTGCCGCCTTTAGCTTCTTCAAAAAAGCCCCGCTTGACCACTTGACCATTACTGACAAAACCAAATAACTCTTCTTCTGCCACACTGTCAGGCAGCGCCGCACAGTTAATCGCAATAAAAGGATGTTCTCTACGCATACTGGCATCATGGCTAGCACGTGCCATTAACTCTTTGCCGGTACCCGTTTCGCCGGTAATTAATAACGGTGCATCAAGTTGAGCCATACGTTTAGCTTGCTTAAGCACGTCTTTCATCTTGTCGCTCACCGCTAACACATTATCAAAACCTGTAGTTTGGTTTTGTAATGCATTGAACTGTTTACCAACTCTGGCAGGTGATTTAAGAGAAACTACCGCGCCTGCAAGAATGGTTTTATCATTATCATCAGGCAAGTAAATAGGTAGCATTTCAGCTAAATATTCATTGGAATTAATAGTCACACGGGATGCAACAGCGGGAACTTGAGGTTCACTTAGCCAACGGGAAAAATTGAAACCTTGCACCCAATGATTAAGCGATTCATCAACCACTTCATGCTCAGCCATATTTAGGGTTAACAATGCCGATTCATTCACAATCCGTATGCGCCCTTTTGAGTTAAGCGAAAAAACAGAATCAGGTAAGGTTTTGAGTAAGGTTTTTAATGCATAATGCTCTTGCTCTGATGGCATAAATGACACAGTACGCACATCGTGCACACTTTCCACTTTACGAATAAGTGGCATCAGTTCTCGCAGCATTTCAAAACTGATTTCGGCAAATTGTAAATACAAAAAACCTTTGTTGCTGGCATCAATGGCAATCAAATTTATGCCATATTTTTCAAGTACGACGAGGATGTCTTTCGCGAGGCCGACGCGATCGTTACAGCTCACTTCCAAACGCATAATGCTTTGATTCCCTAATTTATTAGTGTTTTCTTTGGAAACTGAGCATACGGTAGTGTGTTATGTGGGTGGTGGCAAGTGAAGTTTACAGCAGAATTGTAACAGAGAAAGAATTCAGCACATTACGTTAACGTAACATGCTGAATTGAAATGTCTTGTTGTTAATCTAGTAACTGGTCGGTCTTGGCAGCCATAATGAAATCATTCTTGTGCAGACCTTTAATTGAATGTGACCACCAAGTCACAGTAACCTTACCCCATTCGGTAAAAATTCCTGGATGATGAAATTCTTCTTCTGCTAAATCAGCTAATTTATTACTGAACGCCATTGCTAATTTAAAGTTTTTAAATTTATATACACGTTCTAATTGCATCACGCCATCACGCACTTGTACTGCCCAATCAGGGATCATTCTAACCAATTCGGCAAGCTCTGCATCGGTTACTTTTGGGGCATCAGCTTGACAAGCTTCGCATTTCATTTCGGATAGTGCGGTCATTGGAACTCCTAAATACATCTTAATTTACTGTTTATTTTGAAAAAAACTATTTAACTGATAGACAAGTTAACTGCTAGCCACTTTTACTTTGGGGGCAAATGTAGGTTCAAACATCCCTAACTCACGGGCTTGCTTTACGTAAGCCATGATGTCCATTTTGGCTATTTCATCCAAGTAATCAATGTGTTCAATCACATAATATATTGGCTGCATAATATCGATACGGTAAGGGGTGCGCAGTACATCTAATAAATCAAATGGACGTCGTTCAGGCTTATCACCCAGTGCATATAATGTTTCGCCTGGCGAACTTAAAATGCCACCGCCATATATGTTCAATGGCCCCTCTTTAGCTTGCATCAAACCAAATTCAACCGTGAACCAATATAAACGTGCCAGAAATACGCGATCTTCTTTTGAGGCGGCTAAACCTAATTGTCCATACATATGCGAAAAATTTGCAAACGCGGGATTAGTCAGTAAGGGACAATGGCCGAATACTTCATGGAAAACATCTGGCTCTTGCAAATAATCAAATTCTTCCTTAGTACGGATAAACGTCGCTACAGGGAATTGCTTACTTGCCAATAATTCAAAAAACTTACCAAAAGAAATCAATGCCGGCACAGCGGCCGTTTTCCAGCCAGTGGTGTTGGTTAAAACACGATCTAAATCCGGTAATTGTGGGATTTTATCCACTGACATATTAAGCGCATCAATTCCTTGTAAATAGGCATCACACGCACGCCCTGGCAAGTTAGTTATTTGGCGCTGATACAGCTGCTGCCAAAGGTCGTGTTCTTGCTCAGAATAATTAATATATCCTTGGCTATCAGGTTGGTGAGAAATATACTTTGCTGCGTTACTCATAATTCCACTTTACGTCAACTTCACTGCATTCATATTGTGTCATCCGAACAATTTTGTTAACTACCTCACAGTTTATAGTCCGTGCAGCAACAAGCTTGAATTGTAAACATATAAATACAGATTGCACATAAAACTAAAAATGAACAATAAAATCAGCACTATACTTTGGATAAGTATTGTTCCATCTGGTGACAACATGTCGCTAAAACCAATTAAATTTAACTTAAATACTGGGTTTTTATAGTAATTCTAGTCAGCTGAATTACAATAACTGTAATAGAACACCTCAATGCTCAATACTTTTTAGGAATTAAACATGGCAATTTTGGTTACTGGCGGTGCAGGCTATATCGGCACTCATACCGTGGTGGAATTATTAGCTATCGGACAGGATGTCATCGTTATAGACAATCTTTCAAATTCAAGAATCGAAGCCCTAAAGCGTGCTGAAAAAATCAGCCATAAACCAATCACCTTTTATCAAGGCGATGTGCTTAATAAAGCCTTATTACAAAAAATATTTGCAGATCACGTTATTGATTCAGTCATTCACTTCGCTGGCCTAAAGGCTGTTGGAGAATCGGTTGCCAAACCACTTAAATATTATGAAAACAATGTCACCGGCACCATAGTCTTATGTCAGGTTATGGCTGAGTATCGTGTGAAAAACTTGGTATTTAGCTCTTCAGCGACAGTTTATGGTGAACCCGCTAGTTTGCCCATTAAAGAAGACTTTCCTACAGGAGCAACCAGTCCTTACGGTCAGTCTAAATTAATGGTTGAACATATTTTGACAGATCTCTACCGCTCTGATCAGGAATGGAACATTGCCTGCTTACGTTACTTTAACCCCGTTGGTGCCCATGACAGTGGATTAATTGGTGAAGATCCAAACGATATACCCAATAATCTTATGCCATTTATCTCACAAGTTGCTGTCGGTAAACGCGACAAACTAAGTGTATTTGGTGGCGATTATGACACGCCAGATGGCACTGGAGTGCGTGATTATATTCATGTTGTCGACTTAGCAATGGGGCACTTAAAAGCTTTAGATAAACTGAATACGCAACCTGGGCTGGTAACATATAATTTAGGTACAGGCGTAGGTTACAGTGTTTTAGATATGGTTAAGGCATTCGAAAAAGCCTGCGGTAAAGCAATTGCATACGAGATAACTGACCGAAGAGCTGGCGATATTGCAGAATATTATGCCGATCCCAATTTTGCGGCAAAAGAATTAGCTTGGACCGCAACACATTCAATTGAAGATATGGCAAGCAGTACCTGGAAATGGCAATCAAATAACCCAAACGGTTACAAACCTAACTAATTTTCTGTTTAATTGCCTGTTATTTTGGCAAGGAGTGACAATGAGTCAAATCGACCAAGGTCGTCGACGTTTATTTAACCGTCGGAATAGTTCAGCATTAAGACCTCCTTGGGTAAAAGCTGATATTGAATTTACCGATATTTGCACTCGTTGTGACAATTGCATAAAAGCTTGCGAGACCCATATCATCAAACGCGGTGATGGAGGGTTTCCTGAGGTTGATTTTACTATTGATGAATGCACTTTTTGTCAAAAGTGTGTAACGGCTTGCAAAGAACCTATATTTGATGCTCAACAATCTGTGCCTTGGACAATTACCGCGTCAATTAAGGATTCTTGTTTAACGAACACGGGTGTATGGTGTCAAAGTTGTAAAGATGCCTGTGACCCAAGAGCGATCAGCTTCGTTATGGCTGTTGGCCAAGTGCCTAAACCCGTTATTGACGTGAGTGCCTGCACAGGCTGCGGTGCCTGTGTATCACCCTGCCCTTCTGATGCGGTTACTTTGGCAAGCACCTGACAAAACACATGTTCAAGACTGCTTGGATATGATTTTTTATTTACATGCCAGTCAAAATGATGATACAAAATCAATTACAAGATTGAAGCTAACAACACGTCAATAATAACAAGAGTTTTAACATGTTCACTCAAAAAAAAGACAGTCCGCAACTGAGTTTTATTGCCCAAGGCTGTGAACTAACAGGTGATTTTAATTTTAACGGTGATGTAATGATCAGCGGGAAAATACTTGGAGACATATTTACGCAAGGCAATTTGGTTGTTGAAGCTGGCGGCGAAATCAACGGTGATATCCAATGTCAGGATATAAGTATTACCGGTTTGGTTAAAGGCACAGTGCAATGCCAAAAACTGCACATATCATCGACCGGGCTATTTGAAGGCGATGCCTACTGTGAAAAGCTAGAAGTCATTGATGGTGGACAATTTTTAGGCCAACGTCATCGTGATGCTAAATTGAATATTGCTTAATGTTGATAACTTAATTTCACTTCGTTTTAGCAAGTAGAAACTACAGTCTTGCTTGAGGATAACGCGAACATTTATCTTCAAGTGCCAACCAAGTCACCTGGTTGTCAGTGAAAATATGATAGTTTGGCGTCACTAGATTGGGGTTATCTAATGTGGCAATAGAGAGCGTGAGATAATCAGGGTGATCCATATGACGATAGCTAACACTGCAGCCACATTGCTGACAAAATCCTCGGCGGATTTTTTCGGATGAAGCAAACTCAGTCACATTACCCTTTAACCAGTTCACTTGCTGATGCTTAAAATCCATCCACACCATCATCACTGCACCGGATGACAACTGACATTGGCGACAATGACAGTAATCTGCATCAAACGGCGCTCCGTCTATTTGATAGCGGATCGCACCGCATAAACACCCACCTAGCAAAATTTCATTGGTTTTCATCATCTCCCCTTAAACTAAGCCTAAAACAGAAAACCCATAAAAGATAAGCCACTAAAGCGACTTCAAATGAGTTGAAGAACCTAAAGGCAAGTGGCAGTTTGCTGATTGAATCGATTCATTTTTGAAAATATCTAAGTCACTCCATCGGCATCGGCATCGGCATCGGCATCGGCATCGGCATCGGCATCGGCATCGGCATCGCAGCAATTACATCCGCGATTTAATCGTTTTAAGCAAGCAAATATCTTAAGTGTTGTTGATTGTTGCCTGTTGTTGCCACTCACGAAGTAAACTCACCATCTGCTTAGGATCTCTATCAAGGGCATCGTGTGAAATGTACAAATGGTAGCCCAAATTTTCTGCTAAGGTTTCACTGCGACGCCCAAACATAGCTAATACGCCGCGATAGCGCTCACCATGACTGACAAAAGGGTTAAACTCTGCACCTATGTAACGTTCTAAACTTTGTAAGTCTTCATCGTGAGTGGCGGCTGTCATCAACAATGGGCGTTGCTCTGTTAACAGTCCAGTTGCTAACCGAGGCGAAATAGAATCTAAAATAGGATTCATCTTTTTCACTTTAAAGCCAAGATAGGGCAATTCGAATAATTCCATATTTTGAGTAACACGTGCATTATCCAGTCGTTGAATATTATCCCACCCTATTGTGAATTGACCTCGACGATGAAAATACGTCAATCCAGCCTTAGTCAATTCAAGACTCACAGCAGGCTCATTTAACTTAGCAATGCCCAATAAAAGCCCTACAATCGACAAGCCGAAAATAACTAAAGAAAAAGCGAATAAATGGCTTAGCTTTATAAATAAAATCAGACTCAATAATAATCCTACCGCTCCTGATATCGCGAGTGTAAGGCCATTACGCTTGGTTTGCGGATGAATCGTTAACGTCTCACTCATTTATATCCGCCTTAGGCATCACAACCTGATTCACCATTTGATCTGCTGACACGCCTTTTATTTGAATCCACAGCATACCGAGATATTCATGAATACTTTTCTGAGAATTAAGTAAGTTATCGGCATCAAGTCGCCACCATAACCCTTTATTAGCAATAAAGTTTCCCGGCGCGGCTTCTGCTTGCATACCTAACGAGTTGAAAATCATCATCGAACGAGGCATATGAGTAGCAGATGTGACTAACCGAAAAGGCTGTTGACCTACTAAAGAGTATAAAAATATGGCTTCTTCTATCGTATCTTTGGCATCGGGGAAAGTGGTTATTTTATTGGGATTAATCCCTAGCTCAATGGCGGCCTGTTTCATGACATTGGCATGAGCCGATTGCATAAAACCGCCATTCCAGCCACTAACAACCAATTGGCAATCTTTACCAAGCGATAATTGGCGTATGCCTTCCATTAATCGGCCTAATGCCACAGAGGATAATTGTTGTACTGCTGTCAAATCGGCTTTATCACTGTGACCAGAGCCAAGCACCATTACCCAACAAGCGGAATGAGGTGTAAAAGCTTGTGAATTAATCGGGTATTGAGACTCTAGCGAGTCCGCTAAAAAATAGCTAATGTTTGTTTGACTTAACCCACCCAGTAAAATCATCGCGCCACAAAAGCACAACCAAGCCAACGACTTGAGTTTTAACGATGAAAAACGCCAAAGCGCCACGGCTAAAAGCATCAGTAATATCGTAAGTGGAATGGGCATAAATAACTGTGAAACGATTTTTTTAACCCAGAACATCTAAACCAGTCCTCTTGACAACAATCGCAATAGTGTAACGATTTGATTGATATATAGCGAAACCATTTTGCTTGTGACAAACAAAAATGCCATTGATGATTCAATGGCATTTAACATGAGAAGTCAGTTTGGTTATTACTTACCCCATAACCAAGCTGCACCTCGGACACCTGATGATGCACCAAACAGGTTTTTAACCACTGGCGTGCGGCACTCTCGGCCTACTACATATTGAGGTAAGACTTTTGGCAGCTCGGTATAAATGGCATCTATGTTAGACACACCACCACCCAACACAATCATGTCTGGGTCCATCATATTAATAACGTGAGCCAAAGACCTTGCTAAGCGGTCAATGAAACGATCAAAAGCTTGTTTAGCAAATTCGTCACCATCTGCCATCATTTGCGCAATTTGAATACCGCTTGAGGCTTCACCGCCCGCGGCACGAAAGTCACGCACAAAGCCCGTTCCTGAAATAAAGGTTTCGATGCAATCCTTATTACCACAAAAACAGTCGGTAGAATTATGTTCTTCAGCAGTCATCCATGGCAGTGGATTATGACCCCATTCACCACCAATACCATTCCCGCCTTCATGTACCCGACCATTAATCGCGATGCCTGCACCACATCCAGTACCAATAATGCCACCAAATACCACGCCTTTTCCGGCAGCGGCTCCATCAACAGCTTCAGAAACTGCAAAACAATTGGCATCATTGGCTACACGAACTTCACGATCTAAACGTGAACCTAAATCTTTATCTAAAGGATGACCGTTAATCCAGGTTGAATTGGAGTTTTTGACTAATCCAGTAAAAGGCGAAATAACCCCTGGGATCCCAACACCTACAGAGCCTGTTTCTGCTAAATTAGCTTCAGCCTCGTTGACCAGACCGATAATGGCATCAAGCGTCTCTGGATAATTGCGGGGGGTAGGAATACGTTTACGAAAAAGTTCATCACCGTTATCAGCCAATGCCACTAATTCAATTTTAGTCCCACCAAGATCGACGCCCATACGCATCATAACTTGTCTCTCCATTTGATTATTATTAATTAGATTCCATATTGGCCAAGGTAAAAAACGCAGTTATTTACGCTCAAACCATGCTGCTGAAGCAGCAATAAAATACGGGTTTAAAATGTTTTCTTTTTGGTTGTACTGTAATGGCGTCAATGCCGGGTATTCCATTACAAGACCACCAGCTGCCTCTAACACGGCTTGAGCGGCTGCGGTATCCCACTCACTTGTTAGTCCCAATCTTGGATACACATCGGCTTGGCCTTCAGCCACCATACAAAATTTCAATGAACTGCCCACACTGAGCATTTGATGCTCGCCAACGGTATCTAAATATTCAGCCACATCTGGACTTATGTGCGAGCGGCTTCCCACTACAACAGGAATAGATTGGATAATACGCTGACTAATATCTAAATTTTCAACTTGTCCTTGATGTGCAAGCCAAGCGCCTTCGCCTAAAATACCGTAATAACATTTATCTAAAACTGGCGCGTAAACAACGCCTGCTATGGCTTTACCTTGATGAATTAATGCAATATTAACGGTAAATTCACCATTACGTTTTATAAACTCTTTAGTGCCATCTAATGGATCAATAAGCCAATAAGTTTGCCAGTTTTTACGGGTTGCCCAATCAATATTGGCATCTTCTTCGCTCATGATCGCAATATCTGAAAAGTTTCTCGCTAAGCCATTAACAATGACATTATGACTAGCAATATCAGCGGCCGTCACGGGGCTATCGTCCTGCTTAACCTCAACCTGCAAATCTGTTTGCGCATAAACAGCCATAATGGCATCACCAGCTTGTCGAGCAATAGTGACTATTTGCTGTAATTCAGCTTGAGAAAATTCAAAAATAGACAAATTAAATCCTTAGCAAAACATCGATAAAATATGAAAACGTAATAAATATTATGCCACTGTTAATGCTATTGATTTATAACTATTTGATTGCACTTCAATCAAAAACAACTAAAACCGATGTTAACCTTGCATTCTCCCAAATGAATACATTCGATTAACATCCATAAAAGAGATATTAAGCTAACCGTCCAAACAGGCAAAGGAAACAGTGCATCCTGCATTCGTATTCAACGTAAGTGATGCAATCAGACACACTGAATTTAAAGCTTCAAAGTCATTAATGAATCAGTTTGATATTGTCGATTTGCAGTACAACCCCTTGTTGATCGCCCCATTTGGGGAAAATAACAATCGGCGTATCCACTTTGGTTAAATCTAGGGTCGATCCGCTATTAGCCAACAAATCTGTTAGGGCAATATCATAATGGGTCCAAATACCCAGCTCCGGCGCGCTAATATCAAAATCCCCAGAACTACAGGGTGTTTGGCAATCCATTTTAATTTTCATGCTGCGTACATCTCGAGGATCAGCCACCACATTCAAATCAAATGACAAAGTATTAAAACCACTAAAATCCATTACCGAACCCGTGCTTTGGTAAAAGCCAACGGCTTCATTGGTATTAAAAGTCAGCTGGGTTACTATTTTGTGTTCGCCACCAACATCAACTTGCTCTTCAATTAACTGACCCGATGCCGCAAATAAACCAAAAGCATAAGGAGCAATCGCTTTATCATCGTAAACAATTACATTGGCTTGTTGTGCAACTTGATATTCGTAACGAATATTATCAAGTTTAAGTACCACAGCGCCTGTAGGCTCAATCACAAATGGGTTTACAACATCAGCCAAGTTAACCGTGCTTCCAGGGGAAAAGCGGTTGCCGTTTGTTACCAGACTTGCCAATGGCACTCGCACTTGCTGCCACTCGTTTAAGTTAGAAGGTAATGCAATACTGGTGTCACCAACGTTTGGCCAACCGCTGTCGACTTTTATCAAAACTTCAGTGCCTTGAGCCATTGACACAATATTGATGTCAAAAACTAACTCACCTAACGCCTGCCAATGGGCTAAATTTGCCCGCTGTGGATATTCAAAAAATAGATTGCCATTGGCGCCTGTTTTGCTAATTTCAAGTATTTCACCTCTTACTTCATCTGTAACGACAGCGTGGCTGATTGCACCATCTGGATTATAACTACCAAAAGACAATCCGCTTGCCAATGCGGAAGAATCGCCATGGCTAAATAAACTAAAAATGGGGCCTTTACCAAATTCATTGCTTGACACTAAAATTTCAGGCGCCTGATGACCCGGTACCAGAATTGCTTCTTCGCCTACACTCGCACAGCCCTCCCCCGTATTAGGATAATCTGCACATTCATACACCCGCACATAATCTATTAACATTGACTGTGGGAAAATACTGTCATCAATACCGGTATTATTGACATTACCCGCCCAAGATCCTCCTACAGCAAGATTCAACAGCATATGAAATGGCTGATTAAAAGGTGCATCTCCGGGCGCATTGACTAAATCACCATTATCATCGATATATTGACTATACCAACCAGAAGATCTTTGGGTTGCATAGTGAATGTCGTCGACATACCAACGAATTTCATCTTGTTGCCACTCTAATGCGTAAACATGAAAATCATCGGCGGGATTCTGCTCGTTCGGTAAATGGTAATCTTGGCCACTATAAACATTGTTTGGCCATGACTTGCCAAAATGTAATGTGCCATGCACTTTAGATTCTGGCGCTTGATTATTGGTAACCGTCTTTAAATTGACCGCTTCCATAATATCAATCTCACCCGAACCAGCCCAAGGACCATAAACCGCATCGGTTGGTAACATCCAAATGGCCGGCCATGTACCTTGCCCTTGAGGTAATTTGGCGCGAATTTCAAAACGACCATACTTCCAATCTCCTTTATTTTTAGACAGTAATCTGGCCGAGGTATAATCAAGGGTTTTAGAAGAATCTAGAGGATCATAATTAGGATCTGCATCATTTACAGCCGGCCCTGAAAAGGTTTCCTTATGCGCTGTTATGGTGAGTAAACCATCAGAAACGGTCGTGTTTTCCGGTCTATCGGTATAACACTGCGCCTCTCCATTACCGCCACCATAGCAATCAACGGCAAAACTCCACTTACTACTATCAACACTGCTACCATCAAATTCATCTTGCCATACCATTTGCCAGCCAGTTAGGGCTGGGGGGACTACCACTGGAGTTTCATCAACACTGATACTGTCAGAACCACAGCCAATCAAAAATAAACTAGACAAGGCAATCGTTGTGAAATTTAAGGCCAATTTTTTACGAGTGTTATTATGCTTCATTATTGCTCCTAAACGGATGAATATCGCGCATGGTAGATAACAAACCTCTGACATAGGGTTCATCAACAGCTTACTTAGCACAAATCTTGAATGAGTTTGGCTAAGCTTTCCTTTTGTGAGGAAAGCTTGCCAGGGTAAAAACAAATTGATGTTGCGTTATTTACACCGCATGTTTGCTATGACGTTAATCGCATTGCACGGTATTGAGTTGCTGTTTAGCTTGGATCACCACATCGCTAAAGCTCAGTTGCACTTTTGCAGCCGTAGCGAGGTAAAATGGCGACACGATTTTACTGAAATCCATAGTGTCTTGATTAAAACACCTTAATGACACACTAATATTTTGCCACTCGCTAGGTTTCACTAACCCAGCAATATCGAACTGCGGACGGCACTCACCTTCGCAAGCCATACCAAGCCACAGGGGATGTGTTAAGTCATTATCCACCTTGATACTCAATGACAATGCAGCCTCAGAGTCACTAAATGCGCGAAAATCTCGAGGAAAATTACTGATTAAGCCAACAGTACCAAGCTCTGCGCCATTAAATTTAACTAAACGGGCATCTTCTTGGACCACTCTATCCATAGTGCGAATGGTTAATGCGCTATTACTTGCTACACTGCTGGATAATCCCTCACGTTCAGTTGGAGTAGCAATGAACATTGACCATGGCGATTTTACCGCTCGTTCAAATAAAGCTAAATCTTCCAGTGTTTGAGCTGATGATAAATTGTCTTCAGATAAACCCTCTAAGGTAATATGCTCAGAGAGGTTTGATTGGTAACTTAAACCGTAGCCATAGGGTAATAAAGGTAAATAGACTGTTGAGGCTGCACCACTTTGATGATCTAAAGGTCGATTAACAGTCGTTTGCTGTGGCGTTGCAGGCCATGAAAACGATAGCTTACCCTTAAAGTCATATTGAACCTTGCCTTCAGCATTAGTAAATAATACATCTGCTACCCCATTACCTTCAGAGCCTGGCAACCACGCTGCAACAAATGCATCAGATTGATTAAATTCAGCATTCACCCACATCGGGCGACCACTGATAAATACTGACACCACAGGAATACCTTGTGAGGTCAACTTTTTTAGTAAAGCAAGGTCGCGTTTATCACCACGTTGATACTCTAAGTTATCAATGTCACCGTTCCCTTCTGCATAAGGCTCTTCGCCAAAAACCACAATTGCGACATCTGGTTTGTTAGCAACATCAAAATCACCATTAACGTTCAATGTGGCAGTGCCGCCGGCTTGATTTACCGTGGCGTTAATGCCAGAAAATATTGAACTAGCACCAGGAAAATCACTATTTTGATTGTCTGTTCCTTGCCATGTAATGGTCCAACCGCCTGATTGCTTGCCGATATTATCAGCAGCATCGCCTGCCACTAATACATTTAATTTGGGTGATAATGGCAATAAATTTTGCTTGTTTTTAAGTAGCACTAATGACTCACGTACAGCTTGTCTTGCTACTTCACGATGACTCTGTTGACCAATCAGTTCAGTTTTACCAGACAGTGGACGTTTTGCAGGACTTGGTTTATCAAATAATCCTGCACGAAACTTAACCCGTAAAATACGACTCACTGCGTCATCAATTCTTGATAAAGCAATATCGCCGCGCTTAACTTGCTCGATAGTATTATTGTATAAAGGCTTCCAAGCTGCTGTCGGCACCATAAATATGTCTAAACCCGCATTAACCGCTTGGGCGCATGATTCATTTGTACAGCCATCCACTTGTCCGTGACCGTTCCAATCACCAACAACAAAGCCATCAAAAGCAAAACGACCTTTTAATACATCGGTAAGAAGATACTGATTACCATGTATTTTTTCACCATTCCAGCTATTAAATGACGCCATAACAGATTGCGCGCCAGCCGATAGTCCGCCAACATAACCTTGAGCGTGAATAGCATAGAGGTCATGTTCACTGGCAATATTATTGCCTTGATCGACGCCCTTTTCAGTACCACCATCGCCAAGGAAATGCTTCACCGTAGATAACACGTGTTGATCTGTTAAAAAGTCACCCTCTACTGCACCTTGTAAACCTTCAACAATTGCAAAAGAATACTCTCTCACTATACGGGGATCTTCTGAATAGCCTTCATAAGTGCGGCCCCAGCGGTCATCTCGCACGACGGCAACGGTTGGCGCAAATACCCAATCAATGCCGGTGACCATCACTTCTTTTGCGGTAATGGCAGCAATTTGCTCAATCAACTTTGGATTATCAGCTGCGCCTAAACCAATATTATGTGGAAATAACGTCGCGCCAATAACATTGTTATGGCCATGAACCGCATCCGTACCCCACATAGTGGGTATCGAACTACCGTCTAGCGAATCATCAATCGAAGCCTGATAAAAACTTTCAGCCAGAGCAATCCAGTCGGCTGGAGTCGCATGTTTATCATTGTTTGGATACGCACCACCACCATTTAGGTATGAACCAAAACCATATTTACGCATATCTTCAACCGTAATATCACGTATCTCAGGTTGGATCATCTGTGCCACTTTTTGCTCTAATGTCATCGTGGCAAGTAATGCTGCAATTTTCTGTTCTAGTTCAGGGTCAACTTTAATCGCCGGTGCTTGTTGCGGCCAAATATTAATATCTTTGACCACTTTAGCCGTGGCAACTTCATTAACGTTAATTGCCGCAGAGGGTTGGGTACTTACCTCTTCATTCAGCACTTTTGAGCGAGTTTCACCTTGTTGGCCACAAGCTGATAACCCCATGACTAATGCAGCAGAAACCATGATAGCTGCTCGGGTTACTGGTAGTACATTCATTAAAGTATTACCTAAGCCATCATAATTTGTCGTTATTGTTGTTCGCATTTTATGCCCCTATCAAACTGATGTGCTTGGACGTTTAGCATCACAGCCAATCAATCCGTAGTAACAAATAAAACCATAACAAATTAGCGGCAACACAAAGGCTAATTGGATCCCTAATGAGTCAGCAAGCATACCCTGTAATAATGGCACTATCGCCCCTCCGACAATGGCTAAACACAAAATACCTGAACCTTGGCTGGTGTGCTGTTTAAGATCTTGCAACGCCAAACTAAAAATGGTTGGAAACATAATTGAGTTACATAATCCCACTAATAACAATGCCCACATTGCGGTTGTACCCGCTGAAAACATAGCCGTCGCGACGAGTAAACAAGCACATACGGCATTAAACGCTAACACCTTGCCGGCTTTGACTTTTTGCATGACTAATGCGCCGATGAAGCGGCCAACCATGGCACCACCAAAATAATACGCGATATAATTTGCCGCTTGAGACTCGGTTAACCCACCGATTTCGTCTTGAGTTAAAAAGTTAATGAGAAAGCTACCAATGCCAACTTCGGCGCCAACATACACAAAAATACCAACCGCCCCCAAGGTTAAATGCGGAAAACGCCACGCACTACCTGAAATCGGTTGTAGGTTTGCTGAAGTGTCTTTTTTGCCAAGAAGAGGTAGTTTTAAAAATAAAAACAGAATCGCTAACATGAATAAAGCCGCAGCCAAAATCAAATAGGGTACCTGAACAGTGCTAGCCTGCTCTACCGCGGATAATGAGCTAATCGCTTGATCTAACTCAGTAACTGAATCGGGATGTTCAATGGTTGACAAAATTAACCAACTACCAAAAAATGGCGCAACCGTTGTGCCCAGAGAGTTAAAGGCTTGAGTCATAGTCAGGCGAGATGAAGCCGTTTCAGCGGGTCCTAGTGCACTCACATACGGATTCGCTGATACTTGTAATATAGTAATACCTGAAGCTAATACAAAAAAAGCGAATAAAAACATATTGTAAGAGGCAAAGCTGGCTGAAGGATAAAACAATAAACATCCAACGCAGGCAATAACAAGTCCGGTAATAATCCCTTTTTGATACCCAATCTTTCCAACTAAATTACCGGCTGGAATAGACACAATAAAATATGCGCCAAAGAAGCAAAATTGTACCAACATCGCCTGGGTGTAATTCAACTCGAACATGTTTTTAAGGTAAGGGATTAAAATATCATTTAAGCATGTTAAAAAACCCCACATAAAAAATAGCGAGGTCAATGCGAACAACGCAAAACGATAATTTCCACCTTGGTGTGCAGCATCTTGTGTCGCATCAACTTGAATTGATGCATCAGTTGTGGGCCCAGCCATATGTTTTCATCCATTTTATAGTTATATGTTTATTGCGAAATCTTACATCAAGCAAGGCATCGCGCTTTAGCGTCTAAAACTTGTGTTGACCTTTTATCAATTTATCACTAGTCTCAATGTAAGCGCTTTCATTTTTAACATAACGATAACTGTTGTCAACGATTTTTGATGACAACTAAACAATTTTTAAAGTGCTAACTGAACCGAAAAGATAAACAATGAAGTGAATTTGAACTGAGTTTTAAATACGTTAGCATCAGAATGACCTCAATTTGAACTTGGCCACTTTACAAAAACTAAGTGAATTTAAATATGAAAATAACCTTACCACCCGAATCTCCAATGCTATCAAAAGACTTTACCTTTGGTGTTGCAACGGCTTCATTCCAAATTGAGGGCGCTGCCGATACTCGCCTACCTTGTATTTGGGATACCTTTTGTGCCCAAGCGGGTAATATTCGTGATGGTTCTGATGGCAAGCAAGCATGTGAGCACGTTAAGTTATGGCAGGAAGACGTTGAACTTATCGAATCACTGAGTGTAGATGCTTATCGATTTTCTATTTCATGGCCTAGAGTGATCAAACAAGATGGAAGCCTAAATCAAGACGGCGTTGATTTTTACATTCATTTATTAGACCGACTTAATGCGAAAGGCATTAAGCCTTATGTCACGTTATATCACTGGGATTTGCCGCAACATATTGAAGATGAAGGTGGCTGGCTTAACCGTAAAACGGCATTTTTATTCCAAGACTATGTGGAAAAAATCGTTATCGCATTGGGTGATAGAGTTTATTCTTACGCTACATTCAATGAACCTTTCTGTAGCGCATTTTTAGGCTACGAAATTGGTATTCACGCCCCAGGAAAAACTAAGGTCGCCTTCGGACGCCAAGCTGCCCATCATATATTGCTTGCCCATGGATTAGGCATGCAAGTATTACAACAACTCAGCCCTAATACTGAAAATGGCATAGTGCTAAACTTTACGCCATGTTACCCGCACACACAGACACCTAAAGATATCACCGCGGCTAGAAAAGCTGATGAGTATATGAATCAGTGGTATATCAAACCTTTATTCGATAAGTGTTATCCAGAGATTATTAACGACCTAGCGCAAGCCGACCGTCCGATTGTTGAACCTGGTGACTTTGATATCATTGCACAAAAAATTGATTTTCTTGGGATAAACTTTTATACCCGAGCGGTATATGAAGCAAACCCAGATACCCTCTATGCCCAAATTGATATGCTAAACGCCCCTAAAACTGACATAGGGTGGGAAATATACCCACAGGCATTTACTGACTTATTAGTCTCTCTCCACAATTCATATAATCTGCCGCCAATTTTTATAACCGAAAATGGCGCAGCAATGGCAGATAAGATTATTGATGGCAAGGTTATGGATACTGATCGCATCGACTATTATCAATCTCATTTAAACGCCGTCAATAATGCAATCACACAAGGTGTAAATGTGAAAGGTTATTTTGCCTGGAGCTTAATGGATAACTTTGAATGGGCTGAGGGTTATTTAAAACGTTTCGGTATTGTATATGTTGATTATCAAACCCAACAACGTACCATAAAAGCCAGCGGTCTAGCTTACCGTGACTTAATCGGTTCCCGTTAACGGCTCCCGATAACATAGTCAAAACTCATAAGAATAAGAGGCTAAAATGGTCAGCATAAAAGAAAAAATCGCCTACGGACTTGGTGACACTGCCAGTAATATTGTGTTTCAAACAGTGATGTTATTCCTCACTTTTTTCTACACCGACATTTTTGGGATCTCACCTGCATTTGTGGGCACCATGTTTTTAGCGGTCAGATTAATTGATGCTGTCACCGACCCCTTGATGGGTGCGCTTGCAGATAGAACCAATACCAAATGGGGAAAATTCCGCCCCTATTTGCTTTGGTTTGCCCTGCCCTTTGGAATAATCAGTGTTTTAGCCTTTACCACGCCAGATTTAGGTGAAGAAGGCAAAATGATCTATGCGTTTGTTACCTATACTGCGCTGATGATGGTTTATACCGCGATTAATATACCATACTGTGCCTTGGGCGGTGTCTTAACTGCGGATCCTAAAGAGCGTGTATCAATTCAATCCTATCGATTTGTATTTGCTATGTTAGGCGGTTTATTAGTTTCAGGCTTAACCTTGCCATTGGTCGACTTCTTAGGCCAGGGTGATAAAGCTAAGGGCTATCAACTGACAATAGCAGCCATGAGTATTCTTGGCGTGGCGATGTTTTTAACTTGCTTTTGGGGAACCAAAGAACGCTTACATCCTCCGGTTGATCAGCAATCAAGCTTCAAGCAAGATTTAGGATTTTTACTCAAAAATGACCAGTGGCGCATACTGTCTATCGCTGCTGTGTGTTTGCTGTCAGGTATGGTATTAAGAACCAGTCTCGCCATCTATTACGTCAAATATTTTTTAAACATGCCTGACTCAATAACCTTATTTATAACCTTAGGTATGTTAGGCAATATTTTTGGTTGTATGTTGGCACAACCTTTAGCTAAAAGAGTGTGTAAAGTAAAAGCCTACATTAGCTTACAACTAATTGCGGCAGCATTATGTGTTGCCAGCTACTTTGTGGCTGCCGACCAAACCATGTTAGCCTTTGCCATGTTTATTCTTTGGGGATTCACCTTCAATATGGCCACACCATTGCTGTGGGCGAAAATGGCCGATGCCGTTGACTACGGTCAATATAAAACTGGCGTACGTATTACCGGAATGATTTATTCGTCAATTATTTTCTTTATTAAGCTAGGCGTTGCTGTTGGTGGCGCGGCTGCGGGTTGGTTGCTTTCTGGCTATGGATATCAAGCGGACACAACACAAACGGCTGAAGCGTTAAATGGTATTTTACTGTCATTTACCCTTTATCCTGCGCTAGGTTCGATACTGGTTGCAATTGTCATGCGCTGGTATGTTTTAGATTCAAATAAAGTGGATGAAGTACATTTAGCGTTGAATAAACAACATTAAATTAAACGCTATTTTCTCAAAAACAAACTTGGCTTAAGGAACTGACATAGCACACCAGAAGACTTAAGCCTTAGTTATTGCCAGGATATGTTATTGAGGAATTTATTGGCTAATGTTCCTAATTAAAGATAAATCATGGTAATCTTCTGCCGATTTTAACAAATACAAGAATCAAGCAATTATGGCTACAATTTACGACGTTTCTGTGTTGGCTGGTGTGTCTCTCGCAACGGTATCGCGAGTGATGAATAACAACACTAAAGTCAGCGACAAAACACGCCAAAAAGTATTAGATGCGATGGCCTCATTAGGTTATCGCCCGAATACCATTGCCCAATCGCTTGCTTCAAACTGCTCAAATAGTATTGGTGTTCTCGTCTCACAATTAGATGGTCCTTTTTATGGCCCGATGATGACAGAAATAGAAACCGCGCTGCGCAGTGCCAATAAACATGTGATCATTGCTGCTGGTCATGCCGATGAAGAACAAGAAAAAGACGGCGTGGATTTTTTAATGAGTCGCGGCTGTGATGCATTAATTTTAGATGTAGAAGCCGTATCAGATGAATTTCTGCTCCAACTGCACAAGGGCAATACCCCTATTGTATTGATTAACCGTTATATTGATTCAATGAAAGAAAATTGTATCTTTCTTGAAAATGAGCGCGGGGGGCATATGGCTACAGATTATATTTTGTCTCTTGGCCATAAAGATATTGCCTACATCTCTGGTCCTATGTACAAACGCGACGCCAGAGATCGCTTGCAAGGCCATCAAAGAGCCCTTTCCGAACATGGACTCATGTTTGATCCCGCGTTGTGGTTTGAAGGTAACTTCCGTGAGTTTGGCGGTAGTGATGGTATGCGTCATTTACTGTCTTTGAAGAAACACTTTACTGCTGTCGTGTGTGCAAGTGATCAAATGGCATCCGGCGCTATTGCGGTGTGTTTAGAACAAGGTATTCGAGTACCTGAAGATATCTCTTTTATCGGTTACGATAACATTCCGTTTCCACAGTACATATCACCCAAACTCACCACAGTCAGCAACCCCATTAACGAAATGGGTAAAATGGCTGCACTTTGGGTTTTACAACACGTATATAAAAGTGAAAAAGTCGATGTAAATTGCTCTTTCTCACCCGAGTTGTTTGTCCGCGACTCCGCCAAACGCATAAAGTAACTACTGGTTAATCTTGCCATTAACCAGTAAAAAAGAAGCTTATGCTGAAACAAATGACGCATACTCCTCTTAAACGGTTAAGTTACAACTTTTGTAAATAACCGTTTTATGTACAAAAATTCAATCACAAATCTTTCCCGCAGAAAACTCAAATTATCTCAACGAACAAACTCACCCAAGAAAGCGCTTACATATTTAACAACATTCCATCATAATTACTTTCTTATATAATACATGTAATTACAACAAAATTGCGCTTTGATAAGATCGTTAGGTTAACAAAATGTTGTTATTTATGGTCATTTTGATTGACTCAGATCACAAATTGCACTAGGTTTATGTAAGCGCTTACATAAACCAATCAAACTCAATGTGACGCTATTGGAAAATAATAAATCGGTTTGCGCATTCTTTCGTAAACTATTAGAACAAGTAGAATCTAGTCAATGGGGATTTCCTAGATGAAAACAAGAACATTTACCAAAACTAAGCTAGCGACAAGTTTATCGCTTGTACTTGGTTTAGGTTCAATGATGCCTGCACATGCTGCTGAAGATGCTGGTGATGAAAATATTGAAGTGATTCAGGTTACGGGTATCCGTGGCAGTTTAGTCAAGTCAATGGATGTCAAACGCAGTTCAAATGGTATCGTTGACGCAATTAATGCAGAAGATATTGGTAAGTTTCCCGATAGTAATTTAGCGGAATCTTTACAACGCATTTCAGGCGTATCAATTGACCGTCAAAATGGTGAAGGCAGTAAGGTAACAGTACGTGGTTTCGGTCCAGACCGTAACTTAGTGATGCTAAACAATCGCCAAATGCCTACCACTACGGGTTCTCGCTCATTCGACTTTGCTAACGTCGCCTCTGAAGCGATCAGCGCAGTGGAAGTAGAAAAAACCAGCCAAGCGAAAAACTCTACAGGTGGCATCGGGGCAACAATTAACGTGTTAACCCAACGTCCACTTAATAATCCTGGTCAAAAAGCCTCATTTGGGGTTAAAGCCGTAGATGATACTTCTACAGATCAGGGTAGCATTACTCCTGAATTATCTGCTTTATATTCAAATACTTTTGCTGATGATAAGTTTGGTATCTCAATCTCTGCCAGTTATCAAGATCGTGAAAGTGGTAACCAACAAGCGCAAGTGGGTACTGGCTGGCGCAGCTTTCCTGGCAGTGTAGACCAAGACTGGAGCGGTTCACCTGGTGCCAACCCTGAATGGGGTGGTGTACCTAAAGATGCCAACCAAATTAATCGCCCAGGCGATAGTGATGTTTATTCTGTACCACAAACCACCATTTACCGTTTTGAAGAACAACAACGTAAACGTACAAACGGACAATTAGTACTTCAATATGAGCCTATTGATTCGGTTCGTACCACACTTGACTATACCTATATGCGCAATGATGTCGATACTCAGTCGCATGACGTATCAGCATGGTTTAACTTCGTACCGACTCAAGAAAGCACTTGGTCTGACGGCCCAGTATCTTCACCATTAGTTTATTCTGAAAACTACCCAGGTGGTGGTGCAGACTTATCAATGGCTGCAGGTGATTTTGGTACTCGCGATGAAGGCGGTTCATTGGGCTTCAACGTGGAATGGGATGCAAGTGAAAAGTTGTCTTTAGAACTTGATTACCATAATTCATATGCGGAGCGTTCACCAAATAGCCCTAACGGTAGTAGCAGTAACTTAAGTACTGCGGCGTTTATCCGTACGAGTGCTGCCACTGACTTTACTGGTGAAGTTCCCGTATTGGCCGTTGGTAACGGTAATAATGTTCGTCCTGAAGATATGCGTATCACAGGTTCTGTATTTGGTAATGCTGTAAACCGTTCTGAAATAGAACAAGTACAAATTTCAGGTACTTATGATTTTGAAGACGCGGGTAGCATTGACTTTGGTATTGCCTCGACTGAAGTAAACAATCACTCTCAATCAGTTAACGTACAACGTAATGACTGGGGTGGTGTTGGCGCCGCGGGTGATTTAGATGCGGCATGGTTCCCTGCTGGCACAGTTCAAGATAAGTTTGATGGTTCAAAAGGTAACTTTGGTAGCTATGAAGGTAGCGCTTCAACAGATCCTTTAAACACGATTTTTCTATGGGACTTTGAAGCTGTACGAGCTCGCGCTGCAGAGTTATATGCTTCAAGTGCAGTAGGTGATTGTGGCAACGGATTCTGTCCATCAACTGACTATGCTAGTGATACCGACCGTTTTACAGAAGAAACATCAAAATCTGCTTATTTACAATATAACTACTTTGGCGAAATTGGCGACATGCCATTTGATGTTCACTTAGGTCTTCGTTATGAACAAACAGATGTCGAGTCAACTTCAGCTGTATCAGAATTTGGTAGCGCAACATGGATAGCGGAAACAGAAATTGCAGTTAACCCTACAGGTGAACGTATTTTCCTTACTGAAACAGGTGATTACGATTACTACTTACCAAACGTTAACTTCAATATTGAAGTCGTAGAAGATGTGTACGTTCGTGCAGCCTACAGTGAAACCATTGGTCGTCCTGATTACACCTCTATTCAAGGCGGTACAGTTGTAGGCACATTGGCTAACCGTGGTGGTGGTAGTGGTACTAAGGGTAACCCAGGTTTATTACCTCTTGAGTCGACTAACTACGATATTTCAGCTGAGTGGTACTTTGACCAAGGCAGTTACGCCTCGGTAGGTTACTTCCGTAAGGATGTGACTAACTTCATCGACAACGGTGTGGTTGAATCAAATATTTATAACATTCCCGATCCATCACACAGTGCTTATGTGAATGAAGCAATTGCTGCGGGCCAAACAACGGCTATCGCTCAACGTCAGTGGATTTATGATAACTACGGTGCAACAGATCCAAACGTTACCATTAACCCTGCTAACGGCAACATCGAAATTACCGGCAACCCAGGTGATGATGATTTACTGTTCTTAATCAATCAACCGACCAATGACAGCGAAAGCTCAGTTATTGATGGTTGGGAGTTTGCAGTACAGCATTTCTTCGGTGAAACTGGTTTTGGTATGCAAGCTAACTACACCTTAGTGAATGCCGGTGATAGTTATGATAATGCTAACTTAAATCGCCCTGGTGATTTACCACAAAATGTAGAAGTTGGTATCAGTGATACTGCAAACATTGTGGCAATGTACGAAAACTACGGTGTGACCGCTCGTGTTGCCTGGAACTGGCGTGATGAGTTCTTGAATGCTACGGGTAATGGTACGGGTGCTAACCCTCAGTATACCGAAGCATACTCGCAAGTTGACTTCAGCATTGGTTATGACATACCTCAAGTTGAAGGCTTAACTGTCTTCCTTGAAGGTTTGAACATCACCAATGAAACAACTCGCGTACATGGTCGTGCAACTGAACAGGTCTTAAACTACACCCAAACTGGTGCTCGTTATGGATTAGGTGCGCGTTACACCTTCTAAAACTTAGCTCATTCAGTTCTGTCCAATTGAATGAGCCACTTTTCCCTTTAGGTCGTTTGAGGTGGCCACAACCACCTCTTTTTTTTACATGGATAATAAAACTCGGCAATAGGGATGTTGCCTATTTTTTTAAATTCGAAACAATCAAATTAACACTTGAAAGTGCTTACATTTTAATGAATTCTAAACTAACCAATGTTTTAACGTGCTTAGTGAGTTCATTAACCTGTGAGTATTACAGCACCATGCTGATGCCAAACATAAGCACCAAAACAAAATAACAAAGCAGTAACGGTAGGCAGAGTCCATGCAAAAAGCAGTAACCAAAATAGTCATCGTCGGTGGTGGCACCGCAGGTTGGATAACTGCGGGATTAATTGCAGCCGAACACAATGCTGATAATGGTCGTCTCTCCCCTTCTCCTAAATTAGACATCACCTTGATAGAATCTCCCGATGTACCCACTATTGGTGTAGGTGAAGGTACATGGCCATCGATGCGCTCAACCCTGCAAAAAATAGGGATCGATGAAACCACTTTTTTACTGCAATGCGATGCTAGCTTCAAACAAGGCTCACGTTTTATTGACTGGCAAATAGCATCTAACCACGCTATTACAAGCAATATGCCAAATGGACTGCACAGTTATCTGCACCCTTTTACCCTACCCATTGGTGAACCACAATTTGCTATTGCCCCTTTTTGGCTACCACACAAAGATCAGGTCAGTTTTGCTGATGCGGTTTGCCAGCAAAATAAAGTCAGTCAACTGGCGTTGGCACCGAAACAAATTTCCACACCTGAATACAGCTTTATCAATAACTATGGCTATCATTTAAACGCAGGTAAATTCAGCCAATTATTACAGCAACATTGCACTAAAAATTTAGCGGTAAAGCATATTACCGACCACGTCACGGATATTGTTCTGGTGGATGAAACAACACAAACAGATTTACCAAAGGGTGATATTAGCCATGTGCTAACTCAGCAACACGGGCAAATTCATGCCGATTTATTTATTGATTGCACTGGCGTTAAGTCTTTGCTGCTGGGTGACAAGTTAGCCGTACCCTTTATTAACCAAAAACATGTATTGTTTAATGACTCTGCACTTGCGATACAAGTCCCCTACGCCGACGATAATAGCCCTATCGCTTCTTGTACTCATTCAACGGCACAAACAAATGGCTGGATTTGGGACATTGGTTTACCTACCCGTCGTGGTATTGGCCATGTTTATTCGTCATCACATACAGATGACGATCAAGCTTTGCAGCAACTTATGGCCTACCTAAAACCTGATTTAGGCACAAAAGCAGCCGACATATCGCCACGAAAATTGAATATCACACCGGGTCATCATCAGGTATGTTGGAAAAATAATTGTGTTGCTATCGGTATGGCAGCAGGGTTTATTGAACCACTTGAAGCCTCGGCCCTTGCGCTTGTGGAATGGACAGCAAAAGCCGTCGCAACCCAATTACCGCAGACCCGCGATACTATGGACATCATAGCCAAAAGGGTTAATCAACAATTTCAGCATCATTGGCAACAAATTATTGAATTTTTAAAGCTACACTATGTGATTAGCAACAGAAGCGACAGCGACTATTGGCACGACCATAGAACGGCCAATTCAATACCCACTGCATTAACAGAGCAGCTGGCGTTATGGCAACACCAAGCCCCTAGTCAGCATGACTTTATCTATCGCGAAATGTTGTTTCCGGCGGCGAGTTATCAATTTGTGCTTTACGGCATGCAATTTGATACCCGACCTCAGGTTCAACTTAAACCGTCAATGAAGCAACAGGCACAACAGTTATTTACCGAAAACAGCCAAAGAGCCTCTCGTTTAAGCCAGGTATTGCCAACCAACAGAGCGCTGTTAAACCAACTAAAATTAAACGGTTTTTCAAAAATATAGTACTCAGGGCTTTAATGAATTAGCACAATAGTCAACGCTCAAAATAACAATAAACATAAATAGGACAACAACATGACCCAACATGTATTACTGAACAGTGTGGAACACAAAGACCTAAAAGTGATCACTGACCGCTCAGCAAAGTATGGTGACAATGTATGGTATTCGGTCACCTTCCCGCTTGAATTTCGCAGTGTACAAGCTCACTACCCTATCTTTTTCCAGAAGGATGCTACTACGGGTCAATTTTACGCTGTCGCATTATTTGGGTTTAGAAATGAAGATAACCTGTTTTTAACTGACAAGGGTTGGGAGGCATCCTATGTTCCACTGACATTACGCCGCCAACCATTTTTGATCGGTAAACAAGTGGTACGTGAAGATGGCATCGAACAAGAGCAACATGTCATTCATATCGATATCGACCATCCTAGAGTCAATAAAGAGCAAGGTGAAGCTGTATTTCACCCTTTTGGCGGCAATACCGATTACTTAGATGAAGTTGGCGATATGTTAGCTGCAATTCATCAAGGCTTGAATGATAGCAAAGTATTTATTGATGTATTACTTGAGCATGATTTGTTGGAATCATTCACTCTCGATATTGAATTAGATAACGGTGAAAAACATCAAATGATTGGTTTTTACACCATCAATGAAGAAAAGCTCAATATGCTAGAGGGCGCTGTACTGGCAAAACTGCATGAACAAGGCTACCTACAAGCTATTTACATGTCGATGGCGTCTCAATCTAACGTGCGCGATTTACTAGACCGTAAAAATGCACAGCACCAAAATAGAAAAGCATGATGGAGAAAGGGTTGAATACCAATACCACATCAGATGCTGAACTCAGGATGCAAAATTGCGTACCTGAGTATACTGATTGCACACTTGATCAACTATATCAACGAATAGAAAGTGCCGACACACCAATGGTTTTTAAAGGTCTTTGCCGTCACTTTCCACTCGTTAAAGCAGGGCTTGAATCAAACAAAGTTGCAATGGATTATTTGTTACAACACTACGCAGGTCAGCCTGTCACCGCATATTATTTACCGCCAGAACAGCAAGGGCGTGTCTTTTATAATGAGCAGGTTGATGGCTTTAACTATCAAGCTGGACGACTCGATTTAGCACAAATATTCCAGCGTTTACAAACTGAATCACAACAACAAACCCCAGCAAGTGTGTATATGGGGTCAACCAATATCCAACAATATTTCCCTGGCCTTTTTGCAGAAAACTGCTTGCAGTTTTCACAAGTTAATCCGATGGCAAATATTTGGTTAGGCAATCAAACCCGCGTGGCAGCACACTTTGATTTCCCACACAATTTAGCCTGTAACATGGTCGGTAAACGCACATTTACTTTATTTCCCCCAGAACAAATTACCAATTTGTATATTGGTCCGATGGAATTTGCTCCCGGCGGCCAAGAAATCAGCATGGTCAATTTTGACCAGCCCGATTATAACCAATTCCCTAAATTCAAAGATGCACTTGCGGCCTCTTTTACCGCAGCACTCGAGCCCGGTGACGTGCTATTTATCCCAAGTATGTGGTGGCACCATGTACGAGGTGTTGACGATTTTAATGTACTCATTACCCATTGGTGGCGTGATACCCCAGCATTTTTGGGACGCCCCAATAATGCCCTATTGCACAGTATGCTCAGCCTGAGATCATTGCCAAAAGCGCAGCGCAAAGCCTGGAAAGCGTTATTTGATTATTACATTTTTGACCACGATGAAGTTGATGAAAGCCATATCCCTGATAATGCCAAGGGCATGCTCACAAAGCCGATTGATGAGTTAAATGCGCGAAAATTACGCGCCGACTTAACCAATAAATTAAAACGCTAACTGAATAAGAATAAACATACCCCAGAGGTAACCCTAATGAAGACAGCAATAAAAAAAGTAGTCATTGCCGGTGGCGGCACAGCAGGATGGATGGCCGCTGCAGCGTTAACAAAATTGATGGGTAAACACATTGAAGTAGTATTAGTCGAATCGGATGATATAGGCACTGTGGGTGTTGGCGAAGCCACTATACCAACGTTGCATATTTTTCACCGCCTATTAGGTTTAAAAGAACAGGACGTGATGGCGGCAACCAACGCCACATTCAAGCTAGGCATTAATTTTGAAAACTGGCACGACGTAGGAAAAGATTACCTGCATTCATTTGGTTTTTTAGGAAAAGACTGCTGGGCTTGTGGTTTTCAACACTTTTGGCTTAAGGGCAAGCAACAGGGTATGGTCAGCGAAATAGGCGACTACTGCACCGAACATTTAGCTGCTCGTCAAGGCCGCTTTGCCATATTACCGAATCAGGACTACAACCACGCTTATCATATGGATGCCAGCCTCTATGCGAAGTTTTTACGTAAAATGGCTGAGGCTAATGGTCTGACTCGAATTGAAGGTAAAATTACTGATGTACAATTGCACAACAGTAATGGCTATATCAAAGCGCTTCAGCTTGATAATGGCGAAATAATTGAAGGCGATTTATTTATAGATTGCACTGGCTTTAGGGCGCTACTGATAGAACAAACCTTAAATACTGGTTTTGATGATTGGAGCCATTACTTACCTTGCGATAGCGCGATTGCCGTGCAAACAAAATCAGTTAATACCCCATTGGCTTATACCCGCTCAATTGCACGTGAATCAGGTTGGCAATGGCGGATCCCTTTGCAAAGCCGTACAGGTAATGGTTTTGTATTTTGCAGTAAATACATGACAGATGAGCAAGCCATCGACACCTTAATGGCCAACATTGAAGGCGAACCCCTTAATAAACCAAGAGTGATCAAGTTTAAAACAGGATCACGCCGCAAACACTGGAATAAAAACTGCGTGGCTATCGGCCTATCATCGGGATTTTTAGAGCCTTTAGAATCCACCAGCATACATCTTATTCAACGTAGTATTGTGCGATTAATGCAGCAATTTCCTTCTCAGGGCATTGATGACACAGACATCAACGAATTTAACCAACAACTTAAGTTGGAAATGGATAATATTCGCGATTTCATTATTTTACATTACAAAGTCACCGATCGAGAAGACAGCCGTTTTTGGCGTTACTGTAAGAACATGCCTATTCCTGCATCACTGCAGCATCGTATAGATATGTTTAGCCAGACGGGTAAAGTGTATAAATACGGCAATGAATTATTTGGTGAAAGCTCATGGATCCAGGTGATGATGGGCCAAGGGATTATGCCAAAAGAGTATCATCCAATTGTGGATATGATGGAAAAAGAAGAATTGGCAAGTTTTTTAAATAACATCAAATCAACAGCAAAGCGTAAAGTAGAAACCTTACCGCCACATTTCGATTTTATTAATCACTATTGTAAATCAAACATTGTGTAAATAACCTTGAGTGAACAGCAATCAAGTTACTCATAACCAACAAGGATAGAGACCATGTCGTCCATTACGACTAACTCGAATCATGTTAATCAACAGCAAAACACCACTGACAGTATTATCAATGTCAGTGGTATAAAGCCCGAGGTTTATTCTATCGGCCAAGAGCAGACGCCTGTGATTATTATCGACAACTTTGCTGATGATTTATCCACGTTACTGGATATTGCTCGTCAACAGGTCCAGTTTACAAAAGATGACGGTTCATACTATCCGGGCGTACGCGCCCCACTACCTCAACGCTATGCTATTGAAGTCATCAATCAGGTGTTTCAGTTGATTTATGATGTCTATCGTGTTCCGCACCACTTAAGGATTAAACCGCAAATTTTATCGTTTTCGTTAATTAGCCAAGCACCTGACAGTTTAATGCCGCTGCAGCGTTTACCGCATTTTGACACACCAGAGCCGTACTATTTTGCTATATTGCATTATCTTAACGATGGACCTCATGGCAATACCGCATTTTTTAGGCACAAAAATACCGGTTTTGAACGAATTAATGAAGCCAGAATGGAGCACTACTTTACATCAGCAAAAGCATTTTTAACTGACCATGCTAAGGACACCCCCGAGTATTTTGTCAAAAGTGATCAACATTACGACATTTATCATCAAATCGAATACCGCCCTAACCGCCTAGTCATTTACCCGGGCAACATGCTGCATTCAACTTTAGTCGATTTACGCACAGATATTGATGATAACCCTAATACCGGCCGCCTCACTGCCAACATCTTTATAAATTTCAAATAACAAAGGGAAAAGTTATGATTAAGGCTTACAACGTTTTAACTAAAAACAAAATGAAAGCGCTTACAGTCAGCCTTGCTACCTTCTTATGTTCAGGTATGCTCAATACAGCATCGGCGGCTCACCCCAGTATTACCCCGCAAACAATACACAGCCTAAGCGTGCTACCTGACAGTGAAAAACAGCGTATTGGTGAGCGCATAGCAAATGTGGAAGCAGAAATAAAACGCTTATTCCCCTTACTCACTTTAGAAGAAAAAATATCGCTAGTTCACGCTGCGGGTAAGTTTCATATACCCGCAATTGAACGCTTGGGTATCCACGAAATGTGGATGTCTGATGGCCCCCACGGCGTACGCTACGAAATTGATCGAGACTCATGGGCCCCTGCGGGTTGGACAAATGACTATTCCACATATCTGCCCCCCCTTACCGCCGTTGCTGCAAGTTGGGATGAACACATGGCAAGCTTGCATGGCAATGTATTAGGTGCTGAAGCACGTCACCGGAATAAAGACTTAATTCTTGGCCCTGGAGTAAACCTTGCTCGTCTGCCGCTATATGGACGCAATTTTGAGTATATGGGGGAAGACCCATTTTTAGCGTCAAAACTTGTGGTGCCAACAGTAAAAGCGATTCAAGCTAATGATGTCGGCGCGACAGTTAAACATTATGCATTAAATACCCAAGAGCTTAACCGCATTGGCGTGAATGCCACACCCGATGAACGCACCTTACGTGAAGTGTATTTACCGGCATTTGAGGCGGCGGTAAAACAAGCTAATGTGCATGCTATTATGGGAGCCTATAATGAATTCAGAGGCACAAACGCTAACCAAAGCGAACACTTAGTCAACACCATTTTAAAAGGTGAATGGGGTTATCAAGGGGTACTGTTAACTGACTGGAATGTTGACATCAATACCTATGATGCTGCTATGAATGGTCTTGATATTGAAATGGGCACTGATGTGGCAAGCTTTGATGATTACTTTATGGCAAAGCCACTCTTAGAGATGATTAAAAATGGCAAAGTACCTGAATCTGTTTTAGACGATAAAGTGGTTCGTATTTTAAGGGTTCAATTAAGTATCGGCATGATGGATAAACAACGCTTATCTGGCGAACGTAACACTGATGCCCATCACCAAGATGCCCGCACCATAGCAACCAATGGGGTTGTATTACTTAAAAATGATAACCAGGTTTTACCTTTACAGGCCAATAAAATAAGCAACATATTGGTACTTGGGCCCAACGCCGATAAACGTCATGGCTTTGGTGGCGGGTCTTCTGAAGTAAAAGCATTGTATGAAATGACCCCGCTTGACGGCTTAAAAGCTAAATTAGGCGATAAGGTCAAGATAACCTTAATGCGTCCTGCTAGCAGCCAATTTATGCCCATTCCAAACGACTACCTCACCACGCGCCACTGGACAGGCACGCCATCTTGGCAAATAAATTATTATCAGGATGCTGCAATGACGCAGCTAGCAAGTGAATCCTGGATAGCCGACCCGCAATTTGATGCCAAAGGGCAAACACAGTCGCTAGAAATAAAAGCCAATATCAAACCTATGGCTACAGGTAATCACAGTTTCAACATTAAGGCAGATGGGCAGGTTGCGCTGTTTATTAACGACAAACCGTTAATTTCTCCATCAAAGGCACACGCAAATAAGGTCATCTCTAAATCCATGCCATTAGTGGCTGGAGAAACTTACGCAGTCAGTTTCCGTTACCAAGGCGATAAGCAAGCCACCTTAGGCTGGGAAACACCCAATAGCTTAAATAACAGCGAAAGTGAATATTTAGCGGCAGCTAAAAAAGCCGATGCAGTGATTTATTTTGGTGGGCTTAGTCATGCTGATGATAGAGAGTCTATCGATAGACCAAACATGGTATTACCCGGACAGCAGGATGAAGTGATCTCCAAATTGCTTAGCGTAAACCCGAATACCATAGTGATGATGATTGGCGGCTCAGCAGTAGAAATGCCCTGGGCCAAAGAAGCTAAGGTATTACTTTGGGGGTGGTATGGTGGCATGGAGGCCGGCAATGCTTATGCCGACATTTTGTTTGGTGACGCAAATCCAAGCGGAAAAATGCCCATCACGCTGCCGAAAAAGCTGACCGACACGGCTCCCATAGCACTAAACGATTACAATGCTGAAACCTCACGGTATAGCGAAGGCGTTTTCATTGGTTATCGCTGGTTCGAACAACAAGACATTGAACCTGAATTTCCATTTGGTCACGGCTTGTCATACAGCCAATTTAATTATACTGACATGAGATTATCCAGTACCAGCATCCGTGACAACAATAGCTTAAAGGTGTCGGTAAACATCACTAATACCAGTAAAGTAGATGGCGCTGAAGTGGTGCAGTTGTATCTACGAGATATGGATTCTAGTGTGCCCCGCCCCATAAAAGAACTAAAAGGTTTTGACAAGGTTTGGTTAAAAGCGGGTGAAACCCAAACGGCACAGTTCACTTTAACTCAACGAGACTTGTCGTTTTGGGATGTTAAAAGTAATAATTGGTTAGCAGAATCTGGGGAGTTTGAAGTCATGCTTGGGGCTTCGGTTAATGACATAAGATTAAGCAAAAAATTCGACTACCAAGCGACAAAATAAAGACGATTGAGAAATGCTATAGTCAAAAAAGCCGGCCTATTTGCCGGCTTCTTTGTAAGGTTATCTTATGCTATTTTGGCTAAGATTCATTTAATACTTTCTGCTCAGCATCAGCAATCATAGTGCTCAGCTTACCGGTTTTAACTAACGTTTTAATAGCGTTATCGATAATAGGGGCGAGTTCTTTACTATTGGGGTGAATATAAACATAAACGGGTTGCGTTTTTATAGTGGCAGATTGCACCGTCAAAGTATCCGCGTATCGTTTATTAATTGTCGCCATACCATCCATATAACTTGCAATGACAACATCGACTCTTTTCTTATTGAGTAAGTCCATCATCTTTTCTGTTGTTGCTGAATAAAATACTTTTTTAGGATTAAGCCCCAGATTTTGAGTATGTTTAACACCCGTTAATACGCCGACATTTAATTCAGCGATATCCGCCACAGAGGTGATGCTGAACTGAGTATCTTTTCGAGTAAAAAAAGCGGTTTTAATTTCATAATAGGACGTAGGCACTCGGATAAAGTCAGGATTATCTTCGCCATAACGCCATACTCGCATAATCTCACCACTTACCTGGCCATCGCGCATACTACGTTCGGCTCTTGGCGCAGGCAACATCTCAATATCGCACTGTAATTTTTGGGTAAAGCAAATTTCTTCTAATATGATTCTCCCAATATTTTGAATCGACGAGTCTGCCACCCCCACAAAATGGGTATTATTATCGTCACTAAAAGCTTGGGGACTCACAACCAGCACACAGGCGAATAGCGCAGCGGTTAGTTTATTCTTACAATATCGATATGATTGAAATGGCTTAAATAATATAACCAATGCATCCTTCATCGGGAGGTCTCTTTTTGTTTCGCAACGTCATTACCTTTAGCGGTTGAAATACCTGCTGTCAAATTAAACCGCATAGCATCCTCAAAAGACCAGTCTACATTGATAAGTTCATCACGTTTTACCAAGGTTGTTATGCCAGCAACCTGATAGCTAAGTTGAAATAATACTGGAACCCAATCCCCTTCAGGTAATGCATCGGTTAACGGCTGAGGTGTATTATCGCTCATTATAAAACCAACAACATACCCTCCACTTGCCTGTTTAACAAGCACTGTTTTTTGTGTTTTCGGTTTACCGTCGCGATTCATTAAACCAGCGATATCTCGAATGCTGCCATAAACAGATTTAAACAACGGAAATTTCATGAGTTGGCGTTCTAACCAACCATATACCCAAACTATCGGACTTACGGAGAACAATAAACCAGCAATAAATACAATCACAGCAACTAAAATAAATCCTGCGCCAACGAACATAAAGGGTGCGCCAAGGCTGTTTAACAGCAATTGGCCAAGGCCATCGAGTGAAATAAACAGTGACCAAAATAACCAGATAGATAACACCATAGGTAATAAATTGGTTAAGCCACGCGCTAAAGTATTCTTCATAAAATGTCAGTTTCTTGATTGAAGTAAAAATTCCCCGTCATTAAAGCAAATAAAAACGCCTTAAGCGATAACTTAAGGCGTTTTAAACAGGATTACGAAAACTTGCCAATAATTGTTGCCAGTTTACTGATGTAAATCCTTTTCCATATCTTCGTATGATGTATGACGAACATCTTTACCCTTAACGTAATAAATAATGTATTCGCAAATGTTTTTACAGCGGTCACCGACGCGCTCAACAGCACGTGCGGCCCATAACACATCAAGTACACCCGGAATGGAACGCGGATCTTCCATCATATATGTCATTAACTGGCGAATAATGCCCTCGTATTCTTTATCTAACTTGGCATCTTCTTTGTGCAATTCAAATGCTTGCTCTGCATCCATACGGGCTAACGCGTCTAAAGTAGCATGTAATGTACGCGTGGCATGACGCCCCATACTTTCAATACTCACTAATAACGGCTCTTGGCTTTTAGCACGTTTATCAACAGCGGCTTTAGCAATACGTACACACGCATCACCAATACGTTCTAAGTCGGTAATGGTTTTTGAAATCGCTAAAATTAAGCGTAAGTCACTTGCTGCAGGTTGGCGTTTAGCAATGATGCGAGTACATTCTTCATCAATTGCCACTTCCATGCCGTTAACTTTATGATCACCATCAATAACGGTTTTTGCCAGTTCGGCGTCTAAGCCCGCTAAGGCATCAAGCGCTTGCTCTAATTGACGCTCAACTAAACCACCCATCGCCAACACGCGGTTACGAATATCATCAAGTTCTGCGTTAAATTGACCTGAGATATGTTTGTTTAAATTCATTTTTTCCATGTTAATAACCTTAAGCTAAAAATACTGAGTCGAGTTTATGACCTGATCTAAAATGGCGATCTATTCGAAAATTAACCATAACGCCCAGTAATATAATCTTCGGTTTTACGCTTTTTAGGCGTGGTAAATATGGTATTGGTATCGGCATATTCAACCAGTTCACCCATGTACATAAATGCAGTTTGATCTGATACTCGTGCCGCTTGTTGCATGTTGTGCGTTACAATCACCACGGTATACTTTTCTTTAAGTTCAGTGATTAACTCTTCAATCGTTAAGGTTGAAATAGGATCAAGTGCTGACGTTGGCTCATCAAGTAATAACACTTCAGGTTCAATGGCTATGGCACGTGCGATAACCAAACGTTGTTGCTGACCACCAGATAACCCAAAGGCATTATCGTGCAAACGATCTTTCACTTCGTCCCAAATTGCTGCTCCACGTAATGAGCGCTCTGCCGCCTCATCCAGCTCTCGACGGTTGTTCAACCCCTGTAACCGTAAACCATAAACCACATTTTCATATATTGATTTTGGAAACGGATTCGGGCGTTGAAACACCATACCCACGTTACGTCTTAAGGCTGCCACATCGACTTTTTTATCATAAATGTTTTGACCATGAAGCAATATTTCACCATCAATTTTACAGGTGTCAACTAAGTCATTCATTCGGTTTATGCAACGTAATAACGTTGATTTACCACAACCACTGGGGCCAATAAATGCCGTCACCTGTTTTTTAGGGATCTTCATCGACACATTAAATAACGCCTGCTTTTCACCGTAACGTAAATCTAAGTTACGAATTTCTAATGCAGTATCCTGTGCGGGTAAGTTAGCTAAATCTACAGTATCTGTTTGCATGTTTGAACGATCAATCGAAATCATTTTTTCTTTCCTCAGGATATCGCTATTAGTGTTCTAGCGAACGGAATTTTTCACGTAAATGGTTACGCACGCTAATTGCAGTTAAGTTTAACGCCACAATTACCGAGACTAATAAAAATGAGGTGGCGTAAACTAATGGACGCGCAGCCTCAACGTTAGGGCTTTGAAAGCCTACGTCATAAATATGGAAGCCCAAATGCATGAACTTTCTCTCTAAATGCACAAATGGAAAATTCATATCTATTGGCAATGTCGGAGCCAGTTTTACCACACCAACTAACATTAAAGGCGCGACTTCTCCAGCGGCTCGGGCAACAGCAAGAATTAATCCGGTCATAATTGCTGGGCTTGCCATTGGGATCACAATGCGCCACAGGGTTTCAGCTTTAGTTGCGCCTAGCGCAAGACTACCTTGGCGAACCGCACTAGGGATCCGGCTTAAACCCTCTTCAGTTGATACAATAACCACTGGCAAGGTTAAAATAGCTAATGTCAATGCTGACCATATCACCCCTGGTGAACCAAAGGTTGGCGCGGGTAATGCTTCTGGGTAAAATAATTGATCGAGTGAACCACCAAGCATATAGACGAAAAAGCCTAAACCAAATACCCCATACACAATAGATGGCACACCGGCTAAATTGATCACCGCAATGCGGATCATTTTAGTTATAGGGCCTTTTTTAGCATATTCATGTAAGTATATCGCCGCAACTACCCCAAATGGTGTCACAATCACGGCCATTAACATCACCATAAATACGGTACCAAAAATTGCCGGAAATACGCCACCTTCAGTATTGGCTTCACGTGGGTCGTGGCTAACAAATCGACCTAATCCCGTAAACCAGTGGCCAATTTTGCCGATAAACGACATGTGATTGACATAGTTAACATCTAATATACTGTCTAACTTCAAGGTAACTTCTTCGCCGCGCATGTCGCGAATAATCACCGAGTCACGTGCCGCTTTATCTCGTAAAGCGAATAACGATTTTTCTAGCACTAAATAGTCTTGATTCAGCTTGGCAATACCCGCTGCAATTTCGGCTTTACGTTCGGCCGTTAAGTTATTTTCTAATTCGTATTTGCGCTCTTTCAAGCGCAAACGTTCGATTTCATAGTTAATTGAGCCGATATCACTTTTCTGCAGATCTAGTGCTTCATTACTGATATCCACAGCACGATTGATATGCTCAATCAATGAGGTTTCTAGTGCCCCGCCCTCTAATGCTAAGCGCTGACCATCTTCAATTACCGCAATAGGATAACCATAAAAATTGCCGTTTTTGGTACGTTCAAACTTAGCCACATCCGCTGGAGTGCTGCGACTAACGATATCGGTTGCCAATATCCAACGAAAATCTAAGCCGACAAACTCACGGTTACCTGTTTTCACTAAGTAACGCGTCACAAACTCACCTGGGTGTTGGTTAAATTGATGTCCCGCTGAAATCAAGCGCTCTGTGGGCACTTCTTCACGGTCATAAATTTCACCAATAAGCGTGCTTTTATTTCCCTGTTGATCCTGTAACTCCCACTGATAAACATCTGCAGGCCAAAAGTAACTTAGACCACGCCATGCAATCAGTAACAACAGTCCTAGTACGGCAATTAAGCTGATACTCACAGCACCGCCAGTCATCCATATCCAGGGTGAACCTGATTTAAACCACTTACCCATTGCATAAACCTCTTAAGACGACTGCTGAAATTGTATTGATAAATGTCATCATCATTCCTTAAAGTGAGCTGTAGCGGTCACGTAAACGCTGACGGACAACTTCGGCAATCGTGTTGAACACGAACGTGAAGATAAACAGAACAAATGCCGCTAAGAACAGCACACGATAATGTGATGAACCGATAGCCGATTCAGGCATTTCAACAGCAATGTTAGCAGCCAGCGTTCTCATCCCTTCAAACACACTCCACTCCAAAATAGCCGTGTTACCTGTTGCCATCAGTACAATCATGGTCTCGCCTACTGCGCGGCCTAATCCCATCATAATTGCCGAGAAAATACCTGGGCTGGCAGTTAATAACACCACACGAGTTAAGGTTTGCCAGTTAGTTGCTCCCAGCGCCAAACTGCCGTTAGACAAGTGACGTGGTACGGAGAAAATAGCATCTTCTGCGATAGAGAAAATCGTAGGAATAACCGCAAACCCCATCGCAATACCCACGACTAACGCGTTACGTTGGTCGAAAGTAATACCAAGGTCATTGGTAATAAATTGGCGGGTATTTCCATCAAAAAACATCACTTCAATGGTTGGGCTAATTGCAAACGACAACCAACCTACAAAGATAATAACTGGAATTAACATTAACTCTTGATAGGTTTCAGGTAAGCGTTGTTTCCACTTTTGCGGTAATTTACTCCAGCCAAAGGCGCTGACGAGAATCGATGTAGGCAGTAAAAACAGCAGTAATAAAATACCAGGCAAGTGATCTTCAATCAGCGGTGCTAACCATAACCCCGCTAGGAAACCTAAAATAACCGTAGGTAAGGCTTCCATAATTTCGATGGTCGGTTTAACAACATTACGCACTTTAGGCGTCATAAAGTAAGCGGTATAAATTGCGCCAGCAATCGCTAGAGGAACAGCAAATAGCATCGCATAAAATGCGGCTTTCATGGTACCAAACGCCAATGGCATTAAGCTTAATTTTGCTTCAAAGTCATCAGAACCAGAAGTTGACTGCCACACGTATTGCGGCTCAGGGTAACCTTCGTACCACACCTTTTGCCACATAGCGCTCCAAGAAACTTCTGGGTGGCTGTTTTCAACGGCAAACAGGTGTAATTTTTTGTCAGCTTCAATGATTAATGCGTTTGAGCGTGGGCTAAACGACATTAATCCCGGATTTGGTAGATCGAATTTCTCGTCAAATAACTCACGTTGACTGGTGGTATAAAGCAGTGTGAGTTCCCCCTCAGGGCTTAACACTGCAAAGCTTTTACGATAAAACTCAACCGCCATGGTGTCTATCGGCGCTAAATGATCAAATTCTCGAATGTGCTGATACAAACGGCCATTATCGCTGTTGACCTGAAAGTATTGACTGACAACCCCAGTGTTATAACTCACCAGTATTGAGCTTGCTCCTGCCAATAAATTAACTTGTTTAACAGTCGCCTCACCTCTTGTAACATCAACAACCTGTAATAACTCAACAGATTCGGCATCACGAATATCATAAACATACAGCTTATTAGCGGCAGGTAAAATCAATTGACGGTGATCGGGCGTCATTAAAGGTGTTAGTGATTTTGACGGCGCCTCTTCAATGGCAGAATGATAAGCAGTCCATTCGACTTCTTCTGTCATCATATTTTCTTCGCCATCTTGGCGATTGATATTCCAAACACCATTTTGGTCTTGGAACACGAAACTCATGCGGCTATCTGAATAATCAAAAGCTAAGTGATACACTGCGCCATTGGGATTAATCAATAATGGCTTATCGTTTAAGTATTGCACTTTAGGGGTGATTAAACGTTGGTTATCAGGATAAGTGACATTGAAATCAATACCAACAACGACAACCTCACCGCTGCTTAAGCCTAATGCAATGCGCTGCTCGTTTGGACTAGACTTCACACTACTAGTCACGGTAGTGCCTTCTGGGATCTTAATCGTATGAGATGAAATAAGCTGGTTAGTTACTGATGAGTAAAAGTCAATTTGACCATTATTGGCAACACGAAAAAGCACTTCATTTTGCTCGTCACTTCCCACCATTAATGTGGGTGAATCAGTATGCTGAAGCTCAACTTTTGTAACGGGTTGAATATCAGCACCATCAAAAATGGGTTTAATAACATAAAGCAGATAGAAAAAAATCAACAATAACGCGACAAACACCATAGTGCCGCCAACCGTTACGCCAATTTGTGCTGCCTTATCCTTAAATGCCCTACGGGTTGCATAGCGATCTACGAGTAGACTTTTAGCCGCAGAACCAGGCTGACTTACCTGACTTTCCATTAAGAACCTCTATATTTAATCATTCACTAGCATTAGCGCTTTGATTGTGTAAATTACTGTGTTAACAATAAATAATTCAAAACAACAAATCATTTATTATTAACCCAATGATAAGTGGCTGCGATTATATTACGTAAAGATGACAGTAGTGTTACAGTCAACGGTTTAATTTTTTGTAGGAGAAAACATTTATGATGCGATATTTAGTCACTCTGCAAGCACCTGATAGAAAAGGTTTAGTTGAACAAATTGCCAATGCGGTTAGCCGAAATAATGGTAATTGGTTAGATTCAGAAATGCGTCATATCGACGGTATATTTGCGGCAATATTACAATTAGAGCTTCCACTGGAAAAATGGGATGAACTGGTCGATGCCCTTGAATGCATAGAGGGTTTATCACTAACCTACTCGCAAGCCAGCCAAGTGGCGCAACCCATTAAGCATGTAAGTTATCAATTAGTTGCCTATGACCGTCCTGGATTAGTATTGCAAATTTCCAATAGCCTTAACGCATTAGGGGTAAATATTGAGCAGTTTAGTAGCCAGTATGAAACCGCTGGTCATACCGGTGTCGCCTTGTTCAGAGCCAATATGCGCTTAGGGCTAACTGAACTGACTCAAGAAGAGCAAATTATCGAACAACTTTATAAAATGGGTGATGATGTTGTGCTTGATAAAGTCAGTAAGGCAACGGCTTAGTCGCTAAATAACTGCTAAAATGAATTGAAAACACGATTTACCCTCGTAAATAAGTACTCATTAGGATAAACAAGACTATTTTCGAGGGTTCCTCTTTAACCTCTAGTTAACACCTAAAGCACAACATACTGTTAACCACACCAGTTTTAGTGTTTCCCCCATAATCTAAGCTTAGGCAGAGCTATGCACTAAAACTGACTCTCATTGATTAAAACATCTCAAACACTGGTCTAATCACTATACAAAACATGTATTTATGATAATCTTCATTAGCCAACTAAAAGGACACTTAGTGCTGAGGAATACATGGAAAGACACATCTCCCAAATGATCATGACTTTAGTCGCTATTACTACAGCACTTTTTTGCGGTTTATCGCATGCCAATGATGTTTTAACTGAGTTAAAAAACTACGCTAGTACCCATTCTGCTGAACAAAGCATTGCTCACCTCAATCAATTCGATTTGGATAACAGTGGTTTTTCAGCTGAAGATAAAGCCAAATTTTATTTTCAATACGGGCAGTTGTTTGAACAAACCCGCCAACTCGATTTATCAATAGCCAGCTATGATAAAGGCATTTCATATGTTGAATCGCTTCCTGTCACTGACATTCTTATCGACAGCCATCTTGAGCGATCTTTTGCCAATTACCTTAAAACCAATGACCCTGCGGTCTATTGTATCGACAGAGTCAAAGCACTTGATTACGCAAGGCAGCACAATAATATGGAGCTGCTCACCAAAACCCTTACCCAAAATGCTTTTTGCTATGAAGACGCGAGTAACTTTCATATTGGTATTGCGTTACTCGATGAAGCATTAGCCATTGTCGATAAAAGCGATCATTTGAACGCTAACCGTAAAGCCATGATTTATAATGCCACAGGTAGCCTATATCGTAATATAGGTATGCACCAACAAGGTTATGATAATTTTGAAAAAGCCTATCAAACCTGGCAAACTATCAACGATAAACAAGACATGTTTAACATGCTACATAACATGTTTAGCCAGAGTATTAAATTGAGTAATTGGATACAAGCTCAAGCAAATGTCGACCAACAGTTTCAATTAGCCCATGATGCTCCAGAATTTAAAGATTTATATTTTTTTGCCAATTTAAATGCCGGGAGATTAGGATTAAGAACCTACGATTTTCAGCAAGCGATATTTCATTTAAACAAAGCTATCGAACTCAAGCACACCACTCAAGAACATTACTTTATTAGCAGCAGTTATTTGTTTCTCGCATTAGCCTATATGCGAAACGGTCAGGCCATACAAGCTGCCGAAATGGCACATTTATTTAAGCAAGATGGATCGTTTAGAGCTGACAAAAGTGAAATGATTTTAAAAGCTGATGCCATTATAGCTTTTGGCAATAAAGATTATTTAACAGCAACCAATTTGTTATTTAAATTGATTGATGAAGAGCGTGAAAAAAATCAAAGCATGTTAAATAATGAAGTCATTAACTCCGCATTAAAGCATCAAAACAACGTGACCGAATTTGAAAAACAATTGTTAGTAAATAAACTGGCAATCAATGAACTCAAATTAGCGGCCATTCGAGATAAAGAACACATCAACGATTTAACCCTCACCATCATCGCGCTACTGGCATCAACTCTGGGTATTTTGCTGATATTTTTCCTCAACACTTATAAAAAGCGCTCTCAAACTGATTTTTTAACAAAAATTGCTAACAGAGGTTATACCTATATCAAAGGCGAGCAACTTGTTAAGCGCTGTATTAAAAAGAATAAACCTGCATCGGTGATCATTTTTGATATTGATAATTTTAAAGAGATCAATGATAAGTATGGTCATCATATTGGCGACTTAGCCATAAAGTCGCTAGCAAATAAAGCCAAAAGCAGCATCAAAAAACAAGATTTAGTCGGTCGTATAGGCGGAGAAGAATTCTTAATTGTGCTACCCAATACCTGTGAACAAGAAGCGGTAGCGATTTCGGAACGCCTCAGAAACAGCATTGCCGAAAAAACCTTTATCTTCGGAGACATAAAAATTAACTTTACCATTAGCTTGGGCGTATCAGAAATTGAGCCATCGTCCTCTGCACTGCAAGATCTTGTAATGCAAGCGGATAAGGCCTTATATCAAGCCAAGTTTTTCGGTAAAAATAAAGTCTATTTAGCTAGACAATGTGCTTAACTCCATGAGGAACAAGCAAGATACTCGGTTAAATCATCACCAGCATTTCTTTAGAGGTCCAATATCAGGGTTAATTGCTTCCTATTTTCAGAGTAAATTCTGTTAAACTAAGCAGCAAAGCTGATTATTGGAACGCGAATGTTAGGTACTCTGTCAAAACTTAAAACAACACTAAATGATGTCAATGAAGTGCAATATCAATTGCCCGTAGGTGATGCACTTGTTGCCCTTAACCCATTAATAGGTAAATCGCTAACTTTAACCCACACGGGTAATATTTTTTGTTGTAATTGTGGGAAAAAAACCAAAAAAAGTTATTCCCAAGGCCACTGTTATGTGTGTATGCAAAAGCTTGCTAGCTGTGATATGTGCATAATGAAACCAGAAACCTGCCACTTTGATCAAGGCACTTGCCGCGAGCCGGAATGGGCGAAAAGTCACTGCTTTGTTCCACATTATGTCTATTTATCAAATACTTCCGGTATCAAAGTGGGTATCACCCGTCATAGCCAAATTCCGACACGCTGGATTGATCAAGGTGCCACCCAGGGACTCCCAATATTCAAAGTGGCGACACGTAAATTATCTGGACTAATCGAAATTGAATTAGCTAAATTCATTAATGATAAAACGCACTGGCAAGCCATGCTTAAAGGTCATAACGATGATGTGGATTTAGTGTCCCAGGCGGCAACGCTTATTCCTTTAATAGAACAAAAACTACAACAGATTGCAGCGCAATATGATGATGTTGTGATAGAGCGCTTAGACTCGAATATTCAGGCTATTCAATATCCTATTGAGCAATTTCCAGTCAAAGTTAAGTCGCATAATTTTGATAAAGTGGCTGAGGTCAGCGGTATTTTACAAGGTATTAAAGGCCAATATTTATTGTTTGATACTGGCGTGATTAATATTCGCAAGTTTGGATCATACGAAGTTGAAGTTAGCCACGACAGCATTTAATTCTGCAGGTTGCCAAATCGGTAAACAGTCATAAAGGTGTGCCTTTTTGCGATTGAAATACCAATCAGTATAACTGATGACATAATTATACTGATTGGTAATATTCAAAGACTACCTAGACGGAATCGCGCTCAGCATCACTTTGGATAAATCATCAAATCGCTCCGCTCTTTTATCAACACTTTTATTATGATCAATAAATCCTTGAGCCAATACCCGCCAGTAAGGCTCTTTAACTAAAGGATTAAAAAACGCTATCAGCACAGAGCCTTTCTCGAGATTGTTATCAACGCCATGTGTTGACAAGCCTGGCACTAACCCTGCTTTAGCTAATATCTCTGTATCACTCATTTCAGACTCTAATGCCATGCCAAATCCAATCAGCATTTGCGGAGAGTCAGTCAAAGCCACTTGTGTATAACCCTTTGCAGCCATCACTTTATTAACAGATTGACGCAAATGGTCACGTAATGATTCTTCATCTTGTTTATTTTTAGTATGGACAGAAAACATAGTTTGATGCCAAGCATAGGTTGCTGACACTAGCGAAACATCGCCACTGGTCACCATGGTGATTCGGTTTGCAAGGGCTGGCTCAAGGTCCTTGGTTGTACAGGCCGAAACGATAACAAGGCACAAACTGAAGATAACTCGATTTACATTTTTTAACATCAATAACAATCCTTTATAATGACATTTTTAAGATAGTGAACAAACATTTATAAAGCTTGACGCTGTTGGCTGATTAGGTATTTTTGCGATAAAGTTATCAATGAGAACTGCACAAATATAGTGCAGCCAATTCGTAACAATAAACAGTCACACACTGTAAAAACAACCTTAAAATTTACACAGTTCCTCATAATAAGCTAACCCGTTCAATCCGAGATAACAACGTTTAATTCAATCCGCAAACTCGCTACACATTTTATTAGATTGTCATTAAGTAACCCGCTAGAATGCCTGCCATCATAATTTATTATTTGAGTAAGCTTACAGCACCATGGAACTGATCTTTGCCATTGCTTTATTTGCTTTTTCTTCAGGTATCACTCCTGGTCCTAATAACATCATGTTGATGACTTCTGGAGTTAACTTCGGTATTAAGCAAAGTGTGCCTCATCTGTTAGGTATTAGCCTAGGCTTTCCCGCAATGATCCTTGCGGTAGGTTTAGGTATGAGCGCGGTATTTCAAGCCTATCCTATACTGCACACAGTGATTAAAGTCCTTGGTATAATTTACTTATTGTATCTTTCATGGTTGATTGCTAATAGCAGCAGTAAAATGGAAGGAAAAAAAGTCAGTAAGCCTTTTAGTTTCATTCAAGCCGCTGCATTTCAATGGGTTAACCCTAAAGGTTGGATTATGGCAGTTGGCGCTATTGCTACCTTTACTTCGGTGAATCAAGCTCTTACCCCTCAAATTATCACTATTGCCAGCGTGTTTTTATGCGTAGCTTTTCCCTGTGCGATTGTATGGTTAAGTTTTGGCGTTGCTTTAAAACGTATTTTAAAGAATGAGCGTCAACAGCGTATTTTTAACGTCAGTATGGCAATATTACTAGTCGCATCCATTATTCCAATGGTCATTCCAAATCACTAATGCTTTAGGCCCAATTATGACTGATCTTCACCCTTGCATCGCGGAATCTGAAAACTGGGTCAAACAAGTAATTATGAAGTACAACATCTGCCCCTTTGCTCGACGGGAAGTTGAACGCAGCAGTATACGATATCACGCCTGTGAACAAACAAAAGTCAAAGCTGTGCTGCAAGCATTTATCGGCGAATGCAAACTGCTTGAAAAAACGCCAAAAATTGAAACAACGCTATTCATTTTACCGCGGGGCTTTGAAGGCTTTTATTCGTATCTTGATCTGGTTGATTCTGCCAACGATATATTAGTGCAACATGACTTTGAAGGTGTTTTTCAGATTGCCAGTTTTCATCCAGACTATTGTTTTGATGGCGAACCACAGGACAGTGCTGCAAATTATACCAATCGTGCGCCCTACCCGACCTTACATATTATTCGTGAAGCAAGCATGGAATTAGCCTTGGCTAGTTATGATGACCCAGAATCAATTCCACAGCGAAATATCGCGTTTGCAGAGCGTAAAGGAACGGACTTTTTCATCAAATTACTTGAGCAGTGCAAGCGTTAATAGATTCTAATTAGTTATAGATTAACGAAAGTGATTATTAATCTTCAGAAACAACTAAGGGCTGCAAAGCAGCCCTTAGTTGTTATCAACGTCTCACATCAACAGCTTAGAAAGCTTCATTCACATTAAAATAAAAGCCTGAATCACCTTTACCATAAGCCAAATCTAAGCGTAAATTCACTTTAGGCTTCACTTCTAAACGGTAACCAACACCCATGTTAGGCAGAAGATGGTCAAAGCTTAACTCATCAATTGAGTCTGCAATCGTGCCGGTGCCACAAAACCATGTAGCAATAGAATAGCGGGCGCAGAGGTGTCGCCACCTTGCCAATAATGTAGCTCACCGCCCTCTTTTAGCGCGATTTCTTGCCGTTCAAACCCTGCATTAGCGACTGTGCGTTGTTGATGGTGATCAACAACACCAACAATGCTACAACCACTCAGTAGAATAATGAATAAGCTAACACCGATGAGTTTTTTCAACATCAAAATCTATAACCTATGCCAGCCATAAAGCTTTTACGTGTCCCTAAACCACCTTCGAGTAAAAGATCAAAACCTTTTCCAAGTGTGATTTGGCCGCCAATCAAGCCATTCCATTTATTAGCTAGATGTTGGTTCACTTCAAATTTTCCACTCGCGATAGGTACGCCAATGTCGGCCAAATTGCCACTAAAGTTTTGCTCCACATCTTGGTACATAGCACCAATCCATACCTGAGTGTTATGGTTAGCTATTTTAAATTGATAGCCAACACGCGGTGAAACCACGATTGAACTAATTTCCCCATCCAAAATATCTAAATCGGTATTGGTGTAATTAACATCAAGTAAAGCAAACCAATTGCCAATCCCACCTGCGATCGTGCCCCCTCCGCCATAGGTTAAGCCTTCAAAGTCTAGAATAAAATCAAATGGAGCTGATTCTACAGGTTTAAATGGCGGTGGTAATGCAAGGTTTACCGTCACATTAGCAACACTGCTGCCTTTGGTTTTACCGATAATGCCGTAAAAATTTAAAAACGGTAGCACCCACATATCGGCGCGAAACGTCGTGGTATCCGACTCTTGAATTGCTTCACTGCCTTTAATCGAGACGAGATCATCAACAAGTCCTAAGCCGGAAAAGGTTACACTCTCAACCACCAAAGGCTGTTCCATGGTCATATAGGTCGCGCCAAAACCAAACGGCAAAGGTAGCTCATACCCCCTGTCTATCGCTTCTTGAGCCCAAACAGGAAAAGTTCGCTCATACTTTTTGGGCACTTCAATTTCGCTATCGTTCGCGAAACATAAGCTAGGAAAAAATACGATGGCTGAAGCCAAAGAAATCTTATACATAAATACCTTATACGGCAGAATTGAGATTAAATAAGAACCCAATGTGCCAATAAAAGGCTCAAATTTGTGTTTGTTGTTATGAAATTTGATTCAATAAGTGCTATCTAAGAATAACCAAAGCTTAAATTATGTGAATTATTACCTAATATCAACATCCGGCTATTCATAGTTGAGATACTTAAAAATATTTAGCTAAAAATAACAAAGGCATAAGCTGATGTTGTTGGCTTAGAAAATGATTATTTATAAGAAAATACTTTTGAACTCACAAATAAACAACATCTTCCGCATCAAAAAACCAAGCACTTTACTGAGACGCTGGTTAATAAACATAATAAGCTATTAACGCAGTAAAATGGCCAACAAACACTGTCAGAAGGGTTCGGCTAAAGCGAATTAAGCTTTGGTTAGTTATCCTATTAAGTGACTTTTCAGTACCACTGATTAAAATAATAACCCTTTGATATTATTATGAATAACTTACACTGGTTAATTTAATTACAAAGACCTGTTTTCGGTGGTAAGCCCATAGAGATGCTTGCATCATGAATAAGATACATATCGCTGGATTAATAAGTATCTGGACATATTGATAATTAGAAGCAAAGGTGCAAATAATCAGCGCGATATAGGCTTTTAATTACGGGTAAACTTACTTTTAAACCAGTCAATAGTGGCAATTTGTTTGGTTTGTGACAAACCAAAATAAATACAAATCCACGGAGAAATCAGTAAAAACCACGGCAGTCCCGCGGTTGATCGCCCGCTAAATAGAAGGTATAGAAAGCCGCCGTACATTACGATGACGCCTAATATGCCTACCACCAGCATAACCTTTTTAATCCACAGCTCTAACATTGAAATGTTCACTTTTCGCCCTTTTTTAAAAGTATCAATACTCACAGCAAAAAGCCGAGCTAAGCTCGGCTTTGTGTAACGATAATACCACGCTTAAGATTACAAGCGAATACCGCCATCAATTTCAAATACACGACCGTTTACATAGTCGTTTTCAATAATAAAACGCACAGTAGAAGCTATTTCATGAGCTTCACCTAAACGTCCTACTGGTACCATTTTCTCTAAACGCTCTAACGCTTCAGGCTTCATGGCTGCGGTCATTTCGGTAGCAATAACACCAGGAGCAACTGCCGCTGCGCGAATATTGTAACGAGCTAACTCTTTAGCCCAACCTACTGCCATTGCCGCTACTCCCGCCTTTGAAGCAGAATAATTGGACTGCCCCATATTGCCGGCTTTGGCTAAGCTCGAAATGTTGATGATCACGCCTTGCTGAGCGGTTTCAATCATGACTGCAGCGGCTTCACGACCACATAAAAAGGTGCCGGTTAAATTAACGTTGATCACTGACTGGAACTTTTCAAAAGACATACGGTCAACCACTTTACCGTCTTTAGCCTTAACCATTAGTCCATCACGTAAAATACCAGCGTTATTGATTAACACATTAATATGACCAAAGTCTTCACGAATAAAATTAAAACCCGCTACTACATCTTCTTCGTCGGTAATGTCAAACGCATAGCCTTGCACTTCAGTCGTGGCACCTAAATCAGCACACGCTTGCTCAAGTTTTTGTTGGTCTACATCGATAAGCGCCAATTTTGCACCTTGGGCCGCTAAATCATGCGCCATGGCAAGACCCAATCCACCCGCGCCACCTGTGATGACGACAACCTTATCTTTTAATTCCATTACCGGATCCTTTTACTTTTTATTTTGATTTGCAAACTGTTCAAAAATGCTCGAGAAATCAAGACGACCATGGCCTTGTCGAGCATGGTTAACATACAAACTACGCGCTAATGCGCCCATTGGTGTACTTGAGTTTGAAGCTAACGCTGCCTGTTGTGATAAGCCTAAGTCTTTCACCATTAAGTCAACCATAAAGCCGCCTTGGTATCCTTTTGATGATGGCACATTATCCATCACATTTGGACAAGGGTTATATTTTTCCAGCGTCCAGTTTCCGCCGCTGCTGACTTTCATGATATCAGACAATACTTTGGGATCTAAACCGTTATCTATGCCTAATTGCAAAGACTCGCTAGTACCGACCATCAACACTGAAAGCAGCATGTTATTACAAATTTTAGCAATTTGTCCTGCGCCTACCTGACCAGCATGGAAGATATTTGCGCCCATCACAGTTAATACCGTTTGTGCTTTAGCATAAGCAACATCACTGCCGCCACAAATAAAGGTTAACGTACCGGCTGCAGCACCTGCTGTGCCGCCAGATACTGGAGCATCCATAAATTCAATGCCATTTTCTGCCGCTTTAGCACCGACGATTTGTGCCGTTTGCGCATCAATGGTTGAGCAATCAATTAATAAGGTGTCTTTGCCGACAACATCTAATAAACCTTTATTATTGTCATCACCAATGTAGATACTTTGAACATGCTTGCCCGCGGGTAACATAGTAATGACATAGTCGGCTGATGCCGCTGCGCCACACGCTGTTTTGGCGCTTAATGCGCCTTGGTCGGTTAAGGCTGCTACGGCCTGTGGATTTAAGTCAAACACAGTTACCGTTATGCCAGCTTTAATTAAATTAGCCGCCATTGGGCCGCCCATATTACCAAGTCCGATAAATGCTACTGTTGCCATGTTTAATTCCTTTTAAAAGTCTTTTAATGGGTGATGATGAGCTTGCCAAGGTGACGTTAATAATGCGGCAAGCGCATCATCGGTGACTTGTGTTACATCATTAAATCGCCATTGTGGATTGCGGTCTTTATCAATTAACAGTGCGCGCACTCCCTCACAAAAATCGCCATGGGCGCAACAATTTACACTGATCCCTAGCTCCCATTTAAAACAGTCGGCTAAACTTAATTCAGTGCCTAATTGTGCCTGGGCAAACACCAAGTGCCAGCTTAATGGGCTGCCTGCTAAGGCGGTTTTTTGGGCGCGCTTTAGCCAGTCTAATTCTGTTTGCAAGCTGGATAATTGATAATGCACATCTTCAATATCGCCAGACATTAATAAATCGATTTGCTGTTGAAATGCTTCTAGTGGGCTGTCGCCAATTTCAACGCTAACGTTATCTTGCATGACATTTAATAACTGCGTCAGCGCCTGATGGTTCACCTCAGTTTTATCATTCCAATGAATGTCAGCTAAGGCATCAAATAAAGGCTCTTTATCATCGCTGGCTAAAAAGTGATTACCAACATTGACGTATAAAGCATCTGCAGCATTCATGTTGTAGGCTGTTAACCCTAAAAACAGGCCAATTTTACCTGGCATGCGATTTAAAAAATAACTGCCGCCCACATCAGGATATAAGCCGATAGTGACTTCAGGCATAGCAATTCGGCTACGTTCAGTGAGCACGCGATGAGAACCGCCGGCCATTAAACCTAAACCGCCGCCCATCACAATACCATCTCCCCAAACTAAAACAGGTTTACCGAACTGATGCAGTAAATAATCTAGTTGGTATTCTTGGGTGAAAAAATCACAGGCTTCGTCGGTCATTTTATGCGGATTAGCAATTGAGGCATGGTAAATAGCCCGTACATCACCACCCGCACAAAACGCTTTATCACCGCTGCCATCAAGCACTACCAAGGCAATATTCGCATCAGTTTGCCATTGTTTTAGCTGCTTGGTCATGGCCTGCACCATGTTAATGTTCAATGCATTAAGGGCTTTTTCAATATTTAAGGTCACAACCCCAATCGACTTGCCCGATAATGTGCCAAGGGTTTGAAAAATTACATCTTGAGTCATTAGGCATTCTTCCAATTCGGTTTACGTTTTTCAAGAAAGGCATTTACGCCTTCAGCTTGATCTTGGGTATCAAACAAACCCACAAATAATTCACGCTCTAACGGCAACGCCTGTTTGCAAGGCATAGTGCGTCCGGCTTGAATGAGGGTTTTACACACTGCCACACTACTCGGTGATTGCTTAGCCACTTTTGCAGCTAATGCAAGTGCCGCATCGAGTGCTTGCCCCTGTTCAAAGACCTCTTCAACCAACCCGATTTTTTCAGCTTTAGCCGCGTCAATGCGCTCACCACATAAAATCATCCGTTTTGCCCAGCCTTCACCCACCAAAGCGGTTAAGTTTTGCGTACCACCCGCACAGGGTAATAACCCTACCGTCGCTTCTGGCAATGCCATTTGCGCTTGTGCTTCAGCAATACGAATATCACAAGCTAATGCCACTTCTAATCCACCACCCATGGCATAACCATTAATGGCGGCAATTGATACGCCTCTAAATGCACTGAGGGTTTCGAATGCCTCACCAAAATGTTTGGCCATGGTAGCCGCATTGCCTTTGTCGCCATCGGCAAACAAATTTAGATCGGCACCAGCAGAGAAAAACTTCTCGCCCTGACCAGTGATCACTAAGGCATAGATATCTTTATTTTCATTCAGTTCAAGTACTTTGGCTTTCAGTGCTTGTAAACTGGCCGCGGTCCATGTGTTGGCCGGCGGATTGTTCATTTTTATAATGGCAGTGTTGCCATCAATTCGTACCCAAATGGCATCTGTTGCTGTGGTATCGGTTGTCATGATGTAAACCTTAATCGTCTGCTGAAATTATCTCGTCTGCGCTAATTCGCCCCTATTGATGAATAGAATGGCTTAACGAATAGGATGGGCGTTTTCATCCAGCAGACGACGGGCAATAATTAACCGCATAATTTCATTGGTACCTTCAAGAATTTGATGCACGCGTACATCACGGAAATGACGCTCAAGTGGGTATTCTCGAATGTAACCATAGCCACCATGAATTTGCAGCGCCGCATCACAGACCTGAAAACCAACATCAGTGGCAAAGCGTTTCGCCATAGCACAATATGCACTTGATTCTGGGTCTTGGGTATCCAGCTTAAATGCCGCTAAACGCACCATTTGCCTTGCAGCAACTAAATCGGTAGCCATATCGGCTAATTTAAATTGTAATGCTTGAAACGCCGCTAACGGCTTACCAAACTGCTTACGCTCATTCATATACTGAGTAGCGCGATCGAGTGCTGATTGTGCTGTACCAATTGAACACGTGGCAATATTAATCCGCCCGCCATCTAAGCCTTTCATGGCAAAAGTAAAACCTTGGCCTTCTTCGCCTAACAGATTGGCAACGGGAACTCGCACGTTTTCAAAACTAATTAGTCGTGTAGGTTGAGCATTCCAACCCATTTTGTCTTCGGCTTTACCGTAGGTCACACCGACAGCATCCGCCGGAATAGCGATAGCAGAAATCCCTTTAGGCCCAGCTTCACCCGTTCGGCACATCACCACTAACAACTCGGTTTCACCGGCGCCTGAAATAAACATTTTTGAGCCGTTAATGATGTAATCATCACCTTCGCGCACAGCTTTAGTTTGCAATGAGGCGGCATCACTGCCGGCACCTGGCTCTGTAAGGCAATAAGAGGCTAATAGCTGGCCGGTTGTTAAGCCTTCAGACCATTGACTGCGTAGGGTTTCTGTTCCCCAGGTAGTGACCATCCAAGTAGCCATATTATGAATTGTTAACATGGCGGTTGTGGCGGTACAGCCGTAGGATAACTCCTCAAATATGATCGAGGCATCTAAACGAGATAGCCCCATGCCACCTTCTGACTCTGGCGAGTACAATGAGCAAAAACCTAACTCGCCCGCTTTTTGGATAACATCTTTAGGGAAGTGATGCTCTTCATCCCATTTAGCGGCAAACGGGGTTAATTCATCGGCTGCGAATTGACGGGCAAGATCGGCAAACTGGCGTTGATCTTCATTTAAATTAAAATCCATTGAGGGGCTCCTACTTTGTTCTGACTGATGACTCTTGGGTCATTTATTGGCAGGCGAACACAAGTGTAGCCTGCCATAAGGTCTTGTTTTCTTATTACTTGAATCACTACTTGAGATTGATACTCATATTTGGACCAGATACCGCGTCGGTTTCAAACCAACGTGAAGTAATGGTCTTGGTCTCAGTGTAAAAACGTACGGCTTGCTTGCCATACGCATGCTGGTCGCCATAGAAACTGCCTTTCCACCCCGTAAATGAGAAGAAAGGTAAAGGCACAGGAATTGGCACATTAATACCCACTTGACCGACTTCAATTTCATGTTGGTATTTACGTGCAGCACCGCCAGATGCCGTAAAGATTGAGGTACCGTTTCCGTAAGGGCTGTTATTCACTAGCTCAATGGCATCGTCTAAGCTGTCTGCTTCCATACAGCATAAAACTGGGCCAAAGATTTCTTCTTTGTAAATGCTCATGTCTGTTGTGACTTTGGTAAACATGGTTGGGCCTACCCAGTTACCCGACTCATATCCTGCAACAGTAAAATCGCTGCCATCAAGTAAACATTCAGCGCCTTCTTGTTTACCTTGTTCAATCAGGCTTAACACGCGCGTTTTAGCTGCTGGGCTGATAACAGGACCATAGGCCGCTTCAGGGTCATTCCACAAACCTGGACGCACTTTAGCCAGCGCTTCTTTTAACTCAGGGATCCACTCTTTTGCTTTACCCACAAATACCGCAACTGAAATCGCCATACAACGCTGGCCCGCCGCGCCCACTGATGCGCCCACTAAGTTATTAATCACTTGTTGTTTACTGGCATCTGGCATGATCACGCAGTGGTTTTTAGCACCTGCAAATGCTTGTACGCGTTTAAGGTTATCGGTACCCGTTTTGTAAATATATTGGCCAACGCCCACTGAGCCGACAAATGAAATCGCTTTAATGGCAGGATCGCGCAGTAAAATATCAACCGCCACTTTATCACCGTGAATCAACTGTAATACGCCTTTAGGCGCGCCAGCTTCAACAAACAATTCAACAAGACGTTGTGGGGTCATTGGATCTTGTTCTGAAGGCTTTAAAATAAAAGTATTACCGCAGGCTATAGCAAGAGGGAACATCCATAACGGGATCATCGCAGGGAAGTTAAAAGGCGTAATACCTGCACACACTCCTAATGGCTGGGTGTAGCTGTAGGTATCAATGTTACGAGCGACGTTTTCAACGGTTTCGCCCATCATTAATGAGGCAATGTTACAAGCATGCTCAGCCACTTCAATACCACGCCACACATCACCTTTGGCATCTTCGAACGTTTTGCCGGTTTCTTGGGCTAAAATAGTCGCGATTTGATCGTGGTTTTCTTTCAACAAATGCTGATAACGCAACATCACTCTTGCACGCTCAGAAACAGGCACTTCTTTCCAAGTTTTAAACGCTTCTTTTGCACTGTGAATGGCTTGTTCAACTTCAGCAGGAGTTGCTGCATTGATTTTAGCAATCACACCATTATTGATAGGGTTCGTGACGTCGATATTGTGAGTACCTTTACCAACAGTGAACTCGCCATCAATATAATGTTTTACTTGTGTGGTCATAATATTTCCCTTCGAACCAGATTAAATCGGGGTAAGCATTAATGGCGATGATGTTGTATTTGTCCCAATCACTATGTGTCGGGTTATTGCTCATTAATGCTTGTCTTGTTGAACGTTAGTTTGTCGCTTTATACTTCAATCGCCATAGCAACGGCTTCACCGCCGCCAATACATAATGATGCGACACCACGATGTAAGCCGCGGGCTTTTAATGCATGAATGAGTGTCACTAACAAGCGCGCACCTGAACAACCAATAGGATGACCTAATGCACATGCACCGCCATTAACGTTGACTTTATTGGCATCTAAACCGAGTTCAGAAATAGCTAACATGGTGACCATGGCAAAGGCTTCATTAATTTCAAATAAATCAACATCATCTTTTGTCCAATCCACTTTACCAAGCAATTTGTTCATCGCGCCGACAGGTGCTGTAGTGAACATGGCTGGCTCTTGTGAATGGGTAGTGTGACCTTTGATGGTAGCTAAAACAGTTAAGCCTAAATTGGCAGCATTTTCTCGTGTCATCAGTAATAAAACCGCAGCACCATCAGAAATTGAGCTAGAATTAGCCGCAGTGATCGTACCGTCTTTGGTAAAGGCAGGACGTAAACTTGGAATCTTTTCAGGACGGGCATTACCTGGTTGTTCATCGGTGTCGACAACAACATCACCACGACGATCGCTTACCGTAACAGGAGTAATTTCAGCCTTAAAAGCGCCGGAGTTAATCGCGTTGTTGGCTTTTTCAAGCGAGCTAAGTGCAAACGCATCCATTTGCTCACGGGTTAAGCCATAATCATCTGCCGTTTTTTGTGCAAATGTCCCCATTGCACCACCGGTATAAGCATCTTCAAGGCCATCTAAAAACATATGGTCCATCACTTTGCCATGACCCATACGCATCCCGCTTCGCGCTTTATCAAGAAGGTACGGGGCCTGACTCATGCTTTCCATGCCACCAGCGATAACGATATCGCTGCTACCGGCTTTAATTAAATCATGGGCTAGCATCACGGTTTTCATTCCTGAGCCACAAACTTTATTAACCGTAGTAGCGCCAACAGAAAGCGGTAAACCAGCCCCTAATGTAGCTTGACGAGCTGGTGCCTGGCCTAAACCCGCTGGCAACACACAACCCATTAACACTTCATCAACGCTAGAAGAAGCAATACCACATTCGGCAAGTAAACCTTGAATAGCGGCAGCCGCCAAGGCTGGGGATTTCACTGCGGACAGTGAACCTTGGAAGCCACCCATTGGGGTACGCTTTGCTGCAACAATGACAATATCTTGGCCCTGACTGCTCATATAAAAACTCCATTCAACAAACTGACAAATTTAATAACATTAACCCACTTTGACGTTTACGCGAACGTAAAGCAAGCAAATATGAAACGTCAGAGTAGAAGAATTTTGATGCTAATTGTCAGTGAAGATTTACACTTGAAAGGATTTACCGTTATGACAAGGGTTTTAGCGAATTGAGTTGAGTATCGCCAGCCATCAATATTTGCAGATATAGGAGAACAATTTGCTTTATTGTCGGATGTGCCAAACTCCACTATTGTTCAGGGTGAGATCGCGAATACTTTTCGCTCAATTAGTGGAAGTTTATTAATCGAATATCAACTGCATGGACGCAGTTATTCTTTTATATTTGGGCCATCATGGATGATTTCACGGCGTTTCGTTTAATAAACGTTCACAAGCTGTATGAAATACAATCACTCATGCGGTAGCCCTGCACTATTGATTACGCGTTCTGTATTTTAATAATTTAAAATAAAACAGGCATTAGCAGGTTTTATACCTTAATAATATTTTTAGCCTAAAGTTTTGATACTTACACAATGTTTGCACATTTATTGTATATAATCTTTCTACTCATATAATCAAACCATTATTCGCTCCGATTTTAGCGATCAGATTAATGTCGTAGAGGAGCCCTAATTCTATGAATATTCAAAATAAGCTGTTTTTTATTTTGTTTGGTTTGAGTGTTGCTTTGATAGCAGCCTTGATGATGTTAGTGCAAAGCAGCATAAATAAGGGCATGCAGGAATACGTAAACAATAAAGAGATTGAACGATTACAGCCAGCAATAAGCGAACTTACCACTATCTATCAAAAAGAGGGTAGCTGGGCCAGTATGGACGGTAAACATAATCGATTCCTTCATATAATCGAAAGCGTCCAAGAAGACAACACACCGCCTCCTCGTCGAGAAAAGCAACCAAGAAGAGCATCACCACCTCCCAATGCTGACGCTTCAAGAATGCCGCCACCAAAGCATAGACAACCTCCTAGACGCCCTCATTTTGCACTACTCGATTTAAACGGTGAGCTAGTTGCGGGGAAAAATATTTTTGCTGACGAGTTTATAGAAATCCCAATAACACTGAATAACAAAACCATTGGTTTCCTTTTAACGGCTAAATATGACCGACTTACAGAAGGTTATGAATTTGACTTTATTAAGCAACAAAAGCAGTTTTTGTGGGTGATTGCGTTAATTGCCATCTTCTTCGTGGCAACTGTGACCATAGCGTTATCTCGTCATTTAGTTATCCCCGTTAAGCTAATCGCTAATGGAATTCATAAACTAACCTTGGGTGAGTACGATCAAAGCATTCATTTGAAAAGAAAAGACGAACTAGGAGATTTAAGCAAAGACTATAATGAATTGGCGATGACCCTATGCGAAAGTGAAAAGTCTCGAAAGCGGTGGCTGGCAAACATTTCTCATGAATTGCGCACCCCAGTGTCAATTATTAGAGGTGAGCTAGAAGCAATGCTAGACAACATTCGTCCATTGACAAAAAATAATATCAGCTCTGCTAATGATGAAGTCATTCACCTTCAGCGATTAATTGAAGATCTACATCTACTAACGACAGCAGATGTGGGTGCGGTACGTTATCAAAAATCATCGCTTAGCTTAAATAACTTGCTCAGTGATGAATCAGAAAAGTTCGCAGGCTATTTAGCAAACGCAGGTATTTCTTTAACCACAGCGTTTTGCCCTCAACAATTAATCATTAATGCAGACAAAACTCGACTCAACCAACTGCTAGAAAATATTGTCAATAATGCGATTAAGTATTCCAAAGCCAGTCAGCTGAAAATATCCCTCAATTTGACAGTTCATGACCGAATTGATAGGGCAATAATTATTATTGAAGATGATGGTGTTGGTGTAGAAGATAGGCATTTAAAGCACTTGTTCGACTATCTCTATCGAGTCGATGACGCTAGAAACAGAAAAGACGGTGGAACCGGATTAGGTTTGTCCATATGTCGGCAAATCGTCGATGCCCATCATGGAAGTATCAGCGCTAATCACTCAACGATGGGTGGCTTAGCCGTTGAAATTATCCTTCCAATAACCCATAACGATTAGAAGATCTGTCGCCATGTTAAATTCAATATTAATTGTCGAAGATGAAGTAAAGTTGGCAACCTTGTTGGCTGACTACTTTTCACAAACTGAGCTAACACCGCATTTAATTCATCATGGTAATGAAGTCATCGCATGGGTAAAAGAGCATCAGCCGCAAGTTATTCTGCTTGATATTATGTTGCCAGGTAAAAATGGCATAGATTTGTGCAAAGAAATCCGCCAGTTCTCGGATGTACCTATTTTAATGGTGACAGCAAAAGTTGATGAAATTGATCGCTTACTGGGGTTGGAATTAGGCGCCGACGATTATATTTGCAAGCCTTTTAGCCCAAGAGAAGTCGTTGCAAGAGTCAAAGCTGTGTTACGTAGAAGCAAAACCGTGAATAATAACTTAAACCAATTAAAGCTCAACGCACACCGTTTAACCGTTTCATTCGCCAATCAAGAAACAGCACTTACCGCTTTTGAGTTCCAATTACTTACCCCACTAATCGAAAAACCAGATCGTATTTTTAGTCGAGAACAGTTGATGAGAAATATGTATTCAGATAATCGGATTGTGAATAACCGCACCATAGACAGTCACATTAAAAAGCTTCGCAAGAAGTTAGCCGACATAAGCGACGGCAAAGACTGGATACAGGCAGTTTATGGCACAGGTTATCGTTTAGTTTTGTAAGCTGATTGCCTGCACTTTCCTTTATTTTTGCACATTGCTTGCATATTTGGTCGTTAAACTAGTGTTATGTTTAACAACTAGAGTACTAACCAAATGCAAAAATACATAGTCGTTACCTCGCTTTTACTGTCAATGCTAGCTGGACAAGCATTGGCGCAAAATAAAGATTCACAAGATGAGCGTAAACCACCTCGCCCAGAGTTTTCTTCAATCGATAGCAATAATGATGGCATCGTTGAATTGTCCGAATTTGCAGCCTTGCCTCATCCACATGATGATTACGAAACAATATTCAACCATATTGATGCCAATGCAGATGGCGTGATCTCAGAGCAAGAATTTAATGATCATAAACCACCCCGTAAAAATAAGAGATGAAGGAGAAGTTCAATGATTAACTCAATTGGTTCAAGTGGCTCAATGCCCCCTCCTCCTCCCAGAAGCTCTCAGCCATTAACGGAAGATCAACAACAACTTTTAACGGATACATTGTCAGAATACGATACTGAAAACCTAACATCATCAGATGCACAATCGATTATTGAAACATTGTCTGACGCAGGTATTCAACCAGGTAAAGAGTTAGAAAGTGCAATGGCCGAACTCGGCTTTGATGCGAAAAACATAGGTGAACTTGCTGGCGGCGAACACCGACCTCCGCCACCACCAGAACAAAGCTCTGAAGAGATCAGTAGCATTTCAAACTTTTTGATTGAAATGGTTGCTGCAAAGCTTGCTGAGACAGGACAAAATGAGCTTAGTAGTGCAGACAAAGAAGATATTTTTTCTAAATTATACGAAAAATTTGGCATTGATGACGGCGAGTCTGTGATTAATACCACCGCTTAAAATGAGTAATTATCATTACTAGTTAATTACTACTTACGGCCAAGTGCCAAGTGCCAAGTGCCAAGTGCCAAGTGCCAAGTGCCAAGTGCCAAGTGCCAAGTGAAAAACAATAACGCTACTTGATTCATTAGGTAGCGTTTTTTATTTCTAGATTCACATCCATCAACATCACAGTTAACACTTCACCACATTAGTTAACACTTCCATATTTGATGCACAATGTTTGCATATTCGTTTTATAGACTAGTGGTACATTTCTAGGAAGCTATAAGACGACATGATGAAAAAACAAAACCATTTATGGATAACCGCGATCATCGCCAGCACTATATTAACGGCTTGCGGCGGTGGAGACAGTAGCAATGAAACCGTTGTTGAAGATCCTGATACGACACTCCCAGTTACCTCACAATTATTGATTAATGAAATTGTTGCCGATGCAGAAGATGGCGGTAATGATTGGATAGAACTATATGCCCTTGAGGGCCCCGTATCGTTAGCAAGTTACACCATTGTCGATGACAACACTGAACGCACGCCTCAAGCACTGCCTGACGTTACATTAGCGCAAGGTGAATTCATTGTAATACAGGCAATTGATGAAGAAGACACTCCGCCAGACAGTGGCTACTATGTCACCTTTAAGCTGGGCAGTGATGATGCGGTCACGTTATTCAAAGATGGCGTACAAAGTGACACGCTTGACTGGGAAGAAGGCGATGCCCAACAAGGTAGCAGTTATGGTTTATACACCGACGGCACTGGCACTGCGCAAACACTTTCACCAACACCTGGCGAAGCAAATCAGCCATCCACTGCAGACATAACCTATGACCTGATTATTAATGAAAATGCGCCTATTCGAATCAACGAAATCGTTGCTAAGAATAGTGAAAGTGAACATGACTGGGTAGAGCTCTACGTTACTGGTAATTATTCGGTCAACTTGAGTGACTATCAAATTGCTGATGAAAATAATGAATTGGTAACTTTGCCTGATATTACACTTGCACCAGGCGAGTATTACCGCCTATATGCGACAACAGATGTTATTGAAAATACTCAAACGATTGCATTCAAACTAGGTAGTAGTGATCAAGTCAGTTTGTATCAAGATGATGACTTAGTTGACCAACTCAGCTGGAAAAAAGGACAAGCATTAATCGGCTACAGCTATGGACGCTTTCCTGATGGTAGCGATGGTACATTTGTACTAACGCCTTCACCACAAAGCACAAACACTAAAGCATTACATGGGCCCATTGTTATCAATGAAGTTGTGGCAAATGACGAAAACGGTGGCTACGACTGGTTCGAACTTTATAACAACAGTGCCCAGCAAATATCATTAGCAAGCTATCAAGTGATTGACGGCAGCGACGACATTGAACCGGTAACATTACCCGATGTTGAACTTGCTCCTGGAGACTATATAGTCATTTTCGCCAGCGATGAACAACTAACACAACATTATGTACCGTTTAAGCTTGGCAATAATGATGAGTTAAGCATTATGTTAAATGGCGAAGTCGTCGACTATATCGACTGGGATAGTAGCGATGTTAATACTGGCTATAGCTATGGCTTAAGTGCCGCCAATAGCAGTGATAACAGCTGGCATAAAGATTTTCTAACACCTACTCAAGGAACCGCTAACGAACTCGCCACGGCGTTTGAACCCAATGTCGTTAAGAATTTATACATCGATATATCTGATGAAAATTGGCAAAGCATTTTAGCCAGCCCACTTGATGAAGAATATCACCAAGCCAGCATTACCTTTGAGGGTGTAACACTAGACAGCGTTGCGATTAGAACTAAAGGTGGCTCAAGTTTACGTGCTGTTTCTCAATCAAATAGCGATCGTTATAGCTTTAAAATCGACATTAACGAATATGTCGATGGGCAGAAATTCTTTGGCTTGAAAAAGTTCACCTTACAAAACTCATACAACGACCCTTCATACATGCGCGAAGTCATCGCTTATGACTTAATGAAAGACCTAGGCATTGCAGCACCAGACCATGCTTACGTTAATGTCTACATCAATAATAAATTGTTTGGCTTTTACCTCATGGTCGAAGTAATCGATAGCGAGTTCATCGAGAATTATTTTGACAATACCAATGGTGACTTATACAAGCCAGATGGAACAGGCAGTGACCTACAATGGATAAGCGCCGACATTGCCGATTACACAGGAATTAACCAACAAAACAATGAGGAGACCACAGATAACGGCGCTTTCATCAACTTTATTGCAGAAATGGATGCAGGTTCAGAGTCAGTGATTGATGTCGATAGCCTACTAAGGTACATGTCAGTGAGCGTTTCACTATCAAACCTCGACAGCTATCACGGCACGCTGGCACATAATTACTATATCTATGAACAAGATGGCATATTTACTTTTCTACCATGGGATTTAAACGAAAGTTTTGGCACGTTTAGTATGGGTTGTCGCAGTGATATTCGCGGCTTATATATTGACGAACCCACTAGCGGTGCAATGTCTGAACGCCCAATGGTGGCAAATGTTTTCAGCAATCAAGATCATTTAAATACTTACCACGACTATCTCTGGCAACTCATCGAAGGCCCATTAGCTGATGATGCTTTCGCACAACGTGTAAACACAATTGCCGCCTTAATTGATGAACATGTAGCGAATGACCCCAGTGCTTTTTATGGCTATTCAAGTTTCATCCAAAACTTAGACAACTCCGTCGACAAGTTTTATGGATTGACCTCATTCATGACTTATCGCGTTAACAACATGCGTCAACAACTCAATGGCAGTTTGCCTTCATCTGGCACTGGTCAAGGCTATTGTCGCTAAACGGGAAGTGTCACTAGGAAGAAAAGCTTTGTCGGGTGTTGTTAGCAGCTTAACTCGACAAGCTTGTTCCTTATCACACCAGCATTGTCTGCATATCTCACCAATTAAAGATAGAAGTATTATGATGAATCACACGTATGACAGCTTATTTCATCGCTTTGAAAGTTGTTTTGAACGTAGAAATGAACAAGACATAAATGCTCAGGTTGCTAGCAACTTACGTACTAGCCTCACTAATGTAGACGCTATGACTGATCCCATAGCAACATTAATCATGCCCGAGCTAATACACTTTCAATGCCATGGCTTAGACGACTTAAAAAACGCCAAACTAATGAACAGAGTTGATAGCAAGTTCATTTTGCCCATTGCTTTTTTGCCTAAATTACTCGGCCAACTTACGCACTTTTACAGCATATTGGAGATCAACAATAATCGAATATCAACTTACCACAATCAATATTTTGATACGCCGTCGATGGCGCTATACAAAGACCACCACAACGGTAAATTGAATCGTTATAAAGTTCGCCGCAGACATTATGTCAATACAGATACCCAGTTTTTAGAAGTAAAATTTAAGAATAATCAAAAGCGTACCTTAAAATCGAGAATTCAATTAACCGGACACAGCAATGAAGGCTCTGAATTTGTCGAACAGCAAATGGGGAGCATAAGCAGCAACCTGCAAGTTAATCAGCATAGTGGTTATCAACGTATTGCCCTTGCTAATGAAGCTCAGGCTGAACGGTTAACCATTGATTTTAATCTGTGGTATCAACACCACCAAAGCACTGAAAAATTAACCCTACCGGGCTTTTTTATTGCGGAACTCAAGCAGGCTAAAAAATCTAAACGCTCTCCGTTTTATCAACTAATGAGCGCCAACAACATTTTTCCATTGTCCTTTAGTAAATATTGTATTGGTTGTGCCCTGTTGAATACATCATCAGTAAAAACCAATCGATTTAAGCCTATTTTGTCGCGAATAGAAAAGCTTAACCAGCCCCTACCATTGACCACTTTTATGAGTAACTAATATGACTGAACTAGATATCTCTTTCATTTCACGCTTTTTAATTAATCTCCTGTCGTTAATTTTACTTTGTTATGCATGCTATTTTCGTGTCAGCAAAAACTCGACTGTTGCTGGCTCGTTTATTTTATTTGGGGTCGGTGTTTTTATTATTACTCGCCTACTTCATGGTGTAGATATGTCAATGGAATTTGCATTTGGCCTATTTGCGGTATTTACCATGCTACGGTATCGCACCGAATCTATTTCAATTAAAGAAATGACATATCTGTTCTTGGTCACCGCCATCGCCTTATTAACTTCGGTAGGCCAAATGTCGTTATTAGATTTAATGATCTTGAACGGGATCATTTGTTTACTCGCTTTTGCCATTGACTCAAGCCTTTTTGGCAAACGTTATCAAACCAAAACCATAAGCTATGAGCGCATCGAAAATATAACGCCACATAACCGAACTAAGTTAATTGACGACTTAAGTGAACGCACCGGCTTAATGGTTGAAAAAGTAGAAATTGAGCATATCGACTTTCTGCGAGATACCGCACAGATCAAAATCAGCTACCTGCCACATGAGTAACGCTTTAGGCAATACCACAGCCTTCAACCAATGAATTTAAGGTGTAAGTATCAAATGAAAACATTCATGATTACCGTTTCTGTCGTTTCGACCCTTTTCAGTTTGGCAACCTGTCATACCGCTCAGGCAAAAGATAACCAGAAGATAGATAACAATAAAGTCGATATCAGCGGCTATTTCATGGTTGATTACGATAACTTTGACAAAGGCTTTCTAGAAGACAAATCAGAGCCGACAACTAAAACTGATATTAGACGAGCACGGATCAGTTTTAAAACTGAATTTGTCAAAGATTGGAAAGCTAAATTATCAATCAATTATTCTGATGATGAAACTGAAATTAAAGATGCCTACGCACAATACAAAGGCTGGAATTGGGCAAATTTAACAATAGGTCAGCAAAAAGAACCTTTTGGTTTAGAAAAGCTAACCTCCTTACGCAACCAGTCAATGGTGGAGCGTAGCCTAGTGAGCAACGCCCTAGCTCCAAGTCGATCAATTGGCGTAAACCTCAATGGTGGCTTTTCATCATTCAACTGGGACCTAGGCTACTTTTTGCCTAACGAAACGGAAACGGCTAGCGCTGTTACAGGTAGATTAACCTGGTTAGCCTGGCAACAAGACGACAACCGGCTTCATTTAGGCGCAGCTTTAAGCGAACGAGATTTAAATGACAGTGAATTTCGCATCAATGAAACAATGGAAGTCAATTTTTCAGATTCTCTCATTGAAGGAGAAAAGCTAAATGCCGACACTAACTCACTACAAAGCATAGAGTTACTGTGGCAATACCATGGTTTTACTACCATGGCTGAATGGCAACAATCGCAGGTAACTGACATTAACGACTTAACGTACGACTACCAAGGCGGCTATGTGCAGTTGAGCTATCTATTGAGTGGTAATAACCGCCAATATAAGAACGGTAGGTTAGGAAGCGTCAGCGACTCAGATTGGGAATTTACCACTCGCTTTAGTACATTTGACATGAATGAAGAAAACCATCAGTCGGATATTTATTCTGTAGGGGTTAATTATTACCCGAGTAAAAAACTAAAATTTATGGCTAATTATATAAATGCCGAACAAATTGAAAATAATATCGAATTAGGCAGCAATAAAGCGATTTCGCTTAGAATGCAATACAGCTTTTAATGTTCAAAATAGCATGCTTATGTAAGTTGAAATTGCTTTTGTGACAACCACAGAGTAAAACTAACCAATGAGAAAGTAGGCACAGATTAACTGCTGCCTACTTTAACTAGCCAAGCTTTATGTTTACACTCTGATCCAATTGCAGCTTATATCACAAGGGAAAACAATGAAGATTATTCTATTACATGGTCTTTATATGCATGGCATTGTGATGCAACCCTTGAGCTTTCAATTACGTAAACTGGGCTATGACACACAAGTGATCAGCTATAACAGTTTGAATATTGATGAAGAGGCGTTGTTTACCCGCATTGACCAAGCCTTAGCTCAAACTAGCTGCAATATTTTAGTGGGTCACAGTTTGGGTGGTTTGATGATTAAACGCTACCTTAACGCACGTAACCCCTCAACTGAGGTGATATCGCACGTGGTTGCCATTGGCTCACCATTAAAAGGGGCTTCTATTGTCAGCCGATTACAGCATTTAGGCGTAGGCAAAGTGCTCGGTAACTCGCCGCAATGTGGATTACAGCAACATGAAGACACTTGGCATTTTCCACAAGCTCTTGGCAGTATTGCAGGTAATATACCCTTTGGCGTTAGACGCTTGCTGATTCGAGATAACAGCCAATCTGACGGCACTGTCACCTTAGATGAAACTCGGCTTTGGGGCATGAAAGATCATATTGAAACTAAGCAAACCCATACAAGCTTAATTTATAATGCCTTTGTGCCTGCGCAAATTGATCACTTTATCAGGAACAATCAGTTTCTGCGTTAAGTCAGTACTTCAAATTCCAGTCAATAAACAGCTGTGGCAGCCCCTAAGTTAACTTTAAGAGCTGTCTATTCTTTAGAGCTGCCTATTCGGTGTTACCTTGCGGGCTTGCTTTCCCAGGGCGTCATCTTACTCATATCAGACAAGTCATATGGCGTTAACTGGTAAACATAATAGTTGAGCCAGTTACTCACCAACAAACTGCCATGGCTGTGCCAGCGAGCTATGGGCTCTTTAGTTGGATCATTATCACGATAATAATTGCTCGGTATATTAGGGTTAATACCTAAGCCAACATCACGCTGATATTCATCATTTAAAGTAGACTTTTGATACTCAGGATGTCCCATGACAAACAAATTACGACTATTGCGGCTAAGTACAATATACGCCCCTGCTTCAGCAGACTCTGCGAGCACTTCAACATCAGAATGTTGGTGTAAATCGTTAATATTCACTTCAGCATAACGTGAATGCGGCGCAAAAAACTCATCATCAAAACCGCGTAATAATGGATGTGGTTCGCTGGTACGACTATGGTTAAACACCCCCGAGCGCTTTTGCTCAAGCAAACTGCGATTAATACCGTATAAATGAAACAAACCTGCGTGGGCTGCCCAGCATAAAAATAACACCGACGTGACATGCTGCTGTGACCAATCAATAATCTCTTTGATATGTTCCCAATACACCACATCTTCAAAATCAATTTGCCCTAATGGCGCACCGGTAATAATTAAACCATCGTAGTTATTGTGGCGTACTTGTTCAAAATCACGATAAAAAGTATTCATGTGGTCAACAGAGGTATGCTTTGACTCTTTATCATGAATACGCAACAAATCGACACCAACTTGCAGTGGCGTATTGCCTAATAAACGCAATAACTGGGTTTCTGTTTCAATTTTATTGGGCATCAAATTCAAGATGAGTACCCGCATTGGGCGAATATCTTGATTCGCTGCACGCGTTTCTGACATCACAAAGATATTTTCTGACTCTAAAATACCTGCTGCGGGTAAATCATCTGGAATTCGAACCGGCATGCTACATCCTTACCTAATTATTAATCGACAAATACCGTTGAAATTATCGCTTTATCATATCCACAACCACAGTCAACGCTTGTGGATTTGAAACATCAACAGGATAAGATTGCGTATTGATGAACCACAACTCATCAGCAACAGTGATCCGGGCACTAATGGCATAACGATGACCTGTTTTGAACGCCTCTGTTGGTAAGACAAACTCGAAAGGTGTGACACCGGTAACCGGAGTTATTTCATATTCAGCCAGGATTTCTGCCTGAACATCTTGCAGTGACACATCTTGTAATTGGATTTGGATCACAGAATTTGCAGGTAATGCTATACGTTGTTTATACAGCACTTCACCTACTATCTGAGTATTTTGAGGAACAGTTTGGCATCCTGATAGAGCCGCAACCATCGCTATAACGCATATTATCTGTTTAATCATGGTTCATCTGCTTTAGTTGAATGACGTCGCATTATAATACATCAAGACGTCTAGAAGTCTACACTTCCAGTATTGAAAAATTTTCGTGCTTGTTATCCGTAAGCGATATTCCTATCATAACCTTTCGATTTCACATAATGAGTGTCAAACCTCCTCATGACCACTATCGCTACCGCTATGATTATTGGTGCCAGCTCTCAGCTAAGTAAAGAACTGGCGCGCCAACTTGCGGCTCAAAACGTAAAATTATTGTTGTTTGTTCAAGAACCAGACGCATTGACCGAATTTGCCAATTCGCTATCCGTTCCAACAGCCGTTTTTCCACTTACGATTACTGATCCCACAAAACTGAACGAGCAAATTAGTCAGGTATGGCAAAGTGAAAATGGTGCCCACTTAGTGATAGTCAATACAGGATTGAATAGTTACGATGCATCGCTACCATGGCAATTAGAAGAAGATATTATTGAGGTCAACGTCAGAGGCTTTGCGGCTATATGCAACTGTGTGTTTAAATTAATGACAGAGCAGCGGTACGGTCAATTAGCGGCAATTAACTCCATCGCCGGTCAACGTGGCGGGCCAAGTGTTGCTTATCACGCATCTAAAGCCTTTGCTGAAAATTATTTTCAAGGTTTGAGTATGCACGCGCAGCGTTTAAAGCTGCCTATTACCATTAGTGATATTCAATTAGGCTTACTCGATAAAGCCGCAATGCAACAAAACCGGTTTTTATTGCCGCCTTTGGAGAAAGTCGCCAAACAGATATTAACCGCGCTAAAGCAAGGAAAACGTCGTGCTTACGTAACCAAACGCTGGCGAGTAGTAGCTTGGTTAAACCGAATGTTACCTGAATATATTTATAATACCCGTCACTGGAAAACCAAGAAAAAAAAGGATTAGCCAACCGATAGCAGGTCATTGAATCTTTATTTGATGCATAACGCTGTAATTATCGAGATTGTGCGATTGTGCGATTATAAAAAATACGGATTATAACATTAGATCCATATGCTCTATACAGTCTGATGCCAGATGTTGATATTAGATATCAGGGGCAGTATTTTATGCTTTATTTCGATTTACCTGAACACTCAATAGCATTCAAGCTGACAAAAAATAGGAGCCAATGGCTCCTATTTCTTTAAGGTGTTTGATTAACAATGATTAAAACTTATAACCAACACTGACCATGTAAACCCATGGGTTAATATCGGTATCAATCGATACAGCATCTCCACCAAGCGTAAAGTTTACATCAGTTGAAATGTCAGCATACCAAACAGAAGCGTTCACTAACCAATCTTTATTGATGTTGTAATCTAAACCAACTTGAGCAGCAAAACCCCATGAAGTTGATAAGCTTAAGTTATCAAGACCGAGATCTTTTGCTTCTTGGGTAAAATCATTGTCAAAAAAGTTAGTAAAGTTAACACCAACACCCACATATGGACGAAGCTTAGATTGTGCATCACCAAAATAATATTGCGCAACCAGTGTAGGTGGTAAATGCTTAGTTTCAGCTATTTTACCTAATGCACCTAAAGAAACATCATGGCTGAATGGTGTTGCCGCAAGTAGTTCAACTCCCCAGTTATCAGTAATCATATAACCAAAGTTTAAACCTAACTGAGTGTTATCATCTACACCAAATTCAGCAATACCAGCAACAACTGGGCTAGATTCGTCAGGCGAAACCATAACTGCACCCGCTCTAAAAATGATATCACCAGCTTGGTGAGCGACAGCAACTGAAGATACACCAGCAGATAATAAACCTGCAGCAACTAAACCTAGGGTTAATTTTTTATTCATTTTCATACTCCATGAGGGCAACAACTGGATGCTTTTCTGTTACATCCTTAACAATTGACGCCACTCTGCCTGAAAATTTAATTAACAACATTGATCTGGATCAAGCTAACCAATTACACCTTTAGAGGTATTCATTTAGTAAGCTTTTCTTTGATGTAGATCACGCATTTGTTGATCTAAAAATCAAAATTCGGTGCCTATTGAATATTGAAAAATATAATAAATTGATAACCTTACTAGGACTAAATCGAAACGAACAATATACGATGCAGCACGATTTAATGGTGGAGCAACAAGAGCATTCACCAATATCCAGATAAAGGCAGTCGCCTTAAATGAGCCGGTAAAACTGTCATGCCAACCCATAATAAAATACCCCTAAATAACATAATTTAGGGGCATCAAATTAGCTGACTATTAAGAGGTGAACTTACTTAATGAGGTTTGGTCGAGTTAAAAAGTATTCAGAGAGGCGAATGGATGATGCCTAATCATCTATATAAAAGCCATTCAACAAGGCGTAAACCGTTTTAGCCGCCCCTTTCGAACGGCATTTGTTGACCAATTCAATTTCGATATTAGAATGTTATATAAAGTTACTTCACCACAAGGTCTCTCCCCAGAGCAATGCCGACAACTGGAAGTAACAATAACCTCGAAACAGTCACAGGGCCGAATAACGGCGTAAATTTAACCCTGCAACAGATACTCTTCCGCTTTTTCAATACTGCGCGGTTTACCCACTAACATTAAAATATCATTGCGGCGCAATACCCAATCGTCTGGTGCTGGTTCAATTTCAGCGCCTTTTCTGCGCACAGCTCGAAGCTCGACATCCAATTGTAGCCATGGAATATCGGCCACTTTTTTACCCACGCTGCTAGCGCTAGTGCTCAGAGACACAGCATGCAGTAAATCTAATGTAAAATCGGTTTCAGTTCCTGAGAAAAATCCATGTAGATATTGGTAGTGGTTGCGTCTTTCAGATTCAAGGCGTTTAATGATCCGTGCTAAAGGTACGCCACACTTATAAAGCACTTGCGACACTAACATCAAGCTGCCCTCAAGTGACTCAGGTATTACCTGAGTTGCCCCAGCTTCTTTTAGCTCAGTTAGGTTAGAGTCGTCTCGAGTACGCACTAGAATTTTTGCATCTGGCGCTAACTTCCTACTAAGCGCTAAAGCTTCTTCAGTTTGACGCTCTTCGGCAAAAGTTACCACCACCATGCTGGCTTGACGAATACCCACACGTTTTAAAATCCCCATTTTACAGGCATCGCCAAAATATACAGGCTCGCCAGCGGCACGTGATTCTGTCACTCGGGTAGGATCGAGATCTAACACAATATAATTAATAGCTTCGGTTTTTAAAAAGCGGGCAATCGTTTGACCCACTCGACCATAGCCTAAAATAACCACAAAATCATCGTCTTCACTTGTGGGTAATACAACCGTTTGATCGGCCATTTCTTTTGAAGGTTTACCGCCTTTAAATTTCTTAGCTATATCGACACTATTTCGTATCAACCAGGGAGATAAAGACATTGAAATAACCGCCACAGCAACCAGTATGGTGCTGACTTCTTTATCTAATAATTGATAATTAACCGCTAATGCTAATAGCACAAAACTGAACTCGCCAACCTGACCTAAACTGATAGCGGTACTTAACGCTACTTTGGCATGTTCGCCAGCAAGTTTGAGCAGGCCATAAACAATCACAATTTTTAGAACTACCACGGCAATTAAAGTGACTAATATTTGCCACCAATATTGCAGGACCAAATTAAAATCGAGCAACATACCAATGGATATGAAGAATAACCCCATCAACAAGTCTCTGAATGGGCGAATATCGGCTTCTAACTGTCTACGGTACTGACTTTCCCCTAGTAGCATACCGGCAATAAATGCACCTAATGCCATCGACAGTCCAAGCCATTGGGTAAATGCGCCGGTAACTAAAGCCACCACAAGGGTAGAAAGGACAAAAAGTTCATTGGAGCGAGAACGAGCAACTTCATCAAAAATACGTGGCAAGACCCATTTGCCAAATGACATTAATCCTAAAAATGCCAATATCCCGGTAAGTAGCCCGTAAAAGATGCCGTTTAAACTCATTGGGGTACCATCACTTGCGAGTAAAGGTAATAAAATAAGCATGGGGACTACGGCTAAATCTTGGAATAGCAAAACACTAATGGATAATTCACCATGGCGACGTCTTAACCAACCTTGCTCATTCATCAATTTGAGCACAATAGCAGTCGATGACAGCGCAATGGCTGAACCAATGACGACTGCGGCGACAATATTTTGACCTAAAAAATATGCAATTCCACCGGCGATAAATGTCGTCACAATAACTTGCGCACTGCCTAAACCGAATACGGTTCTTCGCATTGACCATAACCGCGGCACAGAAAACTCTAACCCTAAGGTAAACATCAATAACACGACGCCAAGTTCCGCCACAAAATGAACTTGCTGCTGTGTGAACCAATGCAAACCGCTGGGGCCACTGATCACTCCAGTAAGCAAGTAAGCCAAAATAGCAGGTAATCCCAAACGGCCTAACACCGCTATCGAAACGATGGCGATGACCAACATAAACAAAATATGAATAAACATATTGTGTTCCATAGGCAAAACTCCTTGTCAAAAAATCGTCGAGATACTGCTACATCTTATTACCAAAACAGCACAAAAGTAACAAGCTCCTAAAAAATATGATAAAAAAAATTTAGGCACACAACTTGCTTAACATGTGTATCGCGCTGTAACGTTTTGGAGTAACCCTATGGACTTTGCTATTGCAACCGAACTTTTCCCTGAAGATTATTGGTATCGTTCTAATGCCCATCTGCATATGGAGCCAGAGCTTGATCTTGTCCAAGTGATCCAACAACTACACGCAAGTTTAGATCCACGGACAGTTTTTGCCTGTTATGGCAAAGTCATCGGTCAGTATTTGCCGATCAAAGCATTACAATTATTTGTCGGTGAACACAAGTTTAGCTGGGGTCGTCATCACGGTATTGAGCTGACCCGCAGTATCAAAACTGAATCTGATACATTACGTTTGCACTACTATCTTGCTGTGCCACTTAGCCCTATTCAAATGAAACAGCTTAATCATATTGAAGCATTGGTATTACAACCGTTTCAGAATGCAATGAAGTATCAGCAAATGTCTAACCAAGCAATGTTTGATGCGTTAACGGGTTTGGGTAATCGTTATTACTTTCGTAAAGTTATCCATAAAAGTATTGCTAGAGCAGAACGGCGCCAAGATCATGTTTCATTGATTGTTATCGATTTAGATAAATTTAAGCAATTAAATGACCAGTTTGGTCACACTGTTGGCGATAACGTACTGACCAGTTTTGCCTCATTAATCAACGACTCCATTCGCGACACAGACCAGGCATTTAGAATTGGTGGTGACGAATTTGTGATTATTACTGAAGGTAACGCTGATGCAGCAAGTATTATTTGCCAACGCATCATTGAAAGTTTGCCATTACACTCACATCTGACAGATTACGGGGTTAAGTGTAGTTTAGGTATTGCGCAATCGCGCACTAATGAGGTTTTTAATACCCTGTATGAGCGTGCCGATAAGGCTATGTATCAAGCAAAAGCAGCAGGTAGAAACTGTTTCAAAGTATGCGAAGATAAATAGCTTAAGCTAGGATGATAGTAAAAAATGGCCACAGCATCCCGTTATGGCAAACAAAAACACGTTTACTGTTTAGTGATTAGTGATTAGTGATTAAAGAAAAAAACAACACAGCGACTAAGTAGCCTAACCGCTGGTTATTATATCAATCTGCAATCCCTGATCATTGTCTTGTGCAAGGTAGCGTTTGTCTACCCACAAGCCTAATGCACCAACCAGCTCGTCGCCATAAAAAAGCAGCGGAATATGCTCCCGACGCCAGGGAGCGATGGCTAACTCTTGCCAAAGTTTTTTTAATTCTCGCGGTTTTTGCCGAAAGTGATCAGCAAATTGTGGCTGACACTTGGTGCTGCCCTTAGCAGAAAACCTAATGGATATTTGATGAATATTATCGGGTAACTTTAGCCTGATACCAGTATGTGACTTTACAAGATTAACTTGCCAGTTAAATGGCGTAAAAAGCAAATGTGTAGCATTGATATGACATGAAGGATTGCTTAAAGCCAATACAGCATTGTGCTGCACCTCTGCGTTGACCTCTTCATTAACATTAGTGGCATTAAGCCAGCCTTGTAACTTTTCAGTTAAACGTAATGGCAAATCATCAGCGAGTGTTAGATGCTCACTCGGCATGGCATATAGATACTGTCCAAATCGTTTTACGACAATCCCTGAGTAATAAATATTGAGATTAGCATCTTCTTTAGCCGTTAATGCCTGACTGAGGATTTGGTTCAACTGCACCTGCGATGGCAGAGATAAACCAAGGTGTGTTAAATAACCACGTAACAGCAAAGCTTGCCAGGCGAGCGGAGCTTTGGCTAAAAGGCTTAATGACAGTCCTGTACCATTGCACGCCATATTTGTCCCTTGTGACACCTTAAGCATTGCAGGTAAACGCGAACTGACTTCATGTTCGATAAGTTGTTGTTGCTCGTTGATTAGTTCAGCACTTCGGCTTGCAGTAAGGGCTATACTAGGCCAACGGCTTTTAAGCAGCGGAATAATATTGAGGCGTAAAAAGTTCCGATCGTAACTGTCGTCTTGGTTACTTTCATCTTCTATATGCGTCAGAGCATGTTCAGCGGAAAATTGTACAATCTCGTCACGAGAAACCTGTAACAATGGTCTCAGTTTATAGTAAGGGGACGCTGCTGAGCCCGCTAATTGATACTCTCCCATCGCAGCTAACCCTTTAGGCCCCTGACCGCGTTTTAGAGCTAATAACAATGTTTCTAATTGGTCGTCCTGATGATGCGCCGTCAGTAGTATATCTCCGCTGCCAAGATGTTGTTCTATCGCGTGATAACGTGCTTCTCTGGCAACAGCCTCAAGGCTTTGGCGAGGCTTTAGGTCAAGTTTTACCCGTTCAATAATAATGGGAAGATTATAGTCTGCCGCTTTTTGTTGGCAATGGGTTACCCATTTATCAGCATGACGGCTTATGCCGTGATGAACGTGCACTAGCACACAAGCAAACTGCGGAAAGATTTTAGCAAATTCACTTAACCCGTAGGCTAATACCTCTGAGTCTACGCCACCGCTGTAAGCTAATACAATCTTGGCTTGACGCTGTGTAGCCGTTGCATTCGCGTGCAGAGCCAAATGTGGTAAACACAAACGGCGAATATGACCGACAAGGTGTGATTTATCCATTTACGCTGTTATTCACGATTAATTAAATACAATTTTGACATTACTTGACCCAAGTTGCGTTTCTAACGCTAGCATCAAATCATCGGATGGATTGACACGCCATTCATCGCCTAATGTTAATCTTCCGCAAGCGCCTTCTTTAGTGTAATTAATCACTACCGGTACAGCACCGCTTTTCCAAGGTTGTAAGGTTTCTTTAAACTGATTGAGCCATTCTGGTGATAACATCTGGGTTTGAATATTCAACTCAACGGCTTTAGCAAAATGACTTCTGGCTTCGCCTATTTCAATAATGTTTCGGCCATTCATCCTGTTACCGCCGGCAAAGTCATCAAAACTGACATCGCCTTCACAAATTAAAATACGGTCTTTTTCCAATAAATGGCCAAATTTTTCAAACGGTTCAGTAAAAAGCATGACCTCTAAACGGGCGCTTTTATCATCTAACGTGACTAAGCCCATTTTGGAACCTCGCTTAGTGATCATGACCCGAGTCGCCACCACCAAACCAGCGGCTTTCACGGTTTTACCCCGCTCAGTCGGGTGAATGTCTTTTAAACGCCCCGAAGTGTATTGCTTAAGCTCTGCTAAATATTGATTTATCGGATGCCCTGTTAAATATAGCCCTAAGGTATCACGCTCACCTTCAAGCCAAATTTTATCAGGCCAAGGCGTACATTCAACAAACTGCTGTTTGTTATCATCGGGCTCATCATTGAGCAAGCCGAACATGTCATGCTGACCAATCTCTTGCGCTTTGGCATGTTGAGCAGCGGCTTTGATGGCCTCAGGCAAGGTTGCCATCATAGATGCGCGATGCGGGCCAAGATTGTCCAATGCCCCTGCGCAAATCAGTTTTTCTATTACCCGTTTATTCAGCTTCTTTAAATCAATACGGGCACAGAAATCGAATAAATCGATAAAAGGTCCATCTTTACGCGCCTCGAGGATTGAGTCGACAGGGCCTTCACCCACCCCTTTAATTGCGCCAATGCCATAAACAATATTAAGATCATCATCAACGGTGAACTTAAACAGTCCCTTATTTACATCCGGCGGAATTAACGGTAATCCCATGCGCTCGCATTCATCTACCAGGGTAACAATTTTATCTGTGTTATCCATATCGGCAGACATTACCGCCGCCATAAATTGCGCAGGAAAATGGGTTTTTAACCACAAAGTTTGGTAAGAAACTAATGCGTAAGCAGCTGAATGCGATTTGTTGAAACCATAACCAGCGAACTTTTCAACCAAATCGAAGATTTTCATCGACAGGTCGCCGTCAACGCCGTTTTGGATCGCGCCCTCTTTAAAGATACTGCGCTGTTTGGCCATTTCTTCAGGTTTTTTCTTACCCATAGCACGACGCAGCATATCTGCCCCGCCTAGGGTATAACCTGATAGAACCTGTGCAATCTGCATCACCTGCTCTTGATACAAGATAATACCGTAAGTGGGCGATAACAGTTCTTTGAGGGATTCATGTTGATATTGTGCGTCAGGGTAAGACACTTCTTCTCGGCCATGTTTACGCTCAATGAAGTTATCAACCATACCTGATTGCAAAGGACCTGGACGGAATAGCGCAACTAACGCAATCATATCTTCAAAACAGTCTGGCTGTAGACGCTTAATCAGGTCTTTCATGCCGCGAGATTCGAGCTGGAACACCGCGGTAGTTTCATATTTTTGCAATAATCTAAAACAGGCAGGGTCATCAAGCTTAATAGCTTCAATGCGAACAGGATCTTTACCCTCTTTGGCCAGACGCGGATTGATCATCTGCAGCGCCCAGTCAATGATGGTTAAAGTGCGTAAGCCCAAGAAATCGAATTTAACTAATCCCGCTGTTTCAACGTCATTTTTATCGAACTGAGTAACAGGGTTTAAGCCTTCAGCATCACAATATAATGGTGAGAAATCAGTAATACGGGTTGGCGCGATAACCACACCACCGGCGTGTTTACCAGCATTTCTAGTAACACCTTCTAAGCGTCGACACATGTCGATAAGCTCTTTGACATCTTCATCTGCGGCATAGGCTTCAGGCAGCGCAGGCTCTACTTCAAATGCTTTGGCAAGGGTCATACCCGGTTCTGCTGGGATCATCTTAGTAAGACGTTCAACAAAACCATAGGGATGGCCTAATACTCGGCCTACGTCACGCACAACCGCTTTGGCGGCCATGGTACCGAAGGTAATAATTTGCGATACCGCTTCACGGCCATAGAGATCTGCTACATGGTCAATCACCTCATCACGTCTGTCCATACAAAAGTCGACGTCAAAATCGGGCATTGAAACACGTTCAGGATTCAAAAAACGCTCAAACAGCAAATCATATTCTAATGGGTCAAGGTCAGTAATCTTTAGCGCATAGGCCACTAAAGACCCCGCTCCTGAACCACGACCTGGACCAACCGGAATACCATGATCTTTACCCCATTGGATAAATTCCATTACGATTAAGAAATAACCAGGGAATCCCATTTGATTAATCACTTTGAGCTCAATCTCAAGACGCTCGTCGTACTCGCCTCTTCTTTCCAATCGAACAGCCGGATCTGGAAATAAAAACTCTAGACGCTCTTCAAGGCCTTTTTCCGATACTTCGACCAAAAAGTCTTCAATAGACAAATCACCGGTAGGAAAATTAGGCAAAAAGTATTCATGCAAGCGAATAGTGACGTTACAGCGTTTAGCTATTTCTACTGTGTTACTGATAGCTGAAGGAATATCTTTAAAAAGTTCGCACATTTCATCTTCACTACGAAGATACTGTTCGGCACTGTAGGTTTTAGGTCGGCGGGGATCCGCAAGGGTGAAGCCATCATGAATAGCCACCCGAATTTCATGTGATTCAAAGTCATCCGGCTTTAAAAACACCACCTGATTCGTTGCGACTACAGGAATTGACATTTTTGATGCCAATTCAACCGCCATGTGCAAATAGCGTTCTTCATCGGGGCGGTTAGTGCGGATAAGCTCGAGATAATATCGATCATTAAAGTGTGTTTGGTAGAAGTTGACCAACTCATCTACCTGCCCCTGGTTTCCTTTTAATAAGGCTTTACCGATATCGCCTTCTTTGGCTCCCGATAAAATTAAAATCCCTTTGTTATAGGTGACAAGCCAAGATTGATCGATAACCACTCGGCCGTTAACTTGACCACGTAGGTAAGCTTCACTGATAAGCTGAGTTAAATTTTGATAGCCATCATTATCCATCGCGATAATGGTTAAGGCACAAAGCTCCTTGTCAAACCCCGGTACTTGCATCCAAAAATCAGCACCGATAATAGGCTTAATGCCCACCCCGTGCGCGCCACCATAAAACTTTACCAAACCACAAAAATTATTTTGGTCGGTCAAAGCTAATGCCGCCATACCCTGCGCTTCCGCCGCTGCTAAGATAGGTTTTACCTTAGCAACACCATCACACATGGAAAAATCACTGTGAACGCGTAAATGCACAAAACGAGGATCGGACATAGATAAAATTCTTATTATTCGATGATAAAAGAGATGCAAAAATGCAATTGAAAATATCGGCTAGATTAACAAACATTCAAATCACTGCCAATAACTTAGCTGTCACGGTAAGAAGATGACTTTGACAGTGATATAAAAATGAAACCTTACCACGGTGACAATATTAGCTTTAAAAGTAAACTATCGCTGATTTAATCTATCGGCAACAGGTTTAAAGCTTTTACGATGCTCATCTAACACACCAAATTCCGCTAGGGCGTCAAAATGTGCTTTAGTTGGATAACCTTTATGCTTAGCAAAACCATACTGCGGGTGTTTAGCGTCAAGCTCAAGCATTTCTTGATCTCTTACCACTTTGGCGATGATTGATGCCGCGCTAATGGCGCTCACCAAACCGTCGCCTTTGATAATGGCATGTGATTGAATACCAAAATCTGGTACACGATTTCCATCAACAAGCACCTTCTGTGGAGTGATCCCTAGCCCTGCCACTGCACGCTGCATGGCTAGCATGGTGGCGTGTAGAATATTAAGCTCATCGATTTCTTGCGGACTAGCACGTCCCACACTAATCGCTAGCGCATTCTCATATATCGTCAGATATAGGGCGTTTCGGCGCTTTTCGGATAACTTTTTAGAGTCATTTAAGCCGTCAATAGGACGACGTGGATCTAATATAACGGCTGCAGTAACAACGTCACCGACTAATGGCCCACGGCCAACCTCGTCAACGCCCGCGATGCACCCTTGTGATAATAGAGCCACTTGCTCAGGGGTAATATTCTTAATCACTGTTGGCAAAGCGAAGTTAGTCATTGGGATCTCGTTAACTTAATTAAACTTCAATTAACGCGACAACGGCATCTGCTGCGCGCTCACTGGCATTGCATTTGAGTAATTGGTGCAATTGTTCGAATCGAGCTCTAAGGGGAGAAAAGTCTTTATCCAACTGATTGATAACAGCATCTGCGATTAATTGAGGCTGACAATCAGCTTGAATTAATTCTGGCACTATGGTTTCGTTCGCCAATAAATTGGGTAAAGAATAATTAGAAATTTGCATCATGCGTACCGCTATCGCGTAAGTTATGGGACTAACACGATAAGACACTATCATAGGACGCTTTACTAACATGGCCTCTAAAGTTGCTGTGCCTGAAGCTAATAAAATACAGTCGGCAGCAGCCATCACTTCTCGCGACTGACCATCGATAATATCGATAGCTAAATCAGGAGCATATTTTTCCAACGCTTCAATAAACTGTTTACGTCGTGCCGCGTTAACAACAGGAGTCACAAACTTAATGTCGGGATAGGCATCTTTAACTAACTTAGCCGCTTTGAGAAAAGGCTCAGCAAGTTGCGCTAACTCGCCACCTCGAGAACCGGGTAAAATCGCTAGGTACTCCGCTTCGGCATCTAACCCCAATTGTGTGCGTGCTGCTAACTTGTCGCTTTGCATCGGGATATCATCAGCTAGCGTATGACCGACAAAAGTGCAAGGAACATCATGTTTATCATAAAATGCTTTTTCAAATGGTAATAATGACAACACCATGTTAGTTGCTTTAGCAATTTTAAAAATACGTTTTGGTCGCCATGCCCATACAGAGGGGCTAACATAATGAACCGTTTTAAAACCTTTATTTTTTAACTTAAGCTCAAGGCCAATATTAAAGTCTGGTGCATCAATACCAATAAAACAATCAGGTTTAATAGCACAAATCTGCTCAATCAAACTGGCACGAACTTTTAATAATCGGGGCAAACGAGACAGCACTTCCACTATTCCCATCACAGCCAGTTCTTCCATCGAAAACCAGGATTGAAAGCCTAAAGCTTGCATGCGGGGTCCACCAATGCCAACGAATGTCGCATCTGGATAGCGCAATTTAAGCGATTTTATTAATCCGGCACCAAGAATATCGCCGGAGATTTCTCCGGCGACCATGGCAAATATTGGGGGAGTAGATTTGCTCATTTTTAACTATCGAATAATCCCACGTGAAGAGGTTGTAATAAAATCGACCATAGATTGCACATATGGGTCATTTTCAGCATCGACAGCTATCTCGGCCAACGCTTCATCAATAGTTAGATTTTTGCGGTATAAGGCTTTGTAGGTTCGACGAATAGCATGTTGAGTTTCTTTGCTAAAACCGCGACGCTTTAACCCTTCAACATTTAAACCACGAGGAATAGCTGGGCTGCCAGCTGCCATGACGAATGGAGGTACATCTTGAAAAATTGTCGATGAACCTGCAGTAAACGCATGCGCACCAATATGCACAAACTGATGCACACCAGTCATGCCACCAAGAATCACATGATCGCCAACATGAACATGGCCAGCAATAGAGGCATTATTTGCCATAATGACATTGTTGCCAACAACGCAGTCGTGGGCAATGTGCACATACGCCATGAACAAATTATTCGAACCAATACGAGTTTCACTATTATCTTGAACAGTGCCGCGATGAATGGTGACTGACTCGCGAATGATATTATTATCACCCATGATTAAACGTGTCGGTTCACCAGCGTATTTTTTGTCTTGACACTCTTCACCAACTGAGGCGAATTGAAAAATGCGATTACCTTTGCCTATCACCGTCGGGCCTTTAACCACAACATGTGAACTGATCCAGGTATCATCACCAATTTCAACATCGGCACCAATATACGTCCAAGGGCCTATGGTGACATTATTACCAATTTTTGCATCAGGGTGAACAAATGCTAGTTTATCAATCACTTTTGAATCTCTCTTCGGGCACACATAATTTCAGCGGAACAAACGACTTCGCCATCGACAAGAGCTTCACCAACGAAAACACCAATTCCGCGACGCTCTTTAATCATTTTAACGTGAAAATGAATTTGATCTCCGGGTTCTACAACTCGTTTAAAACGCGCTTTATCAATACCAGCAAAATAATACAACACATCTGGTGAAGGCTCTGTACTCATTGTTTTAAAAGCAAGTAGACCCGTAGCTTGCGCCATTGCTTCTAAAATCAACACACCAGGCATAACAGGTGCTACAGGGAAGTGACCTTGAAAGAAAGGTTCGTTAATTGTCACGTTCTTTATCGCATGCAGTTGTTCACCAACTGTGTAATCTAATACGCGATCTATGAGTAAAAATGGATATCTATGTGGAAGATATTTAAGGATTTCTTTAATATCCATTGTATTTAATTGGTTCGACACTCTTGATTCCTTAACTCAAGTGAATGAGTTTTATAGCTAACAGTTATTCAGATTCTGATGATTTTTCGAGTTTTTTAACTCGATTAAATAGATCATCTAAATGGCGGAACCTGACTGTGTTTCGGCGCCACAACTTGTTTTCCATGGCGACTGTGGCTGAAGAATAAACGCCTTTGTCTCTAATCACACTTGTCACATTAGTCGCACCACTAATATGAGTACCATCTGCGATAGACAAATGACCAGAAATAGCGCAATGGCCACCTACAATACAGTATTTACCAATAACCACACTGCCCGCTAGTGTAGTATTACCTGCAATAGCAGTGTTTTGTCCAATAATAACATTATGGGCAACTTGCACTTGGTTATCGATGATAACGCCGTCGTGGATTTCAGTATGCGATAACGCACCACGATCAATGCTGGTACAAGCACCTATTTCGACATTATTACCAATTCTAACACCGCCAGTTTGTGGAATTTTAATCCAATTACCGCGCTCATTGGCATAGCCAAAACCATCAGAACCAATAACGGTTGAGGAATGAATAATACAATCAGAACCAATATGCACATTATGGTAAACCGTCACATTAGCCCATAAACGTGTATTTTTACCAATTATGCTGGATTCCCCCACTACAGTACCCGCACCAATTTGCACGTTATCACTGAGAATTACATTGGCACATATAACCGCATTAGCACCAATCGACACATTTTCGCCAAGCTTGGCTGACGTATCAATTTGGGCACTAGGATGTATACCGATGGCTGCTTTGGGGGTCGTATCAAGATGCTGGGCTAAACGTGCAAATGCCACGTAAGGGTCAGCGACAATGACAGCTATTCCTTGATAAAATTCTGCTTCTTTCTCACTCAATAATATCGCGCTCGCTTGAGTTGCCTCAAGTTGAGCGCGATATTTACTATTGGCTAGAAAAGAAATTTGACCTTCTGCCGCATCTTCAAGTGTTGCTACAGTATGGATGATAATTGAATCATCCCCACGAATAGTTGCATTTAGCAGCTGGCCAATCTCTTTTAAAGTCATTTGTTGCATAGTACCTTTGCCTTAACGTTCGGGCTTATTTACCTTTACTTAATGCTTCAACCACTTTGCCGCTAATATCAGCATCAGGCTTAACAAAAATTACCGCACCACGCTGTAATACCATGTCATATTTTTCTTTTTCAGCAATGGTATTAATCACTTTTTGAACTTGTACTAGCAGTTTATTTTGCTCTTCACCTTGACGACGACGCATATCTTCATCAAGTGCTTTGCCTTTTAATTGAAACTCAGACTTCAACGATTCCATTTTACGAACCATGTCAGTTTTTTGAGTATCACTCATTAACGCACCATCACGTTGCTGCTTTTCAACCATTGAACGCATTTCTTCCTGCATTTTTTGGACTTCAGCAACACGATCACCAAATTCAACTTTTAATGATTTTGAGATTTGTTCACGTTGTGGTAATTGTTCAAATACTTCGCCCATATCCACTACGGCAATTTTTTCAGCGTGCGCCATCATAGGTACAGCTAAAAAAGCTAATGTTACTAATGCGCGATTGACCATCTTTTTCAAAGTAGACTCCTTGTTAATAGACACTTGTTCAGCAAAACTTGCCGAGTGTATTCATTTTAGAACGTTTTGCCAATATTGAACGAGAAAATCTCTGTTTCATCGTCTTCGTATTCTTTAAGCGGCCAAGCCAAACTAAACACCATCGGCCCCATAGGAGAAAGCCACTGGACACTCATCCCCCAAGAAGCACGTATTCGACTCGGATCACTAAAGTCTTCAAGCTTATTAAATTCATCAGCAGGAAGGTTTCTATATGAATCATAGTCAAACTCAGTATCCCATACGTTACCGGCATCAACGAAGAAACTGGTACGAACAGAATTGGTATATGCTTCATCCAAAAATGGTGTTGGCACAATTAACTCAAGGCTAGCGGTTGCGATGGCATTACCACCGATTGAACGGCCTTGGTTAACATAAATTTCATTCGGGTCACTAGGCAAACTACAACCATCTCCTGACGGATCAGGTGCACATGGCTCGGTACCACGCATTAAGTAAAATGAACGAGGACCGACTGAGTTTGATTTAAATCCGCGTAATGAACTGCTACCACCTGAGTAATAGTTTTCCCAAAACGGTAGAATTTGATCATTATCGTTAAACTGTCCATAGCCATTTGCATAGCCTAAACGCGCTCGCGTCAAAATCACGAAGCTGTGTTTACGTGTTAGTGGGAAATAGAAGTTAGTGTCGAAATCTGTTTTAAAATACTGCAGATCCGAACCTGGCACAGTCATTTTTCCACTTAAACGCTGTGATGAACCATCCGTTGGGAATGTTCCGCGGTTTAATGTACTTCTATACCAACCGGCATTTAATTCGAAATTATCAAAGCTTAAATCAGCATTAGGATCTTCACTATCACGGTATACATTATAAAAGCGTAGTGCTTGTTCATAAGCAGAAATTTCAGAAATCGCGTTATGACGATAACCTATACCACCGTTTAAACGATTATTTTCGTTAATAGGGAAACCCGAATTAACTGCTACACCATAAGATTTATTCTTATAGCGTTCAAGGTTAGCCTCATTCGCATCAAATTCGTTCCAATAAACACTGCCACCTAAACTCACGCCGTCTTTGGTGAAGTAAGGATCGGTATATGAAATATTGGCACTTTTCGAATACTTGTTAGTGTTGATGCTAATACCCGCTTGGTTACCTGTACCTAAGAAGTTATTTTGTTCTACACCAAACTGTAAACTCACACCAGATTCAGTACCGTAGCCTACACCAGCATTAAATGAGCCAGAGGGCTGTTCTTTAACACTAACAGCGACATCCACTAAATCATCACTACCTGGTACCTGAATGGTTTCAGTATCAACGGTTTCAAAATAGCCCAATCGATTTAAACGCGCTTTGGATTGTTCAATTTGAGCTGAGTTTAACCAAGCACCTTCCATTTGACGAAGTTCACGACGCATGACTTCATCTTTAGTCACCGCGTTGCCAGTAAAATTAATACTGCGCACATAAACACGCTTACCTGGTTTAATATTGATATTAAGGACAACTTCTTTGTTCTCATCATCAATTTCAGGATAGGTTTTCACTTCAGGATAAGCATAACCAAAACGGCCCAGATATTTACTGTACATTTCTTCGGTGAAAGTCACATCTGCACCGTTGTACATATTGCCTGCTTTGATAGGTAAAATGGCACGCATTAACTCTTCACGACCCATTAAATCGCCCGTTAAGTTAATGTCTTTAACTTTATATTTTTCACCTTCATCGACGTTGATGGTAATATAAAGCCCTTTACGATCAGGTGTCATAGCCACTTGTGTAGAAGTAACATCAAAACGAATATACCCTTGGTTATGGTAATACGTTTTAATGGTTTCTAAGTCAGCCTGAAGTTTTTGCTTTTGATAGCGGCGCTCACCAAATACATCCCACCAGGCAACAAAGTCTTTCAACTCCAGCATGCTGATTAATTCAGAATCACTGAAAACAGTGTTCCCTACTACGTTAATTTGACGAATTTCAGCGGCTAAGCCTTCAGTAAAATTAAATTTTAACTCCACACGATTACGCGGTAAATTGATAACTTGCGCTTGAACCTTAGCGCCGTATTTACCCACACCGTAATAAAAGTCTTGTAAGCCTTTTTCGATACCAGAAAGCATGGTGCGGTCCAAAGACTCACCAATTTTAACACCTGAGCCATCAAGACTTTCTTGAAGCTGCTCATCTTTAATATCTTTGTTGCCTTCAAACGTCACCGCACTAATGGTAGGACGTTCTTTAACTGTAACATACAACACGCCAGCCTCATGGCTTACGCTAATGGTTTCAAAGTTTGTTGAACCATATAAGCTTTTTATCGCCTGTTGTAATTTAACTTGATCAACTGTGTCACCGACTTTAACCGGCAAGTTTAACAATGCAGCTCCTAATGCTACACGTTGTAGACCTTCAACTTGAATGTCTGTGACTTCAAATGGCTGGAATGTATTTGCCCAACCGTTCCCTGCAAAAGACGCGCCGACGAATAACATCGATGCAAATAGTTTATTCAATCTCATAGAGCACTTCTAATTATTAGTCTGTCCTTGCTCAGAGTCGGGCAAAATCGTTGAAAAGCGCTACACTCATCAACATTAGCAGCAAAGCTGCGCCAAACCTGAATCCAATTTCCTGCACCTTTTCAGGTACAGGCTTACCCGTAATCACTTCAATAAAGTAATACAGCAAGTGTCCACCATCTAGCACGGGTAAAGGCATTAAATTGATAATACCTAGGTTCACGCTAATTAGTGCGATAAATCCAAGAAAATACACCAATCCATAATTTGCGCTCGCACCAGCTCCTTGCGCAATCGAAATGGGTCCACTTAGATTTTTCACCGACACATCGCCGGTAAATAATTTACCTATCATTTTGAAACTAACCACCACAAGCTGCCATGTTTTATCGACAGCGGCGGACACGGAATCTATCATGCCATATTCTAAATCAAAGCGCATATTTTCAGGCCATTGCGCTGCGGTGGGGCTAATACCAATAATACCGATTGTGTCACCATTGTCATTGGTTTGAGCCTGTGGCACAACCTCAATTTGCAACAGTTCGCCTGCTCGCTCAATATCTACACTAAGCGGCTTATTAGCAGATGTTTGTACCACATCGACAAAGCTATTCCAATCTTTGTAAGGCTGTTGATTTATCGATAAAATTGTATCGCCAATCATTAAACCTGCTATTTGTGCCGCACTATTTTCTGATATTGCGGCAATAATAGGATTAATTCCAGGTCTGAATATCCCTAAACCTAACGCGGTAATCGGTGATTCTTTTTCAGGATCAAATCTCCACTCACGGGTATCGAGTTGATAAGTTTTACCTTTATCATCAATACCGTCCATTCTTGACAATGGCGCCAAAGTCACATCAACACTGTCATTACCAATATGTCCAACCAAGGCAAAATTAACCTCTTCCCAGTTGCGAACATCTTGACCTGAAATAGCGATAATTTGCTGTGGTTCCGATAACTGAATCACAGCTGCGGGCGAATTAACTTTAGTTGAATCTATAACGGGTTTAATCGACGGAACACCGATTAAATACATGGCATATAAAGCAACAATCGCAAAGGCAAAGTTAGCTAATGGCCCTGCAGCAACAATGGCAATACGCTGCCAAACTGTTTTACGATTAAACGCTTGATTTAGCATATCGGCAGGTACATCTTCAACCCGCTCATCAAGCATCTTTACAAAGCCACCCAAAGGGATCATGGCAACCACATATTCGGTACCATCTTGACCGACTTTACGCCAAATAGCTTTGCCAAAGCCAATGGAAAATTTTTCGACTTTAACGCCACACTTTCGTGCAACCCAAAAATGACCATACTCATGGACGGTAATTAAAATACCAAGAGCAATAATAAATGAACCTAAATTCCACAAAAAATCGAACATTTTACTCCTAGTTACACTAACGCTTTAATTTTAGATAAAGCCAATCGGCGTGCTTCGCTGTCTAAAGCAATAATATCTTCTATCGTCTTTAAAGCTGACGGATTGAACGATACAAGGCATTGTTCATTGACGACAGCAATATCGGTAAATTTAATTATTCCCTGTAAAAAAGCGTCAACGGCAATTTCATTAGCCGCATTTAATACCGTGGTAGCTTCTTGCCCTTGTTGGCAAGCATCTATCGCTAACTTTAAACACGGAAAACGATCAAAATCAGGTTCTAAAAAGCTTAACTCTCCGACTTTGAAAAAGTCTAAAGGTTCAACACCAGCTAAAATTCTTTGTGGATAGCTCATACAATGAGCAATTGGCGTACGCATATCAGGATTACCCATCTGAGCAAGAACCGAACCATCTTTGTATTGCACCATGGAATGAATAACACTTTGAGGGTGAATAACCACTTTAAGCTGCTCAGGCATGGTATTAAATAGCCAACGCGCTTCGATGTATTCTAAGCCCTTATTCATCATCGATGCTGAATCAACAGATATTTTTCTGCCCATTGACCAATTCGGATGCTTACAAGCCTGATCGGGTGTCACACTTGGTAAAATAGATAGGTCAGTCGTTAAAAAAGGACCGCCCGAACCTGTTAATAGGATATGCGAAATGCCTTCAGCAGCCATATCGCAAAAACCTAAGTTATTTTGAACGGCTTGAGGCATGCATTGAAAAATCGCGTTATGCTCGCTATCGACGGGGAGTATCGTCGCTCCCGATGCCTTTGCGGTTTGCATAAACAGTTCACCAGACATCACTAAGGCTTCTTTATTGGCCAGTAGTACTCTTTTACCAGCCTTAACAGCGGCAAATGTAGGCACTAACCCGGCAGCGCCTACAATGGCAGCCATAACAGTATCAACGTCACTGTGGGTAACTAAAGCCGTTAATTCCTCAGGGGTTGAGGTAACGATAGTTTTACAAGATGAGGGTAACGCACGCTTAAGTTTCAGCGCAGCTTGTTGATCAACCATATGAGCAAACACAGGTTGATGTGTCTCGCATAAACCGAGCATTTTATCAACGCTAGCATTTGCAACAAGCGCATAAACAGCATATTTATCTGGATTTTGAGTGACCACACTCAAGGTGCTTGCGCCAATTGATCCTGTGGCGCCTAGGATAACCATGTTTTGCATTGGCATCACATCCACATGGCAATATAGATTAACGTAAACACAGGAAACGCAGCTGTTAAGCTGTCGATTCGATCAAGTATGCCACCGTGTCCTGGTAAAATGGTGCCTGAATCTTTAATAACCGCAACGCGTTTAAACATACTTTCAGATAAATCGCCAAATGCTGATGCCAAGGCTGTAATTAGGGTGACAACAACCAACAAGCCTAACTCTTGTTGAGGAGAAACATACATCACCCCAGCAACAATTAACAGGGTTGTCAGTAACCCACCCGCTAATCCTTCTAGCGTTTTAGCTGGGCTGACGTTAGGCATTAATTTATGTTTGCCAAGCGTTCTACCAGCAAAATAAGCGCCAGTATCTGTTGCCCAAACGATTAACATCACAATCAGCACTAATATTCCACCAAAATACGGATCGGCTTGGCTACTTAATGATTTAAGGGTAATTAAAGATACAAAACAAGGGATTAAGGTTAGCTGGCCAAACATCGATTTTAGCATATGGCTATTGCGCCATAGTGCTGCGCTCTTAGGGAAACTAAATACCAGCAAAGTGCTAACAACCCACCACACGACACCAATGCTAATAATCGCTAAAAACATCGGTTGCAAATGCCCTTTGAACCATAAGCTGTCTGCTGGAAATAACACGTTAATCGCAATCAACAATACGGTTACTGTGATGGTAAAAGACCATTGAGTGATATTGCACTCTTTATCGATAAAGCATCCCCACTCTTTCGCTGCAATGGCAAAAATAGGGACTAAACACCATGCAAAATACACAGAAGGAACCCCAAATATACCGACTAACACAAGTGGGATTAAACAAAGTGCTGTTATTATTCGTTGTTTTAGCAAAAAAATAATCCTCTTAAGATTAAAGCGCCCGTATTTCTTCTATTTGACTCCCAGTCAAACCGAAACGGCGCTGACGGCTGGCAAAAGTTGCCAGTGCATGATGAAAAGCCTTCTCATCAAAATCAGGCCAAAGTGTTTCTGTGAACACTAACTCAGCATAGGCGGCCTGCCATAAAATAAAGTTACTAATGCGGTAATCACCGCCCGTTCTTATCATTAAATCAACTTCGCTTTGATTTTGCATGCTCAAATGTTGATTTAATGCCTCTTCGGTCATCTGACTGCTGCTGATTTCGCCACTTTCGACTTTTTCAGCTAATTTTTGAGCAGCCTGGATGATATCCCAACGTCCGCCGTAGTTAGCAGCAACATTAAGAATTAACCCTGTGTTATCTTGTGTCTTGTCTTGAGCCTGGGCGATTTGAGCTTGTAAACGTGCTGAGAATCGACTGATGTCGCCAATAATATTGAGCTTAACTTGATTTTTATCTAAGCGCTTAATTTCACGTTGTAACACACTGAAAAAAAGCTCCATCAACAAATTAACTTCTTTATCTGGTCTGCGCCAATTCTCACTCGAAAATGCAAACAGCGTTAAAGAGGCAATACCTAATTGGCTTGCTGCACTCACTATGCGTCTAACAGCTTTAACACCTGCTTTATGACCTACCACTCGAGGCATACTCTTATTCTGAGCCCAACGACCATTGCCATCCATAATGATAGCCACATGCTTGGGCAAAGACTGCCTAACGATATCCGATAATTGTCCAGGTAAGACTTCAGACGTCACTAACTCAGAAGAAGTTGTAACACCTGATCCATAATCATTTGTAGATGACATCAACAACGACCCTATAAAAAACAAACGCCGTGTAGTATACCCTTACACGGCGTATTAACTCTAGCGTTGAACGCTGAAGTTTAGACTTCCATTAACTCTTTTTCTTTTGCAGCTAATAGCTGATCAACATTTTTAATTGCTGCATCAGTAAATTTTTGTACGCTATCTTCACTACGACGTACATCGTCTTCAGTGCATTCTTTGGCTTTTTCTAACTTTTTAACTTCGGTAATAGCATCACGACGCACATTACGGATGGCAACACGGCCGTTTTCAGCTTCATTACGGACAACTTTAATGAAGTCTTTACGACGTTCTTCAGTTAATGCCGGTAACGGAATACGCATTGAAGTGCCCGCTGTCATTGGGTTCAAACCAAGATCAGATGACATAATGGCTTTCTCAACAGCTTGAACTAAAGTTTGATCAAATACCGTTACGTTCAATGTACGAGAATCTTCAATACCAATGTTAGCCACTTGCTTAAGTGGAGTCATTGCACCATAGTAAGAAACTTGAATTGAATCTAATAAACTTGGGTGTGCACGACCGGTACGCACTTTAGCCATTTGATTTTTAGTTGCATCTACACATTTACCCATACGCTCTTGCGCATCTAACATAATTGTTTCAATCACAATAATTTCCTTTTTAACCAATATTCATTGAGTTCGAGCCGATAGATAAAGAATTGTACAGACAATGGATCAGCTCAAACAATATTTGCAGTTTATTTTACGACACACAGTAACAGATGTGATAGCGCAATTATTTCTGGCTGCTAATAATTGTACCTTCACTTTCGCCCATAATAACACGGCGTAAAGCACCTGGCTTATTCATGTTGAATACTAAAATTGGGATGTTATGGTCACGGGCCATAGTAAAGGCTGCAAGATCCATTACTTTTAATTCAGACTCTAAAACTTCATTAAAGCTTAGGGTGTCGTATTTAACCGCTTCAGGGTTTTTCATTGGATCGGCAGAATAAACACCGTCTACTTTAGTACCTTTTAATACCACTTCCGCTTCGATTTCAATACCACGCAGACATGCTGCAGAGTCAGTCGTACAAAATGGATTACCTGTACCAGCGGCAAATATCACTACTCGACCAGATTTTAGTAAGCTAATAGCTTCAGCCCAATTATAATCGTCACACACCCCTTTTAATGGGATAGCTGACATCAGGCGCGCATTAACATAGGCACGGTGCAATGCATCTCTCATGGCTAAGCCATTCATGACAGTTGCTAGCATACCCATGTGATCGCCCACCACACGGTTCATGCCAGCTTGTGCTAGCCCTTCACCACGAAATAGATTACCACCACCAATTACCACACCAACTTGAATACCCAGTTCAACAAGTTCTTTCACTTCTTGAGCCATGCGATCAAGTACTTTTGGGTCGATGCCGAAGCCTTCTTCGCCCATTAATGCTTCACCGCTTAATTTAAGCAGAATACGTCTAAATGCAGGTTTTGGATTGGTGCTCATAATTTTTATCCTGATTATAACAAGACCGCAGCGATTGCTGCGGTCTTAGGGTATATAGAGAAAAAGCGATTACGCCTTTTTAGTAGCAGCGATTTGAGCTGCAACTTCAGCAGCAAAATCTTCTTCTTTCTTCTCGATACCTTCACCCACTTCTAAACGAATGAAGTTAGATACTGTCGCTTTTTTCTCTTTAAGAATTTCGCCAACAGTTTTCTTTGGTTCCATGATGAAAGCTTGACCAGTAAGAGAAATCTCACCAGTGAACTTCTTCATACGACCAACAACCATTTTCTCAGCGATTTCAGCAGGCTTGCCTTCATTCATCGCGATTTCGATTTGAAGAGCTTGCTCTCTTTCTACAAGTTCAGCAGGTACGTCTTCAGGGTTTACGAACTCAGGCTTAGAAGCAGCAACATGCATAGCGATGTGCTTTAACGTTTCTTCGTCAGCTTCACCGGCAACAACAACACCGATGCGCTCACCGTGACGGTAAGACGCTAGGTTAGCCCCATCGATATACTCAACGCGACGAACATTGATGTTTTCACCGATTTTGGTTACTAGTGCAACACGCGTTTCTTCAAACTGTGCTTTTAAGTCTTCGATAGTCACTTTAGATGCTGCAGCAACATCTAAAACAGCATTAGCGAAACCTAAGAAGTTAGAATCTTTAGCAACGAAGTCAGTTTGACAGTTAACTTCTAAAAGCGCAGCGAAACCTTCACCGTTCTTAATTAGAATTGTACCGTCAGCAGCGATGTTACCGGCTTTCTTAGCCGCTTTAGCCGCGCCGCTTTTACGCATGTTATCAATCGCTAGTTCGATGTCACCGTTAGTTTCAGTCAGTGCATTCTTACAGTCCATCATGCCAGCGCCAGTGCGGTCACGAAGTTCTTTAACTTGGGCAGCAGTAATTGCCATTGTTAAATCCTCTATTTAAATTCGTCTAATATTGCATTTGTAAAACAGGGGCCCAAAGGCCCCTGTTTACCAATTATCTTATTGGCAAATAAGGGGGGATGAAAAACATCACGCCTTATTAAACAGCTTCTACGAAACCGTCTTGTTCAGCTTGAACAGCTAAATCTTGACCACGGCCAGAGTTGGCAGCAGCAGCAACAGATGAAGTGTACAAACGAATTGCACGCATCGCATCGTCGTTACCAGGAACGATGTAGTTAACACCGTCTGGAGCAGAGTTAGTATCAACAACTGCAACAACTGGGATACCTAGGTTGTTAGCTTCTTTGATTGCGATATGCTCATGGTCAGCACCGATAACGAATAATACGTCTGGTAAACCGCCCATGTTCTTAATTCCGCCTAAAGACTTTTCTAACTTGTCTAATTCGCGTGAACGCATTAAAGCTTCTTTCTTAGTAAGCTTGTCGAAAGTACCGTCAACAGACTGGCTTTCTAGTTCTTTAAGACGCTTGATTGACTGACGAACAGTTTTCCAGTTTGTTAACATACCGCCTAACCAGCGGTGATCAACATAGTACTGGTCACAAGAAATTGCAGCTTCTTTGATAGCTTCGCCAGCAGCGCGCTTAGTACCAACAAATAATACTTTACCTTTCTTAGAAGCAACGTTGCTAATGAAAGCTAAAGCTTCGTTGAACATTGGTACAGTGTGCTCAAGGTTGATGATGTGTACACCGTTGCGAGCACCGAAGATGAAAGGCTTCATCTTTGGGTTCCAGTAACGTGTTTGGTGACCGAAGTGAACACCAGCTTGAAGCATGTCGCGCATTGAAACAGTAGTCATTGTATATACCTTAATGTAAGGGGTTAGACCTCCACGCATCCCATGTTTCGACTCTTCTTAGCCATTATGGCGTTAAGAGCACCCCGAAAAATGTGTCGATACGTGTGTGATTTAGTATTTAAGTTAATTGCCATGTATAATAGCCGCAAATTCTGACAGTTTGTTGAAACATTGAACAATTAAAGCACAACGAAGTGATTTTTTATTCAGTGAGATAAAACAAACCAAGAAACACGAACTCACACATAACGGCGCGCTTTATACCATAAACAGCGATCAAACACAACTTTTTACGTGTAATTGATTAGTTTAAACGTGCCCATTTTGAACGTTAAAAACCAAGAGAAGATCCATGAGTATTGTCATTAAAAATGCCGACGAAATTGAAAAAATGCGCGCTGCAGGCAAGCTAGCAGCACAAGTACTGGAAATGATTGCACCGCATGTTGTAGCGGGGATCACAACGGATCAATTAAATACCATTTGTGCGCAATATACTGAAGAGCAAGGGGCCATATCAGCCCCGCTAAATTACCATGGTTTTCCCAAGTCTATTTGTACCTCGGTCAATGACACCATTTGCCATGGCATTCCATCAGATTACATACTCAAAGATGGTGACATTTTAAACATCGACATTACTGTAATCAAAGATGGTTATCACGGTGACACCTCAAAAATGTTTTTAATTGGTGATGTCAATCCTAAAGACAAACGCTTGTGTCGCATAGCTCAAGAAAGTCTCTACTTGGCGATTAAAAAGGTGAGACCTGGTGCAAAATTAGGCGAAATCGGTACAAGTATCGAAAAATTCATCAAAGCAAGTAAAACTGGACTTGATAAGTATTCTATCGTGCAAGATTATTGTGGTCATGGAATTGGTGCTGTTTTCCATGAAGAGCCTCAAGTGGTGCATTATAAAAATAATGACAAAACCGTGATTAAGCCGGGTATGTGTTTTACTATCGAACCTATGATTAATGCTGGCCGCCATACCACCATATTAGATAAAAATGATAACTGGACAGTGACAACCTCTGATGGCAAAAATTCAGCCCAATGGGAACACACTTTATTAGTCACTGAAACGGGTGTTGAAGTGTTAACGCTTCGTGATGAAGAAGACTTCCCAAGAATAATTAACTTTTAATCTATAAAACAATCAAGGATATCGATGAATACCGCGCTGGCAGCTAAAAATACCTTACTAGAACTTAACCAGCGCTTAGTTGAGCAATATAAAGCGAAGCACTCCATCGCTGATATAGTCAAACAACGTAGCGCATTCATCGATAACCTACTCCAAGAAGCTTGGATAGAATGTAAGCTAAACCTGTATCCTATGTCATTAATCGCTGTCGGTGGTTATGGACGTGGCGAGCTGCTCCCCTATTCTGATGTCGATTTACTGTTTTTAATTGAACAGGATGAAGTCTGCCAAAACACCCAAGCAAAGCTGAGTGAATTGATCACATACCTTTGGGATGCTGGGCTTGAAATCGGCCACAGTGTGCGCACTGTTTCGCAAACCATTGACCAAGGTCTAGCTGACATTACAATCGCAACCAATTTAATTGAAGCGCGGTTTTTATGCGGAAATACCCAACTTTTTGACGAATTATATCAACGTATTCGTCAAGATGATTTCTGGCCTTCTGCCGAGTTCTACAACGCAAAAAAAGAAGAACAAACCCTCCGCCACTCAAAAGCCAGTGCTTTTGACCTCGAACCCAACATAAAAACCTGCCCAGGTGGTTTAAGGGATATCCAAACCATTGCCTGGGTGGCTATGCGTCACTTTGATGCCGCTAATTTAACTGAACTGGTTGAGCATGATTTTCTTGAACCTTCTGAGTTAGAAGAGTTACTGGAATGCCAAAACTACCTGTGGGAAATTCGATTTGCATTACATATTAGTGCTAATCGCAATGAAAACCGTTTGTTATTCGACTTACAACGCCAAGTTGCTAGCCTGCTAGGCTATGAAGATGCAACTCAACTGGCGGTTGAACAGATGATGAAACGCTATTATCGCACGGTCAGACGCATAATGGAGTTAAATCAAATGCTGTTGCAGTTGTTCAAACGTGCAACACTCGGGCAATTTAAAGCATTAGAGATCCAACCCATCAATGAGCGATATCAACGTCGCGGTTATTACATTGAAGTGCTCGATAATGAGTTATTTAATCAGCATCCAGAAGAAATATTAAATTTGTTTTTACATGCCGTTAAAAACTCTAATATTCAGTATATCTATGCTCCAACATTGCGATTACTTCGCAAAGCTCGTCGCAGCTTAACCGGTCCACTTCAAGATAACCCAGATTGCCGCAAGGTATTTATGGATATTCTGAAACATCCTCGTGGCATAGTCGCATTTTCGATGATGCACAAACACGGTATTTTATCGTCTTACCTGCCCGCTTGGCGAAGCATTGAAGGTCAAATGCAGTTTGACCTTTTTCATGCTTACACTGTCGATGAACATACTCACAGATTATTGCTAAACATAGAAAGATTCGCTCAGGCCGAGCAAAAAGATGAGTTTCCATTAGGCGCTGTGCTTATTAACCAATTACCAAAAAAAGGGTTATTGGTTTTAGGTGCAATATTCCATGACATAGCGAAAGGCCGCGGTGGTGACCACAGCAAATTGGGCGCGAGCGATGCGATTGATTTTTGTAAATTACATGGGCTGAATGATCACGACGGTCGCCTAGTCGCTTGGTTAGTTGAAAACCATTTAGTCATGTCGGTAACCGCACAAAGACGTGACATTTCGGATCCGGATGTCGTCGCTGAGTTTGCTGACAAGGTGCATGATGCTATTCATTTAAGTTATTTATATTGCTTAACCGTTGCGGATATTTGTGCCACCAATGAAAAAACCTGGAATAACTGGAAAGGTTCATTATTAAGAGACTTATACTTTTCAACTCAACGCGTACTAGCTCGTGGTAAAGAAAAACCGGTTGATGAACAGGCTCGTGTAGAAGAAATCCAAGCAAAAGCCCAAAAAGAATTATTACGCCGAGGCATCAAAGATAAAGACATGCAATCTTTGTGGTGTCGATTTAAACCTGAATATTTTTTACGTCACCAGCCTAATCAGGTTGCGTGGCACACTGAGGCGATAATCAAACATGATCAGAATGAGCCCTTAGTTTTAATGTCAAAGCACATGACACGTGGCGGCACTGAATTATTTGTATACAGCCAAGACAGGCCTAAGCTATTTGCTACCGTAATGACGGTTTTAGATAACAAAAATATAAACGTACATGATGCAAATATCATGACGTCAATTGATAATTATGCACTAGACACTTTTGTCATTTTAGAACAAGATGGCGAGCCTATCGTGCAACTGTCACGAATACATAGCATCAAAAAAGCGCTTGAAAAAGCCTTAGCCAGTGAAAATCCTAAATTGCCCAAGTTCAGAAAGCTTGCGCGAATTATGAAGCCGTTTAACGTGCCAACACAGGTGAGCTTTTTACCCAGTATTCGTCAAGACACCAGCATGATGGAGCTAATAGCCCTTGATACACCAGGTCTTTTAGCAAAAGTAGGTGATATTCTTTACCGCTGTGAAGTTACCTTGTTAGCAGCCAAGATCACTACTATCGGCGAGCGTGCAGAAGATTTTTTCATCTTGCAAACACAAGATGGTCAATCACTCAATGAAGCACAACAACAGCATTTATCTTCATCGCTGCATTTAGCGTTGAACCAAATTAGTTAATTAATATGATATTGGGAGAGTTCCATGGAGGCATTACGCCAACGCATTGAGGCGGCATTTGAAGCACGTCAAACTATCACCCCTAGCACAGTTGAACCAAGTATTCGTGCTGACGTAGAGACAGTGATAAGCATGCTTGATAAAGGTCAAGCACGTGTTGCTGAGAAAATTGATGGCGAGTGGCATGTCCACCAGTGGCTAAAAAAAGCCGTTTTGTTGTCTTTTCGCATTTTCGACAACGGTGTGATTGAAGGTGGTGACACCAAATACTTTGATAAAGTACCGCAAAAATTTGCTGATTATGACGAAGCACGTTTTAAAGAAGAAGCGATTCGTGTAGTCCCGCCAGCAACGGTTCGTAAAGGCTCATTTATCGGTAAAAATACCGTACTAATGCCATCTTACGTTAATTTAGGTGCTTATGTAGACGAAGGTACAATGGTTGATACATGGGCAACCGTTGGTTCATGCGCGCAAATTGGTAAAAATGTGCATCTATCTGGCGGTGTGGGTATTGGCGGTGTGTTAGAGCCATTACAAGCCGGCCCAACGATTATTGAAGATAACTGCTTTATTGGTGCGCGCAGTGAAATCGTTGAAGGCGTCATTGTCGAAGAAGGCAGTGTGATTTCAATGGGTGTTTACATCGGTCAAAGCACACGTATTTTTGATCGTGAAACCGGCGAAGTGCATTATGGTCGCGTACCTGCAGGGTCTGTTGTGGTATCGGGCAACTTACCGTCAAAATGTGGTACTTATAGCTTGTACGCTGCAATCATCGTTAAAAAGGTTGATGCTAAAACACGTGGTAAAGTCGGTATTAACGAATTATTACGCATTGTTGATTAATCAAGATTGAACTTAGTTGAAAAGGCTCTTAGGAGCCTTTTTTATTAGCCAATTTGTAACTTATCCCTTTATAAAATCATTGTTATACAAATTAATAGATGAATAAAGACAGACAGATAATCTACATTGAAAATACAGTTAAGCTTAAAATTTATACTGAAAAAAACCAGACTTACGCATAAACAGCTCGCTTCCTGCATTTAAAAAAATGCCCAGCCCTAGACAAACAACTTTCTGATAAAAACTTATTATCAACAACCGCAATTTAACAAACATTACTTAATAATAAAAATATCGAAATGGCTTGAACTATTCACTATTCAAAAATGTCACGCCAACTTTAAAAGTTTAACTTAATGTTTAAATGCAGAACCTTAACTATCTACTTAATGGTTTTTTAACTTTGCATAGAACGCTCTTCATCTAACTCATTCATCAATGCATTCGCTAAAATCTTCCACGTTACGATACCAATCACCTGATTATCGAGATTTTGTACCACAAGATAATCAATTGCATGTTTTTCCATGAGGACTTTCGCATCTTTCAAAATAGTGTTTTCAGCAATAATATTAATTTTATGCTCCATTATTTGATGAGCACGTTTATTAAGTAAACTTCTGTCGGCCGCACGCTCTGCGGCTGTATTTATAAATGGGCTATGCCAAAAAGCCAGAATGTTTTTATCAATAACACCAATGGGTAAACGATTTTGTTCCGATAAAACAACGGCAACATTCATTTTCGCTTTTAACAGCATAGACTCTACATGCTCAAGCGTATGATATTCTTCTATAATAACAGCAGGATCTAAATTAAGACTTCCCACGTACTCTGCGGTTTTAAGGTCATGGATAGCTAAAATATCTAAACAAGCATCTACGACATTTTCATCAAAAATTTTACCTCGGCCATCCATTAATACATCATTTAACGCTTCCATTCCCATTGAGGGACGATATGGTCTATGACTTAAAATCGAATCAGCAACATCCGCAACAGCAATAATTTTAGCTTCGATAATAATATCTTTACCTTTTAAGCCATCAGGGTAACCAGAGCCATCCAATCGCTCATGGTGCTGTAAAATCATCTGCTTAATCGGCCAAGGAAACTCGACCTCATCCACAATTAATGCTCCTTGTAATGGATGCTGTTTGACTAATTCGTACTCCGTCGGTGTGAGTCTTGATGGTTTAGCTAAAATTTGGCTAGGAATAGCAAGCTTACCAATGTCATGGATCAAAGCACCAAGCTTTAATCCCTCTAATTGATCAGTTGGCAAACCTAACTTTTCCCCCATTAAATAGCTTAATTGCGCGACTGATTTTTGATGGCCCGCGGTGTAAGCATCTTTTAGCTCTAAGGCTTCAGAGATTGCGCCAATTAATTGCACCAAGATTTGGGTCATTTTCTCTTTTTGGTCTTTTATAATGACCGACTGTTTCATCATGGTATTCATGGTACGAGGCAGCTCAACACAATGCCATAAAATAGTGGCGTATATGCTCAAGGATTTGGCATCGACATTGGTAAACGGTTTATCTCTGTTACCAACGCCAATAATCCCAACCAGTTTTTTACGGTATCGAATTGGCACGCATAAATGGTTTTTAAATGCAAAGTAACCGTCTTTTTGCAGCTTCACTGAATTGTCTAACGGTTCGTTATGAATGGTGGCTTGCTTAGTATGAATCGTTTCTGCCCAGATACCCGATTCAGCCAAATAAATTTGATTATCAGGAATGGCAAAGTACAGTTTCACTTTATCAGTCCAAGCTGTACGAAGAATTTTATTATGTTTTTCATCATAAATATGAAGATAGCCTACTTGACTGTGAGTTAGCGCAAGCCCCTGTTGTAAAGCCGTTTTAAATATCATATCTGGTTTAGCTGTCATCACAGCTTCTATCTGCTGCAACCAATCATCACTTGATTGTATCGCCAAGTTATAATCAGGGTGCAACTCCATCAGCCACTGTTCATCTAAACTTAGCCTGGTAAACACAATACACCACTGATCATCCGTACCTTCAATTGCAGCAATTGAGGCTTGTAATGCATGACCATGCGTATCAATAAAATGCAGTAATTGCTCTGAGTCCCTACACTGTAAGTCGATAAGATCGACATCCATATTGGGAAACGTCGCGCTCATCGGCTGTTTTACGATAGCTGCAATAGGTTTTTTGACTTGCGAATATAATGTCTCACTTAAACGGATGATTTCAAGGCGATCATTAAAAATCGCCCAAGATAAACCAAACCCTTTTGGTAGTTCTCCATGCTTCAAAAAGAAGTCTTGTCTTTGGCGCATTTAATACCGTTCCTTGTCATTATCAACTTATATTAATATTAGTCCAAACAAATGATTTTGCTAGTAATTAAATTTTAATATGGTACCTGATGTTCAACAAACACTATGACTTAACTAAGATTAAAACACCACGGTTTTATTACCATAAACCACAACCTGTTCATTCAACACCAGTTGTAGCGCTTTACTCAATACGCTTTTTTCCACATCACGCCCCTGATGAGCGAGCTCTTCAGCGCTGTAACTATGATCGACAGAAATGACATCCTGTTTAATGATAGGTCCTTCATCTAAACAGTTATTCACAAAATGGGCTGTGGCGCCAATAATTTTTACGCCTCGATCCCATGCTTGTTTATAGGGGGAAGCGCCGATAAAAGCAGGCAAAAATGAATGATGAATATTAATGATACGATCGGGAAATTGTGCAACAAATTCTGGTGTTAACACTCGCATGTACTTAGCAAGTACTAAATAATCAGCCTCATAGGGCTTGATTACATTAAGCATAGCTTGCTCATGTTCTTCACGGTTTAATCCATCATGGCTAATAAAATGAAAAGGTATATCGAATTTTTCTGTTAAATTTTGTAATACATCATAATTACCAACCACAGCGGCTATTTCAACATCCAAGCCTCCGTAATAGGATTTCATCAATAAATCACCCAAACAATGAGCTTCTTTAGTGACCATAATCACCACTCGTTTTTTACCTGCATCTACTAATTTAAAGTGATGTTTGCTAGGTAACACAGCTTGTAGTGCACTAATAAAATCAGCTTCATTGATATCACCATCTAGCACAGTGCGCATAAAGAAACGACCTTGAGCATGATCGACAAACTCATTATTTTTAATCACATTCAGATGATGTTCAAAACACACGCCTGATATTTTGGCGATAAGCCCCTGCTCATCAGCACAATCTATAATGAGGATTCTTCTTGTTACCTTAGTGTGAACAGATTTTTCAGCGACTGGGGGGGATAATGGCACCATGGTTAAACTCCTAAAATACACCGTTAGTTGAGTCTGCCACTAATTGCTGCGATTTTGGTAATTTTTATCCTAAAACTAAATTAAATTTCAGAATTAATATCAACTAATTCATGATTTGACATTAAAAGTGACTAATAATTAATAAAATGATGTTTAGCGACGAGAATCGATGTATTTTTGTAAAAGTTTCCTTAAGGTTTCGGCTTTGGTTCCATAGACAACTTGTACGCCCTGACCAACTACTACCACTCCTTAAGAGTGGCTTAGTCGCAGAGCGAATTTAAACCACTGTAAGGATAGAAATTGAGTCAAAAGATAGCTTAATCCTTGTTTGCGCTTGCTGCGGCTTGCCAAGTTGTTAGCCATTTGATTGCTTCAAGTTCAGGTTCCATCGTTTCAGTCGCATCAATTTCAAGTCTTGGTGTTAAAGCTTGTGCTCCCAATTCGCTAAATAACTCATCAAACTGTTTTGCTGCGCCACAGAAAGTGTCATAACTAGAATCGCCGAGTCCTACAATACTGTATTTTAATTTCGGTAAGTATGGCGCCGTCGTTTTTAGTTGTGCAAACCAAGGCCATATGTCCTCTGGTATATCCCCCTGCCCTGTTGTCGAACACACAACAATAAGATATTCAGACTCATTTGGAACAAAACCTGTTAGTTCATGAGGTTGCTTTAATATCGCCTTAAAACCCAGGGCAGTTATTTTTTTCACTAGGGTTTCTGCTGTAAATTGAGCACTGCCATAAACCGTGCCAAAAACTAAATTAACATTAACCAAAATAATTTCCTTTATGCGTCTTTTGAACACTAAGCCATATCATTTAACATACTGTATAGGTTTGTTTTATTGCAAGTTTTTCTTTAGCTAATTTATATTAAGATTGCTGGCTCACTATCTATTTCATCCCAACCCAGCAAATCGAAAACAGTTAACCACTCAGGCTCTATCTCTGTTTCAATATGCATCGATTTTTTCGTTACAGGGTGAATAAAAGTTAAACTTTTAGCAATAAGCCATAAACGGTTAACTCCGAAATGCTCACGGCCAAATTTATTTTGTTTACCATCGCCATGCGTTGTATCACCTATAATAGGATGGCGTAAATGTGCCATATGACGACGTAATTGATGTTTTCTGCCTGTTTTTGGTGTTAGCTTTATCAATCCAAATCGGCTTGTGGGATAACGACCAGAACTATAAGGAATTTCACTATTTAACAGCGGTTGGTATAACGTCACCGCATCTTGAGCAGGCTTATCTGTAGCGGCAAATTTGTCAGCAACATCATCAAGTTCAACTTTTAACGCGTAGTCCAACTCTCCTGCTTCGTGCATATTGCCTCTGACTAAAGCTAAATACTGCTTAGTGACCGTGTGTTGCTCGAATTGCTCGCATAAAATACGTGCACTTTCACTGCTTTTAGCGAATAGCAAAACACCTGATGTCGGACGATCTAAACGATGCACAGGAAAAACATGGCAACCGACAAGATCTCGAGTCAATTGCATGGCAAAAAAGCGCTCCTTTCGAGCCAAATAACTTCTGTGAACAAGTAAACCAGCAGGTTTATGGATAGCAACAATATGCTCGTCTTCAAATAAAATCTCTAAATGTGGAGGCAATTCTTGTTCTGCTTCGCACAGCGTATCGCTATCAAGTGGTTCTGCGCTATTATCAGCATCATGGGGGAGATAAGTTTCATTCATGGTTACTGTTCCGTGCGCTGAGGATTGACAAGGAGTTGGTCAAATTTTATCAGCAGTTTAATAATTGACTGTTTATCTGGTTGGGTTTGCCATGTTTGTTCAGCCATTGGCGCAATAGCCATTTGGATTGGCAAAGGGCTATTGGTGGTGATTAACTGACGCATTTTAGGAATAAAAATATATTGCAGCCATTGTTCAAATGATAGGGCATCACATGCGAATGGAGCTGTACTGGCCATTGCTGCAGCTGACGGCGTGTGCGTAGACCATAACGAGCTGGCTTTAAGTTGCAACTCTAATTCGACTAAAAACGTCGAACTCATTTCATAAACCATAAAAATAACGACTCTAATGCGATGCTAAAGGTTGAATATGATAACATTAGCCACCATTAATACCCATAGATTGCCACGTGTTGTATAGCGAGTTACCATGACAGAAATCACCACCCTAAGCCAATTTCTGGCCACCGCTGGAACTCAATTCCAGGTTTATGATCTTGGAAGACGAGTCCAGAACATCGATATGATGGCTTTTCATCAAATTGAATCTTTGGTTTCCCCCTACCCTTATCCAATCCAAGGTCATGCTTTATTTGCTATTGTTTTCTGGCAAGAAAATCAGCAACCGTTTATTTGGTTTATCAAACTGCCTTTAGATGAACAAGGGTTATTATCCCCCGCACCAAGACAACAATTTATTAAAATGATATTAGAAGCACTGGGACGTGATCCTACTCAGGCTTTAACAGATGAACAACAGCAACAATTAGCTAACCATCCTTTTAGTTTTAAACCAAATCAACAAAAACTGGCTTTATTTAATGCATTGGTCAGAAAACAACTTGGTCAGCAAGCCTCAAGTCAATATGAATCGGCTGCTCAATACCTTAGCGGCCAAATCCCCGCAGAGCAATGGCAGCATATAGGCTTTCAAGGTCTAGCCGATGTTTGCGTCAGAATGGCATCATTTGAACACCAACAAGAAATCATTAACATTCTGCCAATCGCGCCAATTGAAGTACAAGCTGCTATTTGCGAATGCTTAGAACATCTGACATTAACGCAGCCTCTAGCGGACTCGGTATTTGCACTCTTCAAACAAGTACCTATTGAGTATAAAGGGGTATTTTTAAAGGCATTGGCTTCACACGCACTATTCAGTCAAGAGGCAATTGACACCCTCAGCAAGAATGACCAACTTGATGATGCTATGTTAATTACTATCGCTGCACGAAACTGGAATGCATTAAAAGATGACTCTACTCGCAAAATCTTTTTAGAAGCTCTGGCAAAACAATCACAATCCTTTTTCAATCAGGTTTTTGCTGATATTGTTGCTATACCCAGTCTTCGCAATGCGTTATTAACAGATTTACGTAACCCAGAACGTAGCGAACAACTTTCACTCGCCATTGGCGGTTTATTTAAGGCAGCAAGCCTATGATGTCTGACTTTTTATTGATAGTTGCTTTAGTCGTTATTGCAGCATTTTTCTGGCAATTGCGGAACATGGCTGAGGTCAGCCGAGTTATCGCTGAACAAGCCTGTGGTAAACAAAATGTGCAATTATTGGCAATTGCAATGGTATCAGCTCGTCCAAGCTTGGGGGGACATACTGGGTTGTGCTGGCGTGCTAAGTTTATGTTTGAATTTAGTACCGATGGCATGAATCAATACCGCGGGCATATCAATATGCATGGAAAAAAGGTTAACAAAATTGATTGGCCTATTTTTCCTGAACCAGAATGGCTTGATGCTCCAATGGCAAAAGGCAAGTTTGGTGGTTGTGGAACAAGTAATAGTTGCAATTCAGGTAAGTGCCATTAATCATATTTGTAAGTTTTACATTTAAAAAATGCTATCTAAACAGATAGCATTTTTTTACTCAATAAAACACTCAATCAATGATGTAACCCTTTCAAACTGTCAGCTTAAGCAATAAACAAGTTTTTGAAATGTTTAAATCTAATGCTAACAGAGTATTTTTTGATATATTGCAGCATAAATGGCCCACTAGGATCTGTTTATTTCTCAAGTATTTTTTTGTAGCGAATTGTTTGCCATTTATATATGGCAGAGGCTCTGCTGCTTAGTTATTCTTGTCGTCGTCAAGTAAAATGGCCAACAAACACTGTCCGAAAGATTCGACTAAAAACGCATTAAACTTTGTTGCGTGAATTTTGTTTAGATAGCAAGTTGCACTCCATTATTCGCGCTTCATTCATTTTTAATCTCGAAAAAACGCCACCAGCAAAGATCAACAGCCGCTAATTATTGATGACTAATGTGAACTTTTTGACTACTTAAGAGTTTAGGAGGTTATTTTTAAATAGCAGAGTTAAGGTGTTAAAATAGCTGAGCGTCTTCCTTCGCTGAATCAAAATCGCAAAAGAAAGGCCGCGACATTAAGTCACGGCCTTCTGTTCTCTTGTTAAGCTTTCCTGCTATTTTGTTTGCTCCCTGCACCATCCATGCGTATCAGCTGCTCCTGCACCTATCCTTGCTCTTTCCTTGAGAATCCTTGTACTTTCGTACTGTCCTTCTTACTCGATTATCCTTTGACCGAGCCTGCTCTGTCCTGAGCGTGTCCTTTTATCATCCTTGAAATCCTTTTTGATATTTCCCACCATCCTAGTGGGCAACTCATTCTAAGTATCAATCCTAGATACTTATCTCGCCTTGTCCATAAAACGAGTTATTATCCTTTTTAACAAACAATTGCAATCCTTTACAACACATCCTGTGCGCTTAAGCATCCTGCTTACACCACATCCTGTATATCGCTATCCGTTTCTTAAGTTAATATTAATCCAAATATGTCAAACACAATAGGCACAAAACATCTATGCAACAAAAAAACAACAGTCCAAAACAACAGTAAAAAATAAAATATCAATAATAAACAGTTAATTAGCTTCATCCGTAAAGATAAAGTTGATTAACAAAGCCTATTTAACCTACAACCTTTGTGAGATATCTCTCACAAAGATAGTGGTAAAATACGAATATGGATTTTATTGTTCGCCAAATAAAAAGGCACAACCTGAAATCAGGTTGTGCCCATTTTAACTCTTACGTCAGCTACCTTGCTAAATTAATGCTTCCTGCCCATCCTTGCGTCTAGCCATCCTGGCTTTCCTTTAATCCGTTATCTCTCAACAATCCTTTACTTACGTAAGTTGAGTTCAATCCTTTGTTCAGTCATCCTTATACTGAAAATTCAAATCCTTTGAATTGTCCTTTAGCATCCTGCTTTCCAATCCCTGATTCCTTGTGTCAGCTTTCGCTTTCACCCATCCTTGTTTCGGCTATCCATTTGCCGAGCTCATGCTCTATTTCCTTGAGCGTGTCCTTATTTCATCCATGATATTCAAAGTGTTAATTCAGTATTATTACTCTTCCCGAGCAAACCTATCCGTCTCTTTCACTTGATGTAATCATTGTATCGAAAAGATATTCAAATAAAATGCATAAAATTGTTCATTAATAAAAACAAGCTACCATAAAAAAAAACAAAACTTTAATTAACTGATTTTAATCACTAAATAAATTTAAAACAGACTTTGTAGCAAAACAATCACCATTAACACCTACAAGAGTGTAAGAGATTGCTCACACCATGGTGAGCACTTATAGCTTTATTGCTTTAAATATAATTGAGAGCTCCCACTCTATCTGACGAAACATCAATCTTAGGTAAATAATTAAAATTTAGGGCATTTTAGGAAACTAGCTGATTGGAGTGTGAAATAAGGTCGCGGACACATTACAAAATAACTTAACTCGAAAAGAACTAAATCCCAATGAGGAATACAGACGGGTACCAAATGCAAAAAAGCCCAAGTGAAAAACTTGGGCTTTAATTTACCGCTATTTTGTCCGATTTCAGCCTGACATTTAACAGGGTTAAATGATGAGCAAAATCAGACTATCAGGTAATTAGAACGGCATTTTCATGCCAGGAGGTAGTTGCATACCGCCAGTGACTTCTGCCATTTTTGTTTTTTGGTTTTCTTCTACACGACGCGCCGCATCATTGCAGGCTGCTGCAATCAAATCTTCCAGCATCTCTTTGTCATCTTCCATTAAGCTTGGATCAATTTCAACACGACGCACATTGTGTGTACCTGTCATTGTCACTTTCACTAAGCCTGCGCCAGATTCGCCAGTCATTTCCATACGAGCGATTTCTTCTTGAACTTTAGCCATCTTGTCTTGCATCATTTGGGCTTGCTTCATCAAGTTGCCCATGCCGCCTTTTCCAAACATAATCGATTCTCTTTCTCTATTAAATAATGGGTTTTAGCAAGTTGCCAAATTGGGCTAATCTTACTGAAATTATATCGATTAGCAAACTGGTAAATGTAAATTTGCGAGGCTGCTAACCTATTGAAGCCATATAGGCTAATTCTTTTACTGTCGATGGCGATGAATAATCAACAGAATAAATATTTAATCCAACAATGCAGGAATAAGCTGCGCCACATTAGTTAACTGCTCTTGTGGATAAACAACCGAGTCATCATCTAATTGTGCAGCAAGTTCATTTATCATCCATTGCACATGCTCATCCGCTAATATTGACTGTTTAGCCTGTTGTACTAATTCTTTATGAAAGCGTTTACGTAACTCAAGTGGGGTTTCGCGACTAGCATCTTGGCCTATGTCGACAATCACCTGAATATCCTGTTCCAAAAAGGCTGACAAACCAGCCTGCAGTTGCTCAATAGCAATATCGGCACATAAATGTTTTTGATCCGGTTTTAACGTTAATGTTATGGGATTGGACACCGACTGACATAAAGAGTTCACTCCGAGTTGACGCACTCGTCCGCCGACTTTGACTTGCGCCATAATTTGATACCAATGCAGATCAACCTCATTCCCGGTAATCTCGTGGCCAATTGCACTAAGCTCAGTAATATTAGCTTTTGAATAAACTTGGTTATCACCTTGCTCAATTAACCCTGTCGCTTCAGCCTCTTCCACTTCATGACTAATTAATGTTGGAGTAGCTATATGACTCGCAACAGCCAATTCCGCAGGGGCAATTTCAGCAGTCGCTACCTGTTGAACTGCATTTAATGCTAATTCTTCTGCAGATGGCGCTTCCCAAGGGGGTCTGTCATATGCACCAGAAAACTGTTTTTCTGTTGATACATCTTGCTCGATTATCGAACTTGAATGCTGCGCGCTATCTTTTACCCTTGGTGGTTGAGCTGTATGACTTTTCTCATCCGATGTAACATCAACCGTATTCACTCCGCCTAATTTGGCCTGCGAAGCGCTAATTTTAGCTTGCTGCTTATCGGCAGCCTTTTTATTTGACGCATCAGCTTCATCCTGCGCTTTATGAGCACTAACCTCAGCTAATAATGTATCCCGGCTTGCTAATACCAAATCTAAAATATCATCTAATGGATCAAATTCAGCTTCATCAGCGGGCTCAATTGTTGAAGTTAAATCTTGTGATGTTAAGGGCTCTGGATTTAACTGTGATGAATCATCTTTTACTGCCGATGTTGCTTGTAATGAGGTTTCAGACTGCTGATTATAAGCAAGATAATCTTCATAATCGGTATGATTATCCTCCTCATATTGAGCATAATCAGCGCCAATGTAGACGTCATCTTGTGCGGAAAAAGATGAAGAGTCTTCTGCTGTAGCTAAATTTATGTCAGCTTGAGGGGCGGTGACTTGAGGCGTGAGTGACTGTGTATCATTACCCTCATTTGGTTTATTACCCTCATTTGGTTTATTACCCTCATTTGGTTTATTACCCTCATTTGGTTTATTACCCTCATTTGGTTTATTAACCTCAGTATTATCACTATCGACAGCCCGAGCCCTGACTGGATCAGCAAAACCCATACTTTCAGCCTGGTTAAGCAGCATTGCTTGTTGTGCAATTAACTCCGCTGAATCATCCTCGATATCAACAAAATCGTCAGTATTGTCAGCTTCACTATCAGTATCTGCTGCAGAATTGACCTCAGTGAATGCTAAAGATGACTCATTTGCTAGCTTAGATACAGATTCAGATTTAACAGCACTCGATGTAGAATTTTTTGGTTCAACCTCAGCGTCAAATGCATTACTCACAGCGTGTTTATGCCCTGCTATATCAACACTTATATCGTGAGTAACATCGTTAGTTGGAGACTTTGGGCGAGTCTCAATGACCTCTTGAGACTTTGCACCTAAGGGTGGTAACTCTAGATTAACGGGGTTATCGGTAATCCAACGTTTAGTTTGCTTTTCCGGCACAAAAGCGACTGCTCTTAACAGTGCCATTTCTAAACCCGATTTAGGATCAGGTGCAAAAGGCAAATCTTTTCGTCCGGCTAATAGCATCTGATAATAAAGCTGAATTTGTTCGGCAGATATTTGCTGAGCAAAAGCCAATATTTGCTCGCTGTATAATGATGATTGCGCTGCAGCGGGGGCAAATTGAGTTAAGGTGATCTGATGCAGTAATTCTAATAAGCTGCGTAACACTTCCTGTGCATCTGCGCCAAAAGCTAACACCTTGGCAACCGTGGTCATCAAAGGTTCAATATCGGCATCACAAAGCGCTTTTAGCAGTGCGATAACCTGTTGCTGATCAATACTACCAAGCATTGATTGCACTTGCTGATGCATTACTTGACCAGAGCCAAAAGCTATCGCCTGATCGGTCAAGCTTAAAGCATCACGCATACTGCCGTTTGCGGCTTTAGCTAACAAGGCCAAAGCTTGGTTTTCAAATGGCAGTTGTTCTTGAGTTAATACAAATTCAAGTTGCTTAGCAATTTCATCTTGCGACAAGCTTTTTAAATTAAATTGTAAACACCGAGATAATACCGTAACGGGCAATTTTTGAGGATCAGTTGTTGCTAACAGAAACTTTACGTGCTCTGGCGGTTCTTCTAAGGTTTTTAATAACGCATTAAAACTACTGCGAGACAGCATGTGTACTTCATCGATAAGATACACTTTATAGCGCCCACGTGAAGGACGATATTGAACGTTATCCAATAACTCACGGGTATCATCTACTTTGGTTCGCGATGCTGCATCGACCTCAATTAAATCGACAAATCGACCTTGAGCAATTTCTTCACAACTTGAGCAAACTCCACAAGGCGTGGCCGTCACGCCCTGCTCGCAATTTAATCCTTTAGCAAACAAGCGCGCTAAACTGGTTTTACCCACACCGCGAGTACCAGTGAATAAATAGGCATGATGCAAACGTTGTTGGCTTAATGCATTGGTTAACGCTAATAACACATGCGCTTGACCGACCATTTGCTCAAATTTGGCAGGGCGCCATTTGCGGGCTAACACCTGATAAGACATGCAATTCCCCAAGCTAAACTGTTCGGGAATTTATCCCGCTAATTACGCCAAACAATAACATGCAAAACAGCTACAGGCTATTGTTTGGCAGCTATTAGCTGGCTTTATCAACAATTCTGGGTTGATAAATTATCGATTTACTCGCCTTCAAATTCACACAGGCTTAACACTTCGATGCCCATGGCTTTTAATCTGGTTTCTCCGCCAATTTCTGGCAATGAAATAACAAAAGCGGCATGTTCCACTTCGCCCCCTAATTGGCGGATAAGTTTTACGGTAGCTTCAATCGTGCCGCCGGTTGCAAGTAAATCATCAATCACTAACACTTTGTCGTCCGCATTAATGGCATCAATATGAATTTCTAATGTATCTTTACCATATTCAAGCTCATAGGTTTGGCTTATGGTGGCACGAGGTAATTTTCCTGGCTTACGTACTGGAACAAAACCAATACCGAGCTCAAGTGCTAACGGGGCGCCAAATAAGAAGCCACGAGCTTCAGTCCCAACCACTTTAGTGAAACCCTTTGATTGATAATGGGCGACCAATAAAGCAATTGTTGCTTTGTAAGCTTCAGCACTTTCTAAAAGGCTGGTGACATCACGGAACATAATGCCTGCTTTTGGATAGTCCGGAATGGTTTTAATGCTTTGCTTGATCAGCGCTAAACTGTCTTTATTCATCATAGTGAAAACTCTTTAAATGGGATTTCAATAAAAAAGTCCCTTTGGGGACTCGTTTAACAATTAACAGGATCTTAAGCCTGTTATGAATGGCATGCAACCATTGCGCTATTAATCTGTTAACTCTGGGATCTGCCACAAATAAATCAACAGACCACATAACATGCCCAACAACATTAACTTGACCCAGATTAACGGCACCAAGGTAATACTGATGGCAAAACTGAGTGTGGTCATTATCATTGCGCGACGTTTTAAAGTTCTATTTAATGCACGTTTTGTTTGCCAATTGTTTAATGCTTCAGCAAACCAAGGGTGGGTCATTAACCACGTATGTAGGCGTTCACTTGATCGGGCAAAACAAAATGCCGCGAGTAAAATAAATGGCACTGTCGGTAATAAAGGTACCACTATTCCAATCACACCAAGTAACAGACTTAGCAAACCAACAATAAGATACAAGCCACGCTTTATGACCATAATTCTTCGTCATCCTCAAAACAAAAAACCACTCTTTAATGAGTGGTTTGTCACACCTAGCTTATTGTAGCCTAGATTAACGCTTAGATTAAGCCTACAAATTTTAACCAAGATAATGATGCTGGCAGTGTTGGGATAAGTAAAACAAGAATAAAACCAATTAAGTAAAAGGCATTGAATGGATCTTTAAACGGCTCGTTCATGGAATGTCCTTGGGCAAAAATGCAGAGTATTGTTTAACTTGTGTTCGAGTTAACATAAAGCCGCGGTGCGCGCGAATAAAATGTGAACTTCATCACAACGCGCGCATTCTACTGCGATTGATTACGAATAAAAACCATAAATATTTTAAGGCTTATTTGCTATCAATTAACGCGTAGTCACGACTATGCCCTTTTCAACCATTTGCTTAAGCATCTGAACGCAGCCGTTTATCATAGTGTCAGGGTGCATATGCGGGTAAAACCCGATGAGCTCATGAATAATCTCGTCAAAGCCGATACTCGTTTGTAGTTGAGTACGCTGTTCAATTAACGCTAAAACTTGCGCAGTGAGAGGATTTAATTGCAAGAATGAAACTTCCTCTTCCACATCTCGATACACACAGAAAAACTGTGGCTGTGAAGGTGGTTCAATCGGTTGATAATCAACACTAATATGTTGAACATCATATTGATACTGCGCTACTTTGGCGCAAACAGACAGCTGCAATGGTTTGGATAGTAGTAAATCGGCTTCTAATATTTGTTGCTGATCGCTCAATTGTTTTGTGGCAACCACTAACTCTAACCATTCATAGTGCGCTAGCTCCAGTAAAAACTTAGGATCAGAGTCTTTCATTTCATATTGCTGTAAAAATGCCAAAAACTCCCCTGCTATTTCAACAAAGATTGGCGTGTGGCAGTTATGTTCAGCAAAAAACTGCTGCACGAGTGTTAACCAAGCCTGTTCATCATAAAGGCTTTTAAGCACAGGAAAAGCGCTTGAAACAAAACCATTAACATTATTAAAAAATAACTCTCGATAGATCACCATTCGTCTTGGTTCAATACCATTGGGTAAGGGTTGGCTTGGATCACGGATGTAATCCATAAAGCCCTGCTGAATATCAGTAAACTTCATTAGGCTTTCCTTACTTTCAAAGCATCATTAGCATGTTGCTGGTAGGTATGAATTTGATTAATTTCACCCAATAAAATGTCGGTAGGAGGAATATTAAAATCGCGTTCTAACAGTGTTGGGTGCACCCCATGAATGTCATAGCAGCTTTGCAACAACGACCAGACGGGATCAATGATATCTGCACCATGGGTATCAACCATTAAATCGATATCTTCTTGGTAATGTCCTGCGATATGCAAATAGGCGATTCGCTCTGTTGGCATAGAGGCCAAAAATTGCTGCGCATCATATTGATGATTAATAGAATTGACATAAATATTATTAACATCGAGTAACAGTTTACAGTCAGCTTCTGTCAGTACAGCATTCACAAAAGCTTGCTCTGTCATTTGGGCACCTGGAGCAGCATAAAATGACACATTTTCTAAAATGAACGGCCGCTCTAAAATATCTTCAACTTGTTTGATGCGTTTTGCGGTATGAATGACAGCTTCGTCAGTAAAGGGAATTGGCATTAAATCGTACATATGCCCTGTACCGGAACAATAACTTAAATGTTCTGAATACACCTCAATTTGGTGTAAGTCTAAAAATTGCTTTATGTTGTGTACAAAGTCAGTATCTAGCGGTGCTGAGCTGCCAATTGATAAAGACAAGCCATGACAAAAGAAAGGATGTTGTTCCGTAAGCTGTTTGAATTGACGTCCATATTTGCCACCTAGTGTCATCCAATTTTCAGGAGCCACTTCAAAAAACTCGATCTCTGGCGGCGTTAACTGACAAAACTCAGTTAGCATTTCTCGTCGCAACCCTAACCCTACCATTGCAGATGATGGTGTTTTTTCTTTGATGGACATAAAAGACCCTTACAGCAAGCGAGTGATTTATCGATAATAATAGAAATATTAATTTTCAATTGATTATAAATAAGATAAGGCCTGAAAACAGGCCTTATTTTGAGAGCAATTAGACAGATTAAAAGCAAATTATCTTTTACCGCCGCTTTGACCCTCTTGAGATTTATCCAAGTTAGCTTAAGCTTTTTTGCCTTGCTCAGTTGCTTAGTTCATATCGCCGCCACATTTACCTTCTTTGGCTTTTTCAGCGCCTTTTTTCATGTCGCCGCCACACTTACCTTCGCCGCATTTACCTTCTTTGGCTTTTTCTGCGCCTTGTTTCATGTCGCCACCACACTTACCTTCGCCGCATTTGCCTTCTTTGGCTTTTTCAGCGCCTTGTTTCATTTCACCGCCACACTTACCTTCGCCGCATTTGCCTTCACCACACTTACCTTCTTTGGCTTTTTCTGCAGACTTTTTCATGTCGCCGCCACATTTACCCTCACCACATTTACCTTCACCACCATCTAATTGGTAACCTTGGGTTAATTGCTCAAAACCAAATGGGTTTGCTTGTGCTTCTGTTGCAATGCCAGCACTCATTACTACTGCACCTAATGCAACTGCGAGGGTAGTTTGCTTAACTGAGTTCATATTTTGATTCCATTTAAAAAATTGAATGATGACCAACATCATTGCTGGCTTACACATATAGACCCAGCAAAATAAATATAAATTTCAAAAAATTTAATATTTTTTTAACTAGGTTCACTTTAATCATTTCCAAGTGTGCTAGGAAATAATCATGATAGTTAATCATAGAGTATATCTTGATGGTTTCAATACGTTTTTAGTTATTAAATTATTGGAAGTAAAACTAACGCTGGCATCATGTGTGTTTAAGGTTAAAATAGCGCCCTTTATTCAAGCTGAGAGAATGCTGTGCGACTTGTATTAGCGCCTATGGAAGGCGTAGTAGATGATTTGATGCGTGATATTTTATCCACTATTAACCCGTTTGATTTAGTCGTCACCGAGTTTGTTCGTGTGGTGGATCAACTGCTGCCTGAAAAGGTCTATTACAAACTCTGCCCTGAATTACACAACGATGGCTTAACCCCGAATGGCACCCCCGTGAGAGTGCAATTACTCGGTCAAGAACCTAACTGGATGGCTGAAAATGCATTCAGGGCAGTAGAATTGGGTTCTCGTGGTGTGGATGCTAATTTTGGTTGCCCAGCTAAAATAGTCAACAGAAGTAAAGGCGGTGCAGTTTTATTACAGTACCCTGACAACATTCATAAGATCGTTAAAGCAATGCGTCAAGCTGTGCCTGAAGATCAACCCGTTACAGCCAAAATTCGTTTAGGCTATGAAGATAAATCACTCTTTATGGAAAATGCACTGGCAATTTATGAAGCTGGAGCAACAGAAATAGCGATTCATGCGCGCAGCAAAGTTGATGGCTACAAGCCGCCAGCCTATTGGGAATACATCACTGAAGTCAAAAAGCGTTTACCTATTCCAGTGATTGCCAACGGTGAAATTTGGAGCGAAGCTGATGCTAAGCGATGTATGGAAGTCACCGGATGTGACAACATTATGATTGGTCGCGGGGCCATTTCATTACCTAACTTAGGCGCATGTATTAAGCACGGTAACAAACCATATACTTGGGAAGAAACCTTAAATTTATTATTGAGTTACACCCAAAAACAGGTTGATGATAAAAAGTCTGACTATTTGCCAGGCCGGATAAAGCAGTGGTTTACTTATTTAAATAGGCAATATCCAGAAGCCGATGCACTGTTTCGCGAGTTAAGAGTTTTTAAAACCGCGGATGAAATTGTATCTGTGCTTAATCATGCTCAGCAAAGTGCTCAATAACAGCAAAATTATCTCCCCTAGCAATCCTATTTAGCATTGTCAGTAGCTATATGTGTGGATTAACAAAAATTAATCCACATCAGCTATTTGAAGACTAAAATCTCACCGAGAATTGATCTTTATCATAACTCACTTTTTTTAAGCTCGTAGAATAACAAGTTATATTGATCATCTCTAATAAAGGTATGTGGTGAAAAATCAGGATATTCGAGCCCAATTGTCTCAAATTGAAGCTGAGCTAAGAGCTAAAATCAAGCTTGAACTTTTACAGCATCATATCGACAATCAACAACTCAATACGATTCAACAAATGGACTTATCTAACCTCATCGATTATTTGAGTGAAATCAAATTGCCTGACACTTGTTTGTTCGAACGTTTAATGCGATTGGATGCTGCGATTTGTCAACTGGATCTTGGACTGTATGGTCTATGTTCTGATTGCGAATCCGAAATAGAAGCTTCACGCTTACAAGATGATCCAACAGAGCAGCGCTGCAGTGTTTGCGCATCACGTTATCAGCAAGAACATCGTCATGAGTTACGTTTAAATCATTAAAGCGCATCTTACCTTTTGTCGAGTTAGATTTAGTATTCGTCGCCAACCCAATAAAAAACCTCCGCAAGCGGAGGTTTTTAGTTACTGTGGAAAATTAACTAAATTAGAACTTTACGTTTGCGCGAACAAAGAAGTAACGACCTAATACATCATACGTAAACGGATCGGTATTTGAATCGTTATTACCTGTATAGTAAGGAGGCTCTTCATCAAAAATGTTGTTGATACCAGCTGACATTCTAACAGTACTTGTCACATCATATGAGCCTGACAAGTCATGATAAACAATGCTATCTACAGATGGTGCATAACACTTAGTGGTATCGGCTTTACAAGCAAATGAATCCATACCATCGATATAACGTGCTTCGTATGTCGCACTCCAGTCATCGGCTGAGGCTGTTAAATTGAAGTTAGACTTAAATTTAGCATAAGCACCCACACCACCAGTGATATAACCACGGTAATCGACAGCTACACCATCAGGATCGAACTCTTCATATGAAGAAAGAATCGATGTATCTAAACCCGCTTTCCAACTTAAGTTTAATGCATCAAAAACATACGCTACGTTAATGTCATAACCTGAAGTATTTGTGGCACCAATGTTTTGTAAACCGTTATCAAACTTAATACGACCGGTATTATCAATAGAGATATTAGACGCTTGGCACAATGCCGTTCCAGTATTAATTAATGAGCCATCAGCACCTAAACATTGATTAGCAACATAATTAGAGTCAACAGCCGTGATGGTATTAGTGATAGCAATATCATAATAATCTACAGTGAATGATAATCCCTCTACATAGCTTGGTGAGTAAACTAAACCAACAGTAGTGATATCCGCTTCTTCAGGTGTGAGTAAAGGATTACCACCCACAGTCACTTCAGCTTGAGTCTGATCTGTTGCGGGATGAACAACTTGATCAAATGAGGGTGATTTACCACCAAACAGCTCTCCAACAGTTGGAGCTCGGAAAGCTGTAGAGCGACCACCACGAACCATTAAATCGTCATATAAACGCCAAGTTAATCCTAGCTTCCATGTAGTATCTTCACCAAACGTACTGTAGTTGAAGTAACGCATTGCCGCGCTAAGATCGACTTGTTGTGCCAATGGTAAATCAGCTAATAATGGAATAGCTAATTCAGCATATAATTCATCAACGCTGAACTCACCTGCTGTTGGTTCAACACGCGGGTCATTAGCTAACCCTTGAGATGTAAGTGAATCAGGAGTGTAATGAGCAGACTCTTTACGATGCTCATAACCGGCAGCGAAACCTAATTCACCTGCAGGTAAATCTACAATCCCACCAGATAAGGTTGCCGCAACAATATCTAACTCACTGCCACCACTGTTAAGTTCTGTGTAGATAAATGGCGCGATACTGTCGCCTTGCCAAGACTCTTGTAGGAATGGATCAAATTTACCTTCCAATACAGCATCGTTAATTGATCCTAAATTATGTAAATTGGCTAAGGTATCAACAGAGTCATTCTTACCTTTGTTGTAAGAAGCATCCCATGTCCAGCCATTGTCAAACTCACCTTCAAGACCTACCACTATGCGGATGGTGTCAACGGTTTGGCTAAAATCTCGTGAACCAGACTCAACCATTCGACGACCATAACTGACTTCTTCACCCGCTGCTATCCAAGGTAATAAATCATCAGTCATCCAACCACCAGCCGCTTTAGGTTGGTATATCCAAGGATCACTATTCCAAATAGGCTGTGGCGCCATTTGTTGATCAGACCAACGCTTGGTGTACATCGCCTCAGAAAAGAACATTGTTGAATCTGTTAGCTCATAGGTACCCGCAAAGCTTAAGTTTAAGCGCTCCATAGGTGTAGATAAGAAGCTGTCTTTTGAATAGTTAAAACGGTCTGCATCAGTAAACTCGTGGTATTCACCACCACGACCACTTAAATTGGCACCATTCTCGCCCCAAATATGGCCTCCTTCTGAATAAGAACTACCTGCGCAGTAAAGTTCTTTACTGCCTGCTGCACCTTTTTCAGCGATTGGACACTCGGAGAACCCACGATCAGCCTGACTAGCTTCACCACGTTTAGTGTATTGAGCATTGATAACCACGTTACCTTTGTCGAATGTGTTACCTAAAGTGAAGTCAAGGCTTGTTTCATCAGCATCTCCCTGGCCAGAAATACCGGTTTGTGCGTTTAACTCAAAACCATCAAAATCGCGCTTAAGAATAACGTTAACAACACCAGCGATAGCATCTGTTCCATAAACCGCTGAAGCGCCGTCTTTTAGGACTTCAACACGTTGGATCATTGAAACGGGAATCGTATTTAAGTCAACCGTTGATGCCGCACCTGTTCCCGATGCAATCATACGACGGCCGTTAACCAAAACAAGAGTACGGTTAGAACCTAAACCGCGTAAGTTAACACGAGCATTACCGCCTGAACCATTGTTTACCGCGGCGTTAGTCATTGCTCCACCTGATGAGGTCATTTTTTGTAAAACATCATCAATTGAAGTTGCGCCAGATGCGATAATTGAAGAAGCGTCGATAACACTTACAGGGCTTGCAGTTTCCATATCGGTACGCTTAATACGTGAACCCGTAACCGCAATGCGCTCAACTTTTTGAACTTGTTCTTCTGCAGCAATAGCAGATGTAGATATAAAACCTGAGGTAGCGACTGTTGTTGCAGCCGCTGCCAATAAACCGCGACGAATAGCTTTGGCCGTTAATGATACTGAACTCATAATTTTCTCCCTTAGACGTTAATTTATATAACGTAATGTTTTTTATTGTTTTAACAGTTAACTCCCAGTTAACCGATTGACTCGATACTGTTAAATAAATGCAACATTCTCAACGACAAAAACAATATAAATACGCATAAAAAACATATTGATACAGACTGATTGATTGCTATTTGAAAAAGCCCAACAGTACTGAGGCTTTGATAGCTAACGCAGTTGTAACTGCACATCAAACAACAGCACACTTAAGTTGATACATTTTGAAAAACATGAATACTGAGAGTTAAATTTAGCGGGGGTGACTTTTTTACATAAAAAAACCGGCCTAATGGCCGGTTTCTGAGTTAACACCGAGTGTTAAAAATTAGAACTTAACGTTAGCACGAACGAAGAAGTAACGACCTAACACGTCATAAGTGTATGGATCGGTATTTGAATCGTTGTTACCTGTGAAGTACGGAGGCTCTTCATCAAAAATGTTATTGATACCAGCTGACATGCGAACAGTGCTTGTCACATCATAAGAACCTGATAGGTCATGATAGATAATGCTATCTACAGATGGTGCATAACACTTAGTGGTATCTGCTTTACAAGCAAATGAATCCATACCATCGATATAACGTGCTTCGTATGTCGCACTCCAGTCATCCGCTGAGGCTGTTAAATTAAAGTTAGACTTGAATTTAGCATAAGCACCCACACCACCAGTAATATAACCACGGTAATTGACTGCGTTTCCATCTGGATCATATTCTTCATATGAAGAAAGAATTGATGAGTCTAAGCCCGCTTTCCAGCTTAAGTTCAATGCATCAAACACATAAGCTACGTTAATATCAAAACCAGAAGTATTGGTTTCACCAATGTTCTGTAAACCATTGTCAAACTTGATGCGGCCTGTTGCATCAATTTGGATGTTTGAAGATTGGCATAGTGACGTACCAGTGTTAATAGCATTACCGCCAGCGTCTAAACATTGATTAGCTACATAGTTTGCATCAACAGCTGTAATGGTATTCGTGATACCGATATCGAAATAGTCAACAGTGAAAGATAGACCTTCAACATAGCTTGGAGAATACACTAAACCAACAGTGGTGATATCTGCTTCTTCTGGTGTTAGTAATTGGTTACCACCAACGGTCACTTCAGCTTGTGATTGATCAGTAGCTGGGTGAACAATTTGGTTGAATGATGGAGACTTACCACCAAACAACTCACTAACAGTTGGTGCACGGAAGGCTGTAGAGCGACCACCACGAACCATTAGATCGTCATATAAACGCCAAGTTAAACCAAGTTTCCATGTAGTATCTTCACCAAACGTGCTGTAGTTGAAGTAACGCATTGCCGCGCTCAGATCAACTTGTTGTGCCAAAGGCAAATCCGCTAATAGTGGAATGGCTAATTCAGCATATACTTCATCAACACTGAACTCACCGGCAGTTGGTTCAACACGAGGATCATTTGCTAAACCTTGAGCGGTTAACGAATCAGGCGTGTAGTGGGCAGACTCTTTACGGTGCTCATAGCCTGTAGCAAAACCTAACTCACCTGCTGGTAAATCAACGATACCACCAGATAAAGTACCAGCAAGAATATCTAACTCACTGCCACCGCTGTTTAATTCAGTGTAGACGAATGGTGCAATGCTCGCACCTTCCCAAGAAGATTGAGTAAACGGATCAAATGTTTTCGCAATTACAGCGTCGTTAATAGAACCGATGTTATGTAAATTGGCTAAGGTATCAACAGAATCGTTCTTACCTTTGTTATAAGAAGCATCCCATGTCCAACCGTTATCAAGCTCACCCTCAAAACCAAGAACGATGCGAATTGTATCTACGGTTTGACTGAACTCGCGAGATCCAGACTCAACCATACGACGACCGTAACTGACTTTTTCGCCTTCTTGAACTTTACCAATTAGCTCTTTATTCATCCAAGTTGAGTCATATGCCCATGGAGAGCTACTCCAAATTGGTTGCGGAGCCATTTGTTGTTCAGACCAACGCTTGGTATACATAGCCTCGGTAAAGAACATTGTTGAATCAGTCAGTTCATAGGTACCTGCGAAGCTTAAGTTTAAACGCTCCATAGGGGTAGATAAGAAACTGTCTTTGGCGTAGTTGTATTTATCTTCGTTAGTAAAGTCATGATAAACACCACCGCGACCGCTTAAATCAGCTTCGGTCATGTTGTCGTCGAAGTAAGCAAATTTTGGCTTACCTTTACCATCATCAACATAAGAACCATAATGGCCAGAGTCACCTATTGCATAAGCACCTTCTGGGCCTGTTGCTGTGATACCAAAATTGTTATCACCCCAAATATGACCACCTTGTGAATATGAGCTACCACCACAATAAAGTGTTTTTGCGCCAGCAGCACCTTTCTCTGCAATTGGACACTCAGAGAAACCACGGTCAGCTTGGCTAGCTTCGCCACGCTTAGTGTACTGAGCATTGATAACCACGTTACCTTTGTCGAACGTGTTACCTAAAGTAAAGTCAATGCTTGTTTCATCAGCATCACCTTGACCAGAAATACCAGTTTGCGCGTTTATTTCTAAACCGTCAAAATCACGCTTTAGAATAATGTTAACAACACCAGCGATAGCATCTGTTCCATAAACGGCTGAAGCGCCGTCTTTTAGTACTTCAACACGCTGGATCATTGAAACAGGAATGGTGTTTAAGTCAACAGTTGAAGCAGCGCCGGTTCCTGATGCGATCATACGACGACCGTTAACCAATACTAAAGTACGGTTTGAACCCAAGCCACGTAAGTTCATTGTAGCGTTACCGCCTGAACCGTTGTTAACTGCAGCGTTAGTCATTGCGCCGCCTGAAGATGTCATTTTTTGTAAAACATCATCAATTGAAGTTGCGCCAGATGCGATAATTGAAGAAGCATCAATAACACTTACAGGGCTTGCTGTTTCCATATCGGTACGTTTAATACGTGAACCGGTAACCGCAATACGCTCAACTTTTTGAACTTGCTCTTCCGCTGCAACAGCAGAAGCCGAAAATAGACTGATAGATGCAACACTTGTCGCTGCAACTGTTAATAAACTGCTACGAATTGCTTTCGCAGTTAATGAAACTGAACTCATAATAAAACTCCCTGCAACTTAGTTTTAAAAACATCAAGTTGTTATATTTCTTATAATGTAATTAGCCATATGCTAAATACGGGGGGCATTATTAATGAATAAAAAACGATTAGTCAACAAAGGCAACATTTAATAAACAATACACTCATTAGTTTTCAGCGCATCAACAGAAGAAATATCAACACCATGATTTTATTACATTTTAACTAAAACAAAACTATATCCAAAAAACAAATTACAACACTTAAATACCAAATTAATAACAAATAAAAAACAACTAAATCCATATATTATTACACCGTTACATTCTCAATACATATATATCACAGTCAATACAAATCGTTCGCTCACAAAACAACCAAATTTAATGAAATAATTTTCAAAAGTTTCATTTTGTAACTTAAATATAAATTATGAATGGCGATAATTGGTTCATGTTATTCTTTTCTATCAACACAAAATTTATTCAGTACTTAGCGTTCATTTTGATAAAATAAGCCAAAGAATAAACAATTACTTCAGTAAATCACCGACACCATTAGTTAGCCGACTATTCCATTCGCTTTCACATATATTTACATCATAACTGAGACAACAAAGCAATTTGGATAAAGGAGGGACTCTTCTGCATATCAACACACATCGATAAAACACTAGATTAGTAAGCAAAACCTATCAAGCATGGACAGAACTGTTTGGTAAACAAAACAACAATTGCTAGTTTGCGCTCGAATGGATTTGTGTTTATAAAATCCCCCCCAGCAAGTCTATTCATCTTTGTACCCGCCGCAATGTTTTATGCCTGACCTTTTCAATAAGACAAATCTTAAAGGAGCTAGCGCGATGACCCAAAAACGAGGTTTCACAGCATACCCAGGAGGTTAAATACAATGTTTAATCATTCCCGCAGTAACTTAACATTCACTCCGGCATATGTTTACACAGCGGTATCAGGGTTTTAGCATCGAAAAAAGTAAACCTTGAGCGTTAAATTCAAGATATTTAGTGAATAGGATTTTGAGTAAAGGTTTGAAACCATAGCGCTTGAGATTGTAGATTAGAGACTTGAAAATGATAAACAACGAAAAAATGAGGTTTAATTTTGCGCAATAAAAAAGGCGCCTAAGCGCCTTTTATTCATTAGAGCAAAGATTAACGAGTGCGTGGGCACACTTCATCTGCGCTAAAGAAGTAAGCAATTTCACGTTCTGCAGAAGCTAAAGCGTCTGAACCGTGAACAGCATTTTCATCAATGCTTGCTGCGTAGTCTGCACGTAAAGTGCCACGAGCTGCATCAGCTGGGTTAGTTGCACCCATGATTTCGCGGTTAGCTAAAACTGCATTTTCGCCTTCTAAACATTGAACCATGATTGGACCAGATGTCATGAAAGAAACTAAAGCACCAAAGAAAGGACGAGCGCTGTGTTCAGCATAGAAGCCTTCAGCTTGTTCTTTAGTTAGGTGAACCATTTTAGAAGCGATGATCTTAAGACCAGCAGATTCAAAACGGTTGTAGATAGCACCAATGTGGTTTTTTGCAACTGCATCAGGCTTGATAATAGAAAAAGTGCGTTCGATCGCCATAACGTGCTTCCTTAATGTGAGCAAGTTTATAAAATTCGCGCGGATTATACGTAATTTAACCGCATAAGCATAGCCTTATACGTAATAAACCTGAACTCTAGATAACAACTTGCTTTCTAGAGGCTATTTTTACTGATAACTGTGTTTAATTTGTTTGCAATAGGCCAGCTATTGACGCACAAATTTGCCTTGTTCTAAGAAAAAATATCTCTCTAGAATACATGGATTAGATATATGTTATTTAATTTCAGATATTTAGCTAATCTCTTATCCAGAGTTCAGGTTAATAAGTTTTGTCTAGCTGGCAAACCGCTATCGCTTACATAATAAGGTTATGTGTCAACTAAGTTCAAAAATGAAGCGTTCACAGCGCATAATATTAACCATAACGAATAAAACCAGCATCTGATTAGTTGGACAAAAAACGGCATTAACAAGTCATCAAAAAGAGTGGGATCACAGTGATGACAAGTCAATTTAGGACTGGAAATAAAAAAGCAGGACAAATGTCCTGCTTTAAAACATCTGAATGATAACGAGAGGGTTTAGCCTTCACTGACCATATTGATAGTGTATTTAGGAATATCAATCACCATGTCACAATCGACCACTTTGGCCTGACAAGATAAACGACTTTCAGGCTCAAGCCCCCAAGCTTTATCTAGCATATCGTCTTCAAGCTCATCGCTTTCTTCAAGCTGATTAAAGCCTTCGCGTACCACAACATGACATGTTGTACATGCACAAGACTTTTCACAAGCATGCTCAATATGAATGCCGTTACGTAAAGCAACATTCAAAATGGTCTCACCAACTTCAGCTTCCAGCACCGCCCCATCAGGACATAATTCAGCGTGGGGTAAAAATACTAACTGTGGCATGTTGTCACCTATATATTGTCAACAGAACGGCCCTTTAATGCCGCCTTAATTGAGTTATCCATACGTCTTGCCGCAAAATCTTGGGTTTGGGCATCTAAATCGTTGATCGCTTTTTCAATTGCATCAACATCATCTTTCTCGGCGGTTGCGGCTAATTTTGCAATAGCCGTTTGTAACTGAGCATGTTCATTTGCTGCAAGTAATCCGCTATCTTTTTGTAAAGCCGCGGTTAAAGATTCAATCACTCTTGCAGCTTCAACTTTCTGTTCCGCTAGCATTCGGCGAGTGATATCTTCTTTTGCATGCTTCATTGAGTCTTTTAACATGGTCGCAATTTCAGTATCTGACAAGCCGAAAGATGGCTTAACTTGAATACTGGTTTGCACCTCGGTTGACTTTTCCATGGCGGTCACGCTCAGCAAACCATCCGCATCCACTTGAAATGTCACTCGAATGTGCGCAGCACCGGCGGCTAATGCCGGGATCCCCTGCAGGGTAAAACGGGCGAGAGAACGACAATCATCAACTAATTCACGCTCACCTTGGACAACATGGAAAGCCATCGCAGTTTGACCGTCTTTAAAGGTGGTAAATTCTTGTGCTCGTGCTACCGGAATAGTGGTGTTGCGGGTAACCACTTTCTCTACTAAGCCACCCATGGTCTCAATCCCTAATGATAACGGGATAACATCCAATAATAACAAATCAGACTCAGGTTTATTCCCCACCAGAATATCAGCTTGAATTGCTGCGCCAATGGCGACGACACGATCTGGGTCAATTGACGTTAATGGGGCCTTTTTAAAGAAGGCTTCAACTTGCTCTCGTACCATAGGTACACGCGTTGAACCACCTACCATGACAGTTTCAATGACTTCATCGATAGTCACACCCGCATCACGTAATGTACGACGACAACTGCTGATAGTTTTTTTCACTAAAGCTGAAATGAGTGAATCAAAATCAGGCTTTGTCACATCGCAACTAAGCAGCTTGCCTTGATAATCTAAGCTGGCAGTAACAGCGCTGTGACTGGTCAGTAATTCTTTTACGCGACGCGCTTCAATTTGTAATCTACGCGCTTCTTGTGCTGATAGATTGGTTAATTGCCAAGCTTGCTTAAAATGGTCCACTAATAACTGGTCAAAATCATCGCCACCTAAAGCTGAATCGCCGCCCGTAGCCAGTACTTCAAATACACCACGATTGAGTCGCAGTACCGAAATATCAAATGTGCCGCCACCTAAATCATAGATAGCGATTACGCCTTCTTGTTTGGTATCAAGTCCATAGGCGATTGCGGCAGCGGTTGGCTCGTTAAGCAAACGCAATACTTTGACACCTAACAACTCTGCAGCATCTTTGGTCCCTTGACGTTGTGCATCGTCAAAATAGGCAGGAACGGTAATCACCACTCCCTGTAACTCACCACCTAAGGTTTTTTCTGCACGAGCCACCAGAGGTTTTAAAATTTCGGCAGAAACTTGAACAGGGTTAACTTTGCCTTGCTGGGTCACAAAAACGGGTAAACCATTTTCGCTTGCCTCCAATTGGTAGGCTAACTGAGTATCGCGGGCTTGAATATCGCTTAAACTGCGGCCCATGAATCGCTTTACCGATACGATGGTATTTTTCGGGTCAGTTGCAGATTGAGCTTGAGCACTGTCACCCACAAAAATCGATTCTTTGGCATAGTGCACCACTGAAGGTAGAGAGTGTTGACCATTCTCATCCGCTAATGTTGTTGCCTGGCCACTTCTTACCGCTGCGACAAGTGAATTTGTGGTCCCTAAATCAATACCCACCGCTAAACGGTGCTGATGAGGTGCGGCGCTTTGGCCAGGTTCTGCAATTTGCAACAGTGCCATAGTGTTCCAACTTTGTTGTAGATAAGCCTTTAGGCTTATCAAAAAATACGGAGACGAAGTAGATTAATCAAGACTTAATTCTAAGGCTGAATTCTACCTTAAATTAGTCAAGTAGTGCATCTTCGATACGAGCAAGTTCATCGTTTAATTTTGCCATAAACTTTAACTTACGAATTTGATCTGCCGCTTGCTTATTATCATCTTCAGCAGCTGTAATGAGCAATTGACTCAAAAGGGTAAATAATGATTTTTCATAACTAGCAAAGGAATCATACAGTGCATCGACAGCATCTTGAGGTTCGGCGGCATCATTAATGTCTTCTAACATTTCCCGCCATTCCATTTGCTGCATCAAAAAACCGCTATCTCTAATGGTGGTGGTTTCATGACTAAGATCGATGCCGCGCAATGAAAGCATGTGCTCCGCGCGTCGTAATGGACTTTTGAGGGTTTGATAGCCGTCGTTAACTTGGGCTGTACGTTGAACAGATAATAATTTTTGCTGCTCTGAAGCATGAGCAAATTTATCGGGGTGCACCGCCCGTTGCAGATCGCGATAGCGTTCTGCAAGGTTGGCGGTGTCAATATCGAAGGCTGGAACGAGGTCAAACAATTCGAAGTAATTCATTCAATAACATTCATACTTACATGTTTAAAACACAGTGATGGGTGAGTTACACGGTGAAGCTTTCACCGCAACCACATTCACCTTTGGCGTTAGGGTTATTAAACTGAAAACCTTCATTTAGGCCTTCTTTAATAAAATCTAACTCGATACCTTGTAAGTAAATAAAACTTTTAGCATCAATGATGATATTCACACCATCAATGGTGTATAGCTCATCATCGTCATTCAAGTCATCTACAAACTCAAGCACGTAAGCCATTCCTGAACAGCCAGATGTTCTCAACCCAAGGCGTAAACCAAGACCTTTTCCACGATTTGCAAGAAAAGATCTTACTCTGTCAGCCGCTGCTGGGGTCATTGAAATTGCCATCTTTAACTCCAGGGATTACTTAGATTGTTTGGACTTGTACTCTTCAATTGCCGCTTTGATAGCATCTTCAGCTAAAATAGAGCAATGAATTTTTACCGGTGGTAATGCAAGTTCTTCAGCAATGTCAGCGTTTTTAATGCTAGCAGCTTCTTCAACTGTTTTACCTTTAACCCACTCAGTAACCAATGAGCTAGATGCAATCGCACTACCACAACCATAGGTTTTGAATTTAGCATCTTCAATAATGCCGTTAGCACCAATTTTAAGTTGCAGCTTCATTACGTCGCCACATGCTGGTGCCCCAACCATACCCGTCACTACTGACGGGTCATTCTTATCGAAAGATCCAACGTTACGTGGATTTTCATAATGATCGATTACTTTTTCGCTATAAGCCATGATACTGCTCCAAAATCTCTGTCTGTTAACAAATAGGTGTTAATGGGCTATGCCCATTAATGATGTGCCCATTGAACTTGGTTCAAGTCGATACCATCTTTGAACATTTCCCAAAGTGGTGACATCTCACGTAATTTGTCGATTGATTCAGTGATTACTTTAATTGCATGCTCAATTTCTTCATCGGTAGTAAAACGACCAATTGAAAAACGAATTGAACTGTGTGCCATTTCATCGTTTAAACCTAATGCACGAAGCACATAGCTAGGCTCTAAACTGGCAGAGGTACAAGCTGAACCTGATGATACGGCTAAATCTTTCAATGCCATCATTAACGACTCGCCTTCAACAAAGTTGAAACTCACGTTAAAAATGCCACAATAACCTTGTTCAGCATCACCATTGATATAGGTTTCTTCAATGTGATTGATGCCGGCCCAAAGTTTGTCGCGTAAACGACGAATACGTGCTCCATCTTGTTGCATATCTTGCTTAGCGATAGCAGCTGCTTCACCTAGGCCAACAATCTGATGCGTCGCTAATGTACCACTGCGCATGCCACGTTCATGACCACCACCGTGCATTTGAGATTCAAGACGGATACGTGGTTTACGACGCACATATAATGCACCAATACCTTTAGGCCCATACATTTTATGAGCAGAAATAGAAATCAAATCTACTTTGGTTTCTTGTACGTCCAATGGCAATTTACCTGCACTTTGTGCAGCATCCATATGGAAGAAAATACCTTTAGCGCGACATAACTCGCCGATGCTGTTGATATCTTGCACTACGCCAATTTCGTTATTCACATGCATAATGCTGACAAGGATCGTATCGTCGCGCATTGCCGCTTCAAGGCGAGAAACAGGGATAATACCATTGGCATCCGGTTCTAAATAAGTCACTTCATAACCTTCACGTTCTAACTGACGACACGTATCTAACGTGGCTTTATGTTCAGTTTTGCTGGTAATGATGTGCTTGCCTTTCTTGTGGTAGAAATGAGCAATACCTTTAATAGCAAGGTTTGATGATTCTGTTGCACCTGAAGTAAAAACAATTTCACGGTGATCAGCGTTAATCAAGTCAGCAACTTGATTACGGGCAATATCAATTGCCTCTTCAGCTTGCCAACCATAACGATGTGAACGAGATGCTGGATTACCAAACACTCCGTCCATAGTCATATGTTGAACCATTTTCTCTGCGACACGCGGATCTACAGGGGTTGTTGCGGCATAATCTAGATAGATAGGAAGCTTCATAACACACTCCGTACTTAGCAGTCTCAGCTGAGGCTACATACAACGTACAAATAATAATTATATTTAAATCAACATCATTTAATTTATAAACCTAAGCTTATAAACTAACACGATGTTCCTTCTGCATTTCATCTTGCTTTAAAGAGATAAATTGCACATCCCTTTTGTTCATCAAACCAGCAAGTGAAATACCATTTAAAAACTCTGAAATTTGTTTACTTAAATCGCCCCATAACGAATGGGTTAAACAACGCGTACCACTTTGGCAGTTACCTTGTCCCTGGCAGCGAGTGGCATCAACTGACTCATCAACTGCATGGACAACCATGCCCACTGAAATGTCATTGGCCTCTAAACCTAAACGATATCCGCCACCGGGTCCTCGTACACTGGACACCAAACCATGTTTGCGTAATTTTGCGAAGAGTTGTTCAAGGTAAGACAGCGATATGCCCTGTCTTTCTGATATATCAGCTAAAGGCACTGGCCCTGAGGCAGAATGTATAGCAACATCCAACATTGCTGTAACTGCATAGCGGCCTTTTGATGTAAGTTTCATAACCTGTTACTGCTCCTCAAAAGTATGGAGCAATTTCAACATACCCGAGTATTTTAGTCAAGTATTAATCCTACTAAATAAGTCAAGTATTGGTATAAAGAACGTCTAAAACAGCATAAATTTAGCTGACGTATTTAACCTTTTTATGGCTTAAAATTCAATGTAAATAAGGGAATAATTCCCCTATTTAGCATGAATTTATGATCTGAATAGTATTTAGGTATTGATCTAAACACTGAAACCTGGATATTGATAAAGCCAGCTAACCAAAGCTAAGCGCTTAAATGCTTGGATCAAACTCAGTGATTTCGAGTTGACGCTTTTTTGCCGCGGCTTGTTCTGCTTCATTAAAATCATCTACATTTAACTCAGGTAATTTATCTGTACAGACCTCGCCTCCCATTGTTTGAATAGCTTGACATAACTCTTGCACCTTTGAGTCCATTAAATGCATATGATCAAGCATCTGCCCAATAGCATTTGCTACCGGATCGGGATTATCAGGTGAAACGGCATAAGCATCAAAGCCATACTTTTTGGCCATTTCGGTGCGACGCTCAACTTTCTCTTTGGATTGCTTGCTTGGGGTAGCCACAACTCGACCAGGAATACCAACAACTGTGTGGTCGGCCTCAACATCTTTAACCACCACCGAGTTTGAGCCAACACGAGCACCATCATGCATAGTAATTGGCCCAAGTATTTTGGCGCCAGCACCAATCACCACATTGTTACCTAGCGTAGGATGCCGTTTGCCAGCTTGCCAAGTCGTACCACCTAAAGTAACTGAATGATATAAGGTGCAATCATCGCCAATTTCAGCTGTCTCACCAATTACCACACCCATACCATGGTCGATAAAGAAACGCCTGCCAATAGTGGCTCCCGGATGAATTTCAACACCCGTTAACCAGCGGGAGAATGTAGACAAACATCGAGCAGTTAAACGCCAATTTCCTCGCCAAAATTTATGGCTGATACGATGCAACCAAATGGCATGCATACCAGGATAATTAAGTAAAATTTCAATTGTACTATTTGCCGCAGGATCACGGTGATAGATAGATTCAATGTCTTCTTTTAATCTCGATCTCACGCCCATGTGAACTCCCTACTCACCACTATTTTTTGTCTATTTTTTTGTCTATCGAGGTTAAGATACCGCGTAATATATTCATCTCTTGTGCTTCAACGCGCGCACGACTGAATAAGCGGCGTAGTTTTATCATGACGTTACCGGGGTGATTTTTAATCACAAAGCCTGTTTCTGATAATGTCGATTCTAAATGAACAAAGAAACGCTCTAAATCTTCTGCTAGAGGATACTCTTCCTCTGGTGCAGGTTGCTCACCCAAGGCTAAATGCGCTACCCGGGTTTCATAACAAATAATTTGCACTGCTTGAGCTAAATTAAGTGAGCTATATTCTGGATTAGCAGGAATGGCCACATGATAAGTACACTTTTGCAGTTCTTCATTACTTAAACCATGATTCTCACGGCCAAAAACAATTGCAACTGGCCCTTTGATACTTTCAAGCGATAACTTTTCACCCGCCTGGCGAGGGTCAAGCATCGGCCAATCTAATGTACGACTACGTGCACTAGTTGCGATCACTAAACTACAATCAGCAATCGCTTCTTCTAATGAGTTAACCGTAGTAAGATTTTTTAAAATATCAGATGCACCTGCAGCCAATGCAATTGATTGCCCATCAGGTTCAACTCTTGGTTCTGCGAGGTATAAATTAGACAAGCCCATGGTTTTCATCGCGCGTGCAGTTGAGCCGATATTTCCAGGGTGAGACGTGCCAACAAGCACAACACGAATATTACTTAGCATGACATTACTTTCGTTCAAAAAATATTGAATGCATGTTAACACAAGCTCCGTTTATACCGTTATATGAAAATCTGCATTTGATATAACTATTGAATAGGGTATAATGCTGCCGCTATTTTACTCGTTCTTTAAAATCCAGGGGATTGCTATGCATCCGATGATGACTATTGCCACACGCGCTGCGCGCGCTGCTGGCCAAACAATTATGCGCGCCTATACTGAACTCGACCGTGTTGAGGTAAGTACCAAAGGAATTAATGACTTTGTTACGAGTGTAGACAAGGAAGCAGAAGCAACTATCACATATCAAATTCGTAAGTCATACCCAGATCACACGATCGTGGGTGAAGAAGACGGTGAAAACCGTGGACAGAATAAAGATTATGTATGGATAGTCGATCCTTTGGATGGTACCAACAACTTCGTACGTGGTATTCCTCATTTCGCGGTTTCAATTGCCTTACAACATAAAGGTGTGACTGAAATCGCTGTAATTTACGATCCTGTCCGTGAAGAGCTATTTTCAGCTGTCCGCGGTAAAGGCGCAAAAGTTAACGATTTCCGCATGCGCGTGACTAGCGTAAATGAATTAGACAGCACCATGATTGGTACTGGATTTCCATTTAAAGCTCGTCAGCACACTGAAACTTACATGAAAATCTTAGCTGAAGTTTTCCCACAATGTGCTGATTTACGTCGCGCCGGTTCTGCAGCATTAGATTTAGCCTACGTAGCTGCTGGCCGCTTAGATGGTTTCTTCGAAATCGGTTTAAAGCCTTGGGACATAGCTGCTGGAGACTTAATTTGTCGTGAAGCCGGCGGTACAGTTACTGATTTTACTGGCGGTCACAATTACCTAGTCTCAGGTAACATTGTTGCTGGAACGCCAAAAGTGACATCTCAATTAGTTAAAATCATGCGCCCTTTATTAAATGAAGGTTTAAAGCGCTAATCGCTTCGTATTATTAACTAAATAAAAACCGCTAACTTATTTAGCGGTTTTTTTATGTCTGTGATTTAGATCGCTGGGCAAATTGCTCACTTTCCTTAATAATGTTGACTTACTCACAAATATTAGAGCCATTATGCATAGAGTTAAACATGCCAGTATCCAATCATTAAAGTCGATTGAATACTTAGTCCTTTTCATCATCGCTTTAGCGACTATTTTTGCTATTGGCGAAGAAATTTTACATATGTTCGCCATTAGAACCGTCGAACTTGCAGATCTGTTATTACTATTCATTTACCTCGAAGTTTTGGCGATGGTAGTTAATTACATAGAATCAGGTAAATTACCCATCCGCATGCCACTCTATATCGCGATTGTGGCATTAGCTCGATATCTCATTTTAGATATGAAAGGCATGGACGATTGGCGTATTTTAGCCATTTCATTTTCTACCATCGTACTTGCTACTACGGTAATCGTTATTAGATGGGGACAATTAAAAATGCCATATCCAAAAAACCAAGACTACGACAGCTAATCTTAAAAATAAGCTAACTAAAAACGCCAAACATTTTGTTTGGCGTTTTTGCTTTAAATAAGCATTTGGTATTGCTTAAAAAAGCCAATATGCTAAAACTAAAGTATCGTGTCCCATATGGAGAGTTAAAATGGACCAAGAGCCAACAGGTTTTGAAGAAAAGCGCACATCACTGCGTGTCGACATGGAAGCAGAAAGAGTCAAGTTACACTGGATCAGTAAAACAGGTGAAAGTCATGATGACGCAGCCGTGTGCATAGACCTAGCGCGTAAAGGTGTATTATTTGATTACTGTAAGGCTTTTGAAGTAGGTGAATTAGTAGCTATGACGTTTAACGAGGGGACCGATAAACAAAATACAATTAAAGGACAAGTTTGTCGTTGCACTAAAAGTAATGACCAAAGCTACCATATTGCATTGCAATTACTGTAATGATTTACGGAGAATAAACACTTTGTTGAACCAAAGTGGCGTCTGTAATTAGCCAGAATCAAAATATGGCCTATACTCATTTTAACAAGTTAAACTTATCGCTTTGGCATATTGAATTTGAACAGTAAAGGGAGAAGAGTATGATACTGCTCGTAGGCGGTGAAAAAGGCGGCAGCGGAAAAAGTTGCTTAGCGCAAAACCTTGCCGTTTATATTACTCAAAAATTCAATGCTAATGTGTTGATGGTTGATTGTGATCCACAGCGCACAACATCAGACTGGATCCAGGCACGAAACAATGACCCAAATCTAGCTCCCATCAACTGTATTCAGCTATATGGCAAAATTCGTAATGATTTACTGAGCCTAGATGAAAGGTTTGATTACGTCATTGTTGATTGTGGCGGCCAAGACAACCTAGCAATGCGAGCAGCAATGTCGGTTGCCACCTATGTTGTCATTCCATTAAGACCGAAGCGTCGCGACCTAAAAACATTACCGCATATGGAAGATATGCTCAGTACTTGTAAAATGGTCAATCCCAAAATGGTTGCCACCATTGTGATTACGCAGTGCCCTGCTTTACCCTCCCAATTCAAGCGTATTTTAGAAGCTAAAGAAGTCGTTGAATCTTTCAACCTTCGCGCGCTTAACTCTGTTACCTTCAGTCGTAACATTTATGATGACAGTGAAGAAAGTGGATCTTCGGTTTTAGAAATCGAACCTGATGGCAAAGCCGCTCTTGAAATTAGAGCGATTGCTGATGAATTATTCGCAATACCACCAGAAAATAGTTATGAGTTTAACTGACCTTAAGCGTAAAAAACCAAAGCTGCATAAAAAATCAGTTTCGGTTGATGACTTTATTGAAGATGCCAATAACTATGCTTTTGGCAAAAAAACTGTGGTGGGTGATGACTCCCCTGCGCAACAATCAACTCAGGCCTTTTTGAAAGGGCTCGATAAAAAAAGCGTCAAAATATATCGTCATGCGACTTTTACCCTTACGGAAAAAAGTATCAGTCAATTAGATGAGTTATCCAAAAATGCTGGAATGGCTAAATCCAAATTATTACGGATATTAATTGATGACTTTTACCACTTATCCGCCAGCAATCAACAAAAGCGCTTAAAGTAGTAATACACGCTCACTTTACCCCACCTTTTTAGGTATAATTACAACAGACTATTATTTCATACGGCTACACAATTATTATGACCCAGCAAAACAATCCACTTCATGGCATTAAATTGGAAACTATTATTACCTATTTAGTGGATAAATATGGCTGGGAAGATTTAGCCCTAAGAATTAATATCCGGTGTTTTAAAGACAACCCAAGTATTAAATCAAGCCTAACGTTTTTACGCAAAACACAATGGGCCAGAGACAAAGTCGAATACTTATATTTAAAGAGCAATAAACTGCCTTTACCAATCAGGCCAGACCGTGATGAGCAGGCAAAAAAATCGAGAACACAATCTTCGACTGCAACAAAAAAGCGCCCCCTCACTACAAGCATGAAGGCTATTGATGCAAACACATCATCAGACACAAGTCCTATCAATTCGCAGATATGGGGAAAAAGTTAAGCCCCATTACCGTGGACTTAGCATGGATGATACGCTAGCTTTCGTTGGGCCAGATACGGCCAATCGGAAGCGTTAGGATGTTTTTGTATTAGGCGAAAATGGGTGAAGCAGACTGCATATAAAGTGTAATCCGAGATCGAACCCCATCGAAAACATGCACTTTTCAGCATTTTTAGTCTAGGGCAATGCGGGGGCCAAAGGACTTCTTTTGCAGAAAAACGTGTGTTTTGCCACTTTGGTCTGATGTGAGTGAAGCGCCAGGATGTTAATTTGATTAAAAGGCTAGCAAGTTTTGACACCGAAATGTGCTCGCCCTAATCCGTTTATCCGAAAAAGTGCCAAACTTTACTATAAACAGACATTAAGATTAATTCACTGAGCAAAAATAAATTGTTTAGTAGAAACTCTGTTTATAAAGGAACCCATTACAACGGAAATTCGAAAATAAGTCGCCAAACTTGTAAGCCACCTCCTGCCTGGTAACTTAACCCCAAACGATCAAATTTCAATCCATCCCAACCAAAAACATCATAACCTATAGGTCTAGAAAACTTAAACGTTGCCCCTACTTCATAAGAGTGGCTTGTCAGCACATCTTTTCCCGTCGGATTAACGAATTTTATTTTATCAAAATACCAATGTGCTCCAACAAATAATCTGGGCTCGACTTCTTTATCTTGCCATTGCCACTTAGTGCCCAAGCCAAAGTCGAATCCACTTTTCAAAACTGAATAACTCTCAGCACGATTATTCAGGCTACTACGATAACCTGCATAGTAGATTCTATTAACCCAAATTGGGCTATAGGTTTGATTATCAATTTTATAAATCGAAGATACACCTGTAGAAAAAATACCCACATTACTTTCGTTCGAAAAATTATAGCCGTAACCTAAATCTATGTAGCTTTCTATGGTCAGCTTTTCATCAACAAACCAATGATATTCTATCCCTGGAGTGATAGTCATAGTACCGACATTGTCGGGTAAATCACCACCAGGTAAATCATTAAATGTGTAGTCAAAAAAACCTAATGAGACCGGCAGGCGTAATTTCACTAAATGATCATCGGCTTCATCAAGCGTAAATGCTAATGGCACATTCACCACAGCGGCACTTTGACCAGATGTGCGATAGATGCCGCTGCCAAGATAATTGGCAAAGGCATAGTGAGAAGCATCAGGCGCGAGTTTACTCACTTCAGAAAAGGCAGGTAAGCTGCAGCAAAAAGCCATAGCAAAGGCTATGGCTTTAGGTAAGGCCACTTGAAAATGTCGAGCTATGGCGTTTATAAAAACGTTAGCTTTGCTCGTCATTAAAATGGTACTCAGACATCATATGGCCAAGCTCTGTTGACTTGGTTTTCAAGTAAGCTTCATTGTAACGATTTTTACCCACTTGCAATGGAACTCTATCAACAACCTCAATTCCCTCTTGTTGCATGGCTTTCACTTTTCGAGGGTTATTGGTCATCAAACGAACACGAGTGACGTTAATTTGTTCGAGCATGGGCTTAATCATATCGTATTGGCGCATATCAGCTTTAAAACCTAAGCGTTCGTTAGCCTCAACCGTATTAGCACCAGCATCTTGCAACTCATAAGCTCGAATTTTATTGAGTAATCCAATACCACGACCTTCTTGACGTAAGTATAAGATAAACCCTTGCCCTAATTCGGCAATATTTTGCATGGCCGTCTGCAATTGAAAACCACAATCACAGCGTAAACTGAATAAAGCATCACCGGTTAAACATTCTGAGTGGATACGACCTAAAATAGCATCGTCTGCATTTAATTCGCCAAACGTTAATGCTACATGCTCTTTGCCGGTTTCTGTATCTTCAAAACCGTGCATAGCAAAAACACCCCAAGGGGTAGGTAATTGAGAAGTGGCGATATATTTTATCGACATGAAATAGACCTTACGACAATACTCATTCCCTGAGCTCTATAATATGAGACCGTATTTCCAGAGACTAAATTGCCTTAGAATGGTCGTCGGTTACTCGAAAGTAACCAACTACACTAAAAATTTGAATTGGTATTAAAACTTACTCGGAGCAAAACCCGTTACAGTTTGAATACCCATTTCGCGACCTAATGCGGTCATTGGGTGCACAACAACTAATCCTTTAACTGACTTTTTCAACTTACCCATATCAGCCTGTTCGGCTTTAGTGAGTTCACGCTTGAAAGGTAAGTTTTTAACTTCCCCACCCGCTTTATTTAGCTCACGAGTTTGTTGACCTTTAACGTTAGCAATACGTTTAGTCATTGCGGTGATTTCTTTTTTGAACTGCAGAATGACAACTGCGTCGCCACGCTGCTCAGCCGCCGCTAATTTGCGACGAAATTTATCAAGCTTATCATTCAGTGTTTGCAGTTCTTGCTTTAAATTCATTACTTTACCTTTAAACTAATCAGACAATTGCCATGCGGATTAAATAGACACTATTCAATATGAAACCAGATCGCAATTTAAGGTGGGAATTATATACCCAAAGTGAGCTAATTTGCGAACATCAATCAAAGGTTTGTGCATAATAGCAATAGAATAAATACCACTTCAGCAGGTATTGAGGTTGCCTTTAGCGATATGCTGATTTTATTCCACTATAAATAAGCGCCCCCCAACATGCCGCAATCTCTTTTTAGCGAGTTTCAGGTCAGTCCTAACACGAAAATTAAAAATCGATTTGTAAAAGCGGCAATGGAAGAGAACCTCGCTAATGCCCAACAGTTACCCGACGAAAAGCTCTTCAAACTTTACCAACAGTGGGCTGATGGTGGTGTGGGTCTTATCATTACAGGTAATGTGATGATTGATAAATGGGCGATGACCGGACCCGGTGGTGTCGCACTAGAACAAACCACCCCGTTAGCGCCTTTTAAAAAATGGGCAAAAATAGCCAAAAGTAACAACACTAAAGTTTGGATGCAGCTAAATCATCCAGGGCGACAAGTGTTCAAAGCAATGGGAGGTAAAAATCTTGCACCTTCAGCTATTGCGCTCAACCTTGGTAAGCACTCAAATTTATTTTCTATCCCAAAAGCGATGATTGATGAGGAAATCGAAGACATCATTTATCGCTTCGGACAAAGTGCTTTTAAAGCTAAACAAGCAGGATTTGATGGTGTCGAAATCCATGCCGCCCATGGGTATTTATTGGCGCAATTTCTGTCACCTTTAACTAACCAACGCAATGACCAATGGGGAGGAAGTTTAGCCAATCGTTCACGATTATTAATAGCAGTCATTAAACAAGTCAGAAAAACCTGCGGCGATGATTTTGATGTAGCAGTCAAACTCAATTCAGCCGATTTTCAACGTGGCGGCTTCGATATAGATGATGCTGAGCAAGTGATTAATTGGTTAGCCGAGCATAATGTTAATTTGGTCGAATTATCAGGTGGAAGTTATGAAGCTCCTGCGATGCAAGGCCGTAGTGCAGATGAACGCTCTCTCGCTCGTGAAGCCTACTTTTTAAGTTTTACTGAAAAATTAGTCCAGCGCTCGCCTATACCTTTAATGTTAACTGGCGGCATTCAAAAATTTGGCATTGCTCAAAAAGTCATTAATACGGGGTTTAGTTTATGTGGCTTAGCTACAACGCTAGCATACAAACCAGATATCATTAATGTGTGGTATAAGACACCAGAATTTAGGCTTAACATTCCGGCGATTAATTGGTCAAACAAAACCTTAGCAGCACTGGCGACGATGGCCATTATCAAAAGGCAACTAAGACGCATGAGTCAAGGGCAAAAGCCTAAACTAACCGACTCACCATTTTTGAGTTTACTCATCGAGCAAATAAAAAACCGCCGCAGAACCAAAGTCTATCGTCGTCAGTTAACGGAAAAGAGTGAATGTCGTTAATGCGAGATAACAAGCATCCGCAACTTGCAAGCCATTGGATGCAAAACGAGTGATTAGCTTTATCGTGTTTGAAATAGCCATTGGACTGATTTATGAAGATAACACTAAAAACGATAGTGTGTGTAATATACTAATATTATGAGTATTAAATAATATTTAAATGAATAATGGAGCCAATATTGTCAATAACTAGACTCTTTAATTTACATCAATGGGATGCTGAAGATTTTGGAAAAGTGATATTCGTTTTCATTATCAGTTTATCAACCTACCTTCTTTTGTCTTTACCACAGGTTATCGAGGCTAAAATAGCTTATGCCGTGAGTTTAGCTTTTGCCGTTGCGGCATTTCTAGTAAGTCATAGCCGTATTAAGAATAGTTTGAGTAGCCTATCTTTTGTACTGTTACTTTTTATCGGCTTGTACTACCCACTTGATTTAGAAGAAATTGAAGAGTTATATATCCTTCTGCCATTTATCTATTTAACCGTTCACCCAGGCAGTTTTTACCCGATTACTATTAGCTTATTGCTTACATCTGCCTATTTCCCCTCGATTGATGCCCATGAATTAAGTGATGTTATCGAAGACATTATCGAATTAGTGGTGATAACAAGTTTTGCCACCGTTATGGTGTATTTTCAGCAAAAATCACTACAACAAATGCATCATTTTCGTTTTGAAAGTTACACTGATTACTTAACCAGGTTACCAAACCGCAAAAAATTCATGGAGCACATGTCAGAGTTAAAGACTCAAGCGACATTAGATGAGGCGCAACACCACTTTGCATTATTAATTGTCGACTTAGATGGCTTCAAAAAGATTAATGATCAACTAGGGCATATTTACGGCGACCAAGTATTACGTATGGTGGCTGATCGCTTAGCGAAATTGGTTAGCCGTCATTGTTATGCTTATCGAATTGGTGGTGATGAGTTCGCCTTTATATTAGATGAGCCGCCTGAATTATTGCAATCAAAGGCAGAAGCGCTTGCACAAAAAGTGTTAACTCTTTGCCAGCAACCTTACACGTTATTGAATAAACACTACACTGTCACAGCCAGCATTGGTATTGCTGCTTACCCAATCGATGCCAGTGAGATAGAAATATTATGCAGCAATGCGGATATGGCGATGTATCGCGCAAAGTATGCAGGCAAAAACAGCTTTTCATTTTATGATAATCAACTAATGGAAGAACTGGTTAAACGACACGAGTTAGAAAATGATTTAAAGCAAGCTATTAGCAATAATGAACTGTTTCTGCTTTATCAACCTAAAGTCTGTTTAGCCACAGGGAAATTTAATTCTGCTGAAGCTTTAATTCGCTGGCGCCATCCTAAATATGGCTTAATCAACCCTGCTGAGTTTATTAATATCGCAGAAGAAAGTAACAGTATTATTGAAATTGGATTATGGGTGATGTCAACGGCCTGCCACCAATTGATGCTGTGGCGAGAACAATATGATTTTCGTTGTATTGCAGTGAATGTTTCCTCGGTACAGCTACAACAAACCAGTTTTAGTCATGATGTATTATCAATATTAACTGACCTTAAGTGCCCTGCTGAATGCCTTGAAATTGAACAAACTGAAAGCTGGATAATGGATAATCCAGCACTTAATATCGCCGTGTTATCAAAACTCAAAAAGATTGGCGTTCGTTTATCACTTGATGATTTTGGCACCGCTTATTCATCTTTGAGCCAAATTGGGCGTTTGCCTCTGGATATTTTAAAAATTGATAAAAGCTTTATCGATCATTGTGTCGAAAAACAAAATGACCATATGATCGTAAGAACCATTATTCAATTGGGTCATAATCTAGGAATGAAGATAGTGGCAGAAGGCGTTGAAACAGATGCGCAACGCCAGTTATTACAGCAAGAAGGCTGTGATGAATATCAAGGCTATTTATTTGCGAAACCGCTGTCGGCTGAAGAGTTTGAAAACAAACTTATACAGCAACTAGCAACTAGCAACTAGCAACTAGCAACTAGCAATAGTATTTTGCACCAGGGCTACCGCATGAGTGATTGTATTCTATACAACTCGTGAAAGTTTATTAAACGAAACGCCGTGAAATCACCCATGATGGCTTAACACTGCGTCCATGCAGTTGATATTCGATTAATAAACTTCCACTAATTGAGCGAAAAGCATTCGCGATCTCACCCTGTATTTTGCACACTCAAAGATAAATGAAATCGCTTCAAAGTGACTTGCTTATAGTATGAATAATTTGATTTGCGCTGCCCCGCCACTTCAATGACGGGTCAGCCAAGGCCTGTTCAAACTTGCCATCAATCAAGACATCAACCAAGGCCACTATCGCAGCTTGTTCTACAGATAACTCGTCCATTTGATAACCTGTCCATAACCAAATGTCTTTTCCGATACACTCTTTTTTGACTCGATGAATCAATTGCAGCACGGCTGAAACATTGGCAGGATGGAGAGGATCGCCACCACTTAGCGATAAACCTCGGCGACGAATGCGAGTATCATTTAAATCAGCAATAATCTTGTCTTCTAACTGCTGGGTAAATTGATAACCCGCATCTACACGCCAGGTAGACTGGTTATAACAGCCCTTGCAAGCATGATTGCAGCCGCTAACGAACAAGGTACATCGTGTGCCCTCGCCGTTAACAACATCAATACTGTGATAAGCGCTATAAAACATTAGATGTGTTTCACCCGACGTTTAACCTCTTCCTGCTTACCATAGTTAAACGGTCTCGCATCTGGACTGCCAAGATATCCACACACACGGCGAGTTACGGAAACTCGGCTTGGCTCGTGGTTACCACATTTGGGGCAAACAAAGCCTTTACTGGTACAATTAAATTCCCCTAAAAATCCGCAATCATAACATTCATCAATAGGGGTGTTAGTGCCGTAATAAGGCACACGGCTATAACTGTAGTCCCAAACATCTTCAAGAGCATCAATGTTATGTTGCATATTTGGATATTCACCGTAGCAGATAAACCCGCCATTGGTTATTTCAGGATAAGGTTGTTCAAAATCAATTTTATCAAACGGATTCACTTTCTTTTCAACATCTAAATGGAAACTATTGGTGTAGTAGCCTTTATCGGTTACCCCTTTTATCAGCCCGAACTCTTTAGCATCTAAATTACAGAAACGGCTACATAGGTTTTCACTCGGGGTACTGTACAGACTAAAGCCGTAGCCAGACTCTTGCTTCCATAGTTCGGTTTTTTGTTTTAAAAACGCCACAATCGCGATCGCTTTTTCACGTAAAAGTTCATCATCGAATACATGAGTTTCAGTGCCATAAAGCGCATTAATGGTTTCGTGCAAGCCAATATAGCCTAATGAAATAGATGAGCGGCCGTGTTTGAAGATTTCACTGATATCATCATCCGCCTTTAAGCGAACACCACAAGCGCCTTCCATATACAAAATCGGTGCAACACGGGCTTTCACCCCTACTAAGCGGGCAATACGTGTATCTAAAGCGCTTTTAGCAACCACTAATCGTTTTTCCAGCAGAGCATAAAACTGGCTTTCATCGCCTTTGGCTTCTATTGCGATGCGCGGCAGGTTTACACTTACCACACCTAAATTGTTGCGTCCTTCATGTACAAGTTCACCATCTTGTTCATATGTGCCTAAAAAGGAACGACACCCCATAGGGGTTTTAAAGGAACCCGTCACTTTTTCAACTTGTTCATAATTCAAAATGTCAGGGTACATGCGCATACTGGCACAGGCTAGCGCTTGGCGTTTAATATCATAATTTACATCAGCAGCTTTATGGTTTACGCCATTTTTAATGGCAAAAACTAATTTGGGAAATACCGCCGTTTTACGATTTTTACCTAAGCCGGCCATCCGCACAGTTAAGATAGATTGCTGAATTAAGCGCGACTCCCAACTGACCCCGAGACCAAAGCCAAAAGTAACAAAAGGCGTTTGACCATTAGCCGTGTGCAAGGTGTTGACTTCATATTCAAGCGATTGAAATGCATCATGACATTCTTTTTCAGTTTGTGCAGAAGCAAAGGCTTCGGCGTCATCAATACACCATTTTTTACCTATTAGTAGATGTTTTTGATAACTTTTCTGAACAAAAGGAGCTAAGACTTCATCAATGCGATTAATGGTCGTGCCGCCGTAAATATGGCTAGCTACCTGGGCAATAATTTGAGCAGTTACGGCTGTCGCCGTTGAAATCGATTTTGGGGTTTCGATTTCAGCATTACCCATTTTAAAGCCTTCAGTCAGCATGCCCGCTAGATCAATGAGCATGCAATTAAACATCGGGAAAAATGGCGCGTAGTCTAAGTCATGGTAATGTAACTCACCGCGTTCATGGGCAATGACCACATCTTTTGGCAATAGATGTGTTTTGGCATAATGTTTTGCCACAATGCCTGCAAGTAAATCACGCTGCGTCGGAATAACCTTAGCGTCTTTATTGGCATTTTCATTCAGAAGGCTGCTATCGCTTTGTTCAACTAAACCTCGTATCTCGCGATTTAGCTTACTTTTGGTTTCGCGACTGACATCACGGTCATGACGATATTCAATATAATGACGGGCAACAGATTTAAACGGGCCAGACATTAAGATATTTTCAACCGCATCTTGCAGTTGATGAATATCCACTTCCGCCTGTCCTATAAACTGCTTTTCGACTACCGCGGCTAAAGTATGTGCATAATCGCTGTCTGATTGCCCTGCAGAGTCCATTGCTGCGATAACAGCTGCTTCAATTCGACTTGCATCAAATACTGTACGGCAACCGTCCCGTTTAATAACAACCAACATGATTTATTCTCCTTTAGCGCCGCATAAACTACATATCGACATAAAAAACACACATAACACTATATGTTGTGTATTAAGCGCTAACTAATCATCAGGCGCATTGATCTGGATCATCATTATTTACGCTAAAGGAAAGCAAGATAAATTTGTGCGACTCACTCCAGCGATCATAGTTTTGCCACTTGACCGCTGAAGTAAAACTGACTATTACACGGATGATAAATTAATTTTTAATCGATGCATTGATTAAATGCGCGATATCTTCAACTGCTTTTCTGCCCGCTGCAATGGCTTCTTCGGCGCGGTGAAATTCCATCGTACCTATATCTGTCACGTCTGGAATAATACAAATATCTGGCGGGTCACCCATCAGCCGCGCCCGTTTATGTCTTTGCTCTAAAATATCCATAGATTGAGACATCACTGCCAACATCCCGGGGTGAGACTTACTGCCCATTGCAAACTTGTCGGTTAGACTGGCTATATAATCTTTGCCCTTCCCCAGCAAATCCATAAATCCAGATTCTTGTTGTTCAGTTTGAGCCACTGATTTTTCAACCACTGGCGATTTTTCACTATTAATTTGCTGCGGCAATATCTGTAGCTGGGTGCGCCGATAACCGTTCAAATCGACCGCAATCACAATATCAACGTCAAGTGCCCTGCACAAAGACACCGGCACAGGGTTTACCACAGCGCCATCCACCAACCATCTGCCAGCTTGCTGAACTGGAGGTAAAAATCCTGGCATTGAACAGGAGGCCCGAACTGCATGCCTTAATGGACCTTGCCTAAACCAAATTTCTTGGCCAGTATACAAATCGGTGGCAACTGCAGCAAAAGGTTTGGCTAAACTTTCGATATCGATAGCACCAATGCGTGCAGACATCACATCAAATACTTTTTCCCCGCTAATTAAACCGCCTTTTCGCCAACTGATATCCATTAAACTAATAATGTCCCAACTTGAAAAGCCACATACCCAATTTTTTAATTCCGCTAGGTTATCATTAGCATATGCAGCACCAACAAGTGCGCCAACAGAACAACCAGCAACTTTGTCAGGATAAACGCCCAGTTCAGCCAGCCCTTCTAGCACGCCAATATGTGCCCAGCCTTTCGCAGCACCACTTCCTAAGGCAAGCCCTACTCTTGGCTTTGTTTTGGGTGAATGATGAATCGCTACCATGTATTTAAATTCCTTTGGGATGACGTTAGCTTAAATGTAGGATTTTATTATCAAACATCTGAATTCCAACATCTTGTATAATAATGCTCAAACGATTGATTATGGTTCACTCAATCGACCTGACAATTATCAGCGCTTATGTTAAAACGCATGGAAAAACGCTAACTTAAACCATGTTTGAAACAATTCGCGCAAATGAGAGATAACCTTAATATCAATCTTAAAAGTGAATTAAATCTTAAATAAACGCCCAGCGCCGTTTTTTGTTATCACCGGCAATCCTCGCCATAAAAAGTCATTCCACTCCCAATTGACTAGAACTCTGCTTTTCAAATCAATTCATAGCATAAACAAGCAAGCTGTTATTGGCTATAGCCAGTATATACAGCTATAATGTCGGGCTATTATTTTTTAGGGGATCCACCTTTGCAGTTTTCTGATTTTTCGCTTGATAAACGCTTGTTAGACAGTTTGAAGCACATGGGTATCACTACCCCCACAGAGATCCAAGAACAAGCCTTACCTATTGCCCTTGCGGGTAAAGATTTGATGGCGTCATCGAAAACTGGCTCGGGGAAAACCTTAGCATTTTTATTGCCAGCAATGCAGCGGATCATTTCGACCAGAGCGCTGTCGAAAAAAGACCCTCGGGTACTCATTTTGTTGCCTACGCGTGAACTTGCACAGCAAGTATATGGCCAGCTTAGGTTACTGGTGGCTAACACTCAGTACAAAGCCATGAGTGTACTCGGCGGTGAAAATTTTAATGACCAAGCTAAAGGCCTAGCACGTGAACCGCATTTTATTGTGGCCACACCGGGACGAATTGCTGACCATCTACAACAACGGCATTTATTTTTAAATGGCTTAGAATTACTGATCCTTGATGAAGCTGATCGCATGCTAGACCTAGGTTTTGCGCCGCAATTGAAAGCCATCAATGATGCTGCTGACCATAAACGTCGTCAGACATTAATGTTTTCAGCCACGTTAGATCATCAAAGTATCAATGACATTGCCACAACGCTTTTGAATAACCCAAGTCATGTTGCCATTGGCGCAAGTTATGCCGAACATAAAGACATTGAGCAAAAAATGCTGTTTGCTGATCACTTAGATCACAAACAGGCTTTACTAAGCCACCTATTGAAGCAGCCTGAAAACAAGCAAACAATTGTGTTCACTGCAACCAGAGCGGATACCGAGCGCTTAGCTTCTTTACTTGCTGAACAAGGTTTTTCAACATCGGCTTTAAGCGGTGAATTAAAGCAATCGGCACGTAACCAAATTATGGATCAGTTCAGTAGAGGTCAGCAGCAAATTCTGGTTACGACCGATGTCGCATCTCGTGGTTTAGATTTAATTAACGTGTCATTAGTGGTTAACTTTGACATGCCAAAATTTGCCGAAGAATATGTGCACCGCATTGGCCGCACTGGCCGTGCTGGCGCAAAAGGCGTCGCAGTTTCTCTTGTAGGCCCTAAAGATTGGCAAAGTTTTTTACAAGTACAGTCATTTTTACGTAAAAACTTTGAGTTTAGCGCCATCGACGGCTTACCGGCTAAGTTTTCAGGGCTAACTAAGCAAGCAAGTACTAAAGCCGTTAACGCTAAGCCTAAGGCTAAATCCGCCACCGCAGCTAAAGCGAAGCAAAAGCCTAAGGCTGCTCCGAAGCGCGATAAAAGATTTATTACCGGTGTTGATGTGGGTGATGCCCCTATGCGCCGTAAAGCCAAACCACTGCCGATTATTGAACAAGATAACAAAGATAGTGAAGATTAATAGTTAAGTGATTGAGACGGTTAAACCCCGTCATCATTTGAATAGTGTGTAAGAGTAAGGATTAACATGAAAGTTTGTGGTGTAGAGTTAAAAGGTGGCGAAGCCATCATCAGTTTATTAAGTTATGAAGGCGAAACCTTCAACGTACCAAGTTGTCGTAAGGTGTCTTTTGCGGTTTCAGATTCAGCCTCAACGGAGTCAATTCGTGATTTTCATTTTGCGTTTCATAAGCTAATGGAAGATTACAAAATTGATCAAATTGCCATTATTGAGCGTGAACAAAAAGGTAAATTAGCGGGCAGTGCTACTAGCTTTAAATTAGAAGCCGCTATTCAATTAACTGAATTACCTGTGGTGATGATTTCGCCTGTCACGATTAAAGAGCAACTTAAGCGTAATCCACCGCAAGCAGATTTTGATTCATTAGACTTAAAACGGGTACAACAAAATGCGTTTGAGGTAGCCTATGTACATCATAACCGTTTAATTTTCGGTAAAGTCTAACTAAGCAGCAATCTGCTTATCGACCACTGAAGATGTGTGCGCTATTAACAGCTAAACATTGTTATTAGCGCAAAATTTGTTTGAAGCCTTAGATTATGCCTATCACTAAAAAAACCGCTAAAGCCCCACCCAAAATGCCGTTGAAATCACCTAGCCAATCTCTTAAGCCTAAAATGGACATGAGTCAGCTAATCACCAGTGATGATATTAAAAAGCAGCAAAGTGAACGCAGTCCAATGCGTTATTTATCGGGCTATAGACCTGAAATTGTTAATCAAATTCAATCATTAGTGGACAACAACAAGCTTGCTGAGCATTTTTTACAGCGCTACCCTAGAATCCATGACATTCGCACAGACAAAGCACTTTATGATATGGCGATAGCAATTAAAAATGCACATATGCGTCAATCCGATCCCTTAGCTAAGGTCATCTTTGATGACAAAATTAACTTAAGTCACCATGCCCTTGGCTTACATTCCTATGTAAATAGACGTCAGGGGAACAAAGTAAAAGCCAAAAATGAAATTCGAATCTCATCTCGCCTAAAGCACACGCCTATTGAATTACTACAAATGGTAGTCGTGCATGAACTGGCACACTTACGTGAAAAAGAGCATAACAAAGCTTTTTATCAGTTATGTACTTTTATGCTGGCAGATTACCACCAACTTGAATTTGACATGCGAGTCTGGTTAGTTGCTGACGAAGTTGGCCAATCGCCTTATTAACTAACCAGAACTCTGGATAACAACTTGCTTTCTAGAGGCTATTTTTTACTGATAACTGTGCTAAATTTATTTGCAATAGGCCAGCTATTGACGCACAAATTTGCCTTGTTCTAAGAAAAAATATCTCTCTAGAATACATGGCTTAGATATATGTTTTTTAATTTCATAAACTTAGCCAATCTCTTATCCAGAGTTCAGGTTAACGAAGGTCATAATGCGCTTACAAAGTGCATAAACCCATCACTCTCTGATTAGCTCGTTAAGATAAAGACACCAAACATCTTTGCAAGGTGCAAGTTTCTCACTCAGTGCCTACGGGTTGTGATTTCAATCTAGTTTACAGAGACTATAACCAGTGTTGAGATTAAATATCGACCCCAAAGCCAATAATAAGCTGAAAATCATCTCTCTCCGGAACCTGGCCATCAGTCTCAGCTCGAGGGTTACTGCTTCTGTCCCATACTAATGACAGGTCTAGATCAAACATATCGGTTAACTCTACGACAATTCCGGTAACGGCATGATGAGTATAACCGCCAGAATTTTGATTACCCAATTGCATGCGATAATCAGCATTGAAATCAATCGAGTCGGTCAGCTCAGTACTAAAAGTAGTGTCGACAAACAAAGTGCCACTACTTTCATTATCATCCTCGCCTAACTCAACCTCTTTAAAATTCGTCATGGTATAAGCGGGACCACCACTGATACTCCACTCGGTTTTGGCCGTATCAATAATACTATAACCGACACCCGAACCTAGGGTGATTCTAGATGAAATATTCATAAAGGGATCGGTATAGTATTCAACAAATACTGGTCGTAAGAAGAACTGATTAGATAAAAACCAATCGAAAAAGCTGTTTACACGGTGATTATTAGTGGTTTTCTCGTCGCCGGATTTACTGTAATTACCCAGATAATCGGTCCTAAAACGTGATTCAGTGGTTCTACGGATCATTCTAGCTTTAGCTGAGTAATCAATTTGGTCATTATTGCCAGAGCGCAGATTAGCCCCTAAAGACATAGTACTCGACCAATAATTGGCTTCATGCGGCTCACCGGCAATAATAGTAATGATATCATTAAGATTAAATACCACGCCATCAAGATAGCCATGACCATCTTGGATCAACAAACGCCCACTACGAGTAGATAAATCGGAAAAGCCAATGCTCACTGCCCCGCGACTTTGCAACACAATCACATCTTCCCAGTCGACAATAAGCGTACCAAGTTGATCACTCTTAAACTCTAGCTTATTGCCATACAGATGTTTAATTTTGCCTTTAAGCAATTCATTGCTGTTTAACTGTAGCCAATCATACTTATCGCCCACAGGTACTCGAACCTGCATCGGAGTAAATTGGTGCTCAACGTTTTGTTGTTCTGTTAGCGCTTGTGCTACGACATTGGAACAAATTAAATAGCTACAGAAAGTAAAAGCGAACGGTTTAAAGGTTCGCTTTACATTTAAAAAGCGGATCATGTAAGTTTTCCATTGGCTGCAGCTAACCTGTAAGCTGCAATTAAGTGATAATCGGTTGATATTTTAAAGCCTAGCACCAGCTTAAACAACTGCTAGAAGCTAGCATATCAGCTGAATTTGATGATGTTAATGAGTAAGATAACGGACTTATTTTAAGCAAAAAAAACTGCAGCTATTAGCTGCAGTTTATTGGAATAAGTCAGTTAAATAATAAACTAACCAAGTTCCATCATCATTTTTCGACTTCTTACGATAGACTCAAATTCAGATAATTCTTTTTTGGGTAAGGTTTTTGCTTCTGCAATATTGGCTTTCATTGGATCAACCGGACGTCCATTAACATGGAACTCATAATGTAAATGAGGGCCCGTAGATGCGCCTGTATTACCCGATAATGCGATAACTTGGCCACGCTTAACACGTTGGCCTTTTTTCACTTTAAACTTGGATAAGTGTAAATAACGAGTACGCACTTTGTTGTCATGTTCAATGACAATGTACTTACCAGCAAACGCGTGGTTTGCCACTAAAGTCACGACACCTTCACCTGGGGCGACAACATTAGTCCCTACTGGAGTGGCGAAATCGGTACCGTTGTGAGGACGCACTCGACCAGTTATAGGATGCTTACGTTTTGGATTAAAACGCGAACTCATACGATAATTTTTATATAACGGCACACGCTGAAATGCTGGCGCTAAGCTTTGGCCTTTTTCATCGTAGTAGTTACCATCAAGATGTTGGAATGCTGTAATGTCTCTACGACCAGTGTGAATTTGAATGCCTTCAACATTCGTAGTACCAGTTGATTCACCAGCAATAAATTGATCATTCATCAAAACAGAGAAACGATCACCAGCGCGTAATTCACGAGCAAAATTTAATTTACTCTTTAATAGATTTTCAATTTTAGCAATTTCTGCAGCACTTAAGCCCGCAGCTTTTGCAGATAAATAGAATGAACCATTAATCTCACCGCCAACCACACGATTTTGCCACATACCTTCTATATTAATATCTTCAACTTCAAAAGAACCGTCTTCAAATCGGGTAAAAACCACTTGGTGTGCTGGGGTAAAATATAATTCCATTTTGGTTAGTTGGCCCTGGCCATCATCCCAAAATTGAATGCGGTTACCAGGCATTAACGTGTCTAATGCTAATACTTCTAAATCAGCTTCAAGCACTTTATACATGGTTTTCTGATCGATACCCGCCATTTCAAACAATTTACTCAAGGTATCACCTCGAGCAATAACATGTTCAAGAATAGGGGTCGGTTCATTAATGCTGGTATTTATCTTAGCTGGAGCGCTGATATTGGGAATTAATGAGTCAATATCGAGTGCAACTGGGATGCGTTTTGATGAAAACTCTTGTTGAGTCGGCCACAATATGACTGCACCAATAACAAAAACACTCGCCAGTAAGACTTTTTTATGCAAATTGGGCAAGTTAGATAAACTTGCAGATGGCTTTTCAAAGCCCATAATTTTACTCGTTAGCAATCTGTAATCCACCTAAAAGTGTTTTGTTATTATTTATTGTTATTAATTTTCTGACTTTTATTGCAAATCTTATTGCGTGTTATCAATGTGTTAATGAAAAATTAATCAATAAAGTATTTATCATTAAAATGTATCGACAGATACCTTGTTCCACAATGATAAAATTTCATGTGCTCTGTTATATCAAATTATTGTCATATTACAAATATAAAATGTGGTGTTTTTACATTATTTTTTAGGCTGGATGCCACTATTAGCAGGAGATTGAGCCAGATCACACTCTAATTTTACTCAACTCATAGCAAACTGATTTTGTAGTTTACTTACACCAAGACCATTTATTTTATTGACTTTTATTTGTACTGCGATGCGTTCTTTCATCGCTTCAATATGGCTAATTACCCCAATCATTTTTCCTGATGCATTTAAATTATCCAGAGCATCAAGTGCCGTATCCAATGTTTGGCTATCTAATGTTCCGAAACCTTCATCAAGAAAAAGTGAGTCAATGCTGGTTTTATGACTAACAAGATCGGATAACGCCAATGCCAGCGCTAAACTCACCAGAAAACTTTCACCACCGGATAAGGTACGAGTGTCACGAATAGCATCACCTTGCCATGTATCTAGCACTTGTAACTCAAGGGCTTCAGTATCTTTGCGTTCCAACTGGTAACGGCCATGCAGTCTATCCAATTGTCGATTAGCTAACTCGACTAAATGATCAAGTGTTAATCCCTGAGCAAAACGACGGAATTTATCCCCCTTTTGCGAGCCAATTAATCCCTGTAAATAAGCAATATCATCATAATCTTGCTTAGCTAGGCTAAATTGCTCCAATAAGTTCTGTTGTTGCTGCTTTAACTCAAGATCTTGCTTTAAAGCGTGCTGACATTGCCATAATATTTGCTGCTGAAACTGCTGACGCTCAAGTAGCGTTTGCTGTTCTAAGGTAACATCATCTAAATGCATCGCATCAAACGCATGCAACACGCCTTGCTGTTGTAATTCGTTAATATTTTTAGCGGCTTGAGCAAATAGCACTTGCGACTCTTGTAATTGATTATCAAGCTGGCGTTTTAATGCTGTTAATCTTTGATGCTCTTCAGGCGTCAACAATGCACGTTGAAATTCATGTTCATTTTCAAATGGACTGACTGTTAATGCTTGATGCCAACGTTCAACCACCTGTTGATGGTCTAGATACTCTAATTCAAGTTGTTGGCTCAATCCCAGTTTTTGGGTTGTTAAGGTTTGTATTTGAGCCTTACTTTCTTGCAGTCGAGCGAGTTTGGTCTGTAAATCACTTTCTTGAAGCCCCAACTCATGCTCGCTTTGATGCTTGACTTCATCGACTTGTTTATCTGCAAATAAATCCGCTCTTTGTTGCTGCTTTAATTGTAAATCCTGTTGCGTTTTAGTCAGCCCTGTTTGAGTCAAACTGATTTGTTCAGTGATTTGAGTTGCTTGATACTGGTATTGCTGCAACTCCTGCTCCAATAATGCCAATTGCTGACGGTTACGTTCCTGTGTTTGACGAGCATCTAGCCATTGCTGAATATCTGCCTCAAGTGCGTATAGCCATGAAGCTATATCAGCCCATTCGGGTAGGGGTAAGTCACACTTTTGGATATGATTAATTAACTGCTGTTTGATGGCGCTTAAATTTGACTCAATTAAGTTAATTTGATGATTGTGCTTATCAATCTGCTGCAGCGCCGTTTTCAGCTCAAGCTGCGCCAACTGCAGTTTACTATTGTCGGCGTTTTGTCGCTGTTCCAATTGAGTCTTTTGCTCAATCACTTGGCTGACTGAGTCGTTAAGTACTTTCAACTTCAACATCACATCAGACAGCTGCTTTTTATGTTCATCCACAGTGGCAATATAATCAGCAATGGCTTGTTGAGATTGTATTTCATCTAAATCAAAACTCACATCCAAAGCCTGACAGCAATCAATTGTTTGCTGACGGTATTGCAACAATTTGGTTTGCAATTCTTCGATAGCGCTTTGTTGATTCTGTTGAATATAAGTCAACTCAGCCAAGTCTTGCTTTTGCTGCTCGCCTTGTGTTTTTAGTCGTTCAAGCTCATCGAGCAACACCGCTTCTCTTTGCTCCGTTTGCGATAAGTCCAGTTTTTGATAGGAAGAAACCAAAGGGTGCTCGGTAGAACCACATAATGCACATGGCTCTCCCTCTACCAGTTTTGCCCGTTCACGAGTGAGATCTGCAATACGATGCTCTTGCTTAAGTAATTGCTGCACATCTTTCAATTGCACATTTTTATCGCTCCACAGTCCCCGAGTTTGGGTCAGTGCATTTTCTTTGCCTGCTATTTCAAGTTGACGTTGCTGGATAGCCTGCTCTGCATCAGCACAGACTTGACGTCCTTGGATAGAATCTTTGCTAAATTGTGCTAGTTTTTCACGTAAACTTTGTTGCTCTAATAGCTGTTGATATTCATTATGCAAGTCACTTTCGGTTCTACCCGCCAATAATTGACTGATATTGGTTTGTAGGTTTTGTTGCTCACCATTCAAAAGCGCCACTTGATCGCGATTAACAGTAATGCTTTTTTGTACATCATCAATTTGCTGTTGAAGCATATCCGACGTGTGGGTTTGCACCTCTATCTCAGCACGATATTCCTGCTGGGTTTTAGCCTGAGACAACCATTGTTGATGTTGAGATTTCCATGCAGCAATATGCTGGGCAATTACCTGCCCTTGGGGGAACTGACCCACTAACGTCGATAAATGATGCTGATTTTGGTTAATATTCGCGATAGCATGCTGAGTATCGATTAACCGCTTACTCAATCGCTGTTGCTCTAATTGCTGTTTGGCAAAGGATTGCTGCTCACGTTCAAACTGCTGTGTTAGCACTTTAATTTCATGATCTAAAGGTATAATTTGCTGGTCAATTAGCCGCAACAATTGTTTGTGTGAGGTTTTAGCCGCATCGACTGATAATTGTTGAGCAGTATAAGCCTGTTCATTCAGGCTGACCTTGATGTTTGATTGTTGTAACTGCTGCCCAATGCCTTCAATTTGCATGGATAAATCAGCCAACTTTTTAGCTAAATAAGCTTGTTGTTCAAATATCGGCTTTAGCTGCTGCGCAGGTTCGCTATCTGCTAATTTTTGCAATCCACTTTGTTGATCAACAATCGCTTGCTTTGCCTGTTCAAATGCCTGCTGGCAGGCTAAATGGTGTTCAGAGGAATGAGTCAGTTGCTTGTGCCACTGCAAAAACTGCTTTTTATGCTCAATTTGCTGCTGCAGTTGTTTCAAGTCGCGGGTTAATGTTTGCTGCTGTGTTTCATTTTCTGTCACTTGCTCTGCAGTTAATACCTGAACATGATTAATTTGGCTTTCGAGTAACTGTAATTGCTGCTTGGATTGACTAAACTCCTGATGTACCCGCTCGGATATCAAACCATAAATTTCGGTACCCGTTAATTCTTCAAGTAGCTCAGCCCTGACATTAGCATCGGCGTTGAGAAATGCGGCAAACTCGCCCTGCGATAACATCATAGACTTGGTAAAACGCGCAAAATCTAATCCGGTTATTTTTTCAATAGCGTCTGATTTTAATTTTATTTGGCTGGCAATAATTTTTCCGTCAGCTATTTGTGCTAACTCGACTTGCGCATCCTGTAAGTTGCCATCAGCATTATCACGGGCACGTCTTTGGCTCCAAAATGCACGATAACCAACCCCTTTGACTTCAAATTCCACTTCAGCCAAGCACTCACTCGTGCCTCGGGTCATTAGCTCATTTGTGGATTTTGATATCACTGCTAAACGCGGTGTTCTATGATAAAGCGCTAAACAAATAGCATCTAAGATGGTGGTTTTGCCTGACCCCGTTGGACCAATAATGGCAAACAAACCATTTTCAGCAAATGGACTGGCAGTAAAATCGATTTTCCATTCATCTTTAAGCGAGTTAATATTTTTAAAACGCAGAGACAGTATTTTCATTATTTATTCTCCGCTTGCTGCGCTAATTCAACGTCTTGCTGTAATTGATCAAACTTGCTTATCAGCCGCTGTTTAAATGTTTCATCGTCAAACTGTTCTTGCATTAACCTGCGCTGAAAAACCTCTTTAACCGATAACTCAGACAAGGTTTCGTTGTGGCGACTTTGTATCGCCTTCTGGCGGAGCCCACGCGCACGTTTAAGTTGTAGCACTTCAATAGCTTTATGCTGCGTAAGCTCTACTATTCTGGATTGTAAGTCTGAGAGATAATCTTGCTCTGTCACCTCAATACTTACCCAAGTGTCATTAAATGCAGGCGAGAGAGTAGACTCGCAATGATCCGCAAACTGCGCGACCTGATCGGCTATTTGTGTCAGGTTTCCTTTGAGCATTTGCATCGGTTGAAACATTGGAATATCAAGGGTGTTAACCTGCATGTGGTTATCTTGCTGCCATTGCACTAACACCACACTTTTATTGGCTTGATTATCGTTAGACAGTTCATCAAAACTCAATGCAATTGGTGACCCCGAATAGCGAATATGCTCAGTTTTTGCCACTTTTTGTGACCGATGAATATGCCCTAGCGCGATGTAATCCGCTGGCGGAAATAAATTGGCATTAAAGGCATCTAAACTGCCAATATAAATATCACGCACCGATTCAGAGGTACTCGCACCAACCGTGGTTAAATGGCCAGTGGCAATAATGGGTAATGTTTTGCCCGTTACTGATTGATGTTGAATGTTTAATTGTGTGGCCTGATCGAAACTGGCCTGATAATAGTCAGCGATAGCATTGCCTAATTTGACTTGTTTGTCTTTAGCGCTTTCGCCAACCTGACTTTGGGTTAACTCTCTAGGGCGCAAAAAGGGTAAGCCACAAATAATAGCACCAGGCTCCCCCTGGCGATTGGTTATCTCAAAGGCATGTTCTGCGGGTGTTGATAATGCACCAGGGATCACAAGGGTATTAAGACAGGCTAATAGCTCCTTTGATTCACCTAGCATAGACACTGAATCATGGTTACCACCTAAAATAATAAGCTGGCAACCAGATTGCTGCATTTGCACAATAAATTGATTATAAAGGGTTCGGGCATAACTAGGAGGTGTGCCAGTATCGAAAATATCACCGGCAATAATAAGCGCATCAACCTGATGTAGTTCAATTTGCTCCAGTAACCAAGTCATAAATGCTTGATGCTCAGCGGCGCGACTTTTACCAAAGAAATGCTGACCAAGATGCCAGTCTGAAGTATGGATGATACGCATAAAAAACCTTCAATCTAATCTAATTAAGATCTACACCACTTTACAGCAGTGAGCACTCAATAAAATGGGACAACGATTACATGTATTGCGACCAGAGCAATTTAATACTCATGGCAAATGACATAATAACCACTAAAGGCTTAATAATTTTGATGCCTTTAGTCATCACTAACCGAGAGCCCAATGTTGCGCCAATCGCTTGGCCCACAAGCATAACCAACCCGAGCACCACAGCAACTTGACCACCAATGATAAAGAAGATTAATGACGCGATATTGGTAGCAAAATTAAGCACCTTAGCATGAGCGGTCGCTTTGGCTAATCCAAATCCCGCTAATGAGACAAAGGCTAAGGCAAAAAAGCTGCCGGTACCGGGTCCAAAAAAACCATCATAAAATCCCACACCCAAAGCTGCTGTAAACGCAAACAAGGTGGGTGTTAATACTTGTTGGCGATCATCTTCGGCAATTTTTTTAGAAAAAAGGAAGTAACAGCCAATGGCTAAGATGAGAAAAGGCAACACAAACTGAAGAAGCTCAACATCAATCATTTGCACCAGTATGGTACCAATAGCTGCGCCAATAAAAGCACAAATTAACGACAGCCTGATTGCTTTTAAATCAACCATGCCTTTGCGAATAAAATATAAACTCGCAAAAAAACTGCCACCACAAGCTTGTAACTTATTGGTTCCTAATGCCGCAGCTGGCGGTAAACCCGCCCACATCAATGCTGGAATGGTGATTAAGCCACCACCGCCGGCGATAGAGTCTATAAAACCTGCAAGCAGCGCAACGGCAAATAAAATCAGGCCAATTTGTAAAGTTAATTCAAACATGGGTCAAAACCAGTACAGGCAAAGAGAGGTATTAAACCTGCTTTAAAACAGAATTACAAAATATCATTACAGTAAAATACAAGGCCCCAATTCAATGGGGCACTCATACTCTGACGACAGTTTATTTTCTATACAGGCCCTAGGCACTAACATTGATTAATCAGTACTTGAGTAGCGATCAAAATACTCACAGCCCTGCTTGAGATATTTCGGTGTCAGTTAAGCCCAATTGTTCGGCATAGGTTTGATTAGGCGCGATACGAAACTCAAAGCGCAATATCCGTAAGCATGCGTCAAATAAAGCATCACCAAACCATGATTTATCATACTGCATCAATGCATTAACAATACCGTCTGCGCCGCTCCCCCCTTTTAAATGGTTAGGGACTAAAGAGTCGATAAAGCTTGCTACCAGACCATATAAATCTTTTTCTGCGTCACCTTCTACAGCCCATAACGTTGGGTCGGCATATTGGGATGCATAGTGTGTGGCCGCAACATCTAGGCCCACACCAAAATTAACCAATGTGGCTTTTTCTTGTGAGCAAATAATGTTTTTAGGGCAAATTGCACCATGATAAATATCTAAGCTGTGCAAATATTGAAGCGCTGATAACAACTGTAAAAACCAATTGAAAGGCTGCCCCACCTGAATCTGTTTAACTTCATCAAGCGATACACCTTGTGCCCACGCCCTTGCAATAAAAAGCTCATTTGATTGAGGCAACTGACCAAAGCTCAATACTTTCTCAATATGGGGATGATAAATTTTCGACAAACTACGGTATATATTACTTAGCGAAGACCACTGGGTTTCAACATCACTGTAAATACTCACCACACAGGGGTAATTACCTTGAATGTGTATTGCTTGCCACAATTGACTTCGTTCAGTCGATTCAATAAATTGGGTTAATCTATAGTGATGATCAATAACAGTGCCGCGTTCAATGGCAATATCATCAGGCACAGTGTCACACACGCCTAAATCGATTAATGCCGACAAATCACAACGGATCTCATCTAAATCAATGGTTTTACCTTTGGCGGCATCACGATACCAATGATAAATTCTAGGTTGTCTGGTGCGCTCTGCCAAAATCAAAAAAGTGTTAGCGTATTGGGCAATGTCTTCAGAGGTCTTCAGATTATCCTTGATGTCAATAAACTCGACGTCGGCATCATCTGAAATAAACACACAATGACTTTCCCAGCCACCAATCGTAAATCCACGACGATGAATTTGTTGAATGCCACTTAGACTTCGTCTAAGAATTTCCAGCAGCTGATAGGTACTTTGTTGCTCGACTTCAAATATATTTAACGGAATACCACGCGGCATTCGAATTGGCAGCACTAATTGTTCACCATCATTAATGAGTGGCGCACAGAATGGCACACAACTGCAACCGGATAACGACTGCATTCGCTTAAACTCATTACGGAGTTTTTGTTCGTGAGCTTCGGCTTCCTGTTGATTTTCAAATTGGTTCATCACCAACACTTTCAACAACCAAGGTGCCGTCCAGCCTCCAGGGTTATATTCAGATTGCCACACCTCTAAACCTTGTTGTAAAAACAAGCACTTAATTTTAATAAAATCTTGAATCTTATTATTACGCTGCTCTACAACGGCCACTTGTCCAATAGTATCAAGTACCATTTCTTTTTGTGCTTTGGTTACGGCATGTTTATGTGGCGCGGTTAATCCCCATTCTTTTGTTAGCGCGGCAATAATTTTGGCTGGGGTATAAATGCTGAGCTTACCGTGATCTTTTTCAACTAAGATCTCCTCGCCTTTTCGACCAGTAACAAAAACCATTCCCTGACACCAAGGGGCATAAACTCCTACAGGAATTTTGTGTTTTAACCTGCCAGCAAGTACTCGGGCAACATAATTGGCTTTTGATAAACTGTTATCTACATCACGCCCATCTAGTGACCACGCATGTAAACCGGCATTTAAACGGCCAATGTAACCTTTAACATCAACCACATAAACGCCCCACTCGCCTACCACCAAAGCATCCACTTCCATTGCTTGACCCGTTGGCGTAGGAATTTCAACATTGGTCAGCAGTAAGTAATCTTCAGGTAATTCTTCTGCGAGTAATGCAAATGCCCAGCGTTCAGCATCATTAACTGGGGTACCAAAACTGATATGCCTTGCCATAATAATCCATTTATTTGCTCAGTGAATGGCGAACATCCTAAGTATTAACAAACAAAAAAACCACCTAAAAGGTGGTTTTTACTTTAATTGAGCAAAATAACAGTATTCTACAAAATTGAGTTATCACAAACTTAGCAATAGCTTAATGGTGACAATGTTCATCATGCACATGATCATCGGCAAAATCACCATCGCCATCTTGATGCTGCATCACGCCCCAACCATCAGAAATACCATCAAATTCTTTAGCAAAATCATTCAGCTGAGTTTCTTTAGCACTTAGAGCTTCATACTCAGGTACCATTTGAATACTCACAATGACTTCCCATTGGTTTGTTTCTTCATCAAAGTGAAGCTCTAACTCACCTTGCTGATCTTGTTGGGTTAACACTTCTATGGCAGATTCTGCATCACGTTTGTCTTCAAAGACTAGAAAAAAATCGACTTCTAACTCACGTGTCAAATCAATACCGGCTTCGGCCATTGCCGCAAGCATTTGTCCGTTATCATCATCAGGGAATTGCATGGGATTTTCCTTAAACTGCAGCCACAATTTTAATCGTTTGGCCGTTGAATGAAATCACATCACCCACGACACACTTTTTACGTTTACGGGTATCAACATCACCATTTACGGTCACTTGACCTTCAGTGATAACATGCTTTGCATCGCCACCACCATTAACTAAACCTTGTACTTTCAGAACTTTATATAGTTCAACGAACTCATCGCCGGGTAATAATGGAAAATCTACCATGGGTGGTATCACCTTGATTATCTAAATTAACGAGATCAAACGAAAATTATACCCTATGGCGGCTTAGCAAGCATCAAGCATTTTAATTGGATTGGGATGACGATAGCTAAAACCTAATTGCTGACAAATCAGATTGCCATCAATTATCTTACTTGGTGATATTTGCTGATTAAACTCAGGGACTTTTTCACCAAGATGCTCTGCTGCATGGGAGTAAAAGATTGCTTTGGTAGGATGTTCTGGTGCACAAAGATTATATACATTGGCAACTTTAGGCGAGTGAAGAATTAAACTTACCGCAGCAATACAATCATCAAGGTGGACAAGATTAACCGCAAGGTTGCCGCCGCTTACATCCGTTTTACCCGCAAAAAAACGCCCAGGATGCCTTTTAGGACCAATCAAACCGGCAAAACGCACAATACAACTATGCTTCATTCGCGCAAATATGGATTCTGCTTGCAGCAAGATTTGGCTAACTTCGCTGTATGGCTGAGCGTCGTCTTCTGTCATCACTTTATCTTCGTTGGGATAAACCCCTGTTGTGCTGACAAAAATAACCCGTTGGTACTGTTTGTCTCCAATCGTTGAGCTTAATGCTTCAAGATTCGCTAAATAGCTGGTTTCACCGCGACGTAGACCTGGTGGGATATTGATAATCAGCATATCACTATCCAATAGTTTTTTTGCTGAATTTATGGAGCATTCGGAAGCCAAATCCAATTGATATGCATCTATACCCACTTGAGATAATGGCTCTAAATCTTGTTGTTGTCGCTTGTTGGCTTTTACAAAATACCCTTGTTTAATCAGTGATTCTGCTAATGGAAAGCCAAACCAGCCACAGCCAATAATGGTAACGGATGTCATAGAGCGCCTTGATAGGAAAAATGATTAAAGTAAAAATTAATAACGTTATCGGCTTGCAATGTTTTGATGGCGCCATCGCTCAAAGTGTCTTTTTTGATCACTTCAACAATTTCGACTTCACCGTCGATTAAAAAACGTAAGCTGGCGCTGCCGCCTTTGTCATTACATGCCCAAACGTGTGGTTTTTTAACTTCCCCCGTGGTCATCATGACTTTGGCAACTTGATCATCAGATAATTTTACTAAGGTGCCCGGAGGATATATCCCCAATACCTTGACCAGTAGAGAAATTAAATTATCAGCGTGTTTACCTACGCGCTGTTTAAATAATATCCCCAATGCCAATTGCGGCGAATGATATTGATGCAACAGCATTTGATAATCATTCACTAACGCTACTATTTGGGTGGTTTCTAATATCTCGTCTTTGGTGAGATGATCTGGATAGCCTGTACCGTCAATATATTCATGATGATGCAGGATTACATCAAGCACCGCACTCGGGAAAAGGTTACTACGATTGACTAAATCAAAACCTAAATTGGGGTGCATTTTCATGAAATTCATTTCAGGTTGAGTTAATTCGCCATGCTTACGACGAATATCATCTGGCACTTTTAATTTACCGATATCATGCAATATACCACCAAGGGCAATGTCTCGAAGCTTCGACTTATCTAAACCATTTGCATGGCCTATTACCATAGACAGTACCGCGATTGAAATACCATGTGCTGTAATACTCGTATCTTTCTCACCGTGATCGACTAACGATAAATTGACGGTATCAGACTCAAATAAATGCTCAATTAAATCTTCAACTAATGCTGCAGACTCGCGGTACATTCCTTCGGGATCACTAACGACTTTACTGAAAATATTACGGCTATCATTTATGGCTTTAATAAAACGTTTTTGGCCTAAGCGCATCGATTTTTTCGCTAAGCCCTTGTGATCCGTTTCAACCACTTCCTCTGTAACATCTTCTAGGCTTTCGGTCGTTTCCTCGGTTAAAGGTAATAATTCGTGGCCAGAAATAACATAGACAAAATCAATATCAAGCTCATTGATGATTGCAATTTGCGAGGCTTGCTCAAGTTTAATTTTATTAATAAAAAACGGGTTTTTGGTCCATGGCAAAGGCAGCTTAATGGTAAGCCCTAACACAATATTAGACAGGGGTATTTGGGTTAACTCTTGTTTAGCCAATGAATATGTCTTCCATACTGAATAATTGTTTTGGACGCCTACGTCTAAATCAACTTAAAAGTTGAACTACTTACACTATAGAATAAATGAACTAAATTCGTCGTTTTTATTTTTCTGGCTCATCGACAACTTGCCAATCGTTGAAGTAATAATGTAAACGTTTCGACTTCAAAACATAAATACTGATCCAAAATAAAAATAATGCATCTAATGCATAGCTTATTTTAAATAAAAAATCATCGTGGATTAAACGTTGGATAAGCATGGCAGCGTCGATTAACAGCAATAGCCATAATATTGCTTTACCACGCTTAAACCATGGAATAAGCCATTGCCACTGACGTTTTCTCTCAGCTATCACTAGTCCGTAAAGCAGCACGGCACCAACACCAGCAAACAAGGCTAAAATAAAATCTTGTTTGTGTGGATAAAACAATCTGACTAAGCCCGACCTGTCATTAAACTGAGTCAAGGATGCGATAAAAACACACCAACCTCTGGCTAGAAATACCAACACAATATACAAAAAATACGGGGGCTTAATATGTCCTTTATCATCAAGCCAAGTAATATTGCTAAAATTCATGATACACATTTAGCCTTATTGCAATAACACTCATCAATGCTTCACCTCAATCCGTGTATTAAGATTGTAAAATTGCCATTAAAGCTTGTTCGTCGATCACTTTAACACCCAATTCTTGTGCTTTGGCTAATTTTGAACCCGCGGCTTCACCTGCCACTAAACAATCAGTATTTTTAGACACACTACCAGCCACTTTTGCACCTAAAGCTTGTAATTGCGCTTTAGCATCATTGCGGTTTAACACATTTAATGTACCCGTTAATACCCAGGTTTGGCCTTTTAAACTTAATTCACTGTCATCAACTTGTTCGATTGACGGCCAATGAATGCCACTTTCAATTAATTTATCAACCACCTCAAGATTATGCGGTTGAGCAAAAAAGTGATTAATGTGCTGAGCAACAATATTGCCCACATCATCCACCGCCAACAACTGCTCAAGTGATGCACTTCTGACTGCCTCAAGGGTTTTAAAATATGCAGCCAAATTAGCCGCAGTGGCTTCGCCGACTTCTCGAATGCCTAGGCTATATAAAAAACGCGCTAAGGTTGTTGATTTCGCATCGTTAATCGCGGCAACTAACTTGGTTGCAGACTTCATTGCCATACGGTCCAGCATAGTGATTGCTGAGGCGCTCAAACCAAATAAGTCTGCAGGACTTTTGACCAACTCTTTATCAATCAGTTGCTCAACAACTTTATCGCCCATACCATCTATATTAAGTGCTTTGCGTGAAGCAAAATGTTTTATGGCTTCTTTACGCTGAGCTTCACAAAACAAACCACCGGTACAACGGGCTACCGCTTCACCTTCAATACGCTCTACATCACTTTGACATACAGGACAATGCTGTGGAAAAGTGATGTCGCAAGCGTAATCTAGACGCTTTTCTAGTACTACGGCCACAATTTGCGGGATCACATCACCTGCGCGTCGAATGATCACGGTATCGCCTACTTTTACCCCTAAGCGGGCAATTTCATCGGCATTGTGTAAAGTGGCATTAGACACTGTCACCCCGCCCACAAATACTGGCTGTAATCTGGCAACTGGGGTAATTGCACCTGTGCGTCCGACCTGAAAATCAACCGCTTCCAGTAAGGTCATTTCTTCCTGCGCAGGAAACTTATAAGCAATTGCCCAACGCGGCGCTTTAGCGACAAAACCTAAATTAACTTGTTGCTTGATGGCATTAACTTTAATCACTACACCATCAATTTCATATTCAAGCGTGCTTCGACGATTTAAAATATCTTGGTAATAAGCATAAACTTTGGCTAACTCATCACAAACCTTCACTTCAGCACTAACCGGCAAGCCCCATACTTTTAGCTGCTGCAACTGTCCATAATGGCTGGCTTTCATCGCCTCAGCCTCACCTTCAACCACCCCTAGCGCATAAGCATAAAACCCTAAGGCTCGTGATGCGGTGATCTTACTGTCTAATTGACGTAAACTGCCCGCAGCCGCATTACGTGGATTAACAAATACCTTGTCGCCCTTCGCTATTTGACGCTGATTTAATGCCTCAAATGCCGCTTTAGGCATAAAGACTTCGCCGCGCACTTCTACGAGCTCAGGGTAACCTTCACCGCGAAGCTTTAATGGGATTGATTTAATCGTGCGCACATTTTCAGTGATATCTTCACCTACTGCACCATCACCACGAGTTGCCGCGCGCTCAAGCACGCCATTACGATAAGTAATCGATACCGCTAAGCCATCTAGTTTCGGCTCACAAACATATTCCACAACGCCCACTTTGTCAGTTATCCGCTTATTAAAGCTTTCAAAATCAGCCTGTTCAAAAGCATTATCCAAACTTAACATGGGTTTTAAATGAGTTATTTGATCAAATTTAGCTAAAGCTAAGCCACCCACTCGCTGAGAGGGTGAGGAGGGTGAGATAAATTGGGGGTTTTCACGTTCAAGTATGAGTAAACGCTGCATTAAGCGATCATATTCAGCATCGGGGATGGTAGGAGAGTCGTCAACATAATAATGAATATTATGTTGGTTTAGTGCTTCAGATAACTCGGCCATTTCAATTTGAATTGCTTGCATAAATTTGATCCGTAATACAAAAAATTAAGGCCGCATCGGCGGCCTTATTATGCTAATAAAAAGGGATAAATGGGGTTTAAGCCGCAGCGATTCTACGCTTGTAATCTTCTTTTGCCGTATCATCCCATGGCTGACGCTTGCCATCTAATAACTCTGCGCCTAAATCATCCACCAGCTGTAAAGCGGAATTTAACATTATCGTAAAATTCATTTTAGGGTCACCATAACAAGGAAGTGTCATAAATAACACCACACCGTCAGTAACAAACTGCTCCATGTTATCTGGGTCAAATGTGCCAGGTTTTACCATATTCGCCAATGAAAATAACACCTTGCCTGTTCCAGCATTATCAATATGGCGATGGAATATTTCCATATCACCAAACTTAAAGTTTAATGATAATAAAGCGGGTAGCAGCTCAGCACCTTGTAATTGCTGCCCTGTTTTAGCGACAACATGCAAAACCAATACATCGGTAGGATCGGCAAGCACTTGAGGCTCTTCGACAACGTCTTCAGGTTCATCTTGCACAACGTCAGGGTTTGAATAATGTTTTGGTTTATCCATTGCTTCCATATGTGCAGGTTTCATATCCTGGCTTGTCGTCAGCGTAATTTGAGGCTCTTGTTCAAGCTCATCGTCTATTGACGGCATTACAGGTTCAGACTTAGCCTTGCTGATTGCTTCTGCAGCCACCAAGGGCTCAGCCGTTTTTGCGTGTTGTGGTTTAAATAACCCTGCGGTTTTAAGGATCGGCTTGGTAACCACAGGCTCAACATCCGTAGACTTTAATACTCGAACAGGGCCAATACCGTCATTATCGAAACCTTCAGAATCGCGACGTTCTGCTTGCTCTTTGTAAAAGTTTGCCATAGGGCTTTGTTTCATTGACTTAGGTTGTTGTTTCCTTATCGACCAAAAACCGTGCACAAGAACCGCAATAATTGCAATTGCACCTAAAACTAACAACACTAATTGTAAATCTTCCATTGTCTACTTAATTCCTATTTATACTGCGTCAGCAAGCGCTACCGCGGCTTCAATATCTACAGCAACTATACGCGAAACACCCGGTTCATGCATAGTGACGCCAATAAGTTGATCTGCCATTTCCATGGTGATCTTGTTGTGGCTGATATACACAAACTGCACACTTTGCGACATCTCTTGTAATAAACGACAGAATCGTTCTACGTTAGCGTCGTCCAAAGGGGCATCAACCTCATCCAACATACAAAAAGGTGCTGGGTTTAATCTAAATATTGCAAATACTAATGATAAAGCGGTTAACGCTTTTTCTCCACCACTAAGTAAGTGAATGGTACTATTCTTTTTTCCAGGAGGTTGGGCCATGATGGTCACCCCCGTATCAAGCAAATCATCATCTGTTAATGCTAAGTAGGCTTTTCCACCACCAAACACTTTAGGAAACAGTTGCATTAAATCATTATTTACCGCTTCAAAGGTCGCTTTAAAACGCGTTCGCGTTTCTTTATCTATCTTTCTAATCGCGTCTTCTAAAGTTGTTAACCCTTGATTTAAATCGTTATCCTGACTATCTAAATACTGTTTTCGTTCACTTTGCGTATCATACTCATCAATAGCTGCAAGGTTGATCGCCCCTAAACCATTAATTTGATTACGTACTTTATCTAACGCAATGGAGCATAACTTTATGTCAAAACCGTCGGGAATACTATTAATCGCACTTTGCAGCTGAATTTGTTCATCTTGCAACAACTGCAATTGTACATCCGTTTGGCCTTTTATTCCTTCACGACGTAACTTTAACGTGCTTATCTTTTGAGTCAAGTCTTGTAATGTGACAAGCTGTTGTTTTTGCATCATTAGTGAAGTGTCTAAGCTTTGTTGTAAATTAGCTTGTTGTTGGCGATTAGCATTAAGCTTGAGTTGGTTTTGTTGTTGAATATCAAGCTGTATTGCTAATTTCTGCTTAAGATTATCGCGCTCTGCTTGCGCTAAAGGGTCCTTTTCTAAATGACCATGCTGTCCAATCGCATCATATCGCTCAGTCAGCTCTTGTATTTTTTCAACTTGCTGTGCCAATTGTTGCTTAGTTACAGCAATTTGGGTATTTATTTGCTGCAAGGATTGGTTGAAATGGGCGCCTTGCCTTTCACGTTCTGCTCGCTGCGTTTTTAAATCGCGTAGTTGAACGCTTGCCTGCTCAAAAGCCTGCTGAGCTTGTTGCTGTTGCTGTTGGCATAATTGATTTTGGTAATCAAGCGCTTCCATTTGAACTGACAATGCTTCCGCTTCAAGTAATTGCGCTTGCTGATGTTGCTTGGCTAAAGTTAACTCTTGAGTTAATTGTGTTTGATGCTGTTCACGACTGTGTTTTTGTTCAACCGCTGCATCATATTTTGCCTGTAATTGGGTTTTTGTTACCAGTAATTGTTGTAACGTTTGCTGATGTTGACCTAATTGAACATTTATCGCTGCTAACTGGGTTGTTTGTTCAGTTTGATGGTGTAATGCAGCAGCTGTTTGAATTTCAAGTGCAGCCACGCTTTCAATTAATGTTTGTTGTTCAGTGGTTAAACTGATCACCGATTGATGGCTAGATTGCGCTAAAACAAACCCATGCCCAAGCAAATAGCCGTCTTTTGAGGCAATAATGGCTGATGCAGACAAGCTAGCAATTTTGTCTTTGGCTTGTGCCAGCGTATCAACAAAACTAACCTCGGTTAACCAAGGCGCTATATTGACTGGGCTGGTTAAAGCTTCATGCTCAAACAATATCGATGACCTTACAAAACCATTATTGATGACATTATCAGAGTGCTTGTCATCTAAAATGAGCGCTCTACTTATTGATTGCAATAACACATCTACGGCTTTTTCATAGCCTTGGGTCACATTAATGACTTGCCATAATTGCTGCGTATTGTCCTTACCAACCTCGTTAACTAACCACTCATTTATCAGCTGCAGTCTTGCTTTGGCACTGGCAAGCGCATCTTTAATATGGTGATAAGCACCTTGAGCTTGAGTTAAATGATGTTGTTTTTTAGCCAACTCAACATCTAATTGCTGTTTTAGCGTTTCTTCCGCGCTAATTTGAGTCGCAATATTGGTCAGTGTGCTTTGATGTAACTGAATGTCCTTTTCAATATCATGTTGTTGTAACTGTTGCAGCTTTTGTTGTAATACCGGAATCGTTTGTTCATGCTTGTGCAATAACTGTTGTTGATGCTCATAACGTGATTGATACACTGCAAGTTCTGTTTTTACCTGATTGAACTTGCCAGCAGCATCGTTGTATAACTGTCTGAGATGATCGCTATTCTCATCCACTTGATGCACTTGTTCATCAAGGATTTCAAACTGCATTCTGACTTCATCTTGCTGAGGAGCTAGGCTAGACTGCTGCTGTAATGCTTGGTTTAACGTTTGTTCATATTGCTGATGCTTTAATTTAGCCTCATCAATACGCTGTTGTATGGCTAGCTGCTCTTGTTCTCGTTGAGTATCTTGTAATTGTTGATGCTTTAATTGCTGTTCAAACTTAGCAATTTCATTACCTGCTAGATAATATTGTTCAACCAGTTTTTGTTCACTGTCTGTTAACTCGTTTAATTGCTGTTGTAATTGCAATACGACATTTTCAGATGAATGCTGATCCGCAGCAAACTCACTTTGCTGGCGTTCAAGTCCAATCAATTGTGAATGCATCTGGTCAGATTGGCTTAATAAGTCTTGATAACGACCAACAAGCTGTTGCGTATGCAGCTCACGCTCCTGTGATTTTAACGCACGATATTGTTTCGCCTCTTCAGCTTGCTTGGCTAGACGCTCAATTTGTCCGCCTAATTCTTGCCGAATATCGTTAAGACGTTCTAAGTTCTCACGGGTATGGCGAATGCGGTTTTCAGTTTCACGGCGACGTTCTTTATAGCGCGATATGCCAGCAGCTTCTTCGATAAATACTCGTAGCTCTTGCGGTTTGGACTCAATTAAACGCGAAATAGTCCCTTGTTCAATAATGGCATAGCTACGAGGCCCCAAACCGGTCCCCATGAATAAGTCGGTAATATCTTTTCGGCGGCACTTTTGACCATTGAGAAAATAAAATGATTCACTGTCGCGATTAACTTGACGCTTGACCGATATTTCTTGATAACTGGCATACTGACCAGACAAACGACCTTGAAGGTTTTCAAATATCAGCTCGACCCCAGCAACTGAGATAGGCTTTCTGGCTGTTGAGCCATTAAAAATAACATCCGTCATCGAGTCGCCGCGGAGGTTTTTAGCGCTACTTTCCCCCAGCACCCAACGAACTGCATCAATCACATTGGATTTTCCACAGCCGTTTGGACCTATAATGGCGGTTAACGCATGGTCGAAAGGGATTTTTGTAGGGTCTACAAACGACTTAAATCCAGCAAGTTTTATTTGTTTTAATCGCATTGTTGCCGGTATGGTTTGGTTAAAATGAATGAAACGCTGTTCACTTTAGCAATTGACGCGCATTTTGTAACGATTATTCGCACTTAGATACAGTTTATTGCTTGTTTTCTACTAGTTGCAACGTCAAACTCAACATTATTAAGTGACATTCGAATCATAAAGGAGCCTCTCAATGGCTGTGAATATCCCTTCTATACGTAAAAGTGGCGTAAACTACTTTTTGGAAGGCTTTCAACTTATTAAGCAACCAGGGTTGCGTGCCTTCGTTTTTATTCCATTAATGATAAACCTGATTTTGTTCGCTGGGGTGATGTATTTTGCCGTGAGTAAATTAGATGAATTGTTTACCTGGATGAATGGCGAAATACCTGAATATCTGACCTGGTTAAATTTCTTTCTATGGCCGCTGGCAGTATTAACCATGCTAGTTGTCATGTCGTTTATTTTTAGTTCTGTTATGAACTGGCTTGCAGCGCCTTTTAATGGATTGCTCGCCGAAAAGGTGGAACAACATTTAACAGGTAAAAACCTCAACACAGGTGGCACGGTCGATTTAATTAAAGATCTGCCCCGCATTCTTGGCCGTGAATGGATAAAACTTAAATATTATTTACCACGTGCACTGATATTTTTGATTCTATTTTGGGTGCCTGTTATTGGTCAAACTGCCGCGCCTATTCTATGGTTTTTATTCACAGCCTGGATGATGGCTATTCAATATTGCGATTATCCATTTGATAATCATAAAGTGCCCTTCGATGACATGAAGTTTGCCCTTAGAAATACCAAAGGAACCAGTTTCAGTTTTGGAGCCTCTGTCACATTATTCTCAATGATTCCTATCGTGAATTTTATCGTCATGCCCGTAGCAATTTGTGGAGCGACCGCCATGTGGGTAGACCGCTACCGAGAAGCGTATAAAAATACCCGTATCGTTGCGGACTAGTCGATATGACATAGCGCGCCAAACAATGGAGCTTAATAGGCGCGTTATGCATTGCCTGTGTATTGGAATAGAAAGTGTGTATCGAAATAAAAAGTGTATTGGAATAGAATGTGTGGAAAATTGCTGTGCTATTGCACGTAATGTCATTCACAGGTTCGAACGACCATGAACTTATCATTCGCTCTCTCATTATCATTCATCACACCAACCAGTAACATTTTGATAATCTTTTTATTGCATTAAAGTTCGGAATTAATGCATTTGTTTGCGACAATGCACAAAACAACAATAAAGATCCGAATATCAACGTGAACAAATATTCTAAAACCCTTTTATTCATCGCCAGCATATCGACTTTTAATATTTTTGCAGGTAGCAGCGAACAGTTTCAAGTAACCATTCCTACCCTTAGCAGTGAAATAGAAATTGATGGTGAATTTTCTGAGCCGCAATGGCAACACGCCAGTGAAGTAGAACTTAAATTTGAAACCTCACCGGGAGAAAATATTGCCGCGCCCGTTCGCACAACTGCAAAAGTGTTTGCTAGCGAAACCAGTTTATTTATCGCTTTCACCGCATATGACCCGCAACCTAAAAATATTCGTGCCAATCTTCGAGATCGCGATAATTCGTGGGGTGATGACATGGTGGGTATTAAATTAGATACCTTCAACAATGCCCGCTTAGCCTATCAATTTTTTATTAACCCCTATGGCGTACAAAGTGATTCAATTGAAAATGAGCTCACTGGTTTGGAAAGCGATGCCTGGGATGGTATTTGGTACAGTAAAGGTAAAATAACTGCAACAGGTTATCAGGTAGAGGTGCAATTGCCACTGCGTCTGTTTAACTTTGACGATTCACATACAGTGCAAAACTGGGGGATTGAATTTATTCGATTTTACCCGCGCAATCAAAGTCGTCGATTTTCAACACACAAAATAGATCGCAATGTATCCTGTCAGTTATGTCAATTGGGGGTAATGCAAGGGCTTGAAGGTGCTAAACAGGGTAAAGACATTCAAATTACGCCATCATTTGTAGCCAACCAAAGTAATCAACGTCCATTATCTCCAAAAGGCCCATGGGAAGATGAAACTAACACAGAAGTCGGCCTAGACTTACGCTGGGGAATGACTCCTACTACCCTATTGAATGCCACCATTAATCCAGATTTTTCTCAAGTTGAGTCTGATGCGGGACAACTAGATGTTAACAATACTTTTGCGCTGTTTTTCCCAGAAAAACGGGCATTTTTCTTAGATAACAAAGATTACTTTGATAGCCAAATGGAGTTACTACACACTCGAAATATTAGCTCTCCTGATTATGGCGTTAAGATCACCAGTAAAACAGATGATCATACCGTGGGAGTTTTAGCCACAAATGATATTCAAACTCAGTTTCTTGTGCCGGGCAATCTAAGCTCAGACATCGCGACACTCGCTCAAGAAAGTCACAACGTGGCAGCAAGATATCGCTTCGATCCAAGCAAACAGTTTTCTATTGGTGCTGTGATGACATTAAAAAAAGCGGATGACTATCATAACTATGTGTATAGCACCGACTTAAAGTATCAGCCGTCACAGCAAGATACCTTTACAGCCCAATATGCTTATTCCGATACCCAATACCCGAATGATTTATTCAATCAATTTTGTAACGGAGATGATTGCGCTATTGCGCCGATAGAATGCGACCTTTCCTCATGTGATTATAATGAACGCGTGCTTCGTACCAATAAGTCTGACGCTTTTAGCGATAACATGTTCAAATTTACCTACAAACATGATCGCCGAAACTGGTTTGCCAGTAGCCAATATGAATCAATTGGCGATGACTTTAGGGCCGACTTAGGTTTTATTGAAAAAATTGATGCGGCGAAATTTGTCGCCGGTGGTGGCTATCGTTGGTACCCAACAGATCAGTTTTTTAGCAAAATCACCGTTGCGGGTGATTGGGATATTACCCATACCCAACAAGATGAAAAGCTTGAACAAGAAACTGAGATCTACATTGAATTAGAAGGTGGATATCAAAGTTATATTGCTTCAGGTATTGCTCAAAGAGAGCGTGTAGGCAGGCGTCATAATCCATCCAACATCAATATTCAAAATAATACCCAAATGTTTGACGAAACCATGGGCTGGTTTTATACCAACTTTGTGCCGATGAAAGCCCTTAGGCTAGAACTTGATGTCAATTACGGTGACAACATCGATTTTGTGAATGACCGCTTAGGCACCTTAACCATGTTAAATCCGGGCATTGAATGGAAAGTTACTGAGTCTATTGTATTAAACCTTTCTCATCGTTATCAGACACTTGACGTGGATGATGGCCGACTATTTACCGCAAATTTAAGTGATTTAAGACTTAATTGGCAGATAACCTTAAATAGTTTTATCCGTCTTTCCAGTGTGTATACCGACATTGAGCGCGACCCTAGCCTATATATCTACCAGCAACCGAAAGCTAAATATCAAGATCTCGGTAATGAGATACTTTATGGTTACAAGCTAAATCCACAAAGTGTGTTTTATCTAGGTTATTCTGATGCATTTAAAGCCAATGATGATATTGACAATTTGACTCAAAATGAAAAAACTTACTTTATGAAAGTCAGCTATGCATGGTTACTATAAGGCATATTCATTGATGGTTAACTGAGCCAAACGCGGCATACCTATAAAGTAATAATTATCAAAATAAACCCACTTTTTTAACAAAAAAGTGGGTTTATTTTTAGCGTTGTACACTTAATGTTCTACACTGAGGGGGAAGATCAATTTGATTTATAACTTTTGTAAATTAAGGATGTTTAAGCGGTTAAGGGATTTTGCTTGTTGTCAGGGATGATTAAAAATTAAATGCTACCCATTATAGACTCGGCGTTTTATCCATCCTCTCGATACAGACTAAATTCCCTCTGTCGGTGTAACACTTGCCTGTTTTAACACAGTAATGGTATCTACAAGTATGCAAGGGAAAATCATGACTGAATTTACAGAGCCTCTTTTAAATAAATCTTTCGATTGGGTTTGGGATATTGAAAAAAAACGTTTTTTCTGTGACCCCTTCATCAATATCATTCTAGGTACACACAAAAGTGAAGGTATTCAATTTAAACAGTTGGTTGAATTACTGGACACCAACCAAGCCAACTTTTTAAAAATAAACATAGAAAAAGCGATAAACACCAAACAAGCTGTCCATTGCCATTTGGTTTTTAATATTGCAAAAATGAAGGTTTTGGCCGAAATCATTATTGAACAGGGCGATCTAAAAAAAGTAAATGGCGAAATTTGCTTTAAATTAATCCTGCCAAATCAAGAAGAAGAAATCAAAATCATTAAAGAGCTATTTTTCAAAGCTCGAAGTTTATTGATTGTTTGCGGCGCTCAAAATCGAATTCTTATTGTTAACTCACTGCTGAAACCTTGTTTAGGCTTTGAAGAATACGAAGTACTGGGGCAAAATTTGTTTTCGTTTTTACCAACAAGTTCATCTGATCTGCAAGAGCATTTATTTGATTGTGAAAATAATGGGTCGTGGACAGGTGAAATGCTGATTAACAACAAACAACAACAGCAACTCCCTTTTAAGGCACAAATTTTCTATTATCCAAACCAAGATTCACATAAATCACTTTTTATTTATCAGCTCAAAAAACTCGACTTTACACTCTCAGAAATGACCCAGTTTACCCATGCAAAAATGTATTGGGATTGGTATAACAAAATTGATTTTTTTGCCAAAATAGATCAGGTAAAAAAGCAAATAACAGATCAAGAGAGTTTGGTTGTTTTCGTTATTAACACTTTATCAAGCTCAAAAGTAAATTCAGTGTTTTCACGCTGGTTAATAGGCCAGTCAATACCTAAATTGAAGATGTTTAAAAGCATTAGAAAACTAGGGATACTAAATGATGATCAAATTTGCGGTCTATTTGTTTCATCAAAGATAGTTAAAGATATTCAAAAAGATTTAACTAATATTTTCAGTCTCTTATTAAAAAATGATCAACAAAGTGAGCATACACAAGTTCAATGCCATATAGGTGTATCAATTTATCATGTCGATGCTGAAGATAATACCAAACTACTTTCTCATGCCGTCCAGGCGCTAGCCTCAATAAATACCGATGCAATTGAATTCAAAACCCATAAAATTAAGTACTTTGATAAACGGGTCAATCAAATTAATAGTAGAAAAGCAAAACTTGAAGTGGCTCTTCTTGAGTGCTTAGAGTTAGATAATATCAATGTTGTATATCAACCCATAATCAATGTACGCACTTTTAAAATAGAAAAAGTCGAAGCTTTAGCCCGCTTTACATTACACTATTCTTTCGAATACAGCACTCAAGAAGTTATCGAAATTGCTGAAGAAATTGATTTAATTCATGATATTGATCAGAAAATATCTTCTATAGCTATTGCTGAATTACCGGTGTTATCCGCTGTGCTAAAAAACGAAAATTTAGGTTTATCGATTAATCGTTCTATGGTCTATAGTCCAAAAAACCGCTCAACTTTAGATGAGACACTCGAGCTGATTAATCAATGTAACATTGAAGCTAGCCGAATCACCATTGAATTAACCGAGTCCGCTATATTTACCGATAATCCACAAATTTTAAAAGCCATTCACCGCATCAATGAAAATAATATTGTGTTAGCCATTGATGATTTTGGTTCAGGATATACCTCTTTTGGCAGTTTAACTAAACTACCGGCTGGTTTAATTAAAATCGATAAAGAGATCACCACAGGTATTGTTAAAGATAAGCAAAGGCAGTTGATGATTAAAATGTTTGCCCAATTTATTCATGCAATGCAGGGGAAAATTATCGTTGAGGGTGTCGAGACCAAAGAAGAATTTGCAATACTGCTTGAGTTACAAGTTGACTATATTCAAGGCTATTTTTTTAGTAAGCCATTATCATTAGCTGACCATCAACACACCGTAGCCAATATCGCTAAAACGGTTGAAAAATTTCAACTTAACGCGTTGATATCCACGAAGACTCACATATCCTCAATAATGGACTTGCTAATGCCAACGCTTTTACACGTCAAACCTGACGATAGAATTGAAGATTTTGTGACTATGCTTGAGGAAGTAGACAGGATTGCAGTATTAAAAGGCAAGAAATGCATTGGGTTTATTACTCAAAATGAGATTAACGCTGCAATAAGCCCTGATGTAAATACAGATGCTGAAACGGTTCATGACAGGCTAACGTTAAGTAAACGGGCACATCAAATAATGTTACCCGTTGAACACACTTGTCATTCCGATTTTTCCATTGATTCATTAATAGCACACTTTTGCTTTTTCCCAAGATCCACCATGGTAGTCACTGGAAAAACTGGCATCTATTTAGGTTCAATATCTATAGAACAAGCCAAAGTAGTGATGTGTAATATGCTAAAACAACACTGATACAAATAGTATTATTAGCAGGTAGAAACAACCCTGTTTCTACCTGCACCCTTGGCTAAATATAAATATTCATCAGCACGGTGCAGAACACTGTCAATGGTTTCACTGCGAAGTGTCGCCACACCACAACTGAACGTCATTGTGATTGGCCCAATAGAGGTATCAATAACTTTATTCGCGCATTGCTGTCTAAATTTATCCATCAGGGTATGGGTTTTCTCAGCATCTAACCCTTTAAATGCCACAACAAACTCTTCTCCGCCAAATCTTGCTACGGTAAAATGTTGCCCAAATGCCATTTCTAAACGCTTAGCAAACTCAATAAGTACTTGATCACCAACATCATGGCCATGGGTGTCATTCACTTTTTTGAAAAAGTCGATATCAATAAGTGCCACAGAAAACACATTGTTATCTTGTTGTTCATTTTGATGTTTTTTGAAAAAATATCGTCTAGTAAATGCCTGAGTGAGGTAATCGCGATTAGCGGTTTCCCAGAGACTGCGGATCATGTCAAGTGAGTCTAGAGTATTGAGCACCCGACAGTGGAACTCTTCATGCACAAAGGGCTTTTGTAAAAAGTCATTGGCACCATTTTTAATAAAGCGCGCTGATAGACTTTCATCATTGTCATTCGACAAACCAATAATGGCGAGGTTCTCACGGCTAAATTGCTCTCTTACCCGTAAAATCAGTTCAAAACCATCAACATTGGGCATATTATAATCGGTGATTAATAATTGAATATCCGGCTGATCTTTCAATACCGTTAATGCTTGAGCGCCATCATTGGCTTCAATAACCTTAAACAAATGTTGTTCAAGTAAAACTCGCACAAACTTTCGACTTACAACTGAGTCATCGGCCACCAACACTTTAACTTGCTGATTTCGCTTTAGACGAGAAATCAGTTTAACCACATATTGATAGCTGTATCGATTCTCTTTAAGCACATAATCCGCGATGCCTAATTTGAGGAGTTCTTTACGTTGCTGAGAATCTAGATTGCCCGTTAACACAATACATGTTGTGTGATATGAATTAAGCACTAAACGGACAATTTCACCATTTGGAGCATCGGGTAAATTTAAATCGGCCACCACCACAAAATATTGATTAACATCGAGTAACGTTATCGCAGTTGCCAAATCAGGAGCAATATCCACATCACAATCAAGCTCTTGTGCAATTAAATGCTTAAGAACTTTAGATACCGCGTCACTGTCTTCAACTATCAATATTCTCAATTTAATCACCTACAATTTAACATTTCTCTAGTACGATACTGCCAATAGAATAACCAGCACCAAAAGAACACAGTAGCCCTAAATCACCAGTTTCAAAATCATCGCTGTATTTATTAAATGCAATAACTGACCCAGCTGAAGCCGTATTGGCAAATTCATCCAGTACAATGGGTGCTGTCTGTGGCTCAACATCATCACCTAATAACTTCTTAACTACAAACATATTCATATTAATATTTGCTTGATGCAACCATAGGCGTTTAAATTCTTCAGGCTTTATCTGCTCATCGGCAAATTGATTATCTAAATGCTGATAAATCATTGGCAGTAACTCTTTAAACACTTTACGGCCTTGCTGATGAAACAGTTTATCGGCAGTTGCACTGTTTTCTGGATCACAACGGTTAACAAAACCAAAATTACTGCGGATATTGTTTGAGTAATCAGTCATGCAGCTGGTAGATAAAATATTAAAGGCATGTTCTGTTTGGGCTAGATCCTGCCTTTCAACAACAACTGCAGTGGCCACATCACCGAAAATAAAGTGACTATCTCTGTCTTTGAAGTTGCTTTGAGGTGAAGTCAATTCAGGATTAATGACTAGCACTCGATTGGCAGTGCCACCTTTAATTGCATTCATTGCACTGACGATCGCGAATGTCGCCGATGAACATGCTACTAACATATCGTAAGCAAAGCCTTTAGTGCCTAACGCTTGTTGAATTTCAATAGCAATTGCAGGGTAAGCACGTTGCGTATAGGCACAGGCTACAATGATTAAGTCAATGTCTTCAGCATTGACTTGGGCTTGTGCCAGTGCATCTTTTGCCGCAGCGATGCCCATAGAGGCTTGTAACGATAACTCTTCTGAAGGTTGATCCGAAATTAATGGCATCATAATGTTAGGGTCTAATATGCCCTCTTTTACCATGACATATCGGCTTTTAATCCCAGACGCTTTCTCAATAAATTCACTGGTCGAATACACTAAAGCAGCCTTTTCACCTGAGTCGATTAATGCCGCATGCTGTTGATTATATAAATCAACGAAGCTGTTATAGCTTTCGACTAACTCTTGATTAGAAACAGAATAAGGAGGAACAAAAAGACCACTGCCAGAAATAACCACTTTTATCATGATATTTACCATTGTTAATGTGTTTGAGCTAAATGTTGAACTATCAGCCGTTAATCAGCTATCTTTGCACCTTAAATGAGATGAAATACAAGATATAAAAAAAGCAAACGGTATCGAAAAAACCTTAATTTAGCCAATTAAGGATATTTTAGTATTAACTCGATAATACTCTTACAAATAAATGCTAAATAGCCGAAAGGTCAGACCATACCCTAAAGCAAATGACACGACCTGTTTGTAAAACAACCAAAGAATAGCAATTTAGAATAACAGCAACACCTTTTATAACCAAAAGGAATATAGAATAACAAATATTCACTTCTAAATTCCCAATGGATGTTTATGATTAGATAATGCAAAAATAGGAGCAAACAATCCATGAGCAAAATTTTCGAAGATAATTCCTATACTTTAGGTAATACCCCACTTGTTCGTTTAAATCGTGTAAGTAACGGTAACGTGTTAGCTAAAATTGAAGCTCGTAACCCTAGCTTCAGTGTTAAGTGTCGTATTGGCGCTAACATGATTTGGGATGCGGAAAAGAAAGGCACATTAACAAAAGACGTAGAGTTAGTAGAACCAACATCGGGTAACACTGGTATTGCGCTTGCTTATGTTGCAGCGGCTCGTGGTTATAAGTTAACCCTAACAATGCCGAACACGATGAGCCTTGAGCGTCGTAAACTACTAAAAGCATTGGGTGCAAATTTAGTGCTAACCGATGGTGCTAAAGGTATGAAAGGCGCGATTGATAAGGCCGAAGAAATTCGTCAATCAGATCCGTCAAAATACTTAGTACTTGGCCAATTTAGTAATCCTGCTAACCCAGAGATCCATGAAAAAACAACCGGTCCTGAAATTTGGAATGACACTGATGGTCAAGTTGATGTGTTTGTTGCAGGTGTTGGTACAGGTGGCACGATTACAGGTACTAGCCGCTTCCTAAAGGCACAGGGTAAAGAAGTTATTTCTGTTGCTGTTGAGCCAGTTGACTCACCTGTTATTGCTCAAGCCAAGGCTGGTCAACCAATTCAACCTGGTCCACATAAAATTCAAGGTATCGGTGCTGGTTTTATTCCAGGAAACCTAGATCTTTCATTAGTAGACCGCGTTGAAGCGGTAAGCAATGAAGATGCGATTGAAATGTCACGTCGCTTAATGAAAGAAGAAGGTATCTTAGTGGGTATCTCTTCTGGTGCTGCGGTAGTAGCGGCCAACCGTATTGCAGCGCTACCTGAGTTTGCCGGCAAAACTATTGTGGTAGTTTTACCATCAGCAGCTGAGCGATACTTATCATCAGTGTTATTTGCTGGTGAATTTGGTGAAAGTGAAAACGTACAATAATAGTGTGGTTGCTATAATAAGTAGCTCGTTATAGCCAACAATTATTCAAATGGCCCGACTTATGTCGGGCTTTTTATTTGAGTCATTTGTATTGGCTTATTTTCATTTCACCATGTTCTGATATTCGCAAATGCTGGATTCAACTCAAAGTTAATGCCGTTAGTTAAACGATACTTGTAGTTATCCCCTCTAGCAAAGACGTTGTTTAATGATATAGCGTTATCTAACATCACTCATCGCCATAAACACGAACTAGCTCAAAACACATCTTTTACAAAACAGATAAAATTAACTAAACGTAACATCCCTTCAATGAGTTTATTTATTACATGCCTTTTTATCAGTCCCCTAAAAAAATATCCGCATTTGACGCTAAATTTGAAGCGCAAAAAATTGCTTTTGCCCCTGTCAGCTTTCAGGTTGCTCTGCTTTAGGTTTACCCTCGTCTAAATCAGTACAAATGACTCAAAGGGTAATAAAATGGCATAACCGTAAAAAGACTTGGCTGTATTTTTTAAATGAAAAAAAGTTAAACAAACATAATATTCTTCTCACAAAAAAGAAGGCTAGCTGAACCTTAATGGTACTTGCTAGCCTGTTATTGTATTAGACTCGAAATGAGGGCAATAACTAAACCACTAATCGGCTTCTGTTTTTACCGTAGGTTTTATGATGCTTGTTGTGTTAAACGTTGAAAAACTGCCGTTTTCAACCAGCCAGTAACCTAAACCTATTACAACGGCCCCGCCAAAAATATTGCCTAATGTCACCGGAATTAAGTTATTAAAAATAGCGTTAGTTAAGTTAACATCGCTAAATTGGTCTCGGCTGATCTCTAACGCCATAAAAAAGCTGTCTGGGGCAAAGTTTTGAACAGCAATACCAAAAGGCAACATAAATAGGTTTGCAATACAGTGCTCAAAACCTGCAGCGACAAACATGGCAACAGGTAATATTACTAGAAAGCATTTAGTTAATAAGTCTTTGGTGGCAAATGTCATCCAAATGCCTAAACACACCAACACATTACATAAAATACCTAATACAAATGCTTGCAACCAAGTGTGATGTAACTTGTGCTGCGCTATATTTAACGCCGTTAATCCCCATTGCCCATCAGCCAATTCAAATAATCGCCCTAGCATAATAAGCAATACCATCAGCAGTGCGCCAACCATGTTACCTACATAAACGCGTGCCCAGCATTGTAGTTGTTGCTTCATGGTGATTCGCTTGTTCACCCAGGTCACACTGGTTAACACTGTGCTGGTGAATAACTCACCACCTGCAGCAATGACCAACATTAAGCCTAGACTAAAAGCAATGCCGCCAATAAAACGCGTCATCCCCCAACCTGCATCACTTCCGGTGGTAACAGAGATATAAAATACAAAAGCAATGGCAATAAACATCCCTGAAAATATTGCCAAAGTAAACGATTGCCATGATGCTTTTTGGACTTTTTTCATGCCATAGTCGTCAGCGATCGACAGTGATGTTTCGGCTTTCATGGCGACTTGTTGATTGGCCGCTAAAGGGGATTGGCTATTTTCAGTTTTCATTAATCACTCTCGATGACAACATTATTCACTCGCACAACGGAACTACCATCAATAAGCCATACATACTTATTTTTACCGAATTTTAATATCAAAAAACCACAGGGTAATTTGGTAAGACCAATTTAAAATTAACTTTTTGATAACAAACAATGTACAATAAAACGGCTTAAATGAACTTCATGGCAGAGATAAGTGCACATTCAATAAGCAAGAGGTTAATTAATTCCTGCTAAGGGCGCGAATTATAGTGTCAAAACTGTTAGCTGGCTAACAGTTTTGAGCAAATCCTTTATAAAATTTCGGTCAATTAATGGCAATGTCAAAATGCTGTGATATCATACAAGGGTAAATTGGTCTTACCAATATTAAATAGGGCTTTTTTGTAAATATCCTTTTAACGTCTATGTCGATAAATAATAATCCAGTGCAAGCATGTTTGATGGATTTGACGTTATAAAGAAGACAAGATTAATCAGGTTGTCTTGTAATCAATTGCACCAATAACCTGAAAAGAATTTTACAGCCTGTTAGCTAAGCTAGTGTGACTGATGTTAAAGCCGCAGTAATGCCAAGCAGACTGACATACCGATCCATTAAGTTTAAAGGTAATAAACATGACTGATCTAACAACGGTATTTGCAAATGCGTGGAATAACTTTGTCGCTGGTGACTGGAAAACTGAAGTCAATGTGCGCGATTTTATTCAAAAGAACTACACACCTTACACGGGTGATGAATCATTTCTAGCAGATGCTACCGACGCCACTTTATCTCTTTGGGATAAAGTGATGGAAGGCATCAAACAAGAAAACACCACCCACGCCCCTATCGACTTCGATACCAAAATGGTATCAACCATCACGTCCCACGATGCAGGCTATATCAATCAGTCGCTTGAAACCATTGTTGGCTTACAAACTGATGCTCCACTTAAACGTGCCATGCTACCGAATGGCGGCATTCGTATGGTGGAAGGTTCATGCAAAGCTTACGACCGTGAATTAGACAGCGACATTAACTACATCTATTCAGAGTTACGTAAAACCCATAACCAGGGTGTATTTGATGTTTATACTCCTGAGATTATGGCGTGTCGTAAATCAGGCGTCTTAACCGGCTTACCTGATGCTTATGGCCGTGGCCGCATTATTGGTGATTACCGTCGTATTGCTTTATACGGTATCGATTATTTAATGCAAGACAAGCTTGCCCAGTTCACATCATTGCAAGCGCAGATGGAAGCGGGTGAAGATCTTAATAACGTTATCCAACTTCGTGAAGAGATTGCAGAGCAGCATCGTGCACTTGCTCAAATGAAAGTGATGGCGGCTAAATATGGCTGTGATATTTCAAAACCAGCCACCTCAGCTAAAGAAGCCATTCAATGGACTTATTTTGGTTATCTTGCTGCAGTAAAAAGTCAAAATGGCGCAGCAATGTCATTAGGCCGTACATCAACGTTCTTAGATATCTATATTGAACGTGATATCAATAATGGTGTGATTACTGAGCAACAAGCACAAGAAATGGTTGACCATTTTGTGATGAAGTTACGTATGGTTCGTTTCTTACGTACTCCTGAATATGATGAACTATTCTCTGGCGACCCAATTTGGGCAACAGAATCTATTGCTGGTATGGGTGTTGATGGTCGTACGCTTGTAACTAAATCAAGCTTCCGCTTCTTGCATACGCTATACAACATGGGCCCAAGCCCTGAGCCAAACATTACTGTGCTTTGGTCAACTCAATTACCACATGGCTTTAAAAGTTACTGTGCCAAAGTATCAATTGATACCAGCTCGATTCAGTACGAAAATGACGACTTAATGCGTCCAGATTTCCAATCTGACGATTATGCTATTGCCTGTTGTGTTAGCCCTATGATTGTAGGTAAACACATGCAGTTTTTCGGCGCTCGCGCTAACTTAGCGAAAACCATGTTATACGCAATCAATGGTGGCGTTGACGAAAAACTGAAAACACAAATTGCACCCAAAACGGCAGCAATCACAGATTCAGTGCTTGATTTTGATGATGTTATGTCACGTTTAGATTCGCAAATGGATTGGTTAGCTACCCAATATGTCACTGCGTTAAACACCATTCATTTCATGCATGACAAGTATTCTTACGAAGCGGCATTAATGGCGTTACATGACCGTGATGTTCGCCGTACTATGGCTTGCGGCATTGCCGGTTTATCGATTGCTGCGGATTCACTTTCAGCCATTAAATATGCCAAAGTCACGCCGATTCGCGACGAAAATGGTATCGCTGTCGATTTTGAAATTGAAGGCGACTATCCAAAATTTGGTAATAATGATGCACGCGTTGATGATATTGCCTGTGATTTAGTTGAGCGTTTTATGGCTAAAATTCGCGACAGAAAAATGTATCGCAATGCCATTCCAACACAGTCTATTTTAACCATTACCTCTAACGTAGTTTACGGTAAGAAAACCGGTAACACACCAGATGGTCGTCGTACTGGTGCACCATTTGCTCCTGGCGCTAACCCAATGCACGGTCGAGATGAAAATGGCGCAATAGCTTCATTAACCTCTGTAGGTAAATTACCATTTGAACATGCACAAGATGGTATTTCGTATACTTTCTCTATTGTGCCAAATGCATTAGGTAAAGAAGACACTGCACGCCGCAATAACCTTGCTGCATTGATGGATGGATACTTCACCCACAATGATCGTCAAGAAGGTGGCCAACACTTAAACGTGAACGTAATGAACCGTGAAATGCTTGAGGACGCCATCGTTAATCCAGACAAGTATCCACAATTAACGATTCGCGTATCGGGTTACGCAGTCCGCTTTAATGCGCTTACCCCTGAACAGCAACAAGATGTTATCACCAGAACCTTCACTAAAGGTTTATAAACTCTGCTAAAATTAGCTGTATCGAATATTCGATACAGCTTTTTTCTTTGCTCAATTTATAGATATTCATCATTTAAAGGGTTTGTTATGACAATGGGTCGTATTCACTCAATTGAATCTTTTGGCACCGTAGATGGTCCCGGCATTCGTTATATTGCCTTTATGCAAGGCTGTTTAATGCGGTGTCAATATTGTCATAATCGCGACACGTGGGATTTAGAAGGTGGTAAAGAGGTCTCAGTTGATGAGTTAATGTCGCAAATCATGACCTATCGCCCATTTTTAGAATCCAGTGGCGGGGGTGTTACTGCTAGTGGTGGTGAAGCTATCTTACAAGCTGAATTTGTTGCGGCGCTTTTTAAAGCCTGTAAACAACACGACATCCACACTTGTTTAGACACTAACGGCTTTGTGAGAAAGTACGAGCCTATTATTGATGAGTTGCTTGATAATACCGATCTTGTATTACTAGACATCAAGCAAATGGATGATCCAACCCACATAACGCTTACTAAAGTCAGTAACCAACGTACGTTACAGTTTGCACAATACTTAGCAGAGCGTAACAAAAAAACTTGGATACGTTATGTCGTCGTCAATGGCTTTACTGATGATGTGGCATCGGCCATCAAATTAGCAGAGTTTATTAAACCAATGTCAAACGTAGAAAAAGTTGAATTATTACCGTATCACCAACTTGGTGAACATAAATGGCAGGCTTTTGGCGAAACATCTCCTTTAGCAAACGTGTCGCCACCCAGTAAAGAAACCATGTTATCCATTCAACAAGTCTTTACTGAACGTGGCATAGCTGCCTATTTTTAACTACCCTTGAATACATTAGCCTTTAGGTTTCGCTATGTTGTTATAGCTCGTCCCAATAATGTTGATCTAAGCGTTTAAAGGCAATATTAAGCAGTACAGCCAAATCTAAGTAACACGCTTTGGCACCTAAAGGTTGGCAAGTAACCCCCATTTGATTGAGTTTTTGACTCAACTGGTTACTCCAATCAAATAAGGTTAAGGGTAATGGATGACGAGCACGCCACCCTAACCATAATAGTCCCTGAATGGGCAAGCTGATGATAAGTAAGGTCATCGCTAAGGTTTGAGGCAAATGTGCCCAACCTAATACATAAATTTGGCTAAATGCGACAAACAGCGCAATAAATGGCATTGCCCAAAAGGCAGTTTGGGTCGCTTTTACCACTCGGTATTCAGGAAAATAAAAGCCTAACTGGCGCACCATAGGCCAAGTTGACATGTATTTTTTACCGTCGCGAATTAGCGTGACAACATTGAGTACCAATGAGAATTACCTAACATGGTGGAACATGCTTAAACAATAGCATATTGAGTAAGTTTGTCCCAAATAAACAGCCAAAATGATATTGGCTAACACGATACCAATGCACTGCCAAACATCGCTTAGGCGGTGCATTCTATAAAATTGTTGATTAAGCTTATTAAGGTCTAATTATGTCAGATAACCAAGTGTCAGATAATTTAGTATTAGTTTTAAACTGTGGCAGTTCATCGCTTAAATTTGCCGTTATTGGTGCAAAATCCGGTGAAGAACACATTTCTGGTTTAGCAGAATGCTTTGGTCTTGAAGACTCGCGTATAAAATGGAAAGCTCAAGGCGGCAAAAACGAAGCTAAATTAGGCGCATTTACCGCGCATCGTGAAGCTGTTGAATATATTGTTAAGACGATTCTAGCTGGCCAACCTGAGTTAGCCGCACAAATTAAAGCTATTGGTCATCGTATTGTACATGGCGGCGAGAAATTTACCCGTTCAGTCATTATCACTCCAGATGTTATTCAGGGCATTGAAGACTGTGCCTCACTTGCACCATTACATAACCCTGCTCATTTGATTGGTATTCGTGCGGCGATGGCATCATTCCCAGCATTACCACAAGTCGCAGTATTTGATACTGCTTTCCACCAAACTATGCCTGAAAAAGCTTTCGTTTATGCCCTGCCATATAAACTTTACCGTGAACATGGTATTCGTCGTTATGGCATGCATGGTACCAGCCATTTATATGTTAGTCGTGAAGCGGCGAAAGTGCTTAACAAACCGATTTCAGAAACCAATGTTATCGTAGCTCACTTAGGTAATGGCGCTTCTGTTACAGCCATCAAAGGTGGTAAAAGTGTTGATACATCAATGGGGTTAACTCCACTTGAAGGTTTGGTCATGGGCACACGTTGTGGCGACCTAGACCCGTCTATTATTTTCCATTTAGTCGACCAACTAGGTTATACCCTTACCGAAGTTAACAATTTATTGAATAAGCAAAGTGGTCTTTTAGGGATATCTGAATTAACCAATGATTGCCGTGGTATTGAAGAAGGCTATCAAGATGGCCATAAAGGCGCCACATTGGCATTAGAGATATTCTGTTACCGCTTAGCCAAATACATTGCGGCTTATACCGTGCCACTAGGACGTTTAGATGCGATTATTTTCACTGGCGGAATTGGTGAAAACTCTGACATCATTCGTGCAAAAGTATTGGATTTATTAGCTATATTTAACTTCACTGTTGATGAAACTAAAAACAAGGCTGCACGTTTTGGCCATGATGGCATCATCACTGCGGATAATAGCCCTATCGCGATGGTGATCCCAACCAATGAAGAGTGGGTTATTGCTGAAGATGCGGTTAAGTTGATTTCTGCGAAGTAACGGCAAGTCTGATTTTTAAATATATGACAAACAGGTATTTGCATCACTCACTGCGTGACAGAAGAAGTCTGACTAAAGACTAACCACAGACGCATGCATTTACCTGTTATCAGCACAACGTTCAAGTTGGCTCGATAACAATTGAACTTAGGCTGTCTGAACGCCATTTATCTCTTAACCCGAGTTAAGGTTAAGTAAACATTACATTATTAGAGGTTTTTATGTCTCGAAATATTATGCTGGTTCCAATCGGAATAGGCGTGGGTTTAACATCGATCAGTTTAGGTATGGTACGTGCTCTTGAGCGTAAAGGCGTTAAAGTGCAGTTTTTCAAACCGATTGCTCAAATTCGATCGGGCGATAAAGGCCCTGAACGTTCAACAACTATCTTAAGCAAGTCGCCTACGGTTAACCCTCTTGAGCCATTTAACATGGATCATGCTGAAGCCTTAATCCGTTCTGAGCAAACAGATGTGTTAATGGAACAAATTATTGCCAGAGCCGCAGAATGTGCCACAAATACTGAAACGATTGTAATTGAAGGCTTAGTACCTACTCGCAGTCATCCATTTGCAGATGACATTAACTACGAAATAGCCAAAGCACTTGATGCTGATGTGGTATTTATTGCAACGCCTGGCAATGACACCCCAAATGGCTTAATGAACCGTTTAGAGATTGCTTACAACTCTTGGGGTGGTGTTAAAAATAAACGTGTTATTGGCGCAGTTATCAACAAAATTGGTGCACCAACGGATGAAGAAGGTCGTGCTCGTCCCGACTTATCTGAAGTATTTGATCATAATGACATCAAAATTGGCGATACTGCAGGTATGTTCCAACTACCAGGAAAAAGCCCATTACGTATTCTCGGCAGTGTGCCATACAACTTAGATTTAATTTCACCACGAGCATCGGATTTAGCTAAGCATTTAAATGCCAAAATCATCAATGCTGGTGAAATGCATACCCGCCGTATGCGTCGGGTAACATTTTGCGCCCGTTCGATCCCTAATATGGTTAATCATATTAAAACCAACTCATTGTTGGTGACCTCAGGTGATCGCTCTGATGTCATTGTATCGGCGTGTTTAGCGGCAATGAACGGCGTAAAAATTGGCGCATTACTACTCACAGGTGGTTATGAACCTGAACCTGAAATCATGAAGCTTTGTGAGCAAGCATTCGATACTGGCTTACCTGTTTTCTTAATTGACAGTAATACATGGCAAACCTCGCTCAATATTCAGCGATTTGATCATGAAGTCCCTGTGGACGATTCTGTGCGTGTGGAAAAAGTACAAGAGTACGTTGCCAGCCATATAGATCAAAGCTGGATTGAAAGTGTGACTCAAGATTCAACCCGCGAGCATCGCTTATCGCCACCAGCATTCCGTTACAAGCTAACAGAACTTGCTCGCGCAGCACGTAAGACCATTGTTCTACCTGAAGGTGAAGAACCTCGTACAATCAAAGCAGCTGCGATTTGTGCAGAGCGTGGCATTGCCCGCTGTGTATTACTAGGCAACAGAGAAGAAATTTTGCGTATCGCTTCGGTTCAAGATGTCGTATTAGGTGAAGGTGTTGAAATTATCGACCCAGAAACGGCACGCGACAAATATGTAGAGCCAATGCTTGGGCTACGTCGCCATAAAGGATTAACCGAAGTCGTTGCCAAAGAGCAATTAGAAGACAACATGGTTTTAGGCACCATGATGTTAGCAGAAGATGAAGTAGATGGTATTGTATCAGGTGCAATTAACACCACGGCTAATACTATCCGCCCACCGTTACAGTTAATTAAAACGGCGCCAGGTTCAAGCCTAGTGTCGTCAATCTTCTTCATGTTGATGCCTGATCAAGTACTTGTTTATGGCGACTGTGCTATTAATCCGGATCCAAATCCAGAGCAATTAGCCGACATCGCAATTCAGTCTGCAGAGTCCGCAGCAGCATTTGGTATCGAGCCACGTGTGGCAATGATCAGTTACTCTACTGGAACCTCAGGAACAGGCTCTGACGTGGATAAAGTACGTGAAGCTACACGTATTGCGAAAGAAAAACGTCCAGATTTAATCATTGACGGCCCACTACAATACGATGCAGCCGTGATGCCAAATGTGGCCCAGTCTAAGGCACCAAATAGCCCAGTAGCAGGCAAAGCTACCGTATTCGTATTCCCAGATTTAAACACAGGTAATACGACTTACAAAGCGGTTCAGCGTAGTGCTGATTTGATCAGTATTGGCCCAATGCTTCAGGGGATGCGTAAGCCAGTAAACGATTTATCTCGTGGTGCATTAGTAGATGATATTGTTTACACCATCGCATTAACTGCCATCCAAGCAGCACAAAACGAAGCGAAATAAACCGTTTCAGCGGCAATTTGTCGATAAATTAAAGACACTTAAAAGCACTGCTGTAATTGCAGTGCTTTTTTATTACAGTGCTTTTTATTACGGTGATTTACTGAAAGAGGTAATTTTTAACCAAGAAATATAAGCGATAAAAAACAATGCGTTAGATGTATTGCGCTAATTCGTTAACATACTTGTCCACAGATTCTGTGGATAACCTTTAAGACGCACACTTTTAGCGGCTATTAAGGTAAATGCCGTGGCTAGGTTTAGTTATTAGTACACTTTCACCATAGCAATTTTTACACTACCCTTGCTAGTGCTAAATTAATTATAGATACTATTAGTTATTCATTTGGCTAAGTTTTATACCAAACCCACTATTTGGTATGGGTTTGCGTTTAATTTCTCTTTTGCCCGAGGTTGTTTTGATAAGGTTATCGATATTTTTATGTATAGATTCATTCTAATTTTCAGTTTATTGGCATTATTGGGCTGTGAGAAGATCGTCGAAAAAACGGAAGCGCCACAAACACCTGAAAGTGTCACGCTTAGCTTTTTCGAAGCGATTTATACCGACAGAGATGTCAGTAAAGCCCTGCCCTATGTCACCGCTGAATTGAGAGAGGTGTTAGAACACTACCATATTGCTTCATCAGTACAACGTCATGTACTAGGGTTATCAATGACAAACGTCACCATGACTATTGATGAAATCGATATCGACTTTTTCCGCAAGTTTACTGACGAAGTGACCATTATTGTCAAAATGGAAGGACTTAAAGGCGGTAAACCTTGGGTAGATGATCGGACCTTACTCCTCGAAAAACGCGGTAATAAATGGGTGATAATTGAAGTGCTACCGGAAAAAGGCCGTATTGGCGGTTAAGCATTTCCCCCATATTAATGGGCCTGCTGATTGCAGGCCATTCTTTAAGCTCCAAGCATAGACACAACTAAAGATTTCATCCCTGCATCAACCTCATCTTAAATGCTCAATTGAAGATGTAAAATGTCCAACCTAAAAAAGATAAAAAAATAGCAGCCTAGGCTGCTATTTTTAAATGTGCTTGTATTTTCTCTTGGAGCGTTAACCTAAATCTATAGGTTGGTATTCCGAGTTCAGTAGTTATTACTCTTCTTCAGAAGGTAATGACTCTAACACGTCGTCTTTTACTTGGTAGTAAGCGTTTTCGTATTCATGAACTTCCATAATCACTCCAATCATCTTTTCAGGTCGTTGAGGGTCTAGGTATGTTTATTTTTTGACTATTTTGTCAGTAACATTTGCCTATTAACAGAGAAGAGTACCAATCACGTTCTTCTTGCTGACAAGTATATCAACCAAAGGATCCGCATTACTAGCCTAACAGCTCATTTATTACAAAAAACTTACAGAATTGAATGTTTTTATTGCTGAATAATGCAATATACCATCAAATACGTGAAAGACTTTCATTTTCTAATTCACTTTTTATACCCTCAACATGATTTTTTAAACTCCATTACTTCCAATGGTTATAACAGAATGTTTTTTTAAGGCTATATTTTAAATAACCCCAACCAGTTTTAGGGAGTTACGATGAATACACTTGTTGAGTATGAAGCCAGTAAATTAGTTGATTTGTTTGCTAAAGCAGACAATTTAGCAATGCATTTGTTTATGGATAATATGAGCATGCCTGTAGATGTCCAAGACAGACTGATTAGCGAAATATCAGCCCTTAACCAGATTGATCAACAATCTGTAGGTGAAATTATTGAGCATCATGGCCAAAGCCTTATGTCTGAGCGTTTGCGTTGGTAAAACTTGCCATAAAAAAACCTCAATTTACAATACAAATTGAGGTTGAGTTTTAATCATCACAGTGATTTAAACTTGATTAATATGATTCAAAATACGCTTTTCAGAAATAGGATATGCAGTGCCTAACACTTGAGCAAAACATGACACACGATATTCCTCAATCATCCACCTCGCCTCGATCAACGCATCTGGCACCGGTTGCAAGCGAGGCACTTTAGCCAGTTGCGCAGCGAGTATCCCTTCTACCTTACTAATACTGTGCATGTGTAATCTATCTCGACTTGGATCAACGGGTAATTTGTCTAAGCGATTTTCTATTGCTGATAAATAACGAGCAACATCCGCTAATTTATCCCAACCACATTCCTGTACAAAACCTTTATAAACCAATTTATCCAATTGGGTTTGTATGTCACTCATAGCAAATGCAATATCGAAACTGATTTTACCTTTCAAACGTTTTTTGATCTGTTGGTAAATTGTCAGCACCTTTTCAACTTTCAAGGCAATATGTTCCGCGGTGACATTTAACTCTTGTCTAACCCAATCTTTTGCTTGTTCAAACTGCTGTTCATTGCGAATATCCAGATTTTTTTGATCAAGCAATTGTTGCACTGAGGCTTGAATAATATCGTCAATCAACAATTGAACCTGCCCAAACGGATTAAAGTACATCGCCAGTTTCGCTTTATTGGGTAAGGATTTTTGTAAATGCTTAACCGGTGAAGGAATATTGATGAGTAATAAACGTCTGATCCCTAAGCGATGCTGTTTAGCCGCTTCAATGTCATCATCAAACAGCTTAATTGCCACATCGACTTTATTATCAATTAACGCAGGAAAGGCTTTTACTTCGTAGTTGCCTTTTCGTTGTTGATATTGTTCAGGCAAATTGCCAAACGACCATGAGGTTAAACTTTCCTGTTCAATGCCTTTGTCAGCCACTTGGCGAATAGCTTTCGCTACCACACCTTGCAACTGCTCTTTTAACGGCTCAATTTGTCGACCTTGTGCGACTAATCGACCTTTATCATCTTCAATTTTGAAGTTAATCAATAAATGGGCGGTTAATTGGCTAAAATCAAAATCATCAGGGCTGATACGCGTCCCGCTCATGCGAAGTAATTGCTTACACAAACTGTCTATTAAGGGTAACTCGAACGGTGTCATTGCTTGCACACACGCTTTAGCATAATCCGGTGCGGGGACAAAATTACGTCTTAAAGCTTTAGGCAGTGATTTAATTAATGCAACCACTTTCTCTTCTCTAAGACCGGGGACCACCCAGTCAAAATCTTGCTCATCTATCTGATTTAACAATGCAACAGGAATATGAACAGACACCCCATCATCAGCACTTGCCGGTTCAAAATGGTAACTAACAGTTAGTGCTAAATTGCCTTTATGCCATACTTCTGGAAAATCTAACGCAGAAACATGATCAGCACTGCGCTGCATCAATAGATCTTCATTAAAATCCAATAACTCAGGTTGATCTATACGGGCTTTTTTCCACCATTTAAAAAATAGCGGCGCATTATAAATACCTTCAGGTATCCGTGGCTCATAAAAATCTACCAGCACATCTTCATCAACGAGAATGTCTCGACGTCTTGATTTATGCTCAAGGTTTTCAATGTCTTCTAATAACTTTTGATTATTAACAAAGAAAGCTTCTTTAGTTTGTAATTGACCCTCTGCAAGTGCGCTTCTAATAAAAATCTCACGGGCTTCAATAGGTTCAATTGGGCCATATTGCACTCGACGACGATTAACAATGGTTAAGCCATAAAGCACCTGGTTTTCAAATGCCACCACGCTACCCGCTTTGGCTTCAAAATGCGGTTCAACATGGTTTTTCTTAATTAAATGCGTTGCTAATGGTTCTAACCATTCGGGTTGAATTTTGGCGCAACAACGGGCAAATAAGCGTGAAGTTTCAGTTAACTCTGCTGCCATAATCCACTTAGGGCCTTTTTTAGCCAGCGGTGAGCCAGGGAAAACAAAAAACTTGCGATTACGCGCTCCTAAGTATTCATTATTGGCATCTTTAAAGCCTATATGGCTGAGTAAACCCGCTAGCAAGGCTTTATGTAAATTATCGTAACCTGCTGGCGTATCATTCAAGCGCCATTTTAATTCGTGAACAGCCTGTTTTAGCTGGGTATATAGATCTTGCCATTCACGAACACGTAAATAAGCAAGGTATTCATCGCGACATTGTTTTCTAAATTGGCTAGCTGACAATTCGCGCTTCTGATCTTTAATGTGATCCCATAATTTTACCCAGCTACTGAAATCAGAATCTTTATCAGCAAACCGATTATGGCACTCATCGGCAGCTTGTTTTTTCTCTATTGGGCGCTCGCGTGGGTCTTGAATTGATAACCCTGCAGTGATCACTAGAGCTTCATGCAAACAGCCTTGTTGATTAGCCTCAAACACCATACGAGCTAATCGAGGATCAAGGGGGATTTTAGCTAAATTACGCCCAAGTTGGGTGAGCACTAAATCACCCTTTTGTTTTTTGACTGCTTGTAGCTCTTCTAACAACAAAAATCCGTCGCGAATGTGCTTTTGCTCTGGCGGTTGAATAAACGGAAAACCCGCTATATCACCTAAACCAATAGCTAACATTTGCAAAATAACCGAGGCTAAATTGGTGCGTAAAATTTCAGGGTCGGTAAATTCAGGACGCTGAATAAAATCGGACTCATCATACAAGCGGATACAAATCCCAGGGCCTACACGACCGCATCGTCCTTGACGCTGGTTAGCACTGGCTTGGGAAATTGGTTCAATCGGTAAACGTTGTACTTTGGTCCGATAACTGTAGCGACTTATCCTGGCTGTACCTGGATCAATCACATAGCGAATCCCCGGAACCGTTAATGAGGTTTCTGCCACGTTGGTAGCCAATACTATTCGACGGCCGATATGGCTGCTAAATACTTTAGATTGCTCACCGTAAGACAGCCTTGCATACAAAGGAAGAATTTCAGTATCGCGATAATTCTGTTTACGCAGCATGTCTGCGGTATCTCGAATTTCTCGTTCACCGTTCATAAAAATAAGGATATCACCAGGACCTTCGGCAATCAGTTCATCAACGGCGGCAAAAATACCATCGGTGACATCACGATCGGCGTCATCATCTTGTACCAAAGGACGATATCGGGTGTCTACGGGATAGGTACGACCTGACACTTCAATTACAGGCGCATTGTCAAAGTGCTTGGAGAACCGCTCTACATCTATCGTGGCGGAAGTAATAATCACTTTAAGTTCAGGTCGTTTTTTCAGTACTTGCTTTAAATATCCTAAAATGAAGTCGATATTGAGACTACGCTCATGTGCTTCATCAATAATGATTGCATCATATTGATTTAGATACTTATCGGATGTGAGCTCAGCCAGTAAAATACCGTCGGTCATTAGCTTAACGTAGCTATTTTCACTTATGGCATCGGCAAAACGCACTTTAAAACCAACCACCTCACCTAGCGGACTATTCAATTCATCTGCGATACGGGTGGCAACGCTTCGAGCTGCAAGGCGTCGTGGTTGAGTATGACCAATAATCCCTCGGCAACCCAGCCCTAAGTCTAGGCATATTTTGGGCAACTGGGTGGTTTTACCTGACCCGGTTTCACCCGCAACGATCACGACTTGATTCGTTGCTATGGCACTGGCAATTTCATCACGTTTTTGAGAAACAGGTAAATCATCGGGATATTGTATTTTAGGGCGGTTATTCAAGCGCTGTTGTACTTTTTCAACAGATGCGATTGCTCTCGCTTCAAGATCCGCCATTTCGGCTTGTTTGGCCGCTTCACTTTTGGGTGCTGAGTTGCTTTGCTTATTAAGACGGAACAATCGGCGACGAATGTAGGCCGCGTCGGTTTGCACGCAACGCTGTAAGAAGGCTTTGGAGAGTGGCTTAATATCCGCGTTCAAATTTGTTTCCTTGGCTAGCATCGATATTGAAATAGTCGATCCTAGCAAGGAAGCGGAGACATTGGTATGTTTAAGCGTATCAGAATGGTGGCTTTTTAGGCACCTATGCCGATAATCACTTTACGCTGGTGTTAAATAACATTGTTGCATGTAGGTGTTCATCGCTTTGAGGACATCCTGGCGTGTAATTGCACCAACAACCTTACCTTGATCGACAACAGGATAAATCTTAGGTTTCTCACCTGTCATTTGTTCTGCCAAATGCAGCATACTGTCTTGCGGGCCAACACTTAACACCTCTGTTCGCATACAATCTTTAACCGTACTGGTTAAGTCACAGTGATAACTGCTTTTTAGCATCACGGCCAAACAATCCTGTTGTGATAAAAAGCCAACTAACTCGCCTTGTTCGCCAATCACAGGGGCGCCTGGACGGTTACTGGTCAGTAACTTTTCAACCGCCACTGCAATAGACATATTGGCTTTAAGCAACACCGGGCGTTTATCCATATAATCGATAATTTTAATAGAATCCATTTTATTTCCCCATAATGATTTTACCAACCAACCCTAATAAAATCATGTTTAGCGCATAGGGTTGGGAGACTGTTTTTGTAGGCTCTTTGAGAATACTCAATACTAGTAAGCTCTCTCATCAAAAACCAACTTATTTACGAGCACGTGATCACACCATGCTTATTGTTAAGTTTAGTCAAAAATCATTAAACAGCAGCAAAATAAAATAAATCAATATCATCGAATGAATCGATTAGCCCTAAAACTTAACCACAACACTTATGTATTTAGCTGAACTCTGGTTAAGTTATTTAATTATTTATCACGCCAAATCATAACATTAGTTGGTTGGTCACCGACTTTAGTTGCCCTATACATCCCCGTAGTATTAAAGGGAGTGGCAATATTGCCTTTATCATCAATCGCAATGACTCCGCCGGTGCCGCCCGCGGTGACTAATCTTTGGTTGATAACCTCATCAGCAGCCTGAATAATCGATTTTTGTTGGTATTTTACTCGTGCGCAAATATCGGCTGCCACATTGTATCGAATAAAGTATTCACCATGTCCAGTTGCTGAGATAGCACAAGTGCCATTTTCGGCATAATTACCCGCACCAATCACTGGGGCATCGCCAATTCGGCCAAATCGTTTTGCCGTCATGCCGCCTGTAGAGGTTCCTGCGGCAAGGTTGCCTTGCTTATCAAGCGCAACCGCGCCCACGGTACCAAATTTATAGTTGGCATCAAGTTGATTAACCGAGGCTTGGTAATCATGATCTTTCGCTTCAGATTTAATAATTTTTTGTTTGGCATCGAGAAGTTGGTTATATCTATGCGTCGTATCAAAGTGTTGATTTGATACAAACGTCATGCCTTGAGTAATGGCAAACTCTTCAGCCCCCTGGCCATAAAGCATGACATGGGGAGAATTCTCCATCACGGCTCGAGCTAAATTAATAGGGTTTTTGATATGAGTGACACCCGCAACCGCCCCTGCAGACATGTTGCGTCCATCCATTACGGATGCATCTAATTCATGTTTTCCATCGAAGGTATAAACCGCACCCACCCCTGCGTTAAATAGTGGGCTGTCTTCTAATACATTAATGGCGGCTTGAACGGCATCTAAACTGTCACCGCCTTTGGTTAAAATTTCATGTCCGGCATTAATCGCTTGTTGTAATTTATCTCGATAAGCTTGTTGTTGAACTTCGCTTAAATCGGCTTCGTTAATCGTGCCAGCTCCGCCATGAATAGCGATTGAAAACGGCTTATCGTCATTAGCATATACGTTAAAACTGAGCCCCATTAGTAATGAAGCGATGCCCATTCCAGCATTAAAACGACAAAATAGCTTATTTTTCATTGTTATTATTCCTCTTAGCGTTAATTCAGCCTATTGTTTGCCTTGCGACTTTAACGCTTTCTAGCGACAATATAAACAAGATGTGTATAAATCAGTAAGTACCTAAATATTGTTAATTAATTGTTTTAGAATTAGCCTTTTTTTAATCTTAGCGCTTACTGTATTTCGCAGTAACAGCGCACTTGCGGCTGACGATTTATTAACGGTTTCCATTTCAGGAGTAGAATCCTCCCTAGAAAAGAATATTCGCTCCCATTTAGGCGCCTTACCTAAAAATGAAATTCAGCGCAGGGCATTTTTATTTACCGTTGAAGAGAATACTAATGAAGCATTAGAGTCCATGGGCTTTTATCAAGCCAAACTGGATGTCAATGTTACTGAAACAAACAAAGGCCCTTGGAAACTCACTATCAAGGTTGACCCACAAGAACCCGTTAGATTGCAGTGGGTGGATATTAATTTTGATGGTGAAATGCTAGAGGATATCTCCTTTAGACGCTGGTTAGATGGATTAACCATCAAACCGGGAGATCCCTTACACCATGGCCAATATGAAACGGTTAAATCACAGCTAATGACGCTTGCACTGGCGCGAGGTTATTTTGATGGACGTTTTACCCGTTCAGAAATCGTCATCAATCGTGACAAAAATACCGCACAGATTAACCTTCATTTTGAATCAGGCCCTCGTTATCGGTTCGGCGATGTGACATTTGAAGGCCACACCCTCAATGATAATATCATTCAGGAACTCGTCCCATTTGAGTCGGATACACCATACGCTAGATCAGAACTCACCCACTTAAATCGAAACCTTATTGATGTTGGTTATTTTAGTAATATTAAAATATTACCTGAAGTAGAAAAAATCAATAATGGAAACGTTCCCATAAAAGTCGAATTAACGCCACGTCCAAGCTCTTCTATTGAATTAGGCGCGGGTGTCGACATAGGAAACAGTAGTAAAAGCGCGGTCGAACCAAGAATTCGTGTCACTTGGCGAACTCCGCAGGTTAATCGTTACGGGCACAGTCAAGAAACTACAGCTGAATGGTCACCGAACACGCCAAGACTGTTAACAACTTTTACTATTCCGTTAACCGATCCTTTAGACGATCAACTTAAAATAAAACTTGGGGTGTTACGTGATAAATATGGCGTGATTCAGGACTATGTCCCAGAGGACCGACAATTCGTTAATACTGGCCAACTTGAAGCTGAAAAATATCTCATTGGTGTAATTAGGCAAAGGCGAACTGAAAATAACTGGCTGTTTGGTTATTCTGTGGAAGCCATAAAAGAATTCTACACACAAGAAGATATTGATTACAAACCAAATTTTTACCTGCTTGGGATAGGTGCATCTAAAACTATTCGAGGTGATAACACCCTCGACCCTAAATCAGGGTTTCGTCAAACATACAGCCTTGAATATGCCGACCCTAATTTGGGCTCAGCTATTCGATTAGCTCGTTTGCAGGCTAAACTAAAATGGATTGATACTTTCTTCGATAAACACCGTTTTGTTGCGCGCCTTGATTTAGGCGCTAACCTAGCGAATGAAGAAGACCTTCCTTTTATTGCGCCATCCTTAAGATATTTTGCAGGAGGCGATCAATCGGTTCGTGGTTATCGATATCAAGAGCTTGGACCGTATATCGACTATGAAAACGCGCAAGGCGGTCTTTCTCGCCAAGTGATTGGCGGACGCTATTTGATCGTGGGCAGTTTAGAATATCAATATTATTTAACCCCAACCTGGCGAGTGGCAACGTTTGTTGATGCTGGTAATGCTTTTGATACCGACCAATTTGAATCCGTCATGTCTGTCGGTGGCGGTGTGCACTGGATATCGCCAATTGGTCCAATCAAGTTAGACTTGGGCTTCGGCTTAAAAGAAACCGAAACAGTTGAGCGTTCATTCCGATTCCATTTAACAATGGGAAGTGAATTATAATGAGCTCATCAAAAATGCCGGGCAATGTTAAAGAACATAATAACAAAACAGCTGAGGTAAATGACAGCTCAGCATGTGAACTCTCGTCAAATGAAACCATGGAAAACAAGGAAAAATATCAAGCTGATGATGTAGCAATGAACAAGGCTGAAATGAATGAGTCTATTGTAAAAGACACTTTATTCATTGCCCTGTTAAAACATTTATGGCGTAGTTTTAAATTTTATACCCGCATTATTATTTACATCCCGTTATTACTATTGATTATTATTGCCTTGGTACTGGGCACTTCTATCGGTAGCAATGTCGGTATCACGATCGCAAGCCAGTTGATCCCGGACCTTGAGTTAGATTACCAATCTGGCACTATCAACCATGATCTTAAACTCAACTACGCCTTTTGGGAGATGGATGGCATCAGTGTTGAGATAAATGATCTCGCGATAGAATGGCTGCCTCGCTGCTTTCTTCAAAAACAACTATGCGTTGATACCCTCAGCGCGTCAAAAGTCACTGTTGATATTCAAACGGCGTTGCTAAGCGATACGGCATCTAACACACTTGTTGATTCACAACTCATTGATCCAGCGCTGATTTCATCAACGCAAAGCAATATCAGTGACAATGATTTATCAAAGACAGAAAATGCTTCTGCTAAACAGGCCCCTGTAAAATCGGATGTATCCGAGCCTAATTCATCTGAGCAAGAGTTACTTATTCTGCCTTTTGATATTTCATTAAATCATGCCGATTTAGCAGCAATTAATGTCACTGTTAACGACATGCATTTTAATGCAAGCCAATTAAAGGCTAAAGCATTCTGGACTGGACCTGATTTAAAAGTAGAACATATCAGTAGTTTTGAACTAGCTGTCATCATTCCAACGGAAGCTGAAGAACAAACCTCAGCTGCCGAGTCGGCAAATAAACCATGGCCATTAGCAGACTTACCAGAAGTGTTTTTACCTTTTAGATTATTTATCAAAGAACTCAACTCGCTAGATAGCACGCTGCAAATTGGCCAACGTAAAGACTTTTTTGAACAAATTATTATTGCGGGTACTTACATTGGCTATAATGTAGACATTAGCCAATTACATTTAAAACATACCTATGGTGATATTGACTTAATTGGTGACATTAATTTAGTCGACAACTATCGAATGAACGTCAAAGTCGAATCAAATATTGATCAAATAGCTGAATTACCCGGTTTTACCAATCAGAAGCTCACCCTAGAGTTAACAGATGATTTAAAAAAGTTAGCCATAAATGCAAAATTATCCGGCGAGACAAGACTAAATCTGCAAGCGGAAGTCGGCTTTAACCTTGCAAGTTTACCTTTTAAGGGCGAAATATCTGACAGCAAATTACAATGGCCCTTCAAAGATCCACAATACCTTGCCAACATTCAATCTTTGCAGGCACAAGGTAAAATTGATGCAATTCAAGCTAAATTGGAGGGCCAATTTATAAGCCCATTCCATCCTGAGTTAAGCATAGATTCAAGCTTAGCATTCCAGCAAAACACCCTTAAACTTTATCCCTTAAATATCAATTCTAACGCGGGTCAATTGAGCGTTGAAGGTGAGGTTGATTTCGCTGATAACATCGCCTGGCAGGCAGAAGTCATTACCCAGGAGCTAAGCCTGCAAAATGTAGCATGGTTGCAGCAATACACCACTCTGCGCAGTAAAATAAGCGGTCAATTTGCTACAAATGGCAAGGTGTCTAAAGATAAATGGCAAATCGATATTAGCGATGCGGCATTAAAAGGTCGCATGAATGGCTACCCTGTTACATTAGAAGGTCAAGTGGCTATAAATCAAGATTTTGCAGTCAATGCGCAAAACTTAAAAGCAACCGCCCTAGGTGCTGACTTGTTCATTAATGGACGAGCGGATTCTGTGTGGGATATTGATGCAGAGCTGAATGTCCCCGATTTAAGACAATGGCTTTCTGGTAGTAGAGGAAATATCCACGCTAAGGTCGAAGTATCGGGTGAAAGTAGTAACCCGATTGTGGATTTAACTGCTGAAATGCAAAATACCAGTTTTGCTGGTGCTAAGTTAGATAACTTAACACTCAAAGCGCATTACCTTCCTTTGAGCCAGCACCAATATTCATTTGCTTTAGATAATCAAAATATTGTTTATAAAGGATACACGCTCAACAGTTTGAATATCGAAGGCAAAGGCGATCAAAACCAGCAAAACACCACTTTGATCACCACTGGCGATACGACAATTAATAGTGAATTATTAAGCCAAACCAATATTGATAAGCAAACCATTGATGCCACACTTCAACAACTTAATATCAGTAATATATTTGGTCAGTGGCAATTAGATGAACCCATAGTGTTCGCTTGGGATCAGCTTAAAAACCGCGGTAAAATTGATGCATTTTGTATAAGTCACCCCCATAATAAACTTTGCCTTACAAGCAACGTTGAACTGGGTTCTAAAGGGCAGGCAGACATTAACTTTAGTGGCAATCCTGGACAGCTTTTAGCGCCAATTTTATCTAAAAACATTAATTGGGATGGCCATGCCGCGCTCACCACTCAAATTAATTGGCAACCTAAAACTAAGCCCACAGCATTAATTAACTTCACTCTTTTACCCGGTAACATCAAACTGATCCGTAATATCAATAATGTGGTCAACATCGATTACCAAGAGTTGGTTTTAAAAGCCTCATTGGATGAAAAACAACTAAGAACAACCATCACAGCCGATTCCGATGGTATTGCCAGTTTACAAACAGAAATTAATATCAATGTAACACCTGACAGAACCCTTGATGGTTTTATCAATATTAACTCGTTAAAACTGGAACCCTTTGGTGAATTTTTCCCGAGGCTCCAAACCCTTAATGGAGCTCTATTTAGCCGTATTAACCTTGCCGGTAGCTTAATGACGCCAGATATCACCGGTAATATCAAATTAGCAGATGGGGCTTTTGAATTAACCTCGAATCCGACATTGGTTGAAAAAATCTTCCTGGGGTTACAGCTTAACGGCAAGCAAGCTGAATTAGATGGTCAATGGCACATGGGTGACGGCCAAGCCATTGTCAACGGTCAACTTTATTGGCCAGAAGGACAATTCTCCGGAGACATCAATGTTAAAGGTAATAAATTAGGGGTAATTCAACCTCCGATTGCCATTTTAGATGTGTCCCCGGACCTTAATATCAACTTTAACCATCAGCAAGTGGCGGTTAAAGGTTCGGTCAGCGTGCCTTCCGGTCAAATAAAAATCATGCAATTGTCCGAAGGCGGTGTAGCAATATCGAACGATGTGGTGTTTAACGATTCAATATCTGAACTCGAAGTACAGACAAGCCCATACGCTATTGTAGCGGACATTAATATTGATGTAGGTAAAGAGTTGTCGATTGACGGCATGGGTTTAACAGGCAAGCTATCAGGGAACTTAAGGCTACAACAACAAGCCTTTAAAACGCCATTATTGTTTGGCGACATCAAAGTCAACAATGGCAATTATAAATTCATGGGCCAAACCTTGAAGATTAATGCCGGTGAAGTCCAGTTTGTAGGTCCTATCGAAGTACCTAATTTAAATATTGAAGCGGTCAGAGAAATTAAAGATGACGACATTACCGCCGGCGTAAGAGTGACAGGCACAGCCATGCGCCCTTCAGTTATCCTGTTCTCAAACCCTGCGAAAGAACAAGCTGAAATCTTGTCATACATTCTCACTGGTAAGGGGTTCAGTAATGCCAGTGATCAACAAAACAACTCACTGATGTTGGGAGCTGCGTTAAGTTTAGGTTCACAAGTTGATGGTGGCGCAATGCAAAACATTGGTTCAACCGCCCGTGGCGTCATTGAGCAATTTGGTTTTTCTAATGTGCAACTGGATGCCAATGATGATGGCCGCGTTGCCATCAGTGGCTATATTGGTGAAAACTTGATGATCAAATACGGTATTGGGGTGTTCAATCCTGGATACGAAATGACAGTGAGATACTATTTATTGTCACAACTGTACCTTGAAACGGTATCAGGCAGTTTAAGTCAATCACTTGATATTTATTACAGTTTTGATATCGACTAAGCAACACAGCATTTCAAACATCATAAATAACAGACACAAAAAAAGCGCCTTAAGGCGCTTTTTTTCATCAATGCGATTATGCAAAAATGAAGTCAACATGCTCAATTAGCGGTCTGAAAGCATGACGTTGCATAGCTTTAGGCACTACTTTGATTTCTTTACCGTCAAGAGCGATAGTTAAACCTTCATAGAAATCTTTGTTTTCTTGAATGTTGATGATGTCTTTGTGTAAGAACTTAATAGCGATAGGCTCTTTACCTGGACCGTAGATTACAGCAGGAACCATATCTGCATGACGTAGGCGGCGGCTCGAACCTTTCCCGATTTCAGTGCGGATTTCGGCTTTGATAGTGTAAGACATGTTAATACTCACTTAAATAATATAAAAGAATGGGCGTCATTGTTCTCGACCAACAATGACTCAAATAAAGCGCGCGGATATTACCATGAACACTTAGCACCAACAAGCTAAATTCCATCTTATCTGCTTTATCTCGGGTATTAGCTTTCTAAATACCCTTCCATATTTAAAACTAAGAAACATTTCCGGTGTCACCCACTCTGATGGGGGCAACCTCACACATTAAATTAACCACATGGCAACTAGCAATCCATTGAAATAAAAAAGCCCCGACGCAATGTCGAGGCTTGTTTATCCATCACTCAGTTTCGATATAAATATCAATGTGAGTCTAATAATGGAACCCGAGGCCAGACTTACTCTTGTAGACAAAAAGTGGCACGCTTATTTTTTTAGTGCGCCAGTGATTGTGCGTTTTCAAAGAGTCGACATCAGGCATAAGAGTATTGCAGACATAAAAAAGCCCCGACGCAATGTCGAGGCTTGTTTATCCATCACTCAGTTTCGATATAAATATCAATGTGAGTCTAATAATGGTACCCGAGATCAGACTTACTCTTGTAGACAAAAAGTGGCACGCTTATTTTTTTAGTGCGCCAGGGATTCTGCGTTTTCAAAGAGTCGACATCAGGCATAAGAATATTGCAGACAAAAAGTGGCACGCTTATTTTTTGGTGCACGAGGGATTCTGCGTTTTCAAAGAGTCGACATCAGGCATAAGAGTATTGCAGACATAAAAAAGCCCCGACGCAATGTCGAGGCTTGTTTATCCATCACTCAGTTTCGATATAAATATCAATGTGAGTCTAATAATGGTACCCGAGGCCAGACTTGAACTGGCACGCTTATTCAGCGAGGGATTTTAAATCCCTTGTGTCTACCGATTCCACCACTCGGGCAAAACTGTGACGAATTGAATTTCAACTCGTAGAATCTATTGTCAACTTAGCAACTTGAGCTGCCCCGCTGAACGTGATGCACACTTTACTGTTTTTTTTAAACCGTGCAACTATTAATTTAACTTAAGCGATTCAAGTGGTTCAAAAAACATCAAAGCGAGTTTTTTTTATTCATCCTCAATCAAAAAACGTTGTAAACACTTATCCTCAGATGGGGAGACACAATAAAGATGCTTTAGAAAACCTTCATATTTAAAATATTTACAGTGAAAAGATACTGAAGTTAACGGCTTCTTAATATTCGCTCTAAATAACCATTTTTATTATTTTAAATTCGGCAAGCAAATCATTTTCATCGCCAAACATTCAATTATGTCGACGCGACAATCAATGCAAAACGATAAAATGGACAACATTAACACAACTGATTTTTACCAGGCTATAAAATAGCCAGAAAAGGCTATGAGATAGGAAGGCTTTAATCATCACCATAAACACTCATAAAAAAAACAGCCACATAGGCTGTTTTTAAGCAGAATGAATCAAGTTTGGTTGCCTAAGTAACGCATCACCTAATCTGGCTTACATTTTCATTACTGACGGCACATTGTCTCATACAAATTACAACATAATGTTACTTTGCTTTAACCGGTGTTAAGCCTTTACTTCTTTGTTCAACAGCATCATCTAATTCAAATCCGGATTGTGTCCAATTTGCCGCTTCATCAACAGAAAACTTCTCTTCTGACCAATCTTTTGCCGAATCGACATCAAACTTAGCTTCCCCCCATGCTTTAGATTGCGCCGCATTGAAACCACCTCGATGCCAAACTTGGGCAGAACGAGCATCAAAGCCGTTGGCCTTCCACTGTGCAATATCATCTTCTGACATGCCTTCCCAAGTGGGGCTTGAAGCACAGGCAAATAGCATCACACTCATTACAGCAGCAATAAAAATTTTCATATTTAACTCCCTAATTCAAGTATAAATTCACCTATTCAAAAGTAGATGCTTCAAGGTTAAAACGCAAATCTAAAAAATGCCGCTGAAGCGGCATTTTTATTTTATCAGTAATAGTTAATGATTAACTACGCTGACGTGATGGCTTAGCTTTACCGCCACTCACTTTAGTTTTGCGAACGGCACGGCGGATCTTGGCACTTTTCACTTTAGAACGCGCAACACTGTGCTTGTCATTGCCCAGTAAAGAGCGAGTTTCAGGCTCTAAACCAGCCACTTGACGCAAATAATTCACTTGGTCTAATGGCAACTCTAACCAACCACCGCGTGGTAATGATTTGGGTAACTCAACCATACCGTAACGAATACGGATTAATCGGCTAACCTGTACTTCTTGTGATTCCCATAAACGTCTAACTTCACGATTACGGCCTTCACGCAAGGTAACATGCCACCATTGGTTAATCCCTTCACCACCAGCAGGTTTGATACTGTCAAACTGCGCTGGGCCATCTTCTAGGGTGACGCCATTACGTAAACGATGTACAGCAGCTTCAGGCACTTCACCGAAAGTACGTACCGCATATTCACGGTCTACTTCATTTGATGGGTGCATCAAACGGTTTGCTAATTCACCATCTGAGGTGAACAACAATAAACCAGAGGTGTTAATGTCTAAACGCCCCACTGCAACCCAACGTGAATCACGCATATTGGGTAAGCGTTGGAAAACCGTTGGACGACCTTCAGGATCTTTACGAGAGCAAATCTCGCCTTCAGGTTTATGGTATGCCAACACACGACATATCACTTCATCCGCTGACTTTAATGAAATTGCGCGACCATCGATACGTACTTTAACGTCCGCTTCAACCCGATCGCCTAAATTCGCAATTTCACCATCAATACTAACTCGGCCTGCAGCAATCCATGCCTCCATCTCACGACGGGAGCCATGGCCTGCACGGGCCAAGACTTTCTGCAACTTTTCACTCATTAGTATTACTCTTTAGTTTGTTCTTGCGAGCTTGAATCCACATCTTGTGGTCCCTTTTGGGCAATTTCAAACATCGCTTGAAGTGACTCAATATCATTTAGCTCTGGTAAATCAGCTAATTTGTTTAAGCCAAAATAAGATAAAAATTCAGTGGTGGTTGCATACAGTGCAGGTCTGCCCGGCACTTCTTTGTGTCCAACCACTTTTATCCAATGTCTATCAGCTAAGCTTTTTATGATGTGACTGCTGATCGCCACACCTCTTACTTGTTCAATATCGCCCCGAGTTACAGGTTGACGATAGGCAATCACGGCTAAGGTTTCCATGGTTGCACGAGAATATTTAGGGGCTTTTTCTTGCCATAACGGCTGTAAAAAAGGGCTAAGTATTTCTTGAGTTTGAAAGCGATATCCACCAGCGACTTTCACTAATTGAACACCACGCTCTTGGTATTCTTGCTGTAATTCTTCCACAGCGGATTTTATTTTCATCCGTGACACACTAAAGTCGGCTAATACGGTTTCTTTTAGCGCTTTGATGGTCATAGGTTTTGCTAAAACAAATAAACTGGCTTCGATTAACTGTTTCAATTGAGTCGGGTTTATTGGTGTCGGCATGGTTATGTACGCTTCTTTAAGATCACTTTGCTTTAATGTATATAGTCGCAAAAGGTTCATTTTGAACCACGTCAACTAATAACTCTTTGACAAGTTCCATTAACGCCAAAAAACTCACGACTACACCAGCACGGCCTTCTTCAAAATCAAATAACTGCTCAAATTGCAGGTAATCACTACTGGATAGTTTAGCTAAAATTTGGCTCATGCGCTCACGAGTAGAAAGCTGCTCTCGTTTTACATGATGATCTTCATTGGCATCAATGCGTTTAAGTACCTCACCAAATGCCCTTGCTAGTTCAAACAAGGTCACATCAGGTGGAACAATAATAGGTTTAATACTTGGTGCTCTCGCAGCACTGACTTGAAACACATCCCGCTCTAGTCGAGGTAACTCATCTAAATCGTATGCCGCTTGCTTTATCACTTCATAAGCTTTTAACTGCCTAATAAGCATGACCCTTGGATCTTCTTCCACGTTATCTTCAGTGACCATTTTAGGTAACAATAAGCGTGATTTGATTTCCGCTAAGGTTGCTGCCATCACTAAATAGTCAGCAGCTAATTCAATCCGCGCCTCAGTTAATACTTCAATATAAAGTAAATATTGTTGAGATATTTGCTGAATGGGTAAATCAACTACATCCAACTTTTGTTTACGGATTAAATATAAAAGTAAATCTAACGGCCCTTCAAACGACTCTAAGAATACCTCTAGCGCTTCGGGCGGAATAAACAAATCAATGGGCATAGTCTCTAACGCTTGCCCGCGAACGATGGCTAATGGAAGGCTTTGTTGATGACCCTGCATACCGCTCCGTTTTCAATTGAATATGTTTATAACCACCTAAAAATCGGCAAGCTAAAACTCAGCGCGCGATTATACGCATTAATACACAAGGTTTATACCATTATCTTTAAACGGGATAGTTACTATTCAAACGCTGATGTATCACCAGCACCGTAGCGTAGGATTTTCATTTCATCATCAGACATATCGATAACCGTGGTTTGTTTTTCAGGCAAATAACCACCTAATACAATGCCTTCAACTTGATGCTCAAGAATATCGCGAATATGCTCTGGATCAGACTCAGCATGCTCTTCATTTGGCATCACTAAACTGGTCGACATTAAAGGCTCACCCAAGGCTTCTAATAATGCTTGTAAAATCAAATTATCCGGAACACGAATACCAATAGTGCGTTTTTTCTCACACTGCAAACGGCGTGGCACTTCTTTACTGGCTTTAAAAATGAATGTGTAAGGGCCTGGGGTACAGCTTTTTAGCAAACGGTAAGCCTGATTATCGACTTTAGCAAAATTAGCTAGCTCAGATAAATCACGACACATCAGCGAAAAGTTTTGATCATTATCAATTTGGCGAATGCGAACCATACGTGTCATTGCATTTTTATCGCCAATCATACAACCCAGTGCATAGCCTGAGTCGGTTGGGTATACGATAACCCCACCCTGTTTTAATATTTCCACAACTTGATTAATCAATCTGGCTTGTGGGTTGTCTTCATGTATATAAAAAAATTGGCTCATTACCGTTCCATCCAAGATTCTGATTGCCAAACCCAAGTCACACCTTGGGGTTGATATAAATTTTTACCTAATTCTATCCAATTGCTTATAAAGTGAAAATCACTTCCCAACGATCCCATTAACTGGTGTTGGTGGCATAATGCAAGTAAGTTATTTCTGTCATCAATGGTTTGCTGACCAAGCACCACTTCCATGGCGTCACCACCCGCCTCAGCAAAATCTTTAACCAATTTTTTAAGCCACTTTGCTGACAATTTGTAACCACTAGGATGCGCTAAAACGGCTAAACCGCCTGCTTGATGGATCACATTTATTGCATTGGCCATATCGCCCCAATTATTGGGAACATAACCCGTTTTTCCCCGGGCTAAATAGCGCTTAAACACACTGGGCATGTCACTGGCATAACCATTGTCGGCTAACCATCTGGCATAATGTCCACGGCTTAAGGCTGCATCACCCGCTATTGCTTTGGCCCCTTGGTAGGCACCATCAATACCGGCTTTAGCTAACCGAACGCCAATTTCTTGTGCTCGCACTTCACGTAACTCACGTTGAGATGATAGAAAAGCCAAAAGCTCAGGCTGATTTTTATCAATATTCAGCCCCACTATGTGGATATCAAAGTTGTTCCAACGGGTAGAGATTTCAGTGCCATCAATGAGGATTAATGGTTCAGACTGTTGACGATTAAAGAAGTGAGCTTCAGCTAAGCCATCAACCGTATCATGATCGGTTATCGATAACATTTGCACGCCTTTTTCCAGCGCGCGAGCCACTAAATCTGATGGGGATAACATGCCATCTGATGCGGTTGTGTGGCTATGTAAATCAGCCAAGATAGATTCAGTATTCATGCGCTTATTGTACTTGATACTCCAACTAAAAGCTTTGTGATTATGTAAATAAATCTCGAGATAAGAGCAAGATAGACCAACAAAGCTTCAACAAAGCCAAATAATTGCTCATTTATTAGCATAATGAGCAATATTCAATTGACATTAAACACCAGCTAAGGTTTCCTATAGGCACGAAAACAAACTTAGATTGATACGCATGACACACATTATTGCTTCTCAAAACATTACTTGGTGGTGGCACTTCCCAAATTAACGGGTTGTGTGAAGCGTTGCGCTCATTTTAAGAGACAAGATTTTACAAGAAAGCCCGCAGAGATGTGGGCTTTCTTGTTATTTGGCCCACGCTCAGAGGCTAAATAACTATTTTTGATGTGATTATCGACTCAGTGTTTTATCAATGACTCGGCAAAGCAATCGACAAAGCATTAAACGAAGGCAGTAATATGACAGCAAAACAAATCGCCCAAGTGAGTACGGTAAAACAGCCGTTAACCTATCATGCAGATCCTTTAAGCCTGTATGAACATGTCACCCACAATGCACCGCATACCATGTTATTGGAATCAGCTGAAATTGACAGTAAGGATCATTTAAAAAGCATAGTGCTAACCCACGGTGCATTAATGATTCAATGTGATGGTTACCAGTTAACCTTCAGCGCCTTAAGTGCCAATGGTCAAAGCTTACTTGCACCAATAGATATTTTCTTTACTGAGCAATTTTCGAGTAAAAACACCTTAAGCCAAGACTCATTAACGATTGTTTTAGCAAAAGCTACCAGCTTACAAGATGAAGATGCCCGCTTAAAATCGACCTCACCATTAGACGGTTTACGAGCCTTAGTTAAATACATTCAAACGGATGAACAACCACAATTTGAAGACTTATTCCTTGGTGGTGTTTTAGCGTATGACCTAATCGATACGGTAGAGCCATTACCGCCAGTCCCCAATACCAGTAATGAATGTCCTGATTACTTATTCTACTTAGCTGAAACCCTAATTTTAATTGACCACAAATTGCAAAAAGCCGATATCATCAGCCAGCAATTCAGTCAGGACCCAAGCATTTCTGACTTGCTAACGGTGCAGCGCCAACAGGTAATAGCTCAGTGCCAGTCCATCAAAGCCGCCAAAGCGTTAGTGCCCATTATTGCTGACGAAACGGTTAACATCAGTGATGACCAATACAAAAAAACCGTGGTCGACTTAAAAGAACACATCGTTGCAGGTGATATTTTCCAAGTAGTACCTTCACGCAGTTTTAGTTTGCCCTGCCCCAACACACTTGGGGCTTATCGTGCGCTACGTAAAACCAATCCTAGCCCATATATGTTTTACTTTCGTGGCCCTGATTTTACTTTATTTGGCGCATCACCTGAGTCAGCACTTAAATATGAAGCGGCAAATAACCAGGTAGAAGTCTATCCGATTGCGGGTACTCGTAAGCGCGGTAAAACTTCAGACGGACAAATTGATTTTGATTTAGACAGCCGCATTGAATTAGAACTGCGTTTAGATAAAAAAGAGTTGTCTGAACATTTAATGTTAGTTGACTTAGCCCGTAACGACATTGCTCGCATTAGCCAAAGCGGGAGCCGTAAAGTCGCAGAATTATTAAAAGTGGATCGTTATTCACACGTGATGCACTTAGTGAGCCGTGTGACAGGTCAACTTCGTAACGATTTAGATGCCTTACATGCTTACCAAGCCTGTATGAACATGGGCACACTTGTAGGCGCACCTAAGGTTAGAGCCTCACAACTGGTTCGTGAGGCAGAGCAAGCGCGCCGAGGCAGTTATGGCGGCGCTGTCGGTTACTTAAATGGTCTAGGTGATATGGACACCTGCATTGTTATTCGCTCTGCTTTTGTCAAAAACGATATCGCCCATATTCAAGCTGGCGCAGGCGTGGTATTCGATTCAGACCCGCAAGCAGAGGCCGATGAAACCCGCCAAAAAGCACAAGCTGTGATCACTGCAATTAAATTAGGAGGCGGACTATGAGCGCTTCAGTTACGCCATCAACAACCAAAATGAAATTATATTTGCTGGATAATTTTGACTCTTTTACCTACAACCTAGTGGATCAATTTAGAAGCTTGGGTTTTGAAGTGCTGATTTACCGTAATGATGTTAGCGCTGACTATTTAGCTGAAAAGTTGTTGAGCGAAACCCAGCATGCCGCACTAGTATTGTCTCCAGGCCCTGGTGCACCGCATGAAGCCGGTTGCATGATGGAGTTGATTGGTAAAGTGGCAGGAAAAGTTCCCATGTTAGGCATTTGTTTGGGACACCAAGCCATGGTGGAATATTATGGTGGCAAAGTAGAACGCGCACCGTTTGTAGTACATGGCAAAGCCAGCCCAACCATTCATAGCGGCCAAGGCGTATTTGCAAATTTACCTTCGCCTTTACCTGTGGCGCGTTACCACAGCTTAGTGGCAACAAAGGTGCCAGATTGCCTTGATATAATCGCCACAACCGATGAAATGCCAATGGCTATTTTGCATGATGCACATAAAGCGGTGGGCTTTCAGTTTCATCCAGAATCCATTCTTACCACCTTGGGAAGTCAGCTACTCACCCAAACGCTGACCTATTTAACAACGCCCTCAATCGCTCAAGGAGGCCGATAATGTCAACATCAGCAGTTTCAACTCAAACCTTATTAGATACCTTATATCAAGGTAATGCACTAACGCGTGAACAAAGTGCAAGCTTATTTGCCAATATAGTGGCTGGTGAAATGGATCCAATTACCATGGCGGGCATGTTAGTTGCTTTGAAAATGCGCGGTGAAACCATTGATGAAATCACCGGCGCCGCTGATGCATTACGTCAGGCCGCCAAGCCTTTTGCTCGCAGCCAACAGTCTATTAGTACTGGAGTGGTCGATATTGTCGGTACCGGTGGTGATGGCTTTAATACCATAAACATTTCAACTACAGCGGCTTTTGTTGCGGCCGCGGCTGGTGCTAAAGTAGCTAAACACGGTAACCGTGGCGTCTCAAGCAAATCAGGTTCTTCTGACTTACTCGCACATTGCGGAATTGGGCTAACCATGACGCCTGAAGAGTCCAGTGCTGCCATCGATAAACTCGGTTTATGTTTTTTGTTTGCTCCGCATTATCATGCAGGGGTTCGCCATGCTGTTCCGGTTCGCCAAGCCCTTAAAACTCGTACCATTTTCAATATTTTGGGGCCACTCATTAATCCTGCTAAGCCTGAATTTATGCTACTGGGTGTTTATACACCCACTTTATTAGCTCCTATTGTGAATGTGCTCAATGCTTTAGGCGTAAAACGAGCAATGGTGGTTCACGGCAGCGGTTTAGATGAGGTGGCTTTACACGGCGAGACTCAGGTGGCTGAACTCAATAATGGTGATATTCGATTCTATTCCCTCACCCCTGAAGAATTAGGCGTGGCGCGTGCAGATATCAGTTTACTCACGGGCGGAGAGCCAAGCGAAAACGCTCTAATTACTCAAGCTATTTTAAAAGGACAAGGCGAAGCCGCACAACGTGATGCTGTTGCGATTAACGCCGGATGTGCATTATATGTCAGCGGCGTAGCCGATTCTGTGCAAGCGGGAACTCAGCTGGCTTTAGCTACCTTAGCCAGTGGCAAAGCGATGAATGTATTAACTGAACTTGCCGCCACCAGCCAAGCGTCAACACAAGGGTAACGATAGAATGAGTCAACAAATTCAACCGATAAGTAATGTATTGACCCGTATTGTCGATACTAAAGTTGCCCATATTGCCGCATTAAAGCTGCGTTTTCCTGAGGTAAGTTTACAACCTAAAATATCTGACCGCAGTTTATTCGATGCTTTAAAACAGCCAAATGCGCAATATATTTTTGAATGTAAAAAGGCCAGCCCGTCTAAAGGATTAATCCGCCCATTATTTGATGTTGAAGCCATTGCAGACATTTATACAAAATATGCTGCCGGTATTTCGGTATTGACTGATGAGCAGTTTTTTCAGGGCGACATGGATTACATTCCACAAGTACGGGCTCGAGTGACCCAACCAATATTATGTAAAGACTTCTTTGTTGATGTTTATCAGGTTAAATTAGCTGCTCATCAGGGCGCCGATGCGGTATTGCTAATGTTGTCGGTATTAGACGATGCGCAATATCGTTTATTGGCCGCTGAAGCCGCTAAATACCAGCTAGATACCTTAACCGAAGTCAGTAACGAAGCAGAATTGCAACGAGCGATTGATCTAAATGCGCCAATTATTGGTATCAACAACCGTAACTTACGTGATCTATCAACTGATTTAGCCACAACCGAGTTATTAGCACCGCATATTCCAGCCGACCGAGTGGTGATCAGCGAATCCGGTATTTATCATCATCAGCAAATTCAACGTCTCAATCCTTTGGTTGATGGTTATCTTGTTGGTAGCTCAATTATGGCGCAAGATGATATCGATTTAGCTTGCCGTCAGTTAGTATTCGGCAATCATAAAGTGTGCGGCTTAACCAAAATTGAAGACATTCAAGCTGTTGCTGAGTCAGGTGCTGTGTTTGGCGGGTTAATTTTCTACCCAAAATCACCACGAAGTGTCAGTCTCGAACAAGCAAAAACGTTAGTCTCGCAGATGCAAGCACTGCACATAAACCTAAACTTGGTGGGCGTGTTTGTTAATGCCAATACCCAAGACATTGTTACCGCAGCCCAAGCATTAACACTGCATGCAGTGCAGTTACATGGCAATGAAACAGAACTTGAAATAGCTGAATTAACCCAGCAACTTGCAACATTAAATCTGCCTTGTCAGATATGGAAAGCCGTTGCAATTGATAGTCAAACACAACAAATATCACCCGCCCCAAAAGGCGCAGATAGATATTTATATGACAGTAAAACCCAGGCCCAATTTGGTGGCACCGGCCAATCGTTTAATTGGCAGCTGGAAATTGAGCATAAATCGCAAGCCATGCTTGCCGGCGGATTATCTGCCAGCAATGCCTATGCGGCCTCGAAACAGGGATTTTACGGCTTAGATTTCAACTCAGGTGTTGAGTCCAGTCCAAGCATAAAAGACCACGCGTTAGTGGCACAGGTGTTTACCGAGCTAAGACGTAATTAATACAAAACGAGTACCCAGTTCAACACACTGTACTAACTAAACAAATTGAAGACTTAGCCCCAATCGGCTGAGTCCAGAATAAAATTTCACTAGAATCGCTGACTTAGTCAAAGTGCTAAATCGATTGAACAATAGGACAATATTATGGATAAGTTAAAGCTGAACCCTTATTTCGGCGAATATGGCGGAATGTACGTCCCTCAAATTTTGGTGCCCGCGTTAAAGCAGCTCGAAACCGCTTTTGTTGAGGCGCAAGCTGACCCCGAATTTCAAGCCGAATTTACCGACTTACTGAAAAACTACGCAGGCCGTCCAACGGCATTAACGCTGACCCGTAATTTAAGCCCTAACCCAATGGTGAAAATTTACCTTAAAAGGGAAGATTTACTTCATGGCGGCGCACACAAAACCAACCAGGTGTTAGGGCAAGCATTACTTGCAAAACGCATGGGTAAAAAAGAGATTATCGCTGAAACGGGCGCAGGGCAACATGGCGTGGCTACCGCGCTTGCCTGTGCATTATTAGGCCTTAAATGTAAAGTTTACATGGGCGCGAAAGACGTCGAACGTCAATCGCCGAACGTGTTTAGAATGAAACTCATGGGCGCAGAAGTCATCCCGGTTACCTCTGGTTCATCGACACTAAAAGATGCCTGTAATGAGGCGATGCGCGATTGGTCTGGCAGTTATGACAAGGCGCACTATTTACTGGGTACGGCTGCGGGCCCGCATCCTTTTCCGACAATAGTACGGGAGTTTCAACGCATTATTGGCGAAGAAACCAAAAAACAAATTTTAGAAAAAGAAGGCCGTTTGCCTGATGCGGTTATTGCCTGTGTGGGTGGTGGTTCAAACGCCATTGGGATGTTTGCTGATTTTATTGATGAACCTTCAGTTGAGTTAATTGGTGTTGAGCCAGCAGGTAAAGGTATTGACACACCAATGCACGGTGCACCGCTTAAACACGGTAAAACGGGTATATTTTTCGGTATGAAGGCGCCATTAATGCAAGACAGCCATGGCCAAATTGAAGAGTCTTACTCTGTTTCTGCGGGTTTAGATTTTCCATCTGTTGGTCCACAGCATGCTCATTTAAATGCCATTGGCCGTGCACGTTACGAGTCGGCTACCGATGATGAAGCATTAGACATGTTCCAATTACTGGCCCGTACAGAAGGCATTATCCCGGCACTTGAATCTGCTCATGCACTGGCATATGCAGTAAAGATGGCCAAAGAAGCAACTAAAGAGACTATCTTAGTGGTTAATTTATCCGGCCGAGGCGATAAAGATATTTTCACCGTTTCAGACATTTTAGCAGCCAAAGCACAGGAGAGCGGCAATGAGTAATCGATATCAGGCGGCGTTTGGCGCATTAAAAGCAAAACAACAAGGTGCATTTGTCCCCTTTGTTACCATAGGTGATCCTGGTTTAGAGGTGTCTTTTAACATCATTAAAACCTTGGTAGAAAATGGTGCAGATGCCCTAGAACTTGGCTTTCCGTTTTCAGACCCATTAGCTGATGGACCAGTGATCCAAGGTGCGAATTTACGCGCATTAGCAGCAGGTACCACACCAGACGATTGTTTTGAATTGATATCCCAAATACGCGCACTTTACCCTGAACTGCCTATTGGTCTGTTACTTTACGCTAACCTGGTTTTTGCTAATGGTATTGACCACTTTTATGCCAAAGCACAAGCTGCGGGAGTGGACTCGGTATTAATTGCCGATGTGCCAGTAGAAGAGTCTGCGCCATTTAGCCAAGCCGCTAAAGCACATGGCATAGCCCCTATATTTATTGCGCCGCCCAATGCAAGCACACAAACGTTAAAACAGGTCAGTGAATCGGGTGCGGGTTATACCTATTTATTATCACGCGCTGGGGTAACGGGAACCGAATCGAAAGCAGGCACACCTGTCGAGCAAATTTTGGCGCAACTGGCTGAGTTTAACGCCCCGCCACCATTATTAGGCTTTGGTATTGCCGAGCCATCACAAGTACGTGAAGCGATAAAATCGGGTGCTGCTGGAGCCATTTCAGGTTCTGCAGTCGTCAAAATTATTGAAGCACATCAACATGATGAAACCACACTGCTAGCCAAACTGGCTGCGTTCACTGCCGACATGAAAGCCGCTACCGCGTTGTAATTGTAGTCAGTAGAGTCATCAATGATAATGGAGCCCATCGCGGCTCCATTTTGTTATGCTGCTATACTAGCTGCTACAAACTCTTATTGGACAGGATGCCATGGAAATAAACCGTATATATTACATATTGTTGATCACATTTTTCATACCACTGAGCTTTTTTGCTCAAGCAAATAATGCCCCTGCTCCAATGACAGAAGTCAGGTATAACTTATCAGCGCAATTTGTTGACCCCAAACAAGCCTATTATATTTCGCTGCTTGAAATGGCCATGCAAAAAAGTGAACCCAAGTTTGGCCCTTATAAAATGACGCCTGTGGAAATTGAAATGCCACAAGGACGAACAATTAAGTTAGTGGAGTCCAAACAACATCTTGATATTGTGTGGACCATGACATCGATAGAAAGAGAAAATCAACTACAAGCGATATATATTCCATTATTAAAAGGCCTTATGGGTTATCGAATTGGCATTATTCGTCAAGGTGAGCAAGCCAAGTTTGACCAAGTGAACTCTTTAAATGCCTTTAAAAAAATCATTATAGGCCAAGGTGTGGATTGGCCAGATACTGAAATATTAGAACGAAATGGTTTTAAAGTAGTTTCAGGCTCTGCCAGTAATTTATTGGCCATGCTATCCAAAGAAAGGTTTGATTACTTTCCCCGCGCGATTCATGAACCCTGGGATGAACTTGCACGTAGCGATGATATTGCCTTAGAACAACACCTCTTGTTGCGTTACGCCTCGCCTATTTATTTTTTCGTCCATAAGCAAAATAAACATCTGGCAGAACGAATTGAGTTTGGTTTACGCCTTGCCATAAATGATGGCAGTTTTGATAAGTTATTTCAAAACCACCCCATTACGGCAGGGGTGATTGAAAAAGCACAACTGAACAAACGGATAGAATTTGAAATGTCTAACCCTTTATTGTCCCCCAAAAGTGCAGAACTATTAAAAGAATCTCATTTGTGGTTAACCGCATTAGAAAAAATGCCACAATCAACACGCCAAAATTAATTCGAAAAACTGAATATGAAAAAGGAGCCAAAAAACATTGGCGCCTTTTCATTAGCCGAAATTAAAATGTTAGCGCAAAACCAACAAAGTGCATGCGCCCTTCAAAATAACCATTAAGCAGATAATCATTGGCTAATCCCAGCCCTAAGCCATCTTGGCTAATGTCTACTTTACCTAAATCAGCAAACTCATAGAACATATCCAATTTTGTCTGACCAATCATGGTACTCGCCCCAACCGAATAACGTAACTGACTACCTACTGGGATATCTGGCGTTTGCTTACTTGCGTCTTCTTGAGGTGAGGTTTCATAAGACACACCCGCTTTCAATGTCCAATTAGGATTAATCGCATATTCTGCGCCAATCCCGTAATGCCAAACATCATCCCAATCGCGAGTTTGTGTTAAATCAACGGTCTTGCGATTACCGTTAACCGTGCCATCAAACAAGATTGGACTACTGTCCCAATCACTCCATTGATGCCATTGGATAGTCGACATAACCGCCCACTGAGCATTAATTTTGTAGCGTGCGCTGAAATCGGCAATCGCCACCAAAGAAGTGTCCATTTGGTATCTGTCTAGGGTGATTAGTGTGCCATCAGTCGGTAACTTCGCGCCGATATCTGAGTCTATATTGCCGTTAAAATCATGTTCTATTTTAGAACGATAACTCAAGCCAAGGGTTAACTGCTCAGAAGCTTGATAAACAACACCCGCGTTATAACCCAAAGCCCAATCAGTTTCACTTGCAAGATCGCTTTTCACCATCCGCGCGTCCATTGAAGCAAAATTAATTTGCGCGCCAACGGCAACGGACCATTGATCATTTAGCTTATAACTTAACGAAGGGTTAAATTGTAAAGTGAGTAAATTGATATTTTCCAGTTGTAAATCACCCGCCCAATTGGCACTGTAATCTAATCCTGAGCCTCCAGCCGTCGCCACCGCTAATCCTAAATGTAAGTCATCGGTTAACTGCTGCACATGAAACATGGCAGCTGAACCGATATAGTCTTGGCTTTTTCCGTTGCGGTCATAAGGGTTATCTTGATCATAATAATCAACCCCTAAATCTAAAATTACCCCGTTAACCGTCGTTTGATTGCCGTTCATAATCGACATCACCGCAGGGTTAACCCAAATTGATGCAGCAGAACCGGTATACACGCCATCTCCAGCCCCAGCAGTGCCCTGGTTAGCATACACAGCCTCTTGCAAAAATAACCCACTGGCGCTAACAGGTAAGCAAACTAACAATGCTAATGGCGATAAGCATAAAAGACGTAATTTCATGATGTCACTCCTACAGGATAATGTTGACATCATGTCATATCGAAATCGTGTTTTTAGGATATCCGTTATTCCATATGGAATTATCAGAATAAATACAGCTAATTAAAGAACACGCAGCCCAAATGCTATTGGTTTTCCATCAACCAACGAATGCATTTTCAAACGACAACACGCTATTACTAATAGTTGGTCAATGAATCATTGTTAATCTATCAAGCACGTTTTTCAGCATGCCAAGGGTTCTCGATACGCGCGGATACATGCTACACTCACGCCTTATTTTGATAAGGCTAATGGGCCTTAATACCAACAGTGAATGTGAACTAACATGAAACAACTGCTTGATTTTTTACCTTTAATCATTTTTTTTGCCGTGTATAAATTTGCCGATATTTATACCGCAACCGGCGCCTTAATTGCCGCTACCGCCGTTCAACTTGTCGTCACCTATTTACTGTATAAACACATCGAAAAAATGCATTTAATTACCTTTGCTATGGTGACCGTATTTGGTGCATTAACCCTGTTTTTTCATGATGATGCATTTATTAAGTGGAAAGTCACCATCGTCTATGGCCTATTTGCTGTGGGTTTAGCGGTAAGTCAACTCATGGGCAAACCAGCCCTTAAAAGTATGCTTGGCAAAGAGATCCAGGTAAAAGATACCATCTGGGCACACGTCACCTGGTATTGGGTCGCCTTTTTTATCATCTGCGGCGTTGTAAATATATACGTTGCTTTTAGCCTACCACTAGAAACTTGGGTTAACTTTAAGGTATTTGGTTTAACAGCACTGACCCTAATCAATACCGTGTTAACCGTTGTTTATCTCTTTAAACACATGGAAAAACCACCCGAAGAAACCCAGCCGTAATGGCAGAATGGGGAAAATTTTTTAACCCGATTTACATAACTATTTTGCTTTACATCGACCTTATAAAACAAATGGAGCCTTGACTATGTGGTATATGATTTCTTCTCAAGATGTTGAAAACAGTTTAGAAAAACGCTTATCAGTGCGCGCAGATCACCTTGCTCGATTGCAGACTTTAGCCGATGAAGGCCGTTTATTAACTGCCGGACCACATCCTGCAATTGATAACGAAAATCCAGGAGAAGCTGGATTTACCGGTTCATTAGTGGTTGCAGATTTCCCCTCATTAGAAGAAGCACAGGCATGGGCCGATGTCGACCCATATATTGCTGCTGGCGTATATAAAAGCGTTATCGTAAAACCTTTTAAGCGTGTACTACCGTAATGAAGATAGTCTCATTTAATATCAATGGCCTGCGTGCTCGCCTGCATCAATTACAAGCATTAATTGACAGTCACCAGCCTGACATCATTGGTTTACAAGAAACCAAAGTACATGATGAAGCGTTTCCAGTAGCTGATGTTGAAGCGATGGGATACAAGGTTCACTACCATGGTGGTAAGGCCCATTATGGCGTAGCTATGTTGTCTAAAGCCGAACCGTTAAAGGTATTAAAAGGCTTTGATAGTGATGCTGAAGACGCGCAGCGCCGATTAATCATTGGTCAATTTATGCAAGACAATGGCCGGGTATTGACCGTAATAAATGGCTACTTCCCCCAGGGCGAAAGTATTCATCATGAAACAAAATATCCTGCTAAGCGTAAGTTTTATCAAGATTTAATGACCCATTTAAATAACCATCATACGCCTGATGAAGATATCGCTGTTATTGGTGACATTAATATCTCGCCACTAGATGTAGACATAGGAATTGGTGAGCCCAATGCCAAGCGTTGGTTAAAAACGGGTAAGTGTAGCTTTCAACCTGAAGAGCGTGAATGGCTAAAAACCTTGCTAGATTGGGGGTTTGTTGACAGTTTCCGTCAATTACATCCTACGCGTACAGAACGATATTCGTGGTTTGATTACCGTAGCAAGGGCTTTGATGACAATCGCGGTCTACGCATTGATGTAATTTTAGCAACGACATCTTTAGCGGCCAATGTGGTCGAGTCTGATGTCGATTATGCGTTACGCGGCATTGAAAAACCGTCAGATCATGCGCCAATTTGGAGCACGTTTAAAGCTTAAAGCTGATAATACTCAGCAACAAAACAGACAAGAATCTTTGCTCTGGCGATGTTTAAAGGCTTAATCAAATCTGATTAAGCCTTTTTTATATTTGACCTCAACTCAGATTAAGAGATGAATAAAAATATTTAAAATTAAAATATTCCATCAGTTAAGTTCAAACTTGAACTTTGCCCAGATAACAAAGCAAATTTGCGTATCAATAGCTAGATTGCAAGTAAACTCAACACCGTTAGCGGTGCAAAGGGCTGGTTGATATGCATTTGTTCTTTCAAGCTAAGAATATGTAGTTACCACTGGTATTTGCCTACAGGCTAATGGCATCAAGGGCCAAATAAGTCGCGGCGCGCTCTGCGCTAGGCTGAGATAAATAAGGCACATAACCTAAATAAGGCGCGGTCATCATTTGCTGTAAACTTGCCAAATTGGCGGCTATTTCACTCATGTTGGCATCCACCTGATTAGCGACCCAACCCACAAGGTGTAAGCCATCGGCTTCAATGGCTTGTAACGTCAATAACGCATGATTCAAACACCCTAGCTTCATGCCTACCACTAAAATAACACCGATTCGTTCAGCATGATTGTGTTGTACATAAGCATCAAGCTGCTTAACACTGTCCGACAAATATTGATTATGGCCTAAAGGTAATCGCCAGCCTCCTGCGCCTTCAATTAACGCAAAATCAGCCGTTAGCATAGGCGTAGACAACAGGTGTGCCACAACCTCTTTAGCATCTAATACCCTTGCAGTATGCTGAGCGGCGATATGCGGTGCTATGGCAGGTTCAAATGCAATAGGGTTAACCTGTTGATAGCTTAAACCCATGTTCGACTGTGCCATCAAAGCTTGCGCATCGGCATTTCTCAATCCATCTGGCGTTAACTCACAGCCCGATGCAATGGGTTTAAAGCCACACTTATTGCCTTGAGCTAAATACAGTAACGCTGAAGAAATTAACGTTTTACCGCTATCGGTATCAGTACCCGTCACAAAGTAAATCATCTTTTACCTACTTTAAAGAAGATGTAAAACACCCATCATTATTGAACGTTAACGCTTTTGCGCGTGGATATAAGCAATATGGTAAGTCAAAGGAATGCCCTTTTCGCTGGCAAGTCCTTGTGCTAATAACACACGCTCTTGCCAAGCAGATTTTGATAATATCGCCCGTGATTGATTGCCGACCTGCCCCGCAGATGCACCAACGCCTTTAATTGAATACAATAAACTGCGTAAATCATCAAAATACACAGTCACTTTTTCAACTTTTGCCTGCAAAACCCTCCAACTGCTGTTGCACGAAGGTATCGATGCATCTTTAACACCAAAAGCACTTAACAAGCTGGGCATGCTGGCAAATTGGTTGGTTCTAAATCCTAATGTTTGTAGCTCAGGTAAACTGCCATCGGCCACGATGGCGAGATGGCAAAAACCGTTATCAACTAACACTCGCTCAATTTCATTCACGGCTTTTGGGAAATCTTCACACCATTGCAGCGCAAGATTTGAGTAAACACTGTCGACACTATTGCCTCTGAGCATAAGGGATTGCGCGTCACAATTAAGGATTGCGTACTGAGGGTAATTCAACTTCACCTGTTCTAACATGCCCGCTGCAATGTCGATTGCGGTGACGTTCGATACCTCTGAAAAATGCTTAAAACAAGTGCCGGGACCGCAACCAATATCGGCCAGATGGCCAGTTAATGTGGCATTATCCTGTAATGCTTTGGCTGTGATCCGCTGTAGCACATCATGTTGTTTATAAAAACTGGCCGCATGGGAAAAGGTATCGGCAACCGATTTATCTAACATCTATTGATTCTCAATGGACAGGTCTGTTAACAACAAAGCAAGCTGGGCAACAAGTTGGTTTATCTGAGCTGGAGTATGTTGAGCATTTAGCGTAATACGCAGTCTTGCGCGACCAGCAGGCACTGTGGGTGATCGTATCGCGCCAACCTTAAAGCCTTTTAGAGCCAGTGATTCAGCCACCGCCATAGTCAAGGAATTATCCCCAATAATAATCGGCTGAATCGCCGTCTGCGAGGCCGTCAACTTAATGCCCGCTTCGGTTGATAAGCGTCTGAACAAGGCGATATTACCATTAAGCTGAGACGGTAAATGGGGGGATTTCTCGATAAATTCAATTGCAGAAAATGCCAGATACGCATTCGCTGGGGACAAAGCGGTCGAATAGATATAGTGACGAGCATTCGCCACTAAAAAATCAATGATATCCTGACTAGCCAAAATTGCTGCACCTTGGCAGCCTAAGGCTTTGCCAAAAGTCACCACTTGAATATCAGCTTGTTTGGCGGTAATAGCGGCACAACCATGTAAGTCAACCACGCCAAAACCATGGGCATCATCAACAATCAACCAGCTGTTATGTTGCTGACAAAGCGCACTTAATGCTTTGATAGGCGCGCTATCGCCATCCATACTGAACACACTTTCGGTGATCAGTACATTGTTTGGGTGTTTGGCTAAAAGGTGGGCTGCACTGTCTATATCATTATGAAGGTAACGAACCAATTTAGCGCCGCTATCAACAATGCCATCAATAATTGAGGCATGCACTAGTTTATCGGCTATCACCACATCAGTACTGGTAAATAAGGTTTTCATCAGTGCACTGTTGGCACTAAAACCCGAACAAAACAACATGCAGGCTTGATGGCCGGTGATGTCACATAATTTTTGTTCCAGCAGCTGATGCGCTGCGCCATAACCACTGACCAGAGGCGATGCTTTACTGCCAACCCCATAGGTTAATGCGCCTTGATAAAGTGCTTGGGCTAATTCAACTGATGAAGCTAAGCCAAGATAATCATTGTGGCTAAAATCCACATTAATAACATTGGTATCTGTACCAAAGCCTAACAATTTTCGCTGACGCAATAAGCCAGTGGCCTGCTGCTGGGCTAATTGTTGGGTGATTTTATCAGTAAGCGGATGCGCCATTGTGATGCCAATTTATGATAATTTTAACTCAATGCAATGGCAACTGAATGCCATCGCAACATAACAGCCATGCGATTACCCGCCATACCTGCTCTATTCGGCTCAACGTTTACAGCGCTGCAGCATCATAAAACTGTTTAGTCGCCTTGTCTTTTTGGGCGCTGGCTTTGGCCACTATTTCACTGTCTTGATCAATATTGGCGACAGGACCTTGCTCAGGATGTAATCCTAAACGCTTGAATAAACTCATATCATCGTTTTCTTCAGGGTTCGGCGTTGTTAACAATTTACAGCCATAAAAAATTGAATTTGCACCAGCAAAGAAACACATCGACTGTAGTTCATCGCTCATGTTTTCACGGCCTGCAGATAAACGGACTCGAGATTTCGGCATGATAATACGTGCAACAGCAATGGTGCGGACAAACTCTAATGGATCTAAATCATCAATTTTTTCAAAAGGTGTGCCTGCTACTTTAACCAACATATTAATTGGCACTGAGTCAGGGTGTTGGGCTAAATTAGCTAACTGCTGTAATAGACCTGCGCGATCAGACGCCTGCTCACCCATTCCCACAATCCCACCTGAACAGACCTTCATGCCAGATGCCCGCACATTTGTTAAGGTATCAATGCGATTTTGATAGGTTCGCGTGGTAATAACATCACCATAATACTCAGGTGATGTGTCTAAATTGTGGTTGTAGTAATCTAAGCCAGCTTCGGCTAATTGATCAGATTGTTCTTTAGATAACATGCCTAACGTCATGCAAGTTTCCATGCCCAACGCTCTCACGTCTTTAACCATTTGGGTTAAGTAAGGCATATCACGGTCACGGGGATTACGCCATGCGGCACCCATACAAAAACGCGAAGCTCCTGCCGCTTTGGCGCTTTTAGCCTCAGTGATCACTTTTTCGATTTCTAATAAACGTTCTTTTTCAAGGCCAGTGTCATAACGGGCACTTTGAGGACAATATTTACAATCTTCGGGGCAAGCACCGGTCTTAATCGACAATAAACGGCTGATCTGCACTTCGTTAGGATCAAAGCTTTCACGATGAATACTATGGGCTTTAAACAGTAAATCATTCATTGGCAGTGCAAATAGCGCTTCAATTTCTGCTTTTTGCCAATCATGGCGAACTTCAGCTAACGACATGGATCATTCCTTTATTTTGATTTTATGTTGGCTAGGATACCTGTAGCCCGTAAACTGTCAACGCAGTGCACACCACAAACTTTACTAATGGTCATTTTATGAGCAATCTAAATTCTTCACAAGCTGCCGTTTCTTCACCGGGCTGTTCTTCAGAAATGGATCCCGCAATTGACTACGATTTTGATCGTCAGCATATTTGGCATCCCTACACATCAATGACTCATCCCATTGCTGCACAGGGAGTGGTATCAGGAAAAGGGTGTGAGTTAACACTTGATGATGGCCGAAAAATGATTGATGGCACCAGTTCATGGTGGGCATGTGTTCATGGCTACGGTCATCCAGATATTGTCGCGGCTATGCAACAACAACTGCATCAACTCAGCCATGTGATGTTTGGCGGTATTACCCACAAACCCGCCATTGATCTCAGTAAAGCACTAGTTGATATGACTTGCCCTACACTCACGAAAGTGTTTTTAGCCGATTCAGGCTCAATTGCCGTCGAAGTGGCTATCAAAATGGCACTGCAATACTGGCAAGGCCGTAATCAACCCACAAAACAAAAAATCATGACGGTGAAACGCGGATATCATGGCGATACCTTTGCCGCCATGAGCGTATGCGATCCCGATGGCGGCATGCATACTATGTTTGGCGATAACGTCACCAAGCAAGTATTTATTCCAGCCCCGCTAACGTCATTTGGGTTTAGTGCATTACAGCCAAGTGCAGACAATGCTAACAACACACTCGCTAAAGCTGATTCAGATGCCCTAACCCAGGCTTTTGCAAGCCATCATCAAGATGTCGCCGCAGTGATTATCGAACCCATGATGCAAGGTGCTGGCGGTATGCGCTTTTATTCACCAGCATATTTAAGCAAACTGCGTCAATTGTGTGATGACTATGATGTCTTACTTATTTTAGATGAAATAGCCACAGGCTTTGGCCGAACCGGAAAGTTATTTGCCTATGAGCATGCCAATATTCAGCCCGATTTACTGTGCCTAGGCAAAGCCTTAACAGGTGGATACATCAGCCTTGCCGCCACTATGTGCAGCGATGAAGTTGCTAAAGGCATCAGTGACTCGCCAGCAGGCGTGTTTATGCACGGCCCAACGTTTATGGCCAATCCCCTCGCCTGCGCAGCGGCAAATGCCAGTTTAAAGTTAATCAATCAACAGCAATGGCCAGCTCAAATCGCCAAAATTGAAATGCAAATGAAAGCAGAACTTGCCGACGCTATTGAATATGAACAGGTAAAAGATGTCCGAGTATTAGGCGGTGTTGGGGTGATTGAAATGCATCACACTGTCAATACCGCTAAATTACAACAAGCTTTTATCGCGCAAGGCGTTTGGATTAGACCTTTCAGTAATTTAATTTATATTATGCCGCCTTACATCATTAGCACCGATGAGCTGAGTCAACTCACCAAGGCGATGAAAGTTGTTGCAGCCAGCATCTCAGCGCCGCAAACACAATCAAATTCAGCGTTTATTAGCCATGGCTGAATAAGCATTTTAATTTCAGCCCGAACCAATCTTATTCAGCTGAATCATGTTAATAAACACTAAATTCTAAGGTTATTTTAAAATGCTTATTATACAAAGCTCTTTATTGCTGTTATTGCCTATCGTCTCTTTAATGGCGTTAATGATTTTGATATGGAGTTTAGTCAAAAAGCGCCACCCTCTTTTCTATAAAACATGTGTGTTTTTTGTTGTGAGTGTGATTCTACAAATTGTGTTTCGCCAAACTGAATTTTGGCAAGTTGACCGCTGTCTTGATAACGGTGGCAGTTATAACTACTCGTCAGCTAAATGTGAACACACGCCTACATGATGATCATAATATCGCGCATAGTAACATTTAGCCTAACTTCACTAAATTTAAATGCACTAAAATTAAATGCATTAAAATTAGATGGATATAAAACTAAGCGATGTTTGCTAACTTGTGCTTTTACATTAGAACAACTATATATAAAATACTGTTCACGACATGATTATCCGAAAAAGCAAATGAAAACGATTACAATCGCCGCTGTGTTTTTACTTGCTTTCCCAACATTGCTTTGGGCGAAAATACCATCAGAAATCACTTTAGCCACAACAACTTGGCCCCCATATACTTCCGGAGTTTCGCCTGAAAAACCCGGCATTGTTTATGAATATATGACCGAGATTCTGGCCCAAAATGGCATAAACTTGCGCATTGAAGCCTACCCTTGGTCTCGGGCAATCAAAATGGCAAGTGATAATAATGATATTCACGGTTTACTGACCGCCGTCTATGAAGAAGCCCCCAAGTTACTGTTTACCACGACTCCAATTATGAACTACAAGGTGAACTTCTATACTGCTATGGATAATAACTGGCGGTATCAAGATCAACGTTCACTTGATTCTATGCCTTCCCCTTTGTGTATTATTTTAGGCTACGGTTATGGATCGCCAATTGATGAGTTTATTCATAATGAAGCGAATAAACCTAAGATCCATACTCTAACAGGTGGAAATGCACAGCAAAGACTGGTCAAAATGCTTGAATATAAACGTGTCGCAGTCATTATTGAAGATGAGTTAGTTATTCAAAGTTATACCAACAACACGGCTAATATACGCTTTGCAGGAACCTTAAGCGACTCGCCTTTTTATGTGGCGTTCAACCCAAATCTAAGCTGGTGTCACGATATTGTCGCATTACTTAATAAAGAGTTGGCCGAACCTAAAAATATTCAGCGATTACAACAATTAGTCAGCGAATATACCGCAGAACAACCATAGAATTACAGCCAACATTCATACTTCTCCTAACTCAATAAAGCGTTTATTGGGCGCTATTAGCCGACACTCTTTGTTCAAAAAGTTGATGGCTAGGTGCTACTGGGCTCGCAACGACTTTAGCCCTAAACTTAACGAAAAATTCAAATGATGAATCAATAAAGAGTAGAGTCAGAGCAGTAAACGTTAAAAAGGAGTTGGACAGAAACGTTTTAGAAAAGCCAATGTTTCAATTTACTTTTTATAAAAGTTTATCCTGACCCCACTACATTCCTAACGCACAAACTTGAGAATATGGCCTTTAAAGGGATTAATCAGATATTCAGTATGAATAGGCTTTAAGTGAACCGACGTAAAGCCAAACTCAATCATTTTATTGGTAAGTTTATTTTTATTGCCTCTCCCTGGGTCGACTAAAATCATTTCGCTATGGGGTTTGGCGTGATCATTGATAAAGTTGGCTAATAATTCAACGTGCTCATCTTCATAAAGTAAATCGCTGCCAATAATTAAATCAAACAAACCTAAACTGTCGTCGCGATTAGCCCAGTCAGTTTGTTCATAAGTAATTGGGTTATCATTATTCAGCGTAGTGTTACGTAATAAAAATTTACCCACTTCTGGGTGGTAATCCGTTGCTGTGATATCTGCATGTTTTTTATTTAGCATCAAACTGGTTAATGCCATACCACAGCCAATTTCAAGTATGCGTTTTGTGCCCGTATCATAATCAGAAATATAATGCGCCAACACTAAACTTGACGGCCAAACAATGCCAAATATAGGCCAAGTGGCAGATGAGATCCCTAGCTTTTCGGCAATACCTTGAGGGTCATCAAATTCTTGATTATCACGAAGTGTGCAAAGGTGAATATCGGTTTTACCAAACTCAACGGTTTGGTAGCGTAAGCGTAGATTTGTCATTTGGCTGCCTAATAATTGGCGCTCAGCCAGGTATCTTTGATAAATGACAAAACGAAGGGACGTTAACGGTATACTAAACAGGCTTAAAGGCAATGTATTTAACCAAATATTGGCTTATTTAATCGTGCCGCTGAAATGGCAAAGGTATGAAAAGCGTCAAACAGCATTTTTTATTTTAAAGTCAATCGCCCTAAGCGATCCTCAATATGTGTTTGCATGCTGTTATTTCTAAAAGCACGATGATTTGACAGCTAACCGACAGACAAAATAGATGAATTTGTTAATTGACCCTCTTGGATGCTAAAGGTATTTGACTGCCAAAGCAGACAAATACCTATACCGTAACAAACAGGGCTCGCCTATTGGCTGGCGCAAGGCTCAAGTATATGTTGGAAACGCTATTTGGAGAAAAGTTAACTTTTAAGCACGGTTAGGCGCACAACCA
>NZ_JAMTCD010000002.1 GCF_025370255.1 Shewanella holmiensis
TGAGTTACAGACACCCACAGTCTAATTCATTTATCTCTGCTCAATTATGGAAGACCATAGCGTCAATCTAACCCATTGCCTGCCGCAGGGATGTTCAGGATGAACAAAATGTCGCGATCACATGGATGTGAAAGAGCGACATTATGTGCAGATAATCCAGCGAGACGCCGCAAGCGCATCCATGTGGGCTTAACCAAAACATCCATGTTTTGGATACTCGCTGGCTCATCTGCACCCGAAATTTTCACATCTTCGATGTAACTTCATTCGTAACAATTCCATAAGAAAAGCTTGGATGTTCGGTTTGAATTGAGGTCATCGAAAAAAAGGCTGTGAGCTTGGCATGGATGCCACGCTAGCTTTCGTTGGGCCATGGACGGCCCATCGGAAGCGTTAGGATATTTTTTATATTAGGTGACAATGGCCGAAGCGGACTACATTTGAGGTTTAAAGCTGGATCGTACCCCATCGAAAATTATGCGCTTTTCAGCATTTTTCGTCTGGGGCGCTGAGGGTTTCCAAAGGGCTTCTTTTGTAAAAAAAGCGTGCGTTTTGCCCCTTTGGTCTGGTGTGGGCGAAGCGCCACGACGTTAGTGGCCGTAGGCCATATTCCAAACAAAAAGTGGGGCATAACCAATTCCAACGCAGCTAGACACTAAACCAAAACTGCTCACACTGCTCACACTGCTCACACTGCTCACACTGCTCACACTGCTAACTCTGCTAACTCTGCTAACTCTGCTAACACTGCTCACACTGCTCAGCCAAACATAAAAAATATAACAAACCAACATTACTTATCATGGTAAGTTTAGATTGTTTGTCATCAAGCATTTTATTTTTGTAATGGTGAAATAAATATCACCTTAAGCCTTTCTTTATCCTGTACCCAGAAAAACTATGCAAAAGGATTACTATGCAAACTCGCACACTGTCAATGCTAGTCAAAGCAAGTCTGTTTACTGCCATTCCCATGTTGATGTTACCTGCTGCAGCCACAGAAAGAACAATCTCTGAATTAGTTGATGCCGTAAACGGTACCCCTGATAACCTCAGTCGCGATGCGGGTAAAAAAGTGAAATTACGCAATCATGCCAACGGATTTTGTACTTCTGGTGTGTTTAAGCCCAATCCTCAAATCACTGATACATTCGCGATTGAGTTTTTCACGCAAGCCAATATTGATATCGTTGCCCGTTTTTCATTAGGTGGCACCAATCCCCAATCATCAGATAAAACTGCAGGTCGCTTCATGTCACTAAAGCTAAATGGTGATACTGAAAGCCTACAGTTTGTCACCTCAAATGCCGAGGTGTTTTTTGCCAGTAATCTTGAGGATTTTTTTACATTTCAAACCAAAGTAAAACAAGGTAATGATGGCAAACAATGGTTGATTGACAATAAACCTGATGCTAAGGCTTTTTTTGATTATATAAAAAAGCTGCCGCCGACGATCAGTTATGCAGACAACCGCTATTTTGGTGTCAATAGCTTTATGTTCAACTCAAAAAATGGTGCACCAGTTGCCGGAAGATGGATTTTTGAGCCAGCTAATGGCGTGATAACCGCATCAGCCGATGAGCTAGCTCAAAAGCCAGATAACTTTTTACACAAGGAATTGATTGAGCGTATTAGCACGACACCAGCAACCTGGGATCTGTTTGTTCAACTTGCAGAAAAACAAGATAACGTCAATGATCCCACCATAGTTTGGCCTACCTCTAGACCACGACTATTAATCGGCCAAGTGATTATTAACGGTCAGCATGACGATGCAAAAGCCACGCTTGAGTGTGATAAAGGTATTTTTAACCCACTACAATTGCCTAAAGGCATAGCGCCGTCGGCTGATCCGATATTGAATGCTCGCTCCGCTGCTTATATTGAATCTTTTATTAGACGTAACTAAACAACGCACCAGATAAAAAGCCTCCATCAACTTAGGCTGATGGAGGCTTATATATTGCCAATTGACTCGCGTTAGTTATCCAAGGTAAAAAGGATCATCAATCGATTTGGCGGGTAAGGTAAACCACTTAGCCCCATCTGCAGTCATGTAAAAATGATCTTCATGACGAATACCAAATTCCCCTGGTACGCATAACATAGGTTCATTACTAAAACACATCCCCGCGGCTAAAGGCGTGCGATCGCTTTTCACCAAATATGGCCACTCATGAATATCTAAACCTATACCATGGCCAGTACGATGCGGTAATCCTGGTACGGCATAGCCAGGGCCAAAGCCTGCTTTTTCTAATACTTGTCTTGCCGCCGTATCAACATCACCACAGGGTAAATCAACTTTAGCGATATTAAACGCCGCAAGCTGAGCTTGTTGTTCTAATTGCCATAATTCACGTTGACGGGCACTGGGTTCACCAAACACATAAGTACGGGTGATATCTGAGTTATAGCCTTCTAACTGGCAACCTGTATCAATTAGCACCGTATCATTTTTGGATAAAGCTTTAGGCGACTTAACGCCATGTGGATATGCGGTATCTTCGCCAAACAACACAATGCAAAAATAAGAACCACGACTCGCCCCCACTTTTCGGTGCGCAGCATCGATAAAGGCTGCCACTTCATCAGTTGTAATGCCTTCGTGTAAAATACTGGCCGCAGCTTTATGCACCTCAAGGGTCATATTCATCGCCTGTTGAATCAACGCTAGCTCTGTCGATGATTTAATCATCCGACAACCTGCCGTAACCGTTTTAGCATCAACCAGGGTTAATTGTGGCGCGGCTTTAGCAATACCATTACTGATAAAATAGGATGTTGACTCATCGATGGCTAATTTTGCCCGAGTAATATCAAACCCCATTTGATTAAGCCTCGTCGCAACTAACACATAAGGACTTTCATCTTCATGCCAGGTATTCACCTCGCCTTTTACCACCATGAAGCCCTGCAATGTATCAAGCTCAAAAGCTGGAGCAATATATTGCACCTTTCCAGTAGCCGGTAAAATGGCACCCACTAAGCGCTCGCTGGCGTACCAACGGGTTCCGGTAAAGTAATAAAGATTGGTACCCGCATTTAAGTAAACCGCATCAATACCTTGTTGCTGCATAATAAGCTGCGCTTTGGCGATACGCGCCTCAAACTCTGATAAGGCAATAGGTGCAACATCTTGAGTCATATTATTTAAGCCATCAAGGGCTTGTTGTGGACTAACACCGCCAATACCTATTGTCATTTTTACTCCAATATAAAGTGAATAAGTAACTGATATCCTCTGTTCAAACTACCATATACAGGTGTTTGATGGGGGATAATAATACTATGTGTTGTACGATTGAAATTGTATACAATATAAAGTTACAATTGGTTAGGTCAAGTTAAAATACAGTTAACTTGCAACATAACATCCGAGCTTGAGATAATCAGGCCACGTTACTTTCTTGCTCAATCCTACCACTGGAGCCAACTCTTTATGTCCCAATCAGCTGTTATTGCAGAACGTTTAAGCGCTATTCGCCAGCAACTTACCCTAGAAAATATCGATGCTTTCATTATTCCTCGCGCTGATGAATATCTCGGTGAATACGTTCCAGTGAGAAATGAACGACTTCGTTGGGCCACAGGTTTTACAGGCTCTGCAGGCATGGCCATTGTGTTAAAAGACACAGCGGCCATCTTTACTGATGGCCGTTATACCGTTCAGGTTCCGCAGCAAGTTGACGGTACTTTGTTCCAGTATTTAAGCCTTACTGATGACCCTCAGATTGAGTGGCTAGTTGACACATTAGGCGCGGGAAGCAAAGTGGGTATTGATAGCCGTTTACATACCTTAGCCTGGTACCAACAAGCTAAAGCGCAATTTGATAAAGCTGACATTGAGTTAGTCGATGTAAAGCAAAACCCGATTGATGTGCACTGGCAAGATCGTCCACAACTGCCAACCTCTCCTTTCACACTTTTCAGCCATGAGGGAGCAGGAAGAAACAGCCTAGATAAGCGTCAGCAAATAGGCGCTTTAGTTAAAAAACAAGGTGCTGATGTCGCGCTTATTGCTGCACTAGATTCTTTTTGCTGGTTACTTAATATTCGTGGCAACGATGTCCCTCGCTTGCCGGTGATTTTAGGTAGCGCATTACTCGCAACCAATGGCGACATGACCTTATTTACCGACCTAAGCAAAGTGCCTAGTGGTTTTACTGAACACGTAGGTCAAGGCGTAACAGTAAAAGATGAAGCCGAACTGGCAACAGCATTAGCCGCATTAACAGGCGTAAAATTACTAGCCGACCCGCATTCAGCCAACGCATTTTCACAGCTGCAAGCTCAGGCTGCTGGCGCAAAACTGATTGCCGGACTTGATCCTGTTGCTTTACCCAAGGCACAAAAAAATGCTGCTGAGCTAGCGGGAATGAGAGCTTGTCATGTGCGTGATGGCGTTGCCGTTTCACGCTTTTTAGCTTGGCTAGATAACCAAGTTGAACAAGGCATTATGCATGATGAGGCCGTATTAGCCGCGCAATTAGAGAGTTATCGTTTACAAGATTCACTTTACCGCGAGCCAAGCTTCGACACGATTTCAGCTACTGGTCCAAACGCTGCGATGTGCCATTACAATCATAATAATGGCACGCCTAGCACCATGACAATGAACAGTATCTATCTAGTGGATTCTGGTGCGCAATATTTAGATGGCACTACGGATGTTACCCGCACAATTGCCATTGGCGATGTCAGCGACGAACAACGAAAAATGGTCACCTTGGTGTTAAAAGGCCATATTGCATTAGATTTAGCCCGCTTCCCTAAAGGCACTTCAGGTCAACAGCTTGATGCCTTTGCACGCCAACACTTATGGCAACATGGTTTTGATTATGATCATGGCACTGGGCACGGTGTTGGTCACTTTTTAAGTGTACATGAAGGCCCACAGCGTATCGGTAAAAACGTCAACAATGTCGCTTTAGTACCTGGCATGGTGTTATCGAACGAGCCTGGTTACTACCGTACAAATGGCTTTGGTATTCGTATAGAAAACTTGGTGATAGTACAACACTGCGCGGCGTTAACTGGTAGCGAGCGTGAAATGTATGAGTTTGATGCAATTACATTGATCCCAATAGACGCCCGTTTGATTGACAAGTCATTACTCACTACAGCTGAAATCAACTGGTTTAATCAATATCACGCCAAAGTACGTGAAACCTTAACACCATTTATGCAAGGTGATGATTTAAAATGGTTAAATAAAGTAACCGCGGCAATTTAAGTCGATAAAATTTATCAACACACCACGGCGATCCTCATCAGATCGCCGTTTTTATTTGATAAAGCGCAAGAACTATACAAACTCTATCCAAAAGTTTGGTATACTCCGCGCCCGTCAAAAACGAACAGTTATGGCATGAATATGCCAAGCTATGACGTGATATATACACAAAAATGCCAACATCCCCGCCGAATAGACAGTCGGCTTGCTGCTTAATTAGGAACTGAAACCATGAAATTTGAATCTTTTAGCTTCGCACCTGAACTACTCCGCGCGATCGCTGAATGCGGTTATCAGACAATGACCCCTATTCAGCGTCAAGCCATTCCAGCCATTCGCCGTGGTTCGGATGTGTTAGCCAGTGCCCAAACAGGTACAGGTAAAACCGCTGCATTTGCTTTACCTATCTTACAAAAAATGATGGAAAAGCCTAAAGATAGAATCGCCTCAAACACCCGCGTACTGATTTTAACGCCAACACGTGAATTAGCCGCTCAAGTTGCTGACAACATTACTGCCTACGGTAAATACATGGATATCAATGTATTGACCATTTATGGCGGCGTAAAAATGGACAGCCAAGCCGTTAAAATGAAACGGGGTACCGATGTGATTGTGGCAACACCAGGTCGATTACTAGAACACATTTTATCGTGTAACTTAAGTTTATCCCATGTCGACTTTTTAGTATTAGATGAAGCAGACCGCATGTTAGATATGGGCTTTAGTGCCGATATTGAAAAAATTATGCAAGCCGTGAATAAAAATCGTCAAAACTTACTGTTTTCTGCCACCTTCTCTACCGCGGTTAAAAAACTGGCGAATGAGATGTTAGACAAGCCTAAAATTATTGCGGCGAACGACCAAAACAGTACCGCTGACACTATTAGTCAGGTGGTTTACCCTGTCGAGCAACGTCGCAAACGCGAGTTATTATCTGAACTTATCGGCACCAAAAATTGGCATAAAGTCATGGTTTTTAGCGCCACACGAGAAGACTGTGACCGCTTAGTAACTGAACTTAATTTAGATGGTATTCCTACCTCAGTGGTTCACGGCGAGAAAGCCCAAGGTAGTCGACGCCGTGCATTACGTGAGTTTACGGAAGGTAAAATCCGCGTCTTGGTTTCAACCGAGGTGGCGGCTCGCGGCTTAGACATTCCTGATTTACAGTACGTTGTAAATTACGACCTACCTTTCTTAGCCGAGGATTATGTCCACCGTATCGGTCGCACAGGCCGTGCTGGAAAATCAGGTATTGCTATCTCATTTGTAAGCCGTGAAGAAGAACGTACCTTAGCTGATATTGAAAAACTCATCGGTCAAAAAATTCGTCGCATTACTGTACCTGGCTATGAAGTGAGTAACCGCGAGTTGTTACTGAAGCAGATCCAAAAACGCCGCAGCTTTGCAAAAAGTAAGCAACGTGATGACGGCGCTAGCGCACAGATGATTGCAGAAAAAAGTATGCAAGGTCGACGTGTTACCGTGGGTAAAACCAAAGATTCGGTAAAATATAAAAAGATTAAGTAACTTCAATCTTGGTTGAATTAAGCTATAAAGCGCGACCTTTGGGTGGCGCTTTTTTATTATAAAAGCATATGGTTAGCCCATAAAAGTTACTCGCCGAATAAGACCATGTTCAACTTCATAGGCGGCAATCACTTTGACACTTCTATCAATGTTATTTTCATCTTCACTGGCAGACTCAGCTAACTCATGGTCAACCAAATACTGGCCATGTACAATCCGGGTTAGTGATGTGGCATGTAAATATTTAAGCCCAGCAAACTTAGCAGCGTATTTTGCTTTTAAGATCTCCTTGCCCTGATATTGCAGCCCACCGACTAAAGTAAAAACTTCAATTTCATCATGATAAGTAGCCACAAAGGCTTCAATATCTCTGGCATTGTAAGCATCTAACTGTTTGTCTATCAGTGCAATAGTCGCTAACTCCTGTGCACTATAATCGCTTGGCATCTATCATATTTCCTTAATGGTTAACCCACAAAAATCATTTATCTTCATTAATCTATTTCCCATCTTTAACCAAAGCCATAATCTTTACCGCCTTTTCAAAATGGTCTAGTTGATGGGTTTGTATCCACCAAGTAGCCGCCTCCATTAACAGTTCAGGTTGATCATTTTTATTGGCAAAAAAGGCATAAAAGGATAAGCCAACATTGTCACCTTTTTGCTGGATTTTACGCTGACACACGGCTATCACAGTTTTTCTTAATGTTTGACGCATTTTATCTCCTTGTTGTCATCAATTTTTACTATTGCTGAAAGTTTTTATTCCATCTTCTGGTCTATAGCATTAATCCACACTTTTACACTTTCAGGACACTGTATGCTTTCTAAATTAATCATCACTGCTGCGATAGCGCTTTCTAGTTTCATCACCATAGCCAAACCAATCGCAATAGATGAAAACAATATAAGCCCATTGCTAAACGGTCATGAGATCCCAAACATCAGCTTGCAAACCGTTGAAGGTGAAGATGTTAATTTAAAAGAGTTAGTTAGCCATAAAAATACCGTATTGTTTTTTTACCGTGGCGGCTGGTGTCCGTTTTGCAACGTTCAAATGGGACAACTGCAAGCCATTGAATCTAAGTTGTTGGCAATGAATATCCAGTTAGTGGGTATTTCTCCTGACTCTCCAGAAAAACTCAAAGCTTCAATTACCAAAAATAAACTCAATTATCTATTGTTGTCCGATGAAAAAATGCAGGCAGCTCAATCATTTGGCTTAGCATTCTATACTAGTGATAAGGTCACAAAAATGTATCAGGCAAAGTTAGGGGTTTCTAACACCTTATTTAACCTGCCTACGGGGGAAGCGCGATTAGTGTTACCTGTACCTGCTATTTATATGAGCGACAAAACAGGTCTTATTCAATTTATGTATGCCAATCCAAATTACAAGGTGCGCCCCGCACCAGAGTTGATTTTATCGGCAGCCCGTTTACTAAAATAACCTAAACACTGTTTAAGGAAATAACCTCAAATTCCACCTCACTTCCATGCTCCACTTTGGGTATAACAACAGTATTTGTTATACCTTTTTTTTGTGTTTATTTTATTTCCTTTTAAATATCCTTTGCTACACTTAAGCCATTCAATATTCTACAAATATGGCTATGGCTCGCAAATCAATCCTGACCCAGCTTAACAAGGTCTTTATTTCGATTACATTACTGGTCATTCTTATTGCCAGCATTTTTGCTTTTACAAGCCAAAAAATGCTGCTAACCAGTAATGCCATTTTGCATGCAGATTTACCACTAGAAATCGCCATCACATCGATGAACTCCACGCTAAAAGGTATGCAAACCAATGCTGCCTTGTATCTGCTTGGTTATGAAGATCAAAAACAGCAGTATCAAGTTAATTTAAGCATTCTACAATCGATTAAAGATAACATTTCCCAACAAAAGCTATTAACCAACGATGAACAAGTAACCGCTTTTAACCATGTCAATCAATTGAGTAATACACTCAATAATCTATATCAAACGCTTATATTTAATACTTACAATCCTGTCGATGAAAGAGCCGCTAAAAACATTGCGACCAACTTACTCGAGACGACCGCGACACCATTAGAAAAGATTCTGGATTTACGGGCAAAAGATGAAATAAAAGGCTCTCAAGAAAGTTCGGATGAGGATGAATTACGCCACGATGATATTCCTGCCATTGAATATTATCTTCGGTTAGTCGATGACGCTGGCGACATGCAGAATGCATTAACACGCTACTTACTGAATGATAAGAATGCGCAACAAGAATTTGATGAGAATGCACAAGAGTTTGTTAAATGGCTAAAACTGCTCGAACCCTTAGAGCAAGATGATGATGAAATAGCTGATATAGCTTATATAAAGCAGCTATTTAAGCAGTTGCTTGACGACGGGCATCGATTATTTAAATTATATAACCCTGAATCATTGTCATCGGCAACCCATGCATTTCATAAAATGAAACAAACACAAATCGCTGACATTGAACAACAAATGACATTACTCATCAACAGCACATCTAACCAAGTTATTAACCAGCTTGAAGATCTAAAAAGTACGAATGTCGGCAGTATTATTTTGTTAGCACTGTGTGCCATGATAACTATCATTTTATTAATATCATTAAGTTTTTATACTAAACGAACAATTTACTTACCGATAGAAAAACTGGCTAAATCAGTCGATGCTTTACGCCTTGGCGAGCGAAACATTCAATTTATCCATAATGATGATGAGCTAGGTGATGTATTCAATAATGTCGAAAAGTTTCAGCAGGACTTACGTCAGCTTGACGAATTACAACACAATGAAACTCAATATAAACAGCAACTAGAACTTGAACGCGACAAGTTACAGCAAGCGTTAAATACCTTACAACAAGCTCAGAAAAAATTGATAAATAGTGAAAAAATGGCCGCTCTCGGGGCATTGGTCGCCGGCATAGCTCACGAAATTAATACTCCGATAGGCATTGCGGTAACCATTAGCTCAACATTTGAATCCCGAGTAAAAGAGTTCGTGACTCAAGCCAAAACGGGACAACTAAATTTATCTGATTTAGAAATGTTCGAACAAGAAAGTCTGGAAGGTTTGGTGATCATGCAGCGAGCACTTAATCGTGCAGCTGAACTAATCCATAGCTTTAAACAAGTGGCAATAGATCAATCAAGTGATAAACGTCGAACATTTTTACTCGATGACATGCTCAATGAAGTGTTCAATACCTTAAAACATCAAATTAAGCGTTCTACTTATACCATTTCAATTGATTGCCCATCAGACATTATGATGGACAGTTTTCCTGGGCCTTTTGGTCAGGTCATCACCAATTTATTTAATAATGCCATTATTCATGGATTTGATGGCGCAAAAAATGGTGACATCAATGTCAAAGTTAACCTGGAACAGAACGATAGAATAAAGCTGCAATTCAGCGACAATGGCGTTGGGATCCCCGCTAGTCACATAGATAAAATATTTGATCCCTTCTTTACCACCAAACTTGGTCAAGGTGGATCGGGTCTCGGTATGAATATTGTCTATAACATAGTTAATAATATTTTAGGCGGCGATATTAGTGTCGCTAGTCACAATGGCACCACCTTTACCCTTATTATACCTATCAGTGCACCCAAGTAATTACCGCACAAGGAGCGTGAGTAATGAGCGATTTTTTCTTAAAAATAATCAACGATAAACCAGATAGTACTGATACACCGGCATCGACAAACATCATTGAGCAACAAACAGTACAAAAAGCTGAACCTTGGATTATCGGGATTATTGATGATGAGCCTGGCATGCATGAAGTGACTAAACTGGCGTTATCTCGGGTAGAAATACTCGGGCGACCTTTGGCATTTGTGAGTGCCTATGATGCCACTGAAGGCTATAACATCATCAAAGATAATCCCAATATGGCATTGGTACTGCTTGATGTAGTGATGGAAACCGATGATGCAGGTTTAAAGCTAGTAAAACGTATTCGGGAAGAGCTTAAAAACAAATTCGTGCAAATCATTTTACGCACAGGTCAACCTGGTTTTGCCCCCGAAGAAAAAGTCATTATTGATTATGAAATTAATGCCTACAAAACCAAAAGCGAACTTACACGTGCCAAACTCTTCACCGCACTAGCTACTGGCATTCGCAGTTATCGACAAATCACCGCGTTAGAAAAAAGCCGTCAAGGGTTACGCGCCATTATTGATGCTTCATCCAATTTACTGCAAGAGCGCTCTGTTTTTGATTTCTCTAGCGGCGTATTAAATCAAATAGGGGCACTATTTGATATTGAAGCAGAAAGTATTTTTTGTGTATCTCAGCGGCCGCAAAATGGCCCGTCAGCCATTATTAGCAGCCAAAGTGATGATTATGTCGTGGTGGCGGCCAGCCATAAATATCAACCCCTCTTTGGTAAAGGGTTAACAAAGCTAGATAGTGAAGACCGTGCTATTCAAGCGGTACATCAGGTACTAAAGCAAAAAGCGCATCTTTTTAATGACGACTTCAGCTGCCTGTATTTGTCGACACCTTCACTTTGGGAAGGTGTTATTGTGGCTGAAAAAGCAGCAAAGCTAAAACTTGTTGACCAGGAGCTATTGCAGGTTTTTTGCATGAATGTCGCTGTAGGCCTAGAAAATGCCAAATTCTTTAACTATTTGAACAAAGCCGCCTACTATGATGACGTAACTGGTTTGTACAGCCGCGCAGGTTTTATCGATTATGCGCGCGCCTACCATCACCAACATGGCGATAATATTTGCCTATATTTAATTGATGTTGATTACTTTCATAACATTATTGAAAGTCTGGGCTATGAGTTTGGTAATAAAATCCTCAAACGCATCGCAACCCACTTAATATCATCTTATGGTGATGAAGTGTTGCTCGCCCGCTTGCATTCTGATGTGTTTGCATTGCTACTGCCCAACGGCCGAACTAAAGCACAAGATATAGCCCTAAGAAGTTCATTCCCTTTCAACATTGACGAACACTCCATTCGTTTAGGTGTCACGGTTGGTGCCGCTCAGTATTCTAAAGAATATATTCAACATCCACCTCAAGATAGTCGTCATGATATTGAGCCCAGTTTTGATGCTGGGTTACTGCTTCGCCATGCTGAAATTGCATTGAAAGTTGCCAAAGAAAACCGCAGAGGCTCTGGCGAGCTGTTTGATTCTGGTTATGAAGTTGACTCCTACAATAGAATGAACTTACTCAACGACTTGCGTAATGCAATTACCCATCAAGAACTCTTCTTAGTGTTACAGCCTAAAGTTCATACACCAGATGAAACTATCATAGGTTATGAAGCTTTACTGCGCTGGAATCATGCAGAAAAAGGCGCTATTCCACCAGGTGCATTTATTCCCGCTGTCGAGAAGTCAGGCTTATATTATGATGTCGATTTATACGTGGCTAAAGCCACCTGCAAAATGCTTAATGACTACCCTCAAATTACCCATCCTATTTCAATTAACTTGTCAGCAAATTCACTTAACCATGAAACCTTTGTTGATGATCTTTTCGCTATTTTTAGACAGGCCAATATTGGTTTAGATAGGGTGGAGCTAGAAATCACTGAGAATGCCTTAATTCATTCTGATTCCGCGATCAGAGAATTAGACAGACTGGCGGATTATGGGTTTACTGTGTGCCTGGATGATTTTGGGGCTGGTTATTCATCTTTAGGGTATTTACTAAGATTACCTTTAAATACCATCAAAATTGACCGTGCATTTGTGTCTCATTTAGTCGACAACAAAAATGCCCAAATCGTTCTAGAGGGTATTATTCATATGGGCGTCAAACTTGGCAAAGAAATGATTGTTGAAGGCGTCGAAACAGAGCAGCAACTTGCCGTTGTCAAAAAGATGGGCGTTAATGTGATTCAAGGTTTTTATTTTTTCAAACCATTAACTATCGAACAAGTTCTCAACTTATCAGCACAATATCAGATATAAGCATGTCGAAATGAATCCACTCAAAGTACACTATGCATCATATAACCAAACCGACTATGCATTAATGATAAAACATCTGCATTGGAATAGATAAAAGCATGATTGAAACTTATAACGCAGCAGTACTCGAATTGGCTTTAGCGGGTATTCACGATTTAACCGAATCCAATAAATCGCATAAAGGCCAACGTACCTTAGCACAAGAAAGCCACTTTTTATGCAGTTGGATGGTCGATGCCCTTAAAACAAAACGTTTTTCAAAACTGGTAGCTGATGATTTAACTCAGTGGATTCGTTTAGGTCGAAGTCAAGGTGCTGGAGCACAATTGAAGCTGCTTCTTGAGCGCATCATTTTGCAATATCAAACCGCTAAAACGACAGAACTAGCGATGGCCTTAGAGGCAATGCTTGCTGACTTTAAACAACAAAATTGGTTAGTGGTGACAGATACACCATTATCAACCAAATTAAAGTTAGAAGGTGATGGGCAATCAAGTGTCGTTATTTGTAGTGAACAACTTCAATTGCACTGTAAAGAGTCTCAAATCATTAAACCTATCGCACTTTATGTTAGAGGTAATGAAAACACACTAGCAAAAAATGCTTTAGCTCACGGATTGTTGCTAAGTCAGGCGAATAAAAAGAACAGTCTCATCAAACATCACAAAACTTACTTAGTCACCCCCCAAAACCAACACCAAAGCCTGTGTTTATTAGCGATAGAGTAAGACCAAAGTGAGTATAACCAACAACTAAAAAGGTTGAATATTTATCTTAAACTGATATACCTAATACATAGGTTGTTTTCAAAAAAGGATAATCATTGAAACCTTTATTTTGTGCCTTAGGGTCATTTGTACTTATGCTTGTCTGCAGCAACGCTGTTGCAGACGTCGTATTAAAATATAATATTAATGGCTCGAGTAGTTGGGTGCCTTATTACATCCCAAACCAACCAGAACAACCTGGCATTTTAGCGGAAATTGTCCCGCAAATTTTAATGTTGGCACAAATTAAAAATGAGAAGCATAACTACCCCCCCAAGCGCACTAATCAAGCGTTAGAAACTGGTTTATTGGATTTTGATTTAGTCAGTCCGAGTTGGTTTCCAAATGAAGATATGGGCACAAGCTTTGTTCAATCAGATGCAATCATTCAAATAAAAGAAAACGTCATTACCCTTGAAGAAAATGAACAGAAATGGGCTAATATTCAAGTCATAAAAGATCAGCCCATCGGTACGGTCAGGGGGTACCTGTATCACGATGACAGTCTGTTTACTCGGGTTGATTTTACCTCAGAAAGAGAACTGATTAAGGCGTTACACAAAAATAGAATTCAAGCGGCTATTTCTGGCGACCTGCCAGCGCTTTATTGGAGCAATAAACTTAATCAAAAAGTGGTCCTTGCTGCAGTACATTCTAATGGCGTGCTAGTGATGCGTTTGCGCAAAGAACATCAGGGATTATTACCGCAAATCAATACGGCCATTGCCCAACTTAAAGCAGATGGCACCATTGATACCATTATCGATAAGTACACCAAGAAAATAGTCCTCACTCAGTAATCCATTTTGATGGTTAAAATGGATTTAGACTATAACCTTGCTGAGCCAAAATTGCGTGGGCAGTTAATGCCGATAACGCCATATTGACACCAGGAAGTAAGTCCTCGACATCGATTCCATAATACGCAGCAGTTTGTCCACACACATAAAATCTCACCTGATGCTTAGTTAATTCAGCGATTAAAGCTTGATTAGCATTTAAGGTACCTTTATTACGCTTTTGATATAAATTCCCTGTCATATCCATTGCCGCTTTACCATGAACAACCATAGCCAACTCTATATCCTCCAATTTAACCCCATTGGCCACATGCATATTGATAAACCGAGCTAAAGTGTCTATTTGTCGATTAATTTTCCCTTCATCCGCAGCCAGTCCCAAATCAAACGCCACCTTAAATTTCATATCTTCAGGAATAGGTAGCTGATTATTTACCGCCGCTATCCTGCCAAAATCTTTGATCACCGTTCCGGGGTTAAATGCCGAAAGTCCAGACTCCGCATGACTCCCAATACTGAAAGTTAACAAGATTAAATAAGCAAGATTAAGTATTTTATTGACGGTTTGAGGCAAAGTTTTCATCGTGTTCCTTGAATGCATTAAAGGGCCAGTTGTTTATCCGTTATCATCAAAGATATACTAGCAGCTGATTTTTTGATGTGTAGTACTAAAATGAACATAAGACAAATTACCGCTAACGATTGGCCTGCAATAATGGCGATACAGCAAAATTGTTATCACGATATTGCTCCAGAATCACTTCAAAGCATGCAGAGTAAATGGTTAGTGTCACCAAATTCTTGCATGGTGTATGAACACCAGAATCAAATAATGGCTTATGTGTTGACTCACCCCTGGCAAAAAGGCGATGCCCCTAAGCTAGATAGTGTTTTTACCTCTATTGAAGATGCCTGCTCCCTGTATATTCACGACATGGCCGTATCACCTTCCGCCCAAGGTTTAGGGGTTGCCAAAAAAATGATAAGTCATGTTGTTCAAATATCAACAAGATTAGGGTTTTCTGGTATTGGCTTAATCGCTATTCAAGGAGCAACCGAGTTTTGGCAACGCTTTGGCTTTCAGCCTGTTAATAACGTTAGTGAGCCTTTATTAACATCATTAGCCAGTTATAGTGATGATGCCTGCTACATGTACCTACAAGCGGATAAGGCTAAATAAGGCATGCACCCCACTGCAATAACCATAGGTCTTCTTTGCCTGAGCAATATCTTTATGACATTTGCTTGGTACGGACACCTCAAAACGATGAACAGCAAACCCTGGATTATCGCAGCGTTAGTTAGCTGGGGAATTGCGTTATTCGAATATTTATTACAGGTTCCTGCAAATCGTATTGGTTATACGGTTATGAACGTGGGACAATTAAAAATTCTGCAAGAAGTAATTACATTAAGCATATTTGTGCCTTTTGCGGTCTGGTACCTCAAAGAGCCGCTTAAACTAGATTATCTTTGGGCAGGTTTATGCATTCTCGGTGCAGTGTATTTTATTTTTAGAAGCGATATGTGATCGCGTGAGGATTGTTAATGGCACGCCAAGTAATTTATACCTACAAAGGTAAAACAAAAACCATAGCCTTTAGTTACGACAAACACCATGACCTATACGAAGCGGCAGCTGAGGCTGAAGGTATCGACTTAACGGGTTTTCTTGCGATGGAAAAACAAGTGGCATTAACCTCTAAAAAAGGCGCCAAAGCGGAAAAAGAGTTTCGACAAACCGAATTTAGCCGTTTTGGTTTCACCAGCATCAAATTTGTTCGCGATGAAGATGAAGCGAAATAAGGCGCATTAATATGTTAAATACAGAACATGCCAATTTCCCTCGCGCGAGTTTTTTTCGCCGCCTAGGGGCTATGATTTATGATTTATTGCTGGCAGTTGCAGTTTATATGATTGCTGGGGCATTAGGTTTTGGCATTTTTTACGGTTTACATACCATGGGAATTGTCTCACTCGGCGGCTATGAACATATCTCTGACACCTTGAATCATACGCCGATGTACAAAGGAATTTACCAGTTATGGCTGGCATTATGGGTATGTGGTTTTTATGCGCTATTTTGGAGTAAAGGCGGTCAAACCCTAGGGATGCGAGCTTGGCGATTGAAAGTACAGCATCCTAATGGACAAAACCTCAGTTTCATTACGGCTTGTGCCCGTGTGGTATGGTCTTTAGCGGGGGTAGGCAACCTGTTTATTCTACTAAATAGTGACAAACTCGCGCTACAAGATAAGCTAACCCGCTCTGAAGTGGTGGTGTTGTCTGTTGAAGCGAACCAAATGCGGAATTGGCGCGGAGCTTAACATCCTAGCCTAAAAACTCATGGCTTCAAAAATGATAAACAATAAAAAACGCGCATTAAGCGCGTTTTTTATTGTTTCAATAGTTTGATATTTTAACGTTTTAAAATATCGATAATTTCACGTGTGTTTTCCATGACACGAATGACAGTGCCATCGACATTTACCGATACTCTTCCATCTCTATCTCGGGGAGAAACAATTTCACCGCGAGAGAAAATATCACGACTTAATATATCCCCTTTAGCGAGCTTTTTTTGCCAACCTGGTGGTAATGGCTTGCCTTCAGCAACCTTTTTCTGCAACCCTGGTGGAAGTGATTTATTGTTATCGTTATAATCATCTCTGTCATAACGATCGTCTCTTTCTTTGTCTTTCTTTTTATCTTTCTTTTTGTCGTTATCTTTCTGTTTATCGCTATATTTTTCGCTGTATTTGTCACTTTTCTGGTCGTTTTGTTTGTCGTTTTTAGCCATAGCTGCAGGCATCATTAATGCAGCGATAACAACAGCGACACAAGAGTAATAAATTTTCATGCCAATTTCCCTTTGACTAAAGTTTTAACCGATGTGAATAAGTTAAGACTATTTTCGAATGTAATACAAAGCAATGCCAGTAAATAAGATACTCGGCGCAACCGCCCCAACCATTGCGGGTAAGTTATATACCATGCTCATTGGACCAAAAATTTGGTTACTTATGTAAAAACTGAACCCCGCAACCACACCGAGTAACACCCTCGCCCCCATGGTAACTGTGCGTAATGGGCCAAATACAAACGACAAGGCAACCAGCATCATCACCGCAACTGTGACTGGCTGCATAATTTTACGCCACAGGGCTAACTCATATCGACTGGCGTCTTGTTGGTTGACTTCTAGGTATTCTAAATATCCTAATAGCCCTTGAATAGATAAAGCTTCTGGTTTTACTGATACGACACTGAGTTTGTCAGGCGTTAAGGTTGAACGCCATTGTTCAGAAGATGTCTCAACCAATTCAATTCGCTCATCTGATAACAGTGTGGTGGTGACATCGGTTAAACGCCACTCATCTTTTTCATGTTCAAACTGAGCTTTTTTTGCTTGGGTTAATTGTACTAATTTCGATTGTGAATCAAATTTATATAAGGTGATATTATTTAATTTATCAATATCTTGTACTTCAGAAATATTAACAAATAAATCGCCATCTTTAGCCCAAATCCCGCGTTGTGACTTAATTAAACTGCCACCCGATATCTTTGTTGCCTGCAGATCTTTGGCAGATTGCTCCGCTACTGGAGCGCCCCACTCGCCTAATGCCATCACCATAATCATCAAAGGAATAGCCGTTTTCATGGCTGACTGAGTGATTTGCAACCTAGACATGCCGGACGCCTGCATTACCACTAGCTCTGAATTTGACGCTAACATCCCCATACCAATTAAGGCACCAAGTAACACCGCCATAGGGAAGAACATCTCAACATCACGAGGGATTAAATACAGTACATAAACGCCAGCGTCCATCATGGTATAGCTGCCGCGACCAACAACCCTCAGCTGATCAACCCATTTAATAATGCCCGATAACCCGGTGAGTACCAGTAAACACAATGCTGACGTACTGAGAATGACACGTGAAATATATAAATCGATAATGTTCATCATGCCACCTGCTTGTTGGATTTAAACAGGCTAAGTAACTTCAATTTTGAAGGGCGCTCTTTACCCAACAGCAAAATCCCCATAATTAGCGCGCAAGCATGGATCCACCACATACCTAAATAAGCAGGAATAACCTCATCTTGTAGTGCTTTACGACCAGCTACCATTAAGCCAAAGTACCCTAGGTATAATAGAATCGCAGGGAACATTTTCGCAAACTTCCCCTGACGTACATTAACCCTTGCTAATGGTACTGCAATGAGAGTCAACAGCGGAATAGACAATGGAATAGCTAAACGCCACTGAAATTCAGCAACGGCTTCAGGGCCTGTAGAATCCAGTAACTGTTCAATCGGCATCGCGGAAAGCTTACGGCCGCGCTCATCGACCTCTTGTTCTTTAATTTCCATTTTATAACCACCAAACTCAATAATTTGATAGTTCATGGCATTAGGACGGCCTTGATATCGCAAGCCACTTTTAAGTTGTAACTGTTGACTACCATACTCATCTTCAATCACCTTACCTTGTTGCGCGACAACAATATTCGTTAAACCATTTTCATCATTTCCATCTGGCAACTGAGCAACAAAAACTTTATCTAACTGATTGTCTTTGCTTATTTTCTCAACAAAAAGCACCGCACGGCCGTTAGGGCTGGTTTGAAAACGGCCTTGAGTTAATGCCGCTAACCCCGCTTCAGATTGAGCATGCTCAAGCACTTGGTTTTGCCTTTCTTCAGCCCAAGGGGCCACATAAAGCGCTAAATATGCTGTGAACAGCATATTTACAACAGCAAGGATTAATGTCACACGAGTCACGTACCATTCGCTGACACCAACACCATGCAATACCACCATTTCATTTTCGGCATACATTCGCCCGTGGGCCAATAAAATACCCAAAAAGAAACTTAACGGTAAAATTAATACAGTAAGTTGAGGCAGATTTAGCCCCAATAATGTCATCACTAATGATGCCGGAAATTCGCCATCTGAGGCATCGCCTAAAACACGGACAAATTGTTGGCTAATAAAAATAGTTAACAGCACGCTAAGTACGGCTAATTGTGCTTTTAAAACTTCGCCAATCAAGTATCTAAATACAATCACAAATAGGATCCAAGGGCTAAACGTATCTTTTTACTGGTATCAGAGTTACTTTCATGTAAACTGTCTACTTTTAGCAGTTTTGATAGTTTTCTGACCAGCTCGGAAGGTGCTAAACAGCTAAGGTTCAGGCCAATTAAGTCGTCTCAGTTATAACGCTTATTTTGCCTACATGCCAGTAGCTTATCACTTTAAAGTTGATCTGCGGCCATTCGGCCCGAAAGCAAACATTATCTTATAAATATAAAAATTTGTCTTTAAGAATCTAGGAGTGCTCATGGAGTTTAGCGTAAAGAGCGGTAGCCCCGAAAAGCAACGTTCAGCGTGTATCGTTGTTGGTGTATACGAACCTCGCCGTCTATCTGGTATCGCAGAGCAGTTAGATAAAATCAGTGAAGGTTACATTAGTAATCTTCTTCGTCGTGGCGACCTAGAAGGTAAGCCAGGGCAAATGTTATTACTACACCACGTACCTAACGTGTTGAGTGAACGTGTATTACTAGTTGGATGTGGCAAAGAGCGCGAGTTAGACGAGCGCCAATACAAACAAATTATCACTAAAACCATTAATACATTAAACGAAACAGGCTCAATGGAAGCTGTGTGCTTTTTAACTGAGCTGCACGTTAAAGGTCGCGACACCTATTGGAAGGTTCGCCAAGCGGTTGAAACCACTCACCAGAGCTTATACAGCTTTGATGCATTGAAAACCCGTAAAGGCGAAACTCGTCGTCCGTTACGTAAAATGGTATTTAATGTTCCTACTCGTCGTGAATTAACCATTGGTGAAAAAGCGATTGAGCATGGCGCTGCAGTATCTGAAGGTATGACACTGTGCCGTGATGTGGCTAACATGCCACCAAACATCTGTAACCCAGCCTACCTTGCTTCTCAAGCTCGCCAAATGGCAGAAACTTACGAAACACTAAAAGTATCAACCGTAGGTGAAGAACAGATGGCTAAACTAGGTATGAACTCATACCTTGCAGTAGGCCGTGCCAGTGCTAATGAATCCATCATGACTATTATGGAATATCAAGGCGCTGTCGACAGCACTCAGAAGCCGATTGTCCTTGTGGGTAAAGGGTTAACCTTTGACTCAGGTGGTATCTCATTAAAACCAGGCGAAGCCATGGACGAAATGAAGTACGACATGGGTGGCGCAGCAGGTGTTATTGGTGCGATGAAAGCACTGTGTGAAATGAAGCTGCCAATTAATGTTATCGGCGTGCTTGCGGGTTGTGAAAACATGGTTTCAGGTAGTGCGTACCGCCCTGGCGATATCCTTACTACTATGTCAGGTCAAACCGTAGAAGTATTAAATACTGACGCTGAAGGCCGTCTAGTGCTATGTGATGTATTAACCTACGTTGAACGTTTTGATCCTGAGTTAGTAATCGATACAGCTACCTTAACCGGTGCTTGTGTGATTGCACTGGGTAAGCATGCTTCAGGTTTATTCAGCTCACATAACCCGCTAGCCCATGAGATTTTAAATGCCGGCGAGCAAAGTGGTGACCGCGCATGGCGTATGCCGTTATGGGATGAGTACCAAGATTTGTTAGACAGTCCTTTTGCTGACATGACTAACTTAGGTGGCCGTCCAGCGGGTTCAATCACTGCAGCGTGTTTCTTGTCTCGCTTTGCTAAAAAGTACAACTGGGCACATTTAGATGTGGCAGGTACTGCTTGGAACAGCGGCGCAAATAAAGGCTCAACAGGTCGTCCTGTGCCGATTTTGACTCAGTTCTTGATTAACCGCTCAGGCATTGAAATCAACGAATAAGTTGATTTCAATATAAAGCGACATTTTGTGAAAGGCGAAGAGTTAACTCTTCGCCTTTTTTATTACCTTTAAAAGCATGCTGTTTCCCCCATTAACCCCATTACATTTTTAGTGTAAACTCTCCCATACCGAATTAACCTGTAAAAGCATCAACACAATGTCACAAACCGTGTTTTACCTTATGCCTGATAATCATAATCAAATGAGTGCATTAGATGCGGTCTATTTAGCAGCCTGCCAATTAGCAGAGCAACATTATAGGCAACAAAAACAGGTGTATATTCACTGTCAAACTAAGCAACAGGCATACGCCATTGATGAACTATTATGGCAATTTGAACCAAACTACTTTGTACCGCACAACTTAAAGGGTGAAGGCCCGGTTACCGGTGCCCCTGTTGAAATTGGCTTTGATACCCTTGGCCCGAATAAAAGTCGCCAAGTTCTGATTAATCTTGCAGACCAAGTACCGCAATTTGCGGTAAACTTGGCGCATATTATCGATTTTGTGGCTAATGATGACACACTAAAAGGCATCGCAAGAAAGCGCTACCGTGATTATCAAACCCTTGGGTGCCAAGTTTCTACCCAAACTTTAGCCGAATAAACACTAAATTTAGATTGAGATAAAACGCCCCCATGGAAAAAACATACGATCCTAAGTCTATCGAACAAACGCTTTACCAAAACTGGGAAGAGCAAGGTTACTTCAAGCCACATGGTGATGAATCACAAGGCAATTATTGCATCATGATCCCGCCGCCAAATGTGACAGGTAGCCTGCACATGGGTCATGCATTCCAAGATACCATCATGGATACCCTTACCCGCTATCAGCGTATGAAAGGTAAAAATACCCTATGGCAAGTGGGTACAGACCATGCAGGTATTGCGACTCAAATGCTAGTTGAGCGTAAAATTGAAGCCGAAGAAGGTAAAACCCGTCATGACTTAGGCCGTGATGCGTTTATGGATAGAGTATGGGACTGGAAAAAACAGTCTGGCGGTACCATTACTAAACAGCTTCGCCGTATGGGCGCATCGGTGGATTGGGATCGCGAGCGTTTCACTATGGATGAAGGCTTATCAAAAGCGGTACAAGAAGTGTTTGTACGCTTGTATGAAGATGACCTGATTTATCGTGGTAAGCGTTTAGTCAACTGGGACTGTAAATTACACACCGCGATTTCAGATCTTGAAGTTGAAAACAAAGAGAAACAAGGTCATATGTGGCACTTCCGCTACCCATTAGCAGAAGGCGCATTAACCGCGGATGGTAAAGACTACCTTGAAGTTGCCACCACTCGCCCTGAAACCATGTTAGGTGACAGCGCTGTAGCGGTACATCCAGATGATGAGCGTTATCAATCATTAATAGGTAAATTTATTCACTTACCTATCGTTAACCGTTTAATTCCGATTGTGGCAGATGACTATGTCGACATGGAGTTTGGTACGGGTTGCGTAAAAATCACCCCTGCGCACGACTTTAACGACTATGAAGTCGGCAAGCGTCATGCATTACCTATGTACAACATCTTTACCTTAGATGCCGCTGTACGTGAGTATGTTGAAGTGATTAACACTGACGGCACCCCAAACAAAGATATCGAAATCGCTTTACCTGAGCGTTATGTTGGCCTTGACCGTTTTAAAGCCCGCACAGCAATTGTGGAGGAATTTGAAACCTTAGGTTTACTTGAAAAAGTTGCTCCACATGGTTTGAAAGTCCCATATGGTGACCGTAGTGGTGTCGTAATCGAACCGTTACTAACAGATCAATGGTATGTTGCCGTTGCCCCTATGGCAAAAACTGCACTAGAAGCCGTTGAAAATGGCGACATTAAGTTTGTACCGCAGCAATACGAAAACATGTATTACTCGTGGATGCGCGACATCAATGACTGGTGTATTTCACGTCAGTTATGGTGGGGACACCGTATTCCGGCTTGGTACGACCAAAATGGCAAAGTGTATGTTGGCCGTAACGAAGCTGAAGTCCGCAGCAAACACAACCTTGCAGATACCATCACTTTACGCCAGGACGATGACGTATTAGATACTTGGTTTAGTTCTGCATTATGGACCTTCTCAACCTTAGGTTGGCCTGACAACCTTGAAGATTTAAAAACCTTCCACCCAACCGATGTGTTGGTAACAGGTTTTGACATTATCTTCTTCTGGGTTGCGCGTATGATCATGATGACCATGCACTTCATTAAAGATGAAGACGGCAAGCCACAAGTACCTTTTAAAACCGTTTATGTAACTGGTCTTATTCGTGATGAAGCAGGTAACAAAATGTCTAAATCAAAGGGCAATGTTCTTGACCCATTAGACATGATTGACGGTATTGACCTTGAAAGCTTAGTGAGCAAGCGTACTGGCAATATGATGCAGCCACAGTTGGCCGCAAAAATTGAAAAAAGTACCCGTAAAGAATTTAGCGATGGCATTGAAGCCCATGGCACTGATGCGCTACGCTTTACCTTAGCGGCAATGGCGTCTACAGGACGCGATATTAACTGGGACATGAAACGTCTTGATGGTTATCGCAGTTTTTGCAACAAGTTATGGAACGCATCACGTTATGTGTTAATGAATACCGAAGTTCAGGCCGACCCTGAAAGCAATGAAGCAGGTGAACCATTAGATTGTGGTCAACTATTAGTTGATGGCAAGCCTGGTGAGATGAAGCTTTCATTAGCAGATCGTTGGATTATTGGGTTATTCAACCAAACGGTGAAAACCTTTGAAGATCACATGGCAGCATACCGTTTTGATCTAGCCGCGAATACCTTATATGAGTTCACATGGAACCAATTCTGTGACTGGTATTTAGAATTAACTAAGCCTGTAATGCAAAATGGCAGCGAAGCAGAGCAACGTGGTACTCGTCATACTTTGGTTACCGTGCTTGAGCAAATGCAGCGTTTAATGCACCCAATTATGCCATATATTACCGAAACCATTTGGCAACGTGTTAAGCCTTTGGCCGGAGCGACTGGTGATACCTTGATGCTAGCAAGCTTCCCAACGTATCAAGCGGATAAAGTTGATGCTGCGGCAATGGCAGATCTTGAATGGGTTAAGCAAGTGATTGTAGCGGTACGTAATATTCGTGCCGAGCTGAATATTGCCCCATCAAAGCCACTTAATGCATTACTGCGAGGGGTGAGCTACGAAGACCGTATTCGTCTTGAAGCTAACCAGCCATTCTTTGCTAGCTTAGCCAAATTAGAGTCAATGACGATTCTGAATGAAGGTGAAACTGCGCCAATGTCGACCACCCAGTTAATCGGCAATATGGAACTATTGATCCCGATGGCAGGTTTAATTGATGTAGCTGCCGAAATGGCCCGTATCGATAAACAACTTGAAAAGTTAAGCCAAGAAGTTAGCCGTATTGAAGGTAAATTATCAAACCAAGGTTTTGTGGCAAAAGCTCCAGCTGCGGTTATTGATAAAGAGCGTGAAAAAATGACTGGTTTAAGTCGTGATATTGAAAAATTAAACGAACAAAAAACTGAGCTGGCTAAACTAGAAGGTTAACAATAACTTATAGTTACCCCAAGCCAAAAGCCAGTACATTTGTACTGGCTTTTTATTTATTTAAACAAATGCAACAAACTGTAACACACTAAGTTAATTAGCTATTTAGTTTTGCACTCGCTTCCCCCAAGCGGCATAATGCTGCAAACATGTTAAATAAGATGGCGATATGAAACAACATTACGCATTTACCACTCCTGCACTTTTGTTACTGTTAACGGCATGCGGTGGAGGAGAATCATCTGAGCCATCAGTGACGCCTCCCATTGTTCCCCCACCAGTCACTCAGCCACCAGCAGAAACCGCTGCACCAACAATTGCCACCATCGCCCCATTTACCGAGTGGAATGAACAAGCGATTACCCTTAGCGCAAATGTAACCCTTGATCCCAGTGTGACTGCGACTTATCAATGGCAACAAACTGCAGGAGCGGAAGTTATTCTGAGTGGTGCTGATAAGCAGACTGTAATTATTGATGCTTCACAATTAGAAAATGACACCGCCATCACACTTAAGTTGACCGTCACAGACAGTAAAAATAAAACGGCTTCAACTTTGGTTAACATCAACCTAAACGATCGTATTTCTGCCGCCATGAAAACCGGTAATGTCAGTGATATTAACGGTCCTCTAGTAACGAGTTTAATTAAGCGCCTTGATAAGGATTTTATTCATTCTCAGCAGTTACAAAGTGATTTTTTAAACACCATTTTTAGTACTGATGCCATCGCATTTGAACCTGGTCAGCATTCACAATTGATTGAGATTAATAATGCAATTCATGGATACCCTAATAATCCAACCTTTGAGTTACTTAAAGGTAATCAGGGGCGTATATTAGCCGCTGCGACCGCACAACAGGGCGTTAACCACGCCGCATTTGGTACCGATATTTTTAATCGACTCAATGCTGGACACTTCCCTGAATTTGAAGCTAGCTTCAAGCGTTTATTAGCTTGGCAAATGCAACAAACATTAACTGATACATCGACTAACCGCATCAGTATTTTTGGCCTAAATGACTCAGGTGCAAGTTGGGTTAAAACTTGGTTTGCCAGTCAATACCCTAATATGACAGTCAGCCATTGCGCTGATAGTTCAGCAACAGATGAAACCTTAACAACATGCGTTAATGACAGCGACTTAGTGGTAGTGGCGTCTGATGAAGTCTTTACAGATCTTCAGATTAATAGCGTATTAGATTCAGCTTTAAGTCAAAAAAAACCATTGTTATATACCCATAGACACTCCTGGAATAGTAAACCACAAACCGCAATCGTACTTGGTAAAATTCACTTTTCAATGCAAGCACCAGGCGGCCCAGGTAATTATTTCAGTAATGATAAAGCCAATTGGAATACCGTTGCCGATATGCAGCAGGCCTCACCGTTATTCAGTGATGAGCAAAAGTGGGTTAAGGGATTTTTACAGCAAGAGTTTCCATTTAATTTCAGCCTTTGCCAAACAGAATGTGAAGCACTCTATAGCGATAATTACCGTCCAAGTTTACAAGCGATAAAGCAGCGAATTAATCAATTAGATCAACATAAAGTGACACTTTTTGAGCAACCTGATAGCCATGCAATTTATAAAAAGCTGGTACTGCTAGGCGATATTTATCGCCAAGAGATTAACTATCCAATGAATGTCGCCAGCTTGGACAACTTAAGCTTTGCCAAAGCCTATTTTGCTGACCACAGTGTGTTTTATACGCGCTCATTTAGCATGGTACCTCATTCGCTAGGTAACTTTAGCCGCACAGACTTTAGCCATGTAACACCTAAAGACAAGCAGGTTAGCATTACCAGTAAAAGTGGCTTCCGCTCTGCAGGGGTTTATCACATCCCTGGTAAACCAATGAGTATCACGCGCTCGGACAATAACGCCGTCCGTACATGGATATTTATCAATACCCAACGCTCAGCATCGACCAAAGAGTTTGGTGAAAATAGTTACAACAGACCTAAATATCTGCAATCACCGCAAATTGAACTCAAAAAAGGCGAAACGGTTACCCTAAACAGCGCCTACGGTGGACCAGTGCAAGTTCGCTTTGATCAATCAGATATCAACACCCAGTTCAGCTTTAGTAATATCGGCGAACATCCATATTGGCGTGATGGCCTAGATGCTAATACTTTTGCAACGGCGCTTGCCCAAGCTGATTATGATTGGGCAGAAATAGCCAGCCCGCATTTTGAAGTCCATTCGCAAACCGATAAAATGCAGCAAACGATGACACTTTATTCGCGCTGGAATACTGCGGACACCATGGCTGAAGCCATGAATAATAACTTACATAATTTGCCGCACGTACTCGCTGGATTTCAAGGTCCGAATATCGACACTGTTGCTGAAATCGTTGATTTTGCCAGTAGCCACAACTTAACAGTAGCTCAGTTAAATACGGTAAAGCACATGAATGCTGATCAGGCGACTTGCGGCTCAGGCTGTTCAGGTAACCCTTACGATGCGTTTTGGAATTTCAACCCACTGGGTCATGGTGATATTCATGAACTCGGCCACGGATTAGAGCATTCAAAACTGCGTTTTGATGGTGTCGATGGTCATGCGTCAACCAACCCATATTCTTATTACACTAAGTATATGAACTACTTATCTTTAGGTGAGTTACCAAACTGCCAATCATTACCGATTAAAAATGAGTTTGATTTACTACAGCAAAGTGCCCAAACGGCTGATCCTTTCGCCTTTATGAAAGCTGCAAATCTAAATGGTTGGAGCCAAGGCATGTCAATAATGGTGCAAATGTACGCTACAGCACAAAAGCAAGGTGCTGTATCTAACGGCTGGCATTTATTACCTAGGTTGCACATCATTTTGCGCGAGTTTGAAGCTAACAAAAATGATCTGAATAAGTGGGATGTTATTAAAACCCAACTTGGCTTTAGTCTTTTTGATCAAACTGAGGCTAAATCAATTAGCAATAATGACTTTCTCGCCATTGCCATGAGCTATGCAACTAAACTGAATTACCTTCCGCTGTTTGATATGTGGGGATTAACGGTTTCAGATAAAGCCAAGTTACAAGTGGCCCAATTTGGCTACACTGCAACCATAAAACAGGTTTTTGCATTTGAAAAAGATGGTTATTGCTATGGCTTAGACTTGCCAGTCGTTGCTATTGATGGTGTTCAAACCTGGCCTTTCAATTAGAAAAGTGACAAACCAAATAAGAGAATTTGAGGGTTAATAAATTTAGCCCTCAGGTTCGCGAGTACACCATTCCATTACCTCACTTTTTTAACGCTTTGAATAATGAAGAACCTAATTCACCTGGCTCATATTAAAGCGGCCAGCCATTGGGACATTGCGCAAAAAAGATCAAAATCACTGGTAAAACAGCTTTAATTACTGTAAAAGCTTCAGCCAAAATCATCATCCAATCAAACGGTATACCACTATGTCAGATAAATTCTTTTTTAAAGGTCGCAGAACCCCAAAACCGGCCTATGGCGAAAGTGGATATAACACCAAGCGCCAAACTAAAGTTGGCACTGAAGCAAGTCCGCTGCAGTTAACTGTTCAAACAGAAAAACGTAAGCAAGCGGTGCAAAATATGGTTGATGAACAGCAACTTTTTGCCATTATTACTGTAAACAGTGACGTTGAAGAAAACATCATTCAACTAGAAGGGATTTTAAATAAACCCAAAGCGGTTATCGCTGAAGCGAAAATTAACCGTAACGATCCTTGTACCTGTGGTAGCGGTAAAAAATATAAAAAATGTTGTGGTTAGCCAGTATAAAAATGAATCAAGCGAGCTTATAGCTCGCTTTTTTGTTTAAAAAATTGTTATTCCTCTTCTATTTCATCAGAGTTATTTTGTAATTGGCACTAAGTTAGGTAAAGTGTCTGCCGACCTATTTTGATTAAGAATAGTTAATAAAAACCAAAATAATAAAGGGTAACTTATGAGTGCTAATTCACACTCAGGCAATGACCTAAGTGAAGTAAAACAACTTGGTATGTGGGCATCCATTACCAGCCTTGGCTATATTTTCTGGCTAGTAGGCGGCATGGAACTGGTTGAACGAATTGCCTATTATGGTGTTAAAGCCAGTGCAGGTTTATATGCTAAATCGCCAGAGTCTGAAGGTGGTTTAGGGATAGATCTTCACGACTACGGTATTATTCTCGCGGCTTGGGCTTTACTGCAAACCTTCATTCCTGTTTTAACGGGTGGCATATCCGATCGCGTCGGCTACAAAGAAACCATATTTGTCTCAACCATTATTAAAATCATGGGTTATCTAACCATGGCATTATTCCCAAGTTTCTGGGGATTTTTGATAGGAGCAATGTTGCTAGCTGCCGGTACTGGGGTATTTAAACCTGGGATCCAAGGCACATTGGTTCTATCGACTAAACGAGAGAATACCTCTATGGCATGGGGTATTTTCTATCAAGTGGTTAATATTGGTGGATTTTTAGGACCACTGGTTGCTGTGCATATGCGTCAGTTATCTTGGGATAACGTGTTTTATGCGTGTGCGGCTATTATTTCATTGAATTTTTTATTTTTATTGGCCTACAAAGAGCCAGGTAAAGATGAACGAATTGAACGAGCACGTAAAGTAAAGTCTGGCGAAATACAACAAGACGCCTTATGGAAAGACGCCCTGCATGAGCTTAAAAAACCGGTAGTAATTTACTATATGTTAGTGTTTGCTGGCTTCTGGTTTTTATATAATTCTTTGTTTGATGTGCTACCTATTCATATTGCTGAATGGGTGGATACCAGCATTATTGTCACCTCATTATTTGGCCCAGAAGGAACCAGTAACGGTATTTTGCAATTCTGGCTCGGGTTAAATAACGACGGCACCAAAGTCATGCCTGAAGGTATGCTTAACTTGAATGCAGGTATGATTATGACAACCTGCTTTTTAGTGGCCGCTTTTACTGCTAAGTATCGTATTACTACCGCCATGCTTGTTGGCTGTATTTTAAGCATTGTCGCCATCATGTTAGTAGGGGCATTTAATGCAGCATGGATGATGGTGTTAGCGATTGTGATGTTTTCTTTTGGTGAAATGATGATCAGCCCAAAGAAAAATGAGTTTATGGGTAACATTGCCCCTGAAGGTAAAAAAGCCATGTACTTAGGTTTTGTGATGTTACCGCAAGGAATTGGTTGGACATTAGAAGGGTATTTTGCACCTAAGCTTTATCAAATCTATGCATCAAAAGAAATCATTTCCCGTAATGAGCTCGTCACTCGCGGCATGAGCCAAACCGATGTGGATGCCATTCCTCAAGGTGAAGCCTTCATGCGCTTAGTCGATTTTACCGGTATTGAAGCACAGCCATTAACTCATATGCTTTATGAAGCCAATAACATTGGTATGGCTTGGTATATTATTGCTGCGATTGGTATTATTTCTGCTGTGGGCATTTTCATCTACGGCAAATGGTTACTGCAAATGCAGCGTCAGCAAGCATAACGATATAAAATGGGTCTTTGAACGAGTCACACCCTCGTCAACAAACACACATAATAAAGGGAGATGCATTTGCATCTCCCTTTCGTTTGGTTGAAGTTTCAAGTAGCTATTTCGATAGCACAGCAATGATAAAATAGAATGTCATTGCTTACCTGTGTACTTCGTAGATTGTTTAATAAGTCATTCTAACCTTACATAGTGCGCTGTTCTGGATTAATGTGCACCTCCCATATGGACCTTATCGATACCATAAGTTTTACCTTCTGCGTGACAAGTCGCACATGACTCAACAGGTAAATTAGCGGTTGTTGCAGGATTACCTTCGACATATGCGCCATTACTTTCAAAGTGAGCTAATGCAGAACCTTTAATGTGACAAGAGCGGCAAGATTCAGCAATTGGCGAAATATACTCTGTCGCACTCACTTGAATAGAACGTTTACCAGACGTTAACCCACCATCATCAGCAAACAAGGTTGCGCCTTCTTTATGACACGCCTGACAATCTGTTGCTAAGGCAGGATAACCTACTGTGTTCATGTTTTTATCAAAGTATATTGCCCCACCGTCCCACGCACCGCTGTGGAATCTGTGCGCAACAGTAACAAGATCTCTGTTACTGAAACTTAGGCCATCGACATTGGCGAAAATCGGTTTACCGTCAGCATCAACCGTACCGGTATCGTAGGCTACATCACCATGGTACGAACCAGGATAACGGTTATTGTGACAATCCATACATTGAGTAAATTCGGTTGTCCCGTGAGTACCTTTTACATGGGTAAGATTACCATGACAGGTATTACATTGTGCTTCGCTAACCGTGATACGGGCTGGATCATCAACACGGGCTATGACTTCATCTGCTGTTGGGTCTGATAAATTGAAGTACTTGATTGGTGCATTATTTGCCACACCAAGTTGTTCAATATCGCCATCGGCATTTTTAGTACATTTAACAATTTTGTCAGCTTCAGCACAAACCTGAACTTCTGCAGTGACATATATGGGTCCCATTAAGCGGCTTGTATCAAAGTCTTTGGCAAAGGTCATCACCCCACCGGTTAAACTTTTTGCATCAGTGACAACTGACATACCTAAACCACGAAGTGGAGTACCATCAGCTTCTAAGTTACCAATTAACAAACCACGTCTAGTGCTGGTCATGTACTCGCTTAAATCAGTACCATCGGCAATGGCTACCCCATTTAACATCACTTTAGCGGTTACCGTTAAGGTAGACATTAAAGGATCAGCGGTGGTCGTTGCTACTGCAGAGGTAAAGTCAAAGGTTAAGCCATCGGCGACTCTATCTCGATCACCCACATTATGCGCTTGCATAGGGCTTAACGAACCAGCACCATGACAACCTGAACACACAGCATCGCTACCAGGAACAATACCACGATGGTTCTCACCCGTTGCTAAGTCAACATTAACGTGACACGACAAACAAGCTTCAGCATACACATTATCATTCCATGCGGTGCCGTTATCATGACAAGTGGTACATTGATTAAGCTCTGCTGGGAAACCGATTTCACCGAACATTTCTTTGGCTTCGCCGGTTAAATCATCCGCAATATGATGACCCGCGTGAATGGTATGGATCATCGCATTAAAGTTAGCGTTAAAGCCTTTTTCAGGATCGTCCTGTCCACCTGCATAAGCTGGATTATGGCACGCAACACAGTTTTCTACTTTTTGGTAATTATGGTGAGCACCGATATTTGCAATTCGCAGATCGGTAGCAGCATAACCATCCATTGGGCTATGGCACTGAATACACGCCGCATTCGACACAGTATCTTTAGCTGAAATAGCTAACTCGCCAGTTGCAGGAATAAAATCCACTGGAGTAGACATTATCTTATCTGATACGCCAGTACCATCAGCCATGGTAACGTCATAGGCGCGAATAAATACCCGCACAAGATCATTGGCATCGCCAGCCGCTAACACCACAGGCGCATTACCTTCGTGGGCCCAAGTACCAGTATAGGTGCCAGGGTTAGCTTCATCTTCAACTAAGGTACAAGCATCAACTTCAGCACCACCTCGGGCGGCGGCTTTACCTGTTGATGTACAATACATGCTACTACCGAATTCATTTGCTAACGTATGGTTTACCCACAACATTGGCGCGCCGGTATCTGTGGTATTTTCAGATTGGCTCATGACATACAGCGCCACTTTCTCTAAACCAGAGAATGCTTTTGCATTACCCGCTGCATTTTTACCTGTTGCAGTAAATTTAAGGGTAAATGGGCTGTCACCAACCACAACAATATCTTCAGGCATAACAGAAACAACTAAATCAGCTGCTGAACTCACAGTAGTCACAACATCACCTGCGGGTGTGCCGGGTGTGCCTGGAGTACCTGGTTGACCTGGGGCGCCAGGTGCTCCAGGGGCACCATCTGAACCGTCAGATCCACACGCGGCTAAACCGAATGCAGAAATAAAGGCGATGGCGATTAACGATTTATTATAGGTTTTCATTTTAAATCCCCCGATTTAATGAAATATGCTTTTGCATACTTAAAATATAATGAAAACCTTACTGTTTGCGTGGATTACGTATCGAAGATGTGAACGGAGGTTAAAGTTTCGTTAAATGAAATTTACAATTTCAAAATTGCGGATTGCAGATCCTCTAATTGGTGATTTCCACTTTTGAAATTGATGACACACTAAATTGTTATTCAAATACGCGTGAAATATCACCAATTAGGTACACAATTAAATATTTAGTTGTAAAACAATACGATATAAAGACTGAAGTTGCTTCTTTATCTTTTGAGGAGGTATAAGTGTTTTATTTACGAAACAGTTAAAAACAACTTATTAATGAGAGTAATTATTATTCGCTTGGACTCTTCAGAATATCGGCGATATTGCTCATCACCTTCAAAAAAACAATAAACTGGGAAGTTCATCACCTTCTTTAATTTGTTTAGCTCTTTCGTTGGCAAAGGTTGCGAACATACCCTAGGTATATCATTTGCTATCAGCCCCTCAGGCATTATCGTTAATGACACACTGCCCATTGTCATTAGATGCCAATACCAATCATCTAATCCTGAAACATATTCGATATTTGTTAAGAAATGGCCACTTTCTTGGCAATACAACTCTAACGGATCAATACGGTGGTTATAGCCATGACATTTTAAATACACATAATCAAACTCAGCAATATCTTCTATCGAAATAGGGCTTGGGCATTGCCAGATAGGATGATCTTTATTAGCGACAACATATAAACTGCTGACCTCAATGATTGGGGTCACATTTAATCCATGTTGGTTTTGTTCATCAAAGCCAATTCCAAAATCAATTTCACCTTTATGAATTTTCTCTTCAGTATCATTTTGCCAAGGATGTAAGCGTAAAGGCCCAAAGTGGTTAAAAAACTCAGGTAAACTCAGCGACATTGCCAAACTGGTAATGATACTGGGTGACACTGCTACATTAAGTACTGGCTTTAATGGATTGCGTTTAGTTTGTTGTGCGACCGATTCAATTTGATCTATGGTATCGCTAAACTGACAGATAGGCTGATATAGCTGTTCCGCTAAAGGGGTAGGCTTTAACCCTTGCTGGCGACGATAAAATAACTCATCGTCAAATGTATTACGCAACGAGGTTAAACAACGGCTGACTTTAGGTGCGGACACTCCCAACGCTTTAGCGGCCAAATTGGCATAGCCCGTTTCATAAATGGTTTTAAAAACCAATAAACAAAAAACATCTAACTCGCTTATTTTTTTTATTACTTGAGTATCCACATTTTTTCTCAGTGTTCGGCCAATACATTCAAGCTAACATTTCATTCAGGTTAAAAAATTGATCTGTCTCGCTAAATGAGTATCTACTGATTTAAGCTTGATGAGAAAATAAGACTATAAACGAAGATTGATACACACATTATATGTTTCATCACAAACTGGCTCATTAAGAAATATCATTTCTACCGCCGACTGACTTATTACACTGACACAACATATGTAGTTTGAATGGTTTGAATGACGCTGACGAAAAAGTAGCTATTGAGATGGATGATAATATTGCCGTTTATTGCACAATAACTACCATTATTTATTTGAATATTCTCCAAGTGTTTCCACCAAATGTTAATTTACGCTTCCTAGCAATAATTGACAGAACCAACAATCACCAGCAGAACGAGTTAACGTCAAACATATGATGAATAAACTATTATGCTAAACACTCACAATGCCAATAGATGAACTTTTATCGCTAAACAATACCACAAACCTGCTGCATCAATTATCAAACAGACGCATTGACGTTGATTGAGTGAATCTCCGCTGTCGACAAGGCTCTAAACTCCCCTTCACCCAGTTCGTCATCTAAACGGATTTCACCAACCGATTCACGGTGCAATTCAATCACAGGGTTTTGAAAACGACCAAACATACGTTTTATTTGGTGATACTTTCCTTCTTTTAGCTCGACCATGGCCTGATGCTTTGAAAGCACAGTTAGCTTAGCGGGTTGAGTGGTTATGCCCTCATATTCAAACCACATTCCTTGAGCAAAAGCCGCTACATAGGTTGAATCTATCGGGTTAGCTAAGGTGACTAAATAGCGTTTTGTTACTTTACTTTTAGGCGCCATCAACCTTTGAGACCATTTGGCGTCATTAGTGATTAACAATAATCCGGTCGAATTTAGATCTAGCCTTCCGGCAATGTGTAGCAAGTCTTTATCGATACCAGCTAATAAATCTAATGCCGTAACATGTTGATTATCAATCGTGGCGCTTACCACGCCTTTGGGTTTGTTAAGCATCCAATAAGCGCGCTGCCTTTGTTGCAACACATTGCCCTGACACTCAATTAGACTGAATTCATCAATTTGAGTATCTGCCGTTAATACCTGATGCCCATCGATAAATAACTGCTCGGAAGCAATCAAATTACGAACCATTTTTTTAGGTATTTGCAGGCGTTTAGCTACAAAAGTGTCAATTCGACCACGCTTGGAAACCATAAGTTATCGATTTATCAAAGTTGAGTTAGGTTACATAATACCTTACCCTGTAAGAGGAAAAAACCAACAAGGAGTAACATGATTTCGCAACCTGCTAGTACAGAATTGCGCTCTGGGATGAATATTAGTGAGCTTAAACAAGCCATTTCATCATTAGATAAGTTTTTAGAAGACAACATTCTACATTGCTCAATTAACGAAACGCTGACCAATCGCGCTCACTTTTTTGATCAATTACTCAGCCTACTTTGGCAACAACATCAATTTGATGTCGATACTATCTCACTTAATGCCGTTGGCGGTTATGGCCGTCAGACCTTGCATCCTTTTTCTGACATCGACATTTGCATTATTCACGATGCCCCTTTAAATCAGCAAGACTCAGCTAAAGTCAGTGCATTTTTAACCCAACTATGGGATTTGAATCTAGACTTAGGCCATGGTGTTCGCTCGCTTCAAGACACTTATCAAAGCTGTCGCGATGATGTCACTATCGCCACCAGCCTATTAGAAATTAGACATATTATAGGTAAAGAAGAACATGCACTTAAGGTACTTAAAGCCTTATACAGTGATGAATTATGGCGCAGCGATACCTTCTTTGAAGCCAAATTGGCCGAACAACAGCAGCGTCACACTAAAGCTCAAGGAACGGCATACAGTATTGAGCCAAATTTAAAAACCAGCCCAGGCGGTATGCGTGATTTACAAACCTTAACTTGGGTAGCACGCAAACACTTTGGTGTCGCAGATATGCTGACCTTAAGACGTCGCGGCTTTTTTACCAATGACGAATATGCCGAGTTAATGGAGTGTCAAAACTTTTTGTTAAGGGTGCGTTTTGCTCTGCATCAAGCCGCAGCTAGGCCAGAAAACCGCTTATTACTTCAATATCAGGCTGAAGTGGCTAAGTTAATGGGCTTTGGTGAAGGCAGCTCATTAGGCGAAGGTGGCAATATTGCCATTGAAAAAATGATGCGCCAAATATTTAGAGCAATGAAGCGCATACGTGAGTTAAACCAACTACTTATGGCTTATTTTGCCCGTGAAATAGCGCCCAATGCGCCATCTCACGTTATCCCGATTAATGATAAATTTGAAATCGTTGACCAACATATTCATGTCCGCGATGAAGATGTGTTTATTGACCGTACACAAATTATGGCGCTGTTTTTATTGATAGCCACACACCATGACCAAATTATCGGTATCAGCCCTGAAACGCTGCGCTTACTTCGACAGGTTCGACGACGCTTAATGGGTGATCTACAAGATTTTCAAGTTTGCCGACAAACCTTTAAGCAAATTTTTAATCACCCTGAAGGTATGGGGTTGGCAATCACCCTTATGCATCAACATGGTATTCTGGCGTCATACTTACCACAGTGGCGTGAAGTCGTCGGTCAAATGCAATTCGATCTTTTTCACGCCTATACCGTGGATGAACATACCCATAAGGTGCTTAAAAACATCTATCGATATGGTACAGATATTCAAAACGGCACGATAGACAAAGATAGACAGTTAGCCGCTGATATTTATCAAAAAATGTCGAACAAATCATCACTACTTTTTGCAGCATTGTTCCATGACTTAGCTAAAGGGCGTGGTGGTGACCATAGTGAATTAGGTGCTGTTGATGCGCGCTTATTTGCTAAGTTTCATGGACTTAAACTTTCTCAAGAACGATTAATTTGTTGGTTAGTAGAAAATCATCTACTGATGTCAATCACTTCACAGCGCATGGATATTCATGACCCAGATGTGGTTAATCGCTTTGCCAAAGCTGTCGGCAGCCAAACACGACTAGATGCCCTGTATTGTTTAACCATTGCCGATATTCAAGCAACCAACGATGATTTATGGAATAACTGGAAAGCGGCACTGCTAAAAGAACTCTATCTTGCTACCCGTAAAGCACTTCATAACGGCTTTGAAAATGTGCAACAATTACGGGCGATTGTGCGCGATCACAAACAAGATGCATTGCAATTGTTACTCGCTGATGGCGGTGAGATTGACACCATTAAAGCACTATGGAAACGACTTCCATTATCATTTTTTAGCCATGCTGAAGCCGATAATATCGCTCGTTACAGTAAAGCCTTAATCAAACACCAGTTACAACCCGACTACGATAGTCAATTTGAAACCTTAATATTAATCGACAACGTTACCGTGAAAGGTTGTAGCGATGTGTTCGTTTACAGTAAAGACCGACCGGGGTTATTTGTTAAATTATTCAACGCCCTTGCCACTTTAAAAATCTCGGTAAAACAAGCACAAATATCGAAAACAAAAGACGGGTATGTGGTTGAGTCATTTAAGGTATTGGATTTTGATGATATGCCTATTTTCAGTGAAACGCGTCGCAATCAAGTGCTACAAAAACTCTATCGAGTGCTCGACCATGATGCAAAACTGCCTAAAATTCGCCAACCACGCACCCATAAAAGCTTTGAAAATCAGCTGAGCATTGAGTTTTTATATTCCCGCCAATCTACGCGCACAGTACTCAATGTGTCAGCCTTAGATACCAGCGAATTTATGGAGCAAATTTCGAGTGCATTTAGAAAACAGGAATTGACCATTCACAGTGCCAATATCAGTACCGTGGGTGAAAGAGCAGATAACGTGTTTTTACTATCAAATGCCCAAGGTCAACAGCTCGACTATGCTGAACGCCAACAATTGACAGAATTACTTAATCAAACCGTAGGTGATTAACAATCTTAGACAAAGTAATTAACGCTGATAATAGCTGCTTATTCTCGGCGTTTTTATTTTTAGACAGCCAAAAAACTGAGCTTTCAAGGTTACTTTGACTGCAAATACCAACAGCCCTAGCCATTCAAATCAGTTGTGAGATAATAGCCGTTTGTATCATACCCATGAGATCAATGATGAGAGCCATTGCGTTTTCATTGACCGGCAACCTATTGAAATCATATTGGCCATAACCCAAAGTACACCTGACTTAGAGCTAACAACTATGACAAAACCATTCTCATTCAGCCATGAATTCACTCTTGATAAAAGCTATTTTGCCGAAACATATGATGCTTCAATAGACCCTAAAATCAAAGGCAAAGACTTTATCAAAACGGCTACTTTTGCTGTTATTGGTTTAGGTATCTTACTGTCAACAAACCTAGGTAATAATGAACTAGCCCATAAAAATACTTACTATTTAGGTTACTTTTTCATTGGATTAAGTGTGGTAGAGGCGCTGAGTATAAAGTTTAAGCGCACTTGGTGGTTGTGGCGTCAAATGATGAGTAAAGCCGCCAATAACAATGCCTCGTTAACCTTAAGTGATGAGGGAATATTAATTGAGTCAGTTTATGTTAATCAGACCACCAAATGGACTGATGTTTACCGTATTAGTGAAATGAATACAGGCTTTATGATCACCCTAGCTAACGCTAAAAGTTACTTAAGCAAACGGGGATTATCTGAAGAAGCCATCGCTTTTGTCCGCACCAAAATATAAAAGTATCCATCAAGCAAAAACTCTTACTGTGCAGGGTATAGTTAATTTGTTGAAGTTATATTAATATTTAGTTAACAGCATTCAGTATAAGTAACTGAACAGCGACGCGTGTTTTAGCATGACGGGTGCTGATGAATCACACCAAAATAATGATAAAGTGCTATCGAAAATAGGACATTAAAATGAAATACCCTGCTATTAGCTTGTTTTGCTCCACTATAATGTTATTTTCGGCTGCCGTTAACGCTCAGCCTCAGGCACAGTTAAAAGATATTATCTCGCTGAAAGCCGCCTGCGCTGCAATCGCTCAAGAAGACTCTTTACCAGAAAATGAAATCCCCTCTTTTTTACTCGATTGCGTCAATGACCAACTTAATGAACGCGGTTACGAGAGAGTCGAATACCTAGAAGGTGTCACGCCTAGTGAAAACGGCGCGGTCGATACTGATAATGCATCACCTGGAACACAGGAAAATCAAAAGTCCTTAGTTGAAGCCTTGTCTGAAGAAGACACATTACCGGAAGAAGTTAACCAGTAAGAAACGCAGCAAACATAACACCTACTGTTTTGGTAGGTGTTATTATGCACTTGAATTATCTTAATTTTACAGTTTTTGGCGCGAGATCAACTTGCCTCAATACTTGTCATGCTAGCTTGACTATCATCAACCGCTTGCCAATAGCCTTGTTTAATCCCCTTCTCAATCATCTCAGCAACCGCTAACTCAATCGCTTGCAATACACAAAACTGTACTGGCTCATTAGTAGTAAAGCCCACTTCCGCTTCTGCCAATCGATTCAAACTCGTGAAACGAAATAATCCAGCGCGCATTTCTTGTGATAACACACGTTTCGTCGTCGATACCGACATCATCACTTTACCTGTGTGCACATCTACAGCACGTAAATAAATGGTAACCTGATCTTCTCGGTACATTTCAGATGCACCTATACCATAATACTCAACACCAGCACCACCAGTACTCGTGTTGGTTTCATAACTAATAATTCCCCCCTCTAACAATAAACGTGCATTAGATAAACTCGGAACATCATCATCCTTTGTACCCTGCTTTTTACTGATTTTACGTTCTGTTAATAGATTTTGAAGCCCCTCTCGTTCAACCGGAATAAACCACTTAGATTCTAATAGGGTTTGTATCAACATTGATGTTGCCCCCTGAGTCACAGCGGTTGAAAATGAGCTCACGTTTGCTTGAGGTTTATATTGACCAGTTTGATCTCTAAAGGAATACACGGCAACAGGGATCGGATATTTAGGCCCTGATTGAGCTTGAAGAGCAAGCATAGTTTCACTTGTTGGATTAACTTGTGCAGCTGTTAAATTAAGATCAGGTTTGGGGATCAAGCTACAACCTGACAATAATCCTAAAAAACACATCAGAGCGATTGATTGGGAGAATAATTTTGTCATCAAATTACACCCCATAAGTTGGCATTTCAATGACTGTGACATCACCCGATAGCAAGTTTGTGATAGTTAACATCACACCATTTCCAGTAGACACAACCTCAATACGAAAGTCTCCGGTGTCATATATTCCGTCGGTAATATCACCATCTGCTACGCCACGTGTGATGGTATTAATAATATTTCTTTCTAATGACTCTTTAAACCTTGTCACAAAGTCTTTTTCATTAGTAGGAGATTGATTATCATTCTGCGCATTGGCTTTATTGAGCAAAAACGATCCATTTAAAGCCGAGCCGCCAAAGCTGGGATTAACCGGAGTATAGACTAATTCTGTAGCCGATAGTCCATTCATAAAAAAAGCACTAATACAAAGTGTATAAAGTGGTATTAACATCCTGTTTTTCATTATTTTTATCCTAAAATCCGTCTGATGAACTAGCCATATCCGTTGTTACAGCATTTGCCTTTATTTGGGCAATGTAATCGATGGTTATTAATACTGCTTGCTCTGCCCGCTCTTTAATTGGCATTGCACGCCGACCAAAGTGGGTACGATATATTTGCGTACCATTGATCTCGAGCGTTAATAGGGTACCAGCCTGTGGGTAAACAGTTTCATACAAGGTAACATTGAAGCCTTGAGTAAAAGGAAGGTCGCGCCAATAACCGGAATAATAGAAACCAAAATCTTTCCCAAAACGCGTTAACGTCCTATCAATAACTAAGCCACTAATTTCAATATCAGACTCTTCAGCAAACACTTTAGAAGGTATGGCTATTGCCATCATTAAACTGAGCAATAAACTGCCAACAAAGCAATGCACGCTTAATGAATAAAAGTAGCAACTCTTTCCTGTCATTGGTGGGTAATCCTTCCCCTAAATATAGAAAGGCTACATTAACAATATCCACCTAGCTACGTCATCCTTCAATGGGTAAAACCCGCCTAAATTAGCCCATTTGTCTAGGTCAAAAGTAGTAAATTAGTACTTTTGGGTAGGGCTAAATATTGAAAAAGCAGCGAAGAGGCTGCTTTAGAATCAAACGTAAAAATCGATATGATTACAGTGCCTGAACAAAAATCCCGATAGACGCGCCGATTGCCACAAACCAAGATAATGACCGTAACGTGCCATAATTTAATAAATATAAAACATGATAAACCACTCGAGCAATGACATGGATAATCGCCAATAGGCTAGAGGTTTCATTCGCAGTATCGGTTGCAATTACCGTTAATACCGCCAAACCAAAAATCAACAATGATTCGAACGCATTTTGATGCCCTGCTAACGCCCTTGCACCAAACCCGGTGAGTTTGGCTTGTTGGGCTCGAGGATGGGCATTGTCATAGCCGCCTAATTTTGCCATCGCCACTGCGACCGGCATTTTAGCCAGATACGGTAATAGCATCGCAATAAATAAACAGATTATTAAAATATTCATTTTCAGTCCTTATTGTTATGTATGTTTGATGAGGCCGATTCAATATATCAAGGCGTTCTCATCTGTGCTAATTAGCATGCAGTCATAATAAATATGCTAATTAAAATGAATTCTGGGCTTGTAAAATGCAATCAAATTCGAATTCCCCCCCCACACAAATCAGCTACACAGCAATCAGCTACACAGCAGCAAAGCCACATTCAGGTTAGAAAACATAGTAGTTAAAAATACTGATGATGAAATTAGCGCTTAATTTGCCACAAAAGACCCTGATTTATGGCGGGTTTCACTTGAAATTGAATATCGAAATTTATTGGCCGGTCAGCCAACCTCAGCATGCCTAAAACAAAGACAAACCAAGACTGGACATTTTCCATTACAAATCAATTAATTAAAACATCACTCTTCTTATGAGCATAACAATATTATCTAACGGGCGTTATCTAATGCCTCACATAAAGCGGCCACCCCTAAAATGGCTCTAGGTGAAGCACGGTGCAGTAAATCAGCATTAAGTTGATAAATATGCTTGTTTTTCACCGCGGGTAATTCAGGCCAAGCAGACCAATCTACGCCTAAAATATTGCCCTCATCTTGGCTTTGTAAAATTACCTCTGCTTGAGTTAACAGTACATTCTCGATACTAATTTGTGGATACTCACTGGCGGCGTCATAAAACACATTATCACCGTGACATGCTGCAATACTGTGTTGTATCCAGCTACCTTTAGCCACTGTCATTAAGGGGGTTGACCAGAGTTGATAAAATACTTTCACTGACGGTTTATTGAGGTTTCGCTGGCGAATATCGGCTAATTGAGCTCGATAGTCAGCGGCAACCTGTTCAGCCTGGGTTTGTAACCCCGTAAGCTCACCCAGTTGCACTAATTCGGCTGCTACATCATCCAATGACTTAGGATCGCTATTGAACACCTTAAAGCCTAGCTGTTGAATTTGATTAATATCTTCAAGCTTATTACCGCTTTGCCATACCACTACCAAATCTGGGTTAAGCTCAATAATCCGTTCAATTTGAATACCATAAAAGCCACCAATGCGTGGGATAGATTTCGCAGCTTCTGGGTAATCAGCATAATCAGTGGTCGCCACAATCTTATCTCCAGCCCCAATAGCAAATAGCATTTCAACCCCATGGGGAGACAAGGCGACAATCCGCTTTACCGCTGAAAAATCATTTGATTGCTCTGCCGCTAACACTGCGCCGCCCGTAAGGGCCATAAACAACATGAACACTCTAGTTATTTGGTTAATCATAAAATGTGGCAAACTAAAATCCTTGTTAGTAAATATCATCAGATAAACTAAATAGATGGGTTTATCGCCCTGTATTGCAACGACTAAACATACCTATCACCAACCCTGTAACTGAGCAAATGGCATTAAATTATCGGGACGATATTGTTCATCTTGCTGCCAACGTTGCTTAACTGAATCGTGCACTTTTATGGTGTCTGCAACTTCAATTGGCCGTAATAATTTTTGCTTTAAACGATAAAACCGACGCCGTGAATGGGTTATCTTGGCTAGCGGGTTAAGCACAATACCATCTAATAAATGATTTTCAATGCTTAGCCCACTCAACTCAGCCTGCTGCATCATCCATTGTAATGGAATATCTGATAACGCTGTACCATCCGCATCAGGCGGATAACTGCCCCCCACATTACAGTGTGCCCCGGCAAACCACATTTGTTCAATACTGACACTGTCTTTTGGTGACCATATCGTAGGAGCAAAGTCTTCACGGTGTTCATCAATGGCCAAAGCATGGCGCGCCACTTTGACATTGCCACCAATCTTAGTGTCATAAAACTCATCTTTGTCTTCAAATAACCCTAAAAATGAAAATGGGATCCCCATGGCGCCAACCGTATCCCAAACACCAATAAAGGCGACATCTCTTGAGGGATGAGAGTATTGCTCTCGAAAGGCTATCGATTGACTGCCATCTGGGGCGTATTTGGCGGCTTGAGTTTTATAATGATCAAACGCCTTTTGAATGTATTTGGCTTCGGGGCGCTTAACAATGCCACAATTATTAATTAAGCCAGATAAACAGCGCACAGTATAGGCGCCGCGGCTAAAACCGAATAACCAAATTTCGTCCCCAGGCGAGTAATTTTGTACTATGTAGCGATAACCATCGACAATATTTTTGTGCAACCCTCGCCCTGTTGCACCACCAATTAAAGCATCATGGTACGAACCTATTCCCCAATCATAAAATACTTGTTGCGGCTTACCGTCAGCAGCAAAAGGTTTGATAGCTCGGGCAAACTTAAGCACATTGGTAGCATAATCTTTGGCAACATCCTGCTCTGGTCGATTCCACGTGCCGTCGGCACAAACCACAATTCTTTTATTCATAGTGACAAATCCATTTAACCCTATTCCTGTTAGACTAAGGCCCTATTGGAAACTTGTCTAAAAAACCATCTACTGTCATAGTTATTGCAGCGATATTTTATTCTTACCACTTACCCTAAATCGAGTCCAAATATGATAAATCCAGCAGATTGCATACTCATGGTGGTTGATGTTCAAGGTAAGCTAGCACAGGTCATGCAGCATTCCGGCCAATTACATCATCAATTAACCACACTGATTAAAGGTACAGCCCTATTTGGTATGCCTGTTATTTGGCTAGAACAATTACCTTATAAGCTAGGGAAAACCTCAACTGAACTTGCTGAAATACTCACACCACTTTGTCAGCCTATCGCCAAACAGCATTTTAGCGGCTGGCAGTCGGCACAAGTACAAACTTTACTTGCCAAAAACGGCCGTAAGCAAGTCATTTTATGCGGTATTGAAACCCATGTCTGCGTTTATCAAACCTGCAAAGATTTACTCCTGCATGATTTTGATGTGCATATTGTTGCTGATGCCATGTCATCGCGTTCAATCGACAATAAAGTCCTAGGCATTCAAATGATGCTAAACCTTGGCGCCCAACTAACTAACGTTGAGTCGTTATTATTTGAGCTGCAACATCAAGCAGAAGGCGACCGTTTTAAAGCCTTATTAAAACTGATTAAATGATCTTTTTCCGCTTAACGGCGTATCATCAATTACCTTAATGCAGTTGCTAGGTTGGTATGAATAAGCAATCCAATTCTTTAAAGGCCGCTAAAATCCCTAGCGGCAGACTTTCTCGTTTTTCTGCCTTTGGCGGTTTAGCAACCCGACTGGCTGGCAATGTGATTAAAGAGGGGGTGAAACAATATAGCCAAGGACAATCACCTAAACTGCAACAACTGATATTGACCCCCACCAATATTAGCCACGTAGCAGATAAATTGGCCCAGCTTCGCGGCGCCGCAATGAAAGTGGGCCAAATGTTATCTATGGACGCTGGTGAGTTACTGCCACCCGAACTATCTGAGGTATTGGCTAAACTGCGTTCTGAAGCAAATTTTATGCCTCACAAACAACTCATCGGCGTGCTAAAAAACCAATGGGGTGACAATTGGCTTGATGTATTTGGTCAATTTGAATTGCGCCCATTTGCAGCAGCTTCGATTGGTCAGGTGCATTTAGCCTACTTAGCCACAGGTGAAAAACTGGCGGTAAAAATTCAATACCCAGGCATTAAAGGCAGCATCGACAGCGATATAGATAACGTGGCCACGTTGTTAAAAATGTCGGGGCTTGTGCCGGATAATGTCAAACTTGATCTGCTTCTGCTGCAGGCCAAACAACAATTGCACCACGAGGCCGATTATCTCCACGAAGCTGCCTTATTAAATCAATACCAAGAATGGGTGAAGCAATACCCACATTTTGTTGTACCAAAGGTGTACCCACAACTCAGTAATGACAGCATTTTGTCCATGGAGTTTATCGAAGGCGTCCCGATAGAGTCGGTTGTTTCACTTGATCAAACCAGCAGAAATAAGATTGCCAGTCAGTTATTACAACTATTTTTAGCTGAATTGTTTACCTTCAAGTTAGTGCAAACAGACCCTAACTTTGGCAATTTTCAATACCAAACTGATACCAACAAAATTGTACTATTAGATTTTGGTGCAACCCGCGCTGTTCCTGAATATTTATCGAATGGTTACAGGCGATTAATGCTAGGCGCGATGACCAGTGACTATGAATTAATTACCAGCGCTGCAGCTGACATTGGCTTTTTTCAAGACAACATTACCCCTGAGCAGCAACAGCTTATCGTAGAGATATTCCATCAAGCCTGCGAGCCATTGCGCTGTGATGGTGAATATGACTTTGCCCAAAGTCAGTTAGCTAAACGCGTTACTGATGCCGCAAAGGCCATGAGCACAAAACAAGACCAATGGCATACACCGCCAATGGACGCCATTTTCATCCATCGTAAGTTAGCCGGGATTTATTTATTAGCAGCCAAAATTAAAGCAAAGGTAAATGTCAGGGCATTATTTTCTGTTCATCAATCTGTCACCAGCGGAAGAAAAGAGTAACATAACCGGTCTATCGTTTTTGGTGACGGCAACCGCCACTCCCGCTATTAAATCTTGTTGAGATATTTATGAATCATGGGTTATCTACTCGTTTAAAAATCGTTTGCTTGCTGGGGCTTTTGGTTAATTCTGCCAGCCAAGCACATTCTGTCGCGCCAAATACAGATAAAAATAGTGCCACAATTGCAGTATCAAACTCTGCGCCCCAAACGGCGAATGCAAAAAAACAAAGCGACAATGCAACACAAAACAATCAACTCGCGATCAAACAAGTTGCCGAAGGTATCTATGAACACAAATCTTATTTGAATGTAACAAACTTTGGTTTAGTTGAGGCCAATGGTTTAGTCGTGGTGCAAGATAATCAAGCATACATTATTGATACACCATGGACAGACAAGGACACAGCCAAATTACTTGAGTGGATTACCCTGCAAGGTTTCACCGCAGTTGCCAGTATTTCAACCCATTCCCATCAAGACCGCGCTGGAGGCATTGGTTATTTAAATAGTCAGGGCATTAATACTATAGTCTCTGAAACTACCCAGCTTATTTTAGCCGATAGCCATAAATCAAAAGCTCAAACCACTTTTACTGGTAAGCATTACAGCGTTAAAGCCGATTTAATTGAGGTATACGATCTGGGTGCAGGCCACACCCAAGATAATTTGGTGGTATGGCTTCCTAAGCAAAAAATATTATTTGGCGGTTGCTTAATTAAGTCGTTAGATTCCACCAATATGGGCTACACGGGCGAGGCAGATATGAAAGCTTGGCCATTAACCCTAAATAAGCTGCAACAACAATTTCCACAAGTTAACTTAGTGATACCAGGCCATGGCGCCAGTGGTGATATGTCATTAGTCAGCCATACTATGGCGCTTATAGCGCAGTACAACCAACAGCATACTCAAACAAAGTAGTAGCCCATTAAAAGTTTATTAAACAAGCTCGATAAGAGCCTTACAAGGAGAGTCACCATGTTTAGCCATGTAATGATCGGTGTTAACGACATTGAAAAATCGAAAAAGTTTTACGATGCTATTTTAGGCGAATTAGGCCATGCACCGGGGACGATTGATGACAAAGGTCGTTGTTTCTACTTCACTCCATCTGGCATTTTTGCCTTAACTAAACCAATTAACGGTGAGCCAGCTACCCACGGAAATGGCACGACCATTGGGTTTGCAGCTGCAACGCCAGAACTTGCCAACGCATGGGAAGCCGCTGGTGTTAAAAATGGCGGCACGGCTTGTGAAGATGCTCCCGGCATTCGTCAGGGCCCAGGGTTTCAATTATACCTAGCGTATTTACGTGATCCTGATGGCAACAAGCTATGCGCGCTACATAGAGTGTAAAACCACTTTAACCACATTGTGCTTTACTCATCCTACATTAGAGTAAAGCACAGTGATTGAATCAATAAACCATTAATCTAGTCCCCTAGTCGATAAGGATAACGCTAAGATGAATTTGAACATTGAAAAAATTGGTCAAATTGCCATTGCCGTGACTGACATCAATCAGTCTGTAGCCTTTTATCGCGATATCCTTGGTTTGAGCTTATTATTTGAAGTCCCATCAGGTTTAGCTTTTTTTAACTGTGGCGGCACACGCTTAATGCTCACCACCTTACAAGGTAAAGCTGAAGACCATAAAACCTCTGTAATTTATTACCAAGTCTTAGATATCCATCAAGCCACAGCTCAACTCAAAGCGAAAGGCATTAACTTTGAACGTGAACCACAATTAGCAGCCAAAATGACAGACCATCATTTGTGGATAGGTTTTTTACGGGATCCCGACCAAAACTTAATCGGCTTAATGGCTGAATTGCCCTTAGCGTAAATCCACAGGTGCTGTGATGGATCTAGGTGTTTTCATCGGGTGTAAAAACATAGCAATAACCGCAACGTCAAATGCTCACCAATGCCATAGCAGTCAAAATAGAAATATACGCAGTTAATGATGCATCCCCTAAACCAACAAGGTAAAATACCTGTCCTTTTTATGCTGTGAGTGGCTTTTACCATGTCTGTTATCGATCCTTGTTTTATCCAATTCAATGACAGTATTGCCCAGCACAGTTTACCCGCCCGTTTTACCTTTCCGTTTTACTACCAACCACATCCAATCTGCTTGCAAGCAGCACAACAATTACAACAAGACTTGTTAATCAACAATCCATGGCAGCATAATTTTGGTTTAGATCCTGAAAATGATCGCGGTATGGTCATAGGTAAAATGTTTGGCGTGTTGGTAGTAAAAAATCACCAGGGACAAATTGGGTTTTTAGCCGGATTTTCCGGCAAACTGGCCGATCAAAATATTCTGCCACCTTTTGTGCCACCAATTTTTGACATGCTCACTAAAGACAGTTTTTTTAGTGCCGAAAACAAACAAATTAACGACATTAACCAGTTAATTATTCAGCATGAATCAACCGCTGAATTGGCCAATTTACAAGTCTTGCTTGCAAAGCAGCAACAACAGGCTGACACGGCATTAGCATTGTTACGTGCCGATATCATCGAAAATCGTAAACATCGCAAAGAAAAACGCGAGCAAGCTGATATTGATTTAGTTCAGGGAAAGCTTAACGCCGAATCGTTTAAAACCCTGTCAATTGAGCTTAGTCGTCAAAGCGTGCAGCAAAAATATCAATTAGCAGAGTTAAAACAACAATGGGCTGCAAAAATTGAGCACACATTTCAACAAGTCGATAAGTACCTACATCAAATTAAACAGCTTAAAAAACAGCGGAAGCAATTGTCTAATCAGTTACAAAAGAAGCTGTTTAATCAATATCAATTTTTAAATATTACTGGTTTAACTCGAGATTTGAATAGCATATTTTTTGATGCACCAAACCATCTGTCACCGGCTGGGGCTGGAGAGTGTGCTGCACCTAAATTATTGCAATATGCTTTTAAACAGCAATTAACCCCGATAGCCATGGCCGAGTTTTGGTGGGGACAATCACCTAAGTCAGAAATAAAACAACACCAAAATTACTACCCTGCTTGCCACAGTAAGTGTCGGCCCATTTTAGGCCATATGCTGTCAGATATGTTGGTCGACCCTGACCCATTACTCATTAATACCGCCGAAGATAAACTTGTTGATATTGTGTATCAGGACGCAGATTTGGCGATTATTAATAAACCCGCTGAAATGCTGTCAGTGGCCGGGAAAAATGTCACCGATTCAGTGCAAACCCGAATGCAACAACACTTTCCTCAGGCAACGGGACCTTTGATTGTGCATCGCCTCGATATGTCGACTTCCGGACTCATGGTTATTGCGTTAACCAAAGAGGCCAATAAAGCCTTACAACAGCAATTTATCAATCGCACCGTCACTAAACGCTATATTGCTTTGGTAGAAGGTAAGCCCAGCCAACAACAAGGCTTGATCACTTTACCCCTGCGAGTCGACTTGAATGATCGCCCCAAGCAATTAGTCTGTTATGAGCATGGAAAAAACGCCGAAACCTTTTGGGAAGTCTATAAAAACAAAGGTGAAAACACCCTATTACATCTTTACCCTAAAACAGGCCGAACCCATCAACTTAGAGTACACTGTGCTCACCACCTCGGTTTAGGTTTGCCAATCGTCGGCGATGATTTGTATGGCCAACAAGCCAACCGATTACATCTGCATGCCGCTTTTATTGGATTTAATCACCCCTCTACTGGCCAATGGATTGAGTTTACTACCTCCGCTGACTTTGAATAATAAGTAAATGGCAAAAAACTCACACACAGATTCGCCTAAAAACCAATCAAATCCTGAATTTATTCCACTGGGGTAAATTAAGCTGAGACATTGAAAAAGATCGATCATTCATAAAGGGTGGTCATGTTAAAAAATATAGGTTAATGTAACCAACTATTTATATTCCAATTGCCGCGCTAATATTTTAATGCTCAAAAAACAAGCAAAAAAATAAGGCTGTTTGAATTAACAATACCTTAAAGTTCAGTAATAACAAAGCAAGCTAAACCCCTGATTAATAGATAATTATAAGTTTAAACACTATTAAGGATAAGAGTGGAACTATGAAAGAGTGGTATTTCTCAAATAATGGTGAAGTTAGCGGACCTTTAGGTCTGGCAGAATCCAACAAGTTTATCGAAAAAAATCCGCATACCTATGCTTGGCATCCATCTTATGCCCAATGGATACCCGTAAGCCACGTTGATGAGTTTGATATTGTTATCACACCGCCACCGCCACCCCAAGCGATCCCTAAAAAACTAGTTGAACGTTTTATTGCTAAAGAGCAAGAGCTTAATACTGAATTAAGCCGCATTGAAACCACCTTGAAGGCGATTACCTCTTCTTTTGCTGATTTTGATCGCGATACCAATAAAACTAAAACAGTCACGCAAAATTTGAATCAAGAAGTTAAAGCCACCATACGTAGCGTCAATGAGCAGTATGAAGCTTTACAACGCAAGTTGGCTGGTGTGGCAAATTAATGTTTTTGATCTGATTACGATCACAACCACTGTTGATAACGACTAAATAAGAATGATAACTATGAAAAAATGGTTTTTTTCGCATGATGGCGACGTTACAGGGCCATTAACCCAAAGTGAAGCTATCGCGTTTTTACAGGCCGAACCTGACTGCTATGGCTGGCACCCTTCATTGACACAATGGCTTCCGGTTAGCCATATTGCTGAGTTCGCAGGCATTGTACCTCCGCCCACGTCACCGGCCCAAATTCCGACTGAATTGATCAATGAATTCAATAAAAAACGTCATGAAATAAATGACACAATCATTGAGATGGATGAGTCTGTTAAGTATTCTAAAACATATCTTTATGAACTAGAACAAGAGATTAACATCTACAAACGCCTTACGAGCAAATTAAGCGATGATGTTAAAAACAACATCAAGGGCATTGAAAACAAATACGAAGGCTATCAAAAGATATTTGAAGAGCTGGTTAATGCCGTTAGCATTGCAAAATCAGAAATAACCGACGTCACTAGCGAGTTTGATAAACGCGTTGCAGATCGAGCTCAAGATCAAGCCGCTATTCCTACGCCGCCACAAGCCTTATCTGATACTGCGCCAAGCATTTCTCTACAGCCTGTTGTTGCTACAGCTTCTGAGCCTATCACTGCGTCTTTAGAACCAGTAGTGACTAAACCTGCTCATGATCCAATATCATCGCCTTTAGATACTGTAGCCACAAAATCGCCTTCTGAGGCTATAACACCATCTATAGACCCAGTCGCAACAACAGCGGTATCTTTAGATCCTATCGCCACACCAAGAACAGCATTAGATTCAATCGCAACAACAGCGGTATCTTTAGATCCTATCGCCACACCAAGAACAGCATTAGATTCAATCGCTAGCCCTAGTTTAAGCCTAGATCCTGTGCCGACAAAATCGCTATCATTAGATCCTATCGCCACACCAAGAGTAGCATTAGATCCGATCGCTAGCCCTAGTTTAAGCCTAGATCCTGTGCCGACAAAATCACTGTCATTAGATCCTGTAGCGGTTAAAGCCACGAATTTAGACAATGTTGCCGAAATCAGACCCAAAACGGCATCTTTAGACCCTCAGCCAATACGCTCATCTGCTAGCTTAGATAACGTTGCAGTGCGCTTAAAGCCGGGGGAATCGATAGATGACATCGCGCCAAAAAAGTCGCAAGAGAAAATTGATAGCATTCAATTTTCTGACGAACTAAAAAACAATATAGAACAAAAGCTGGAAAAAGTTTTCGAACAAAGCCCTGCTGTATCGACTGAAATAGCCAGCACACAACCTGACACTGAAAAAACCAAAACGGTTGCACCAACTAAATTGGGAGTCACCAGTATTTTAAAATCAGTGTTCAGAGGCGACAAAAAAGTTGCCCCTGAGCAAGAAGTGAAACTGGACTCTCCAGTCACACTCGCTCACAGTAATGACAACTTAGATAACGACCACGAAGATCATGATGATCATGAAGAGAAAAATGGTACGACAGGTGGCACATCAACTGACAAAGAAGGCCGTATGCGCCGTCGCAGTAGAAGACGTCGCTAATTTGTTGCAACGATATATCTGCTGTTAAGTCATACAAGAAAAACCAAAGGCCAACTTAGATTAGTTGGCCTTTTTATAGGGCGAGATTTATTCAATTAATATGAAAGCTATAAGCAAATTGATGATTAAATTGCGGGGAAAACAGATTAATCACATTATGCTATTTAGGATAGAAATGAGTCAGTTCACGCATTAATTTAGTGACAAATTAATTAGCCAAATTAATCAATTCAAGTAAGTCTTGATTTATAAAGACCCATGTTACTTGCCCCAAATTAGTGTGCCACTATACAAACCCTTAATCGACAGCGTAATGCTAATTTAGGGGTGTCGAACTCAGGTTTGTAAGCGATAAAAAAGCACTAAGAAATAAGGCATGCTTGATATGAATTTATAGGCCTCTCACGAGGAAGAGGCCTATAAAATGTTTGGCTTTTAACAGAATCAACGTGTAGTGGCATAGTGATTTCGCCTGAGCCATCATGACATAGATATCACTGAATTTTTCTGTGATAAACCCTTGATACACAACAGACTCAAAACTGGCATCTTCATCTATCGTGATAAAGAGTTCGGACGCCTCACTAACAGCCACTAGCTGCATCTCATGGGCTAGCTCGATCGACGTTAAGAGCCATAGCGCTGGTGCTTTTTACGGCCAACGCCAGTGACAAGAGAGCTTTTTATATTCGTACTTTCATGTTAAAAAATTGATTGGTAATAGCTTGTATACCTTAGGGGCCCTTAACTGGACGCCTTCCTAGGGAACTTCAGTTGACCAAAGTTCAGTGGATTTAGCTTTGCTATAACCATGCTGGTACAAGGCTTTCATATACTGTAAGTCGAACATATCTTTTGTCGCTTTAGGTGCGTTAAACTCATCATCCATATAAGTAAATGAAAGTTTTAATCCACTATTTTTACTGAAATAAAGCATTCTATACAGGTCACCTTTAGCTTGTTGAATCGTCATGCTGCCAAGGCTTCTGCTTAATAAGTCAACGCCCTTATCTTCAGTTGCCTGATAGGGAACTTTTAACATACCATTACGAATAACATGTATCTGCGGACTCGTCGTTAATCCCAAAGCCTCATTGATCTTTGCGTAATCAACATTTACCACTTCGAAAAACATTTGCACCGTAAGTCCGCCATCGACGTGAAGCTCTTCTAGGGTCTTGTCACCTTGGTTAACCGTAATAAATTGTGGCGGAAACACCCCTGGTATTGATGAACTCGCAGCCAGAATTTGATGGATCAATGTGACCTTGTTAGGTAGATCACTCTCGGCGATGCGACCAAGGTTCCAAACAACCAGCTCTTCAGAGTCAAAATGGGTGCTGCCAATAAATAACCGACGACCTGACTGATGCTGCACAGCTATCTGCTCAATCATTTCTGCCGTGTAGACGTTCTGGATAAATTCAAACATCTTTTGTCCATCGGTAAATGCATCCTTAATCAGCGCATTGAGAAAATTACGTTTACCTAAAATAAGGTCGTCATTAAGGCTAAGCATGACCTCTTTTAGACGTGGGATCTCATCCCCACCCACAAATACAAATGGCGCCATCAGTGAGCCTGCACTAATACCAGTAACAATGCTGTACTCCTGCAGCTGGTTGCTGTCGTATAAGCCGTTAATAATACCGGCACCAAATGCTCCGTTAGCACCTCCGCCAGACAGAGCAAGAATATTTAGCTGGTCGCCATTCACCTTTAACGGAGTCGTACCATCTTGCGGGTTAAATAAGAAATCCGAAGCGTCATCCCCCCAAACTCGATAGGGTTCAGATGACGCATCAGCAAAACTAGACTCAACCGTTACCGCTCGGTAATTATCTTTTGTGACTCGGTTTTCAAGGGTATGTGTTGAACTACACGCCACAAGAAACAGCGACAAAAACACCACCATAGATAAAGACTTTGTTTGACCCATTACTATCTCCAAATTATTTATCACCACTGTCTGACTGTGATACTGAAAACAACGGACAACAACCTTATGTCCTAGCTATTTAAATGGTACAGATAACATAAAACTTAGTACCAACATTGCAACATACTTGATTGTGGGTATTTTATACTGGTAATTGAGCAGCCATTAATCGCATATGAAGGGTTAAACCCTGCAATCACAACTCAGCTATTTCATCAAGATACTTGACGATGTTCGAAGGGTTTGTCCCTTCAAAGAAAATGTGGGTGATAGCTATGGCTCAGATACATTAACCTTGCCCGATCCGTTTTAATCGTTAGGTCAATCTAATACTAGGTTTGCCCCTGTAAAATAATAAAATTCATTTTATTATTTCCGCTGTTTACGACACGCTGGCTATGGCTACGAAAAGTTCACCGTAGGTAAACTTTTGAAGCCTAGTTTAGCAAACGAGCATCAATGCTATTACAGCATTCTTTAGCCACCCACACTCAGTTCTCGCTTAATCTAAATAACTTAGATGATTGATATTAAAACGAATAAATACAAAAAAGTGTTCTACTCAGCATGTTTTAGGGCTTTCATGCTGTGTTAACGAGTTTGAAAGTAGAAAAACGATGCTCTTCATTCGTTACAATCAACCGGGATGTTGTAAATACCCTTAAAACACAACGATATGGATATAGAAGATGGGGCGAAGCACGACTAAAGGGATTTAGGATTTAGGATTTAGGAGGTAGGGTAACGCATGGAGCGGTTACCGAGGATGCTTGAGCCGAAGAGCATCAAAATTCCATGCACTACCTGACCATATTGATCGCACACCACAGCAAGTTGTTGTCAACTTATGGGCTTAGCAACAGATAGATCCTAATAATCAAACCCAATTTGTGCTTTAACTCCGGCTTCAAATGCATGTTTAATCGGTTGAACTTCACTCACGGTATCAGCTAGCTCAATAATCGCACGGTGACACGCTCTGCCAGTAATGATCACATGTTGCATTGGCGGCCGATTGTTAAGCGCATCCAGTACACGATCAAGCTCGATATAGTGATAGCTCACCATATAAGTGAGTTCATCGAGCAAAATAATATCGATGGTTTCATCTTTGAGCAATGCTTCCGCTGCTTCCCACGCTCCTATCGCCGCTAAGGTATCTTTCTCTCTGTCTTGGGTTTCCCAGGTAAAACCTGTTCCCATCACGTGGAACTCAACACCGACTTTCTCTAGCACTTCACGCTCACCGCAAGGCCAGTTGCCTTTAATAAACTGTACTACAGCCGCCTTTTTTCCATGTCCTACTGCACGGGTAATATTGCCAAACCCACCCGTAGACTTACCTTTACCATTGCCGGTCAAGACCAGTAACACGCCTTTCTCTAATTGCGCTTTAGCGATTTTGGCATCCACTGCGTCCTTCACTTTTTGTTGGCGTGCTTTATGACGTTGGGCTTTTTGTTCGTCAAGCTGATTTTGGTCTTTATTGCTGTCCATTATGAAATCACTCCTATTAACTGTTCGAAATCTAAATGCGCTTCAAGCACATCGGCAAGACGGTTTAGTTGTTGTTCGCGGATTTGGTTAATGTCAATAACTTGAGCCTGTTCAAGTCCTGCCCATTGTAAAATAAGCTGACATGCCGATGGGTTATCTAATAATCCATGGATATAGGTGCCCATAATCAAATTATCTTGGCTCACTTGACCATCGCTTTGTGTCATCGCCCCAGATGTGGTGCCTGAATGATCAACTGAAAAAATCGTCACTGGGTGAGATATTATGCTTGCAGAAAAATGCGATATTCCACAGTGGATTTCATAGCCGTCAAAACTCACCTGTTGTTGATTAAGTTGTAACTGGCCGCTGACTTGAGTCAGTACTTTATTGGCGGTAAGTTCGGTTGTGATATCTAATAAGCCTAAGCCTGCACTACTACCTGCTTTATCTTCGATACCAAGGGGATCATTAATCATTTTCCCTAGCATTTGGTAACCACCGCAAATACCTATCACTTTACCGCCATAGCGTAAATGCTTAAAAATAGCACTATCCCAACCTTGCTGACGCATGAAATTGAGATCTGCACGGACATTTTTACTGCCAGGTAGAATGATTAAATCGGCAGCGGGAAAGGGTTGATGTTGATCTGCCATACTGACATATCGAAACTCAACTTGAGGGTGTAATCTTAACGGATCAAAATCGGTATGATTACTGATCCGTGGCAACACTAACACTAATACCACCAGCTTTTTTTGCTGGGCAATATTGCCAGTAGCATTTGGTGCAGCAATTAAACTGTCTTCGGCATCTAAATGCAGATCGTGCAAATAGGGCAACACGCCCAAAACAGGCTTTTGGGTATAGTTTTCAAGCCAATCAACCCCAGATTGCAGCAAGCTAATATCGCCACGAAAACGATTAATCACAAAGCCTTTCACCCGCGCTTGCTCTGATGGGCTTAACAATGCCAAGGTGCCGACGAGGTGGGCAAATACACCGCCTTTATCAATGTCGGCAATGATAATCACCGGACAATCAGCTTCTTCTGCAAAGCCCATATTGGCGATATCGCCATGACGTAAATTAATTTCAGCGGGACTGCCCGCACCTTCAATGACCACCAATGAATACTGCTGGCGAAGACGACGGAAGGATGTCATCACAGCGTCCAAGGCCATGGCCTTATAGCCCTGACTTTGGGGGCCGAAAAAAGCTTTAGCCTCAAGGGTGGTTAACGCTTTTCCATGAATAATGACTTGCGCGCCAGTGTCTGAGCTGGGTTTAAGCAGTACAGGGTTAAAGTCAGTATGGGGCTTAAGGTTACACGCCACCGCTTGTAATGCTTGGGCGCGGCCGATTTCGCCACCATCTTCAGTTACAGCACTGTTCAGTGCCATATTTTGTGGCTTAAATGGCGCAACCTCAACACCATGACGGGCAAAAACGCGACATAGACCGGCCACTAAAGTACTTTTACCCGCATCGGATGTCGTGCCTTGCACCATTAAGCTGCCAGTTAATCGACTAAGCTGAGTGGTTAAATGTTTAGTGGATAGAGGATTATCTGTGGTCATGAGTTTGTTGATGTTTTTAATGGAAGCGGCAAACCTGCTACAACTAAGGTGACGTGATCCGCCATGGTGGCGATGGCCTGATTTAGCCATCCGGCTTGGTCGACAAATTCTCGGCTAAGTTCCCCCATAGGCACAACGCCCGAACCCACTTCATTGCTCACTAAAACCACATCTGACTGTAGCTTGGGCAATACCGCTAAAAGAGAATCTTTTTCTGTTTGCCAGTCGCTTGATGCTAAATTTGTTGCGAAGTTAGGGATAGCGGTTTCAGCTGCACCACCAAAACTTGTTAGTAACAAATGATTGGTTAAATAGAGGGTAAGGCAATCGACCAAAATCACTTGATTGGCTTTATCAATCCGCGTTAAACACTCGGCTAAAGCCAAGGGGGTTTCTAGGGTTAACCAAGATAAAACACTGGCGGCTCTATCATCTTGATGACGAGCAATTCTGCTTGCCATCTCGTTATCATGGCCTATGGTGGCGGTAGCGATATACACTGGCGAACAAACTTGGGGGATAGAAGCGGTTATTTGGGCCACCCTGCTTTCAGCAAACCGACTTTTACCGCTTCTTGCCCCCCCAAGAACTAAATGGATCATTAACTTAATCCAACTACCAATATGACGAGGTAACACACAATTTCACTGACTTGCTGCGCTGCACCTAAGGTATCACCGGTATAACCACCAATTTGGCGTCTAAATAAATTACCCAGAAGAAAACGCACGCACCAAAGGATAATAAACAAAGCAAACGCTGCAACACCGTTTAACCACAATAGAACAAACAAACCACTGGCTAACAATATCAACAGGTCGTTGATTGATTGTTGCTGTGCTAAAGGCTTGGACTTACCGCTGTCATCACGGACATATTTTTCACTAAAAATCAGACTGGCAGCTAATACACGGCTTAATGTATGCGCCACCACAAAACCACTAATGGCGGCCATTGGGCTATATAGCGCTAGCTCTACCAAGAGTTGCCACTTTAATAACAAAGCTAAACCAATGGCTAACGCGCCGTAACTGCCAAGACGAGAGTCTTTCATAATGCGCAGCTTATCTTCAACGGTCCAACCACCACCAAAACCATCGGCGGTGTCCGCTAAGCCATCTTCATGGAACGCACCTGTTGCTAACACTCCGGCTACCATGGCTAGCAGCACGGCAATATTAGCTGGCAGCACCAACTGAGCTAGCCAAAAAACTAACCCACTAATGAGGCCAATAGCTAATCCTACCACCCCAAAATATCGGCTTGATTGATTAAGTTTTTCAGCATCAATCACCACCCAAGATGGAATTGGCAGCCGAGTAAAAAAACTTAACGCCACGAAAAATAAATTTAACTGTCTTAAACCACGGTATAGATTGAACATACTTTCCTTAGACCACATTCACGACACCAGCATCTTCAAAGCTGGCCATGTCATTATAAAAATTCACTGCGGCTTGTACTATCGGTAGCGCTAATGCGGCTCCGGTCCCTTCTCCTAGGCGTAAGCCTAAAGACAAAATAGGCTGTGCTGCTAGGTGGGTTAACATCAATTTATGCCCCTGCTCTTCCGACTCATGGGCAAACACTAAATAGTCTCTTGCTGCGGGGTGTAATCTTACAGCGACAAGTGCTGCAGCGGTAGAGATAAACCCATCTATTAGCACTAATATTTTCTGTTCAGCGGCCGCTAAAATCGCCCCTGTCATTTGTACTATTTCAAAACCACCTAAATAAGCCAATACATGCACAGGTGAAGCTAATTTAGGCCGATGTAATTTCAATGCTTCATTGATCAACGCTTTTTTCAAAGCAAAGGTTTTATCATCAATACCCGTCCCTCTGCCGACACAAGTATTAACGTCAAACTCTAGCAAAGCCGCCATAATTGCCGCAGCTGATGAGGTGTTACCTATCCCCATTTCACCTAACGCAATAAGGTTACACCCTGACAAGACATGACGTTCAACCACTTCATGGGCCGCTTTAAAACCTTGTTTAACTTGCTCAAGGGTCATCGCTGGGGCTAAATGAATCGCCGCTGTTCCGTTACCTAATCTGTGCTCAGTTACCCCTTTTAAACCTAAGGGAGCAAGCACACCAGCGTCTATCACCTCAAGGTTAAAACCCATTTGTCGGCAAAACACATTCACCGCTGCACCACCGTGAACAAAATTCGCCACCATTTGACTGGTCACTTCACTTGGCGCAATCGACACACCATATTGAGCAATACCATGGTCGCCAGCAAACACCAGTAATCCCGGCTCAGTAATATGCAATTTTTTAGCCTTTGGATCACTGGATAACTGCACTTGTGCAATTTGTTTAGCTAATGTTTCCAACTGACCAAGCGCCCCTTTGGGTTTAGTTTTTTGATCAATTTTATGTTGGATGATGTCGTCGAATTTATGACTTACATGGTCAACTGCAAACATATACGCTCCACAAAAATAACAACGATAAACGCGTTAATGACACAAGCATTTAACGCCTATATCTTAATATAAATAAGAAAAACACACTGCCAATTGCGGCAGTGATAATACCTACGGGTAACTCTTGATTCCCTAATATGCAGCGGGCCACCACATCAATCCACACCATAAATAACCCACCCACAATAGCAGTCACTATCATAGGCTGACGCCCTGGAAACAGTAATCGAACACAATGGGGGATCATCAATCCCACGAAGCCAATGCCACCACAACTGGCCACTAATACCGCGGTAATCAAGGAGCAAAGTAACAGCATATTGAGGCGTAATTTAGCCACATTAACCCCAAGGGTATGGGCGGTTTCATCACCCGCTTGCAGTGCAACAATTTGCCGCTTAAAAACAACAATAATCGCTAAACTGCCCAGCACAATAACGCTGGGTAATATCACTCCAGTCCAGTTTGCTTTAGCAAAACTCCCTAATGACCAAAACAATACAGATGCTGTGGCTTGCGGGCTTGAAAAATACAGCAGTAAACTGGTCAATGAACCGAATAAAAATGAAGTAGCAACCCCCGATAGCAACATACGCTCTATCTGGCTACTGCGGCCCAAACCTGACAAGCTTAACACCAGCAATACCGACAAACTTGCTCCAGCAAACGCCCCTATAGGCAATAACAAATTTTGCCAACTCCACCACTCAAGCTGTCCTAAAGACATGGCAGTTCCCTGTGTTAAGTTAAACAGTCCGCTAGACAAAAAACTGAACACTAATACTGCACCAAAAGAGGCTCCGGAACTAATACCAAACAAATAGGGATCAGCCAATGGATTACAGGTAACAGTTTGTAACACACTACCTGCTAGGGCTAATCCTGCCCCCGCGACAAACGCCAGCACAATGCGTGGAAAACGTAGCTCAAATACAATTCGTTCTGTTATGCCTGATGATTGGGCATTATCTTGCCAAGAAAGATGTTGCCCTATCGCCTGAATCACATCATGGAAACTGATGTTTGCCGCGCCAAAGCTTGCTGCTGCAATAGGGCTTAATGCGGCAAACAAGCTTAACAAACACAGAAATAGTCGATATCTATATTGATCTTTTACTGGGCTCATCGCTGTACCTCGGAATCGCAAAGCGATGAATCTTGTTCGGCCTTAGGACTAGGTTGAAATGGCGATTGGGATAAAGAATGCGACATATAACCGTAAAAGTAATTGACTAAGGGTTTAGCGTGTTGAGGGTGCGGTTTGACCTCACAACAAACCTCAAATACCTTGCCAATTTGAGCTTCGGTCAGTACCGCGCTAGGCGTGCCTTGAGACACCAGGCGGCCTTTATTGAGCAATACCAAAGTATCACACATTGCACTGGCTAAATTTAAATCATGGATGGAAGCGATAACGGTAATACCTAAGCTTTTAACCAATTCTAAAATTTGTATCTGATATCGAATATCTAAATGATTTGTGGGTTCATCGAGTATTAATAATTTAGGGCGCTGCACTATGGCCCTTGCAATTAATGCCCGCTGTTTTTCCCCTCCTGACAATTGGCTATATTGTAAAAAAGCTTTGTCGGTTAAACCCACTTTTTGAATGGCATCGTTTATCAGTTGATTATCTGCGGCGGTATGCCCATCGAACATGCCTTTATGCGGCGTTAATCCCATGGCCACAAGTTGGCTAGTATTCATATCAAAAAATTGCGGCGTATCTTGTTGCACCACAGCCACTTGGGTAGCAAAGGCCTTGCCCTTAAATTGGCTAATATCTTGATCAAATAGGCGAATTTGCCCTTGAGTCGGTGTGATATAACGGTAAAGACATCGAAGTAAACTCGACTTACCCGCACCATTTGGCCCTATCACCCCTAGCATTTGCTTTTTGTTAAGCGAAAAGGAGATATCCGCTAAAATGGCGACATCGTCAACATGCCAACTAATTCCGTTTACGGATAAGGCAAGGTTATCAGACTGAGATGTTACGATCACGGCATCAATACTTGAAGACATCAAACATCGTCTCCTAAGTATAGCCTTGCACCTAAATAAATAAGGCCACCTATAGCAAGGTTGCCCACTATAAAAGCGATCAGAATTTCAAACATATATGCCCCACTGAGTTATCCCGCTCAGGCAAAAAATGAATAGTCTCAAGCTGGTATCTGACTTATATGATTGACCTAATCTAGGCAGGCATCATATTCACAGTTGCGGGTACAGTTCGGGCTTTCCCGATTCCCAATACTCGTGACTATATTTAACGGTTGGCTTTAACCTTGTGTTAAACCACTCAAGGTAGGCCAGTTTAATCTCATACTGAGATTTTTAAACGCGAATGTGTCTTGGTCAATATTGTCAAAGTATTGCTCTTCGACATAAACATCGACATGAAATAGCGCGGCATAAGGTAAATGAAACTGACTAAAAATACCCGCAGCTTGCTCAACACCCAAGATGGCGGCCATTATACATCGCATCACACCACCGTGGGTGACTATTAATACCGATGGTGGTAAGACGGCGTCAAACTGTTCGTTTTTTGTTGCGACTTCAGCCGCAGATTGCTGCAACATCTGCCATACAATTTGCGCCACAGCAACTTGCACTCTGGCACTAAAATCACGTAAATATTCACCCTTTGGCGGCGTGTGCTCTGGCTCCCATGGGTTTGCCCAATATGCATTTAACTTGAGCTCATGGTGTTGATACAAGGTTTGCCATGTTTGACCATCCCATTCACCAAAATCAATTTCTTGTAAATCGTCCAACACCTTGATGGGCAATTGATACTGTTTTGCGATAAGGTCACTAAACTGAAGGCAGCGTTCAAGTGAAGATGAATACACGGTATCGGGTAATTTACCCAAGCTATCAAAGGCCTGCTGCATTTGTATTAGCCCTTGTTCTGACAAGGGCACATTGGTTTTTCCACGCAGAATATCTCCGCCTTGGCAGTGGCCATGGCGCAGGAATACCAATTGAAGATGTTTCATGGATTTCTGCCTTGCCCTAAAGATAACAACTCGCGTATTATGGACGTCTATACGTATAAATGTCCAAACAAAATTCTGCTTGTCGAGTGCCCGCTATTCACGATGCATTAATTAACACTCGATAAAATAATAAGTTAGATAAATTTGGTGCCTTGTTAGCTAAGCACCACTGCATTAAAAGGTAATGAGTTATGCTGAAGTCGACTTCCTACAGTCAGGTTCTTGAACAACTTACAACTACGCTTAAAGAGCGAATTGTCATTCTCGATGGTGCGATGGGCACCATGATCCAAGACTACAAATTGGAAGAAGCTGATTATCGCGGTGAGCGTTTTAAAGACTGGCATTGCGATGTGAAAGGTAACAATGACATGTTGGTGTTGAGCCAACGGCAAATTATCAAAGACATTCATACTAAATATTTGTTGGCGGGCGCTGACATTATTGAAACCAATACCTTTAATGCCACCACCATTGCTATGGCAGATTACGACATGCAGTCGTTATCTGCCGAAATAAACTTACAAGGCGCCCAAGTTGCCCGTGAAGCCGCTGATGAAGTCGCCGCGCAAACTGGTACTCCACGCTACGTTGCTGGGGTACTCGGCCCCACAAACCGCACCTGTTCTATCAGCCCAGATGTGAACGATCCAAGCTTTCGAAATGTTAGCTTTGATGAGCTAGTAGAAGCTTATGTTGAATCAACCACGGCACTGATTGAAGGTGGCGCGGATATCATAATGGTTGAAACTATTTTTGATACCCTTAATGCCAAAGCCGCGCTGTTTGCGATTGAAAAAGTTTTTGATCAACTTGGCGATCGCTTGCCCGTGATGATCTCAGGCACCATCACTGATGCATCAGGTCGTACCCTAACGGGGCAAACTACAGAAGGTTTCTATAACTCACTGCGCCACATCAAGCCTTTATCTATCGGGCTTAATTGTGCCTTAGGGCCAAAAGAGCTGCGCCCATACGTAGAAGAACTATCACGCATTGCCGAATGTTTCGTGTCGGCTCACCCCAATGCTGGTTTGCCTAACGAGTTTGGCGGTTATGATGAAACCCCTGAAGAAATGGCGGAAGTCATCAGCGACTGGGCCCGAGAAGGTATGCTCAATATCGTCGGTGGCTGTTGTGGCAGCACGCCGGCACACATTCAAACAATTCGTGAATCCGTGATCAATCACGAACCACGAACGATTCCGGATATTCCGGTCGCTTGTCGCCTTTCAGGACTCGAGCCTTTAACCATTGATGCCAGCTCTTTGTTCGTTAACGTGGGTGAACGCGCAAACGTGACGGGTTCAGCCAAATTTTTACGTCTTATTAAAGAAGAGAAATTTGAAGAAGCCCTTGATGTTGTTCGTGAGCAGGTTGAAAACGGCGCACAAATCATCGACGTAAACATGGATGAAGGCATGCTTGATGGTGCTGAGTCGATGAAAAAGTTTTTGAACTTAATCGCCTCAGAGCCTGATATTTCCCGTGTGCCTATCATGATTGACTCATCAAAATGGGAAGTCATTGAAGCGGGTCTTAAATGTGTTCAGGGTAAGTCGATTGTCAACTCGATTTCAATGAAAGAAGGCGAAGAAGCCTTTATTAAACAAGCCACGCTTGTTAAGCGTTACGGTGCGGCTGCGATTGTGATGGCCTTTGATGAAGATGGCCAGGCCGATACCCGTGCCCGTAAAACAGAAATTTGTACCCGTGCCTACCGTTTGCTAGTCGACGTAGTTGGCTTTCCGCCAGAAGACATTATTTTCGACCCTAATATTTTTGCGATTGCCACGGGTATTGAAGAGCACGACAACTATGCCGTCGATTTTATCGAGTCCATTAAAGACATTAAATCGACCTTACCTTATGCCATGATTTCTGGTGGCGTATCAAACGTATCATTCTCATTCCGTGGTAACAATCCAGTACGTGAAGCCATCCATGCGGTATTTTTATACCATGCAATTCAAGCGGGTATGGACATGGGTATTGTTAACGCAGGCCAGCTGGCTATTTACGATGACATTGACGCCGATTTAAAAGACAAAGTTGAAAACGTGGTATTGAACCTGCCCTGCCCGGTTGCCGATTCAACTAACACAGAACAGCTACTTGATATCGCCGAAAAATATCGTGGTGACGGTAGCCAAGTGGCTAAAAAAGAAGATTTAGCATGGCGCAGTTTGCCAGTAAATGAACGTTTATCCCACGCACTAGTAAAAGGGATCACTGAATTTATTGATATAGATACTGAAGAGGCGCGCTTACAAGCCACAAGACCGCTTGATGTAATTGAAGGGCCGTTGATGGATGGCATGAATGTGGTTGGCGACTTATTTGGTGCCGGTAAAATGTTTTTGCCTCAAGTGGTAAAATCGGCGCGGGTAATGAAAAAAGCCGTGGCCTATTTAAACCCATTTATCGAACTTGAAAAAGTAGAAGGCCAATCTAACGGGCGAATTTTAATGGTCACAGTCAAAGGCGATGTGCACGATATCGGCAAAAATATTGTCGGCGTGGTACTGGCCTGTAATGGCTACGAGGTCATTGATTTAGGCGTAATGGTATCGGTTGATAAAATTCTGGACGCAGTAAAAGAGCACAATATTGATATTATTGGCATGTCAGGGCTAATCACACCAAGTCTTGATGAAATGGTACATAACGTCAAAACATTCCACCGTGAAGGGCTGACTATTCCAGCCATTATTGGCGGCGCAACCTGTTCTAAAATTCATACCGCAGTTAAAATTGCACCACATTACCCTCATGGGGCAATTTATATAGCCGATGCTTCGCGCGCGGTCCCTATGGTGTCTAAGTTAATTAACAATGAAACACGTCAGGCTACCATTGATGAAGAATATGCTGAATATGATGTCATGCGTGAAAAACGCTTGTCACAAACTAAGCGCAAAACCATCGTACCCATTGAAGTTGCCCGCGAAAATCGCTGCACACATGATTGGCAAAACTATACCCCATTTAAGCCTAATATATTGGGCCGTCAAGTTTTTGATGATTACCCACTTGAAGATTTAGTTGAACGTATTGACTGGACACCTTTCTTTAGAAGTTGGGAGCTTCATGGCCGTTACCCTGACATTTTAGATGATAAAGTCGTAGGTGAAGAAGCGCGCAAACTATTTGCAGACGGTCAAGCCATGCTGCAAACCATCATCAGTGAAAAGTGGTTAACCGCAAAAGCCGTCATGGGATTATTTCCTGCTAACACAGTTAACCATGATGATATTGAATTATATACCGATGAAAGCCGCACTCAGGTGGAAATGACCACCCATCACTTACGGATGCAGCTGGAACGCGTTGGCAATGACAACTTCTGTTTATCAGACTTTGTTGCGCCAAAAGACTCAGGCGTGGCTGACTACATGGGTGGCTTTGCCGTCACTGCTGGACACGGTATTGATGAGCACGTTGCCCGCTTTGAAGCTAACCATGATGATTATAATGCCATTATGCTCAAGTGCCTTGCCGACCGTTTGGCAGAAGCCTTTGCCGAGCGCATGCATGAACGAGTACGTAAAGAGTTTTGGGGTTATGCTGCTGATGAAGCACTGGATAATGAGTCATTAATTCGCGAAAAATATAAAGGTATTCGCCCAGCTCCGGGTTACCCTGCATGCCCAGATCACACAGAGAAAGGCTTACTATGGGATCTATTAAAGCCGGATGAAACCATTGGCTTAAATATTACTGAAAGTTATGCCATGTTCCCAACGGCTGCCGTATCTGGTTGGTATTTTGCTCACCCTAAATCGCGTTACTTTGGGGTAACCAATGTGGGTAAGGATCAGGTTGAAGATTATGCTAAACGGAAGGGAATGAGTTTGGCGGAAACTGAGCGCTGGTTAGCACCTGTGTTAGATTATGACCCAGAGTAATCATCACCAGACTCTTTGAGCATATCTAACCTTAGTGTGAATAAAAAATGTGGCCTTTAAGCCACATTTTTTGATTCGCAAAATCCATTTACGCTCTCTGTAAGCGGATGTAAGCATATCATTCCACTAGAGAGTATTAAGCGCTAAAACCAAATCTATCTAAAGTGATGTTTTTAGCATGTCTACTCTCTACAGCGGGTTCCGCTGCCATAGTTTGCTTTAATTTTTGCTCAGCCTGCTGAAACAGTATTTGCCAACTATGATCATGGGCGCTTTGAATCGAATAGCCAATATTCAAGTTAGTCTGAACACCATTGGGTAATGCTTTCATTTGCATGTTGGCGACTTTTTCAATTAAGCGTTCGCTTAAACGTATTAATTGTTCAACCGTTGCCCCTTCTATCAACAATACAAACTTATTGGTTTGACTTCGAAAAATCCCCCCTTCAATGTGAGTCGTAAATTTCAGCACATTGGCAATATGTTTTATCACGCTATCACTTGCAGGATAACCGTATTGTTCGCTTAATTGAGGTAAATCATCAATCTCAACCACCATAATCGCCAGTGGGGTTGAAGGGGTACTTTGTTCAAACATCTCTTTAGCGCGTTGAGGTAAAGCCTGACGATTAAGCAAGCCAGTTAATGAATCAACTTCAATGGCATCAAATAATTTAAGCTGCTGTTGCCGATAAATAATCAAACAGCAGGATAAAATCATCAGTAACAAAAAGGTCATAACAGCCAAAGTACCCAAGGTTTGTAATAAGTGATCACCGGCAGTCGTTAAAGGCAGCTGATTATCAAATATCACAAAGATATAGCGCACTAATTGTTGGCCAAAAAAGATTAACTCAGCAAACATAAAGGGGTAATAAATTGCATGCAGTTTTTTCGACTTAACTCCCAGAACCACAGTAATAACAGTGTAAACATTGATAGCCATCAGTAAGGGGTAAATATAAAGTAATCTGTAGGTTATCGTTTCTAATAAACCGGGAATGAAATGCGCTAAAAACACCGCGGCGGCAATCCCTAGCATTAAGGACCAATTTGGAGATAATAAAAGATGGCGCCTTAACCCAGCCAGTAAAGCCAGATGAGCCAGAATATAACAGGCGTTGGTTAATGCCGGACCAAGCCAATAGGGAATGTCAAAAAAATAAGAGGAAATGCCCACGGCATTGCTAAAAAAAAATAATCCGCCAGCGATGCTCCAGTCGATAAGGCTACGCTCACGATTACCGACAAAATAAAAAGTGAGTAAACTGACGACCATCATGGCGCTAATAATCGCGGTTGATATATGTAAAGTAAAAGCATCCATTGCTAATATTTATCCTGATATAGGTGAACTGTTAATATATCGTTAAAAATGATTTTTTAAAAGATGCAAAAGCAGAACCTCTCAATTATAAATGTCCTGTCTTTACCCAAATTATAGTGTCTTGTTCAACATAAGGATTATGTTGACTTAAATGGGGGCTGCGTAGCCAAGAGCCTGCTGGATATTGACCAAATTCATCCATAAACACACCACTAATCACGTAAATCTCTTCGCCACCAAAATGGCGATGAGGTTGAAATTTTGCTCCTGCAGGCCAGAACACAAGCGCTGTAGATTCGGTTTTATGTTGATGCAATGGCATTACTTTTAAATCACCGTAACCGGGCAACCAGGGGGTGTTATTAGTATCCACTCTGATTTGCTCTATGTCAGAGCGTTGAAACTGATGTAATTTCACCAGTAATTCACACCCTTGTAGGCTGAAAGGAGCATGACTAAAGCCTTCGGGGTTTCGAAGATAACTGCCGGCAGGATAATCACCTGTTTCATCAGAAAACACCCCCGACAAGACTAATATTTCTTCCCCTAACGGATGCGGATGAGTAGTAAAACTTGAACCCGTATCATACTTAACAATGCTGGTTGCATGACCGCGCTCAGCGTCTTCTCGAGCAAGTCGCTTACGCCATACTCCTGGCGCTGGGCTGGGTTGCCATTGCTCATTAAGTGTATTGATATTGACTCGTTGGCTGAAATCCATATTAAGCATTTTTATCTCCCGATATTCCCTGCTGATGTTATACCGTTTTAACAGGCAAAATGATCACTAAACATCGGCATATCTATCTCTCTTCTCTTGCGTATACGAGTCTATTGCATATAAAAAATCCCAGTTATCAGCATAACTGGGACGAGTAAGGCAGTTCATATTCATTCAATGGTTGAATCTAAATCTACACGAGTAGACAGTTTGAGCATTGAAACCACTGTTGAAGATCAAAGCGTCCTCTAAATAGAGGACAAACCTCAAAAGACTTGCCTGTTCTAATACTAAATCAGCTACTTTGCTTCTGACTTTTGTAGGCTTTGGCCGAAGCAGGAATTGGGGTAGCTTTACCCGTTTCCAACCATTTTTTGAGTCGATTAGCATCAGCCATATGGGTATATTTACCAAACGCATCTAACACCACAAATGCCACTTTACGTTTATTCATTTCAGTTAACATGATTAAACAATGGCCAGCTTTACTGGTGTAACCTGTCTTGGTTAGCGCAATATTCCAACTGTCCTTAGACACTAACTTATTGGTATTATAAAAATCGAGTTTGTATCTTGGGCTACTAAAAATAACGTGCTTTTTGGGTGTAGAACTTAGCTTACCAAGTAAGGGGTATTTTTGACTTTCTTGCAGTAAAATAATTAAATCTCTGGCGCTGGAAACGTTATCAGCAGATAAACCTGTCGGTTCAGCATAATGAGTTTGATCCATCCCTAAAGCTTTCGCTTTGGCATTCATGGCGTTAATAAATGCAAAATATCCGCCTGGATAATGATGTGCCAAGGCGGTTGCTGCACGATTTTCAGATGACATTAGGGTTAGCAACATCATGGTTTCGCGGCTAACAACACTACCCACCCGCACACGAGAATGTACATTACGCATAATTTTTGCGTCACTAATATCGACCGAGATCATTTCATCTAAGGGCAACTTAGCATCTAGAACAACCATTGCCGTCATCAGTTTAGTCACAGATGCAATAGGTACTTGTTGGTTAATATTGCTTGAATACAGTACCTCATTAGTTTTTAAATCCACCAACATTGCGCTACCTGCCGCTAACTCTTGCTGCTCAGACGTGGCAACGGGTTTAGCTGCCACTACAATGGCAGACAAGCTAGCAAGTAAAATGACTGTCGAACAAACGGCTTTGAATGGCATAATAAAGTACATTTAGTGAATAAATAAAATAAAGTATACGCTAAGTAATCATGACTCAGCGAGTCAAATAATCACAAAAACGCGTTTAAATTTAACTTCAATTTCACAACAGCTTTATCTGTCTACTTAGATGGATTTTTTAGGTGCTATTATTGTTACCCAAAGATAACTACATTGGCTTTCAGCCTTTACTATAACTAACCTAATTAATTGTAATAGTGTATATTTTATCTAGCTAATTACACTTAGCTGACTTTTAAAATCTGCTATTGTTTGTATAGCGCTAAAGTCTTTTCATGGATAGTTTATCAAACGGATATATTATGGCTTTAACTCTCAATACTATCGCTGCCCAGTGGCAACAATTCGTCGTTCAGGTAAAAACGATTTTCGCACCACAAAAAATAGAATCAGAGCCCCCCAACAAACTGTCTTTAAAAGCCATAGCGCAAACTTACCCCCACCATGGCACTAGAGGCCAATTAAAGCAGCAATCCTATGCTATACATACTGATAGCATTAGTCCGCTATTAGGCAGAGAGCTGGCTCTGTTCGCCTTATACTTTTCTAAATAAACCGATTAATGTCATTCTTGGAACCGATTTCAGCTTTGGTCAACATTTACAAACCATTACCGTCAAGGCATATGTAATGGATGTACGTTTAGAAAAGAAATTTATCAGCGACATTAATGTAAGAGTATTAGATGCATTTAAAAATGCACAATTTTATGACAGCCAGCAAACGTTTTAACCACAAGTTGCGTTATAATCTTGCTAATTTTTTAAAGTCTTCTTTTTAAAGCCACCAATGGAATAGCCTAATGACTCAAGATGAAATGAAAAAAGCCGCCGGATGGGCTGCACTAAAATATGTCGAAAGAGATACAATCGTTGGCGTGGGTACAGGGTCAACAGTCAACCACTTTATTGACGCTTTAGCGACAATTAAAGATGATATTCAAGGCGCAGTATCAAGCTCTGAAGCATCAACGGCAAAACTTAAACAGTTAGGTATTGAGGTTTTTGATTTAAATAACGTTTCAGAGATTGCTGTTTATGTTGATGGCGCCGACGAAATTAATGACCGTATGGATATGATTAAAGGCGGTGGCGCAGCATTAACCCGTGAAAAAATTGTTGCTGCCGTGGCTAAAAAATTCATCTGTATTGTTGATAACACCAAGGAAGTATCTATTTTAGGTGATTTTCCGTTACCGGTTGAAGTGATCCCGATGGCTCGTTCATACGTGGCCCGTGAGTTAGTAAAGTTAGGTGGCGATCCTGAATATCGTCAAGGTGTTATCACCGATAATGGTAATGTTATTTTAGATGTTCACAACATGAAAATCTTAGACCCTAAAGTCATGGAAACTAAGATCAACGCGATTGTTGGCGTAGTCACTAACGGTCTATTTGCCAACCGTGGCGCAGATGTTTTACTCGTCGGCACACCTGAAGGTGTAAAAACAGTAACATCTAAGTAACTAGCCGAAGTTTAAACAAAAAAACCTAACTCAACGAGTTAGGTTTTTTATTGTTCAATCAAAAGCGCTAGACTTTAAATACGCTAACGGACTTATGCAAACCCGCTGCACGAACGCGTAAATCCTCCGACGCTGCTGCATTTTCTTCAGAGGCATGCGATGATTCATCGGCGATATCACGAATAACCACCACATTTTTATTCACCTCAGCGGCTACCATGCTTTGCTCTTCAATCGCTGCTGCAATTTGCGTGCTCATGTCCATAATATTGGTAACATCATCGTTGATTTGACGTAGTAATGTTCCCGCGCTCGCGGCTTGCTCAGCACTTTCAGTACCTTGTCTTTGACTGGTTTCCATTAACTGAACAATCGAGCGGGTACGAGTTTGTAAGGTACTGATAATACCTGCAATCTCTTCAGTTGATTCTTGAGTTCGCATTGCAAGACTGCGTACTTCATCGGCAACAACCGCAAATCCTCGGCCTTGCTCACCCGCTCTTGCTGCTTCAATGGCCGCATTTAATGCCAGCAAATTAGTTTGCTCAGCAATGCCACGGATTACATCTAATACACTACCAATGGTTTTACTATCTTGCTCTAACTCTGACACAACTTTTGAGGAATCATTAAGCTGGCTCGCTAACAATTCAATTTTAGCGATGGTTTCTTCTACTCCAGTTTGACCCGTTCTAGCGTTGTCATGTGTTTGGCTGGCTTTTAACGCTGCTAATTCAGTATTTTTAGCAATCTCATCAATGGTAGCCCCCATTTCAGTTATCGCCGTGGCAACCATATCGGTTTCATTCAGCTGCCTTAGCACCCCTTCAGAGGCTACATTGGCGTTCTTTGAAAGTTCATGACATGAGGTATTTATTGCATCAACGGCTTCATTAACTTGCTCAATCAACCCCTGAAAAGAACCCACCATACTATTAAAGTGAGTGGCGATGAGTGCTAACTCATCATCGCCAGTGGTATCGCAACGCAGGGTCAAATCTTTGGTTTTTTCAACACCTGAAATGACACGAGTAATATTTTCCACCGGCGTAATAATGCTGCGAATAATATAGTAAGTAAAAATAGACAGGGCTAATGCTATCAGTAAAAAGATGCCGCCACCTAGATAGATTCCATTATCCTCTGCGTCTTGAATTTCAGCTAAGGTTTGGTTTTGAAGCAACTCTCTATCTGTATCAGTTTGATAAATAGCATCACGAAGCTGTTTCATTTTACCGCTAGTTTCAGATAAACCGAACTCTTGTTTTTTATTCACTAAAGCCTGAAAAGCGGTTTGATATTGTTCAATATTGCTTTGCAACTGCGATTTCACATCGGACGATAAATATGAACTATCAACGGCTTGTTTAAATTTACCAACATTCTCCTTAAAGGTGTCGTTGTATTTAATATCGTTGCGAAGCATGAAATCTTTTTCATTACGTCGAAGCTGCAGCATCATCACTAATAATGCATTTTCATTGTTTGCATCTAAAATCGATTCGACATTGTGTACGGCTTCTCTTAATTGGCCATACAGCCCTGTTTTGGGTGTTAAACCAATTTCTTTTTGCAAATCAACAATATCATTAAATGCGTCAAGATAAAGATTAACACTATTTCTTACACCGTCTAGCGCATTTGTGGGAATATTTCGATCGTTTAACACCTGCTCAACTTGGTTAAATAACACCACTAAATCGGCAGAATTCTGTTGATGCTTTTCAAGATAAACGACATCTAACCTGGTTAAGAAATCTTTCTCTTCTTTTCTCAGCGAAAAGATCTCTTTTTCAATTTCCATCACACTTGTCGCGGCTATAGATAATTTTTGCTGAATGTTGACAGTGTATTGTTGTAAAACAAACATCGCCACCAGTGCTGAAATAGACACCACTGCACTCAATACCAGCTTAGAACGGATTAACATACAGTACCCTTCTTATCTAATCTAAAGTTAGCTTTTGAATTTTTTAGTTAAAGTTAATAGTTAATATATAGTCGTTTTTAAACATATAAGCGAATCAGTAAACGAAAATAATCAATCAATAACTGCTGATAACTGAGTTATCGGCAACCAACAATAAAACTATAGGCTGAATAAATCAGCTATCAATGCCACAAGGGGCAAAGCATAAAGTGGAATTGATATGATCCCCTACGACAAACTGGCAACCATTGCACTCAAAAACTCAATAAAAAAGGCCTTCCTAAGAAGACCTTTAATCATTGCTCACTAACCGCAATAGAGGAAATTACTTTTTTTCCATCTCGTGGCAATCAGCACATTCAGTGATTGTCAGTTCAGGGCTGTGCATTTCCATATCGATTTCGTGTGCATCACCAATTGCATGACAATCAGCACATACCGCTAAAGTCGCTTCGTTTTCAACGTGTGATGACAATTCAAAACTTTCATGACACTCAACACAATCAACAGCAGCGGCAGAACCAGCAAAGAATAGTGCAGCAAATAAGATTGAATATTTCATATATACTCCTAAGTCATTTAGGCGCAGGTCAGTATTACGCGTTCCAAAGCTCAACTTTCTCTGCACTCGGTTTATCCATCTATTAACAACTATTTTAGCTTACAGATCAAAAAATAATGTCAAAAACGCTAACAACATCAAAATTTTAAGCTTTATTTCGTAAACCTTAGTCAATATTAACAATATCACAACACTTAGTGCAATTTATCATCAAACAAAATAACGCAATATTAAATAATTGAGTTAATCTCAGCTTGAGTTAAATGGCGCCATTCACCTGGTGCTAAGTCGGAGTCTAACTCAATTTCACCAACACATTCTCGATGTAAATTCACGACTTTATTGCCCACTGCAGCAAACATCCGTTTAACCTGATGGTATTTACCTTCACTAATAGTCAATCGGGCATTGTGACTATCAATAATAGACAACAGAGCAGGTTTTGTTAACCCATCTTCGTTACGTAACTCAATTCCCTGAGCAAAAATCAACACTAAGTCTTCTGCAATCGGATCGGCTAGCTCCACCAAGTAGCGTTTACCACAGTCTTTTTTAGGTGAGGTTATTTTATGCGACCATTGGCCGTCGCTGGTGATTAACACTAAACCTGTGGTATCAGCATCAAGTCGGCCAGCGATATGCAGAGTATCGGCTTTCTCAATGTCCATTAAGCTCAGTACTGAAGGATACACCTCGTCAATCGTAGAGCAGATGGTATCTACAGGTTTGTGCATCATAATATAGCGCTCACCCACTAAAGAAATAACTTGCCCATCTAAACGTACAACGGTTTTATCTGTCACTTTAAAACCTGAATCTTTGACCACAACCCCATCACAGGTCACATCGCTACGATGTAAGGCTTTTTTAGCCATGGAACGACTTAGCTCGGTACTTTCACAAATAAACTTGTCTAAACGCACAATCAATACTCACCACATTAATTTGACTATATTATGAGGGCTTAAATGAAAAATTGAAATGATGCCAATCAGTATAACCATGCAATCACTCAGCAAACGTAAAATCAGCAAGGCACAACATACGACAAAGATCCCGCAATTGTAGTAAGAACCTCCTTTAAAACCAGCTTCAGCAATCTAAAATGACCTACAACACACAGAAAAATAGCCAAGGAAAAACAACAATCCTTAGTTAAAAGCTCACTTAAGCATTTTTAGTTTGTGCCTATTATCGAGCTTGTAAAATGTACTTCCAAATTAACATTATCTTATGCGAATAAGACGACACACTCTTAATCTCACTTTTCGTTACACCTAGTGACAAAATAATCCGATAAAAAACCAGCAACTCACTTGTGTTATGAGACGACAAGCCTTTAACATAGCTGTTACAAAAATAAAAATGTCATATTTCATTTAACTGAGTGACAAAATGAACATTTGATAAAAAGATAATAAATCACCTCGCCTCCATTGATGGGCAACTTTAAATGCAAGGGAAATAACATGAAAAAACTGGTTATTGGTGGGCTATGCGCTTCACTAATCGCAGGCTTAAGCGCTTGTAATAATGATACAAAGTCAACCACTGAAACAGTAGCAAAAGCTGAAGTGGCCAAAACAGCCACTGCAACAGCTGTAGAAAAAGCACTGACATCAGGTATTACTTTCGACAATATGGATAAAAATGTTCGTCCACAGGATGACTTTTATTTATATGTGAACGGCGGCTGGATGAATACCGCTGAGATCCCAGGCGATCGCACAAATATTGGTGCTTTTTATGACTTACGTGAAAATGCCCGCGATGACGTTAAAGCGATTATTGAAGACCTTAGTAAATCAGCCAATTTAGCTGAAGGTACAGATGAGCAAAAAGTGGCTGATCTATATCGCTCATTCATGGACGTTGAAACCCTAAATAAGTTAGGTGTCACTCCTCTTCAAGCTACATTTGATAAGATCGCCGCGTTAAAAGACAAAAACGAATTGGTTACTTTTTTTGGTGAAAACCAAGTTAATGGTGGCGGCACACCACTGGCATTTTATATCAACGTTGATGCTAAAGACTCAACCCGTTATGCAACGCATATTTGGCAATATGGTTTAAGCCTGCCAGAAAAAGATTATTACTTTAACGAAGGTGAGCGTTTCGTCAATATCCGTAAAGCCTTTGTTGAACACATTGAAAAGATGTTCACTTTAGCAGGTTTACCTAATGGTAAAGCCGCGGCTGAATCTGTATTAGCACTTGAAACGGCCATTGCAGAGAAACATTGGGATGTTGTTGAAACTCGCGACAGCACAAAAACCTATAACAAATATCAAGTTAGTGAGCTAGCAACTTTAGCACCAGATATTAACTGGAACGGTTACTTGGCTGCTTTAGGTGGTGACAAGCAAACCGATATCATCATTAACCAACCTAGCTATATTCAAGGTCTAAATGAAGTTCTTAAAGCCAATGATTTAGCCACTTGGAAAACTTACATCACCTGGCAAGCGCTAACGCACTCAGCAAGCAACTTGTCAGAAGCTTTAGATACTGAAAACTTCGAGTTTTTCTCTAAAACGTTAAACGGTCAAGCAGAACAAGAACCTCGTTGGAAGCGCGGTGTGACTGCTGTTAGCGGCACCTTAGGTGAGGTGGTAGGTAAAGTGTATGTTAAACGTCACTTCGTACCTGAAGCAAAAGATCGTATGGAAGGTTTAGTTGAAAATCTTCGTAGCGCTTACGGCTCAAGTATCGAATCACTTGACTGGATGAGCGACAGCACCAAATTAGCTGCAAAGGATAAACTGGCTAAATTCAACCCTAAAATTGGTTATCCAAAAAAATGGGCAGATTACAGTAAACTATCAATCAAAGCTGATGATTTAGTGGGTAATGCCACACGTGCCTCAGTCGTTGAGCATAATCGTAATGTGGCTAAGTTAGGTCAACCTATCGATAAAGATGAGTGGCACATGACTCCTCAAACGGTTAACGCTTATTACAATCCAACAATGAATGAAATTGTATTCCCTGCTGCAATTTTACAGCCTCCATTCTTTAACTTAGAAGCTGATGATGCTGTTAACTACGGTGGTATTGGTGCGGTTATCGGTCATGAAATGGGCCACGGTTTTGACGACCAGGGCGCTAAGTTTGACGGTGAAGGTAACATGCGCGACTGGTGGACTGAGGCTGATTTAAAAGCGTTTGAATCCAAAGGCAAAGCACTTGTTGCTCAATATGATGGTTACCAAGTATTTGATGATTTGCACGTAAATGGTGAACTCACTTTAGGTGAAAACATCGGTGACTTATCAGGCGTGACCATTGCTTATAAAGCTTACAAAATGTCATTAAACGGCAAAGAAGCACCAGTCATCGATGGATTGACTGGGGATCAACGTTTCTTTATGGGATTCAGCCAAATTTGGCGCGTAAAAATGAAAGAAGAAGCCATGCGTAACCGCGTAGCCACTGACCCTCATTCACCAGGTCACTTCCGTGCACTTGGCGCATTATCCAATATGCCAGAATTTTACCAAACCTATGACGTGAAAGAAGGCGATAAAATGTATATCGCGCCAGAATCACGCGTTAAAATTTGGTAAACACTCGCTTATAGATCATTAAGGGCGCCTATGGCGCCCTTTTCTTTATCCTTTAACATCAAATAGAAAGACTGATTCAGTATTGGTACAGCTTGGTTAAGTTAAAGTGGCTTTAGGCTAACAGCTTGGAGAATTTAGCATTGAATAAACTTTTTCGTACTCTGTTCATCTTTTTAATTTTATTAACGACCCGCCAAGTTACCGCACAACCACTGGTGTCAGTTAATGGACCCACAGATAAAGCCCCATATGGTTTAAACCTAAGTGGAAGCCTTCCTAGTGCTGAAAATGCATTAGATAATCTTTACGCCATTCCCGATTATCAGGCGTATGTTCCAATGCAGCAATCTGCCGACTTAAATCAATTAATGTTACAAGCTGAATACGCACAGCAGGAACTAAGCCAGCTGTTATCGGCAATCAGCTATAACGCCCAAGTAGATATGTTACTGCCGCTAACGAAAAGCTATGACCGTGCGCTACAAAAAGTGAAAAACAAGTTTAATGGCGATGCCCGCTTAATTACCGATATCGCCCGCGGCAGTATTGTAGCCAACAATGTCGATAACCTCATGGCGAGTTATCAAATGTTGCTTGAAAACAGCGAAATCATTCAAATTAAGAACCGTTTTGCCAATCCCAAAGCATCTGGTTACCGAGATTTAAATGTGTTGGTTAAATTGCCAAAAAGTCAGATGATTGTTGAAGTGCAATTACATTTACAAACCATTGCCGCGATTAAAAGCGGTCAAGATCATCAAGATTATGAGCAGATTCAGAGTATTGAAAATAAAGCAAATCAAGAGCACCGCGCACTAAGCGAGCTTGAAATGCAAAAAATTACTCAAATCCGTCAACAATCACACAAGCAATATCACAAAGCTTGGTTAGGCTATAAACGCCAGGCAATTACCGCTAGCTTTCAACAAGCCGCCTAATTATACCTACTTTCCACCCACCTTTTGCGCTCATATGAGCGCATTTTTTTGTCTAAAGCATTCAAACATTGCATCAAACCATTGCTAACAAACTATTGCTAACACACCATTACTTTACATATAGTTAGCCAGCATAAAAACCCGATTACTGATTACATGATTATTTCTGCTATAATCGCGCCCAATATCGCATTGATTGCCATTGCGACTTGAGGATCCCCAATGCACGAAATTATTGACCAGCTACAAGAGTTAAGTGAAACCGTTCCAGTTCCGCTAGAGTTGCCTACGTTTGAACAACTGGTTGAAGTTGAAGAACAGATTTTAATAGGCCTGCCTGCTGAATTGAAAGAGTATTTACTCCATGCCAGCAATGTGATTTATAGCGCTTATGAACCCGTAACCGCAGCAGATCCCTACTCGCATACTTTTCTGCCAGAAGTTGCCAGCTATGCTTGGTCTATTGGGTTACCAAGAGAGCAAATTCCAATTTGCCAAATAGGTGACAGCTTTTACTGCATTGAAGAAAATGGTCAGGTGCAATTTTGGCAAGACGGTGACTTTACCGATGAAGTCTGGGAATCGTTTTGGGATTGGGTTGACGACGTCTGGCTTGCTCAGTAAGTTGTTTTGCGAATTTTTTTGTAGGAAATATCATGTCTAAAGAATCAGGCTTAAATGCCATTGAAATGTTGTGTTTACGCCAATCATTTGGATTAAGCGTTGAGCAAGTTGCCCTTATCACTAACACCACAGCTGAGGCTGTTACAGCCTGGGAAGCCGGTGAAACTTCAGCGCCTGTACCTGCGCAAAAAAAGCTGCTCGAAATAGATGACATTATTGAAATGCAGGTACTAAACACGACTGATGGCATTGAAGAATTATTTAAAAAAGAACCTAAGCGCCGTTTAGCATTTGTGGTCTACCCAACCCAAGCGCTGTATAACCAATACAATCCTGAGTTTTTAAGCTCTTTGCCGTTAACTGAGTTATATAACACTGCAGCTTGGCGGATCAAAAAAGAATGTAAATTAGTGCTTGAAGTCGATGTGAGTTTAATCGCATTAGATGCAGAAGCTTATAAAGCTTACCGTGCAGATAATGGTATGAGCGAAAGTCGTGAAAGCCGTGCTAAATGGGCCGCAACTCAGCTTTAATCATTTGTAACCTTGTTTGCGAAAATGATAAAAGGGAAGCATGTGCTTCCCTTTTATATTGGTTCCTTCAGATTATTGCGCAGCTTTAGCAATGGCTTCTGTTTTTTCTAATACCGCAACCAATGCTGGACGAGTTTGTACCCGCGCTAAATAAGCTCCTAGTTTAACTGGAATCGTCTGTTTAAAGGCTGTCGCCCACATTAATGTTTGCGTTAACAACACATCAGCAACGGTAAATTGCTCACCGAGTAAATAGTCAGACTCAGGCACCCAAGACTCAGCTATCTTTGCCGCCCGATCAAATTCAAATGTGGCAACCGGAAGCATAGTGGTTAACCGCTGCTCTTCTGGCAAGGCAAAGCGATGCTTGCCCATAGACCATAATGCTTGTTCAAGCTCACAGATAACAAAGCTGACCCACTCTTCATGTTTCGCCGATTGCGCGGTACCAGGTTCGGGTAAAAATTGCCCTTTACCATATTTTTCAGCTAAATAACGTAAAATAGCCGCCGATTCGGTTAACACTAAATCACCGTCTTCAATCACTGGCATTTTGCCACTAGGATTTAACGCAAGAAAATCCTTGCTGCGGTTATCTCCCTTTGCAAAATTAATGAACCTAAACCGCCATTCAACGTTTAATTCTTCAAGTAACCATGAAACCCGTAATGCACGACTGCGGGGTGTACCATGTAAAGTGATCATATAACGTCCTTTATAGAATGTAGGTCCAGTGTTAAATACCATTAAAAAGCGGCCGAAGCCGCTTTGTGTTTAGCCTGCCAAGACTTGACAGGTATCAGGCTAGATTAAAAACGATAGCTTGCTTTAGCATACCATAGCGCACCAATAGCACTATGAGTGCCTTGATCATAACCCATAAAATCAGCACCGCTAAAAGGGGGTTCTTCATTTAAGATGTTATTTGCACCTAAGGTTAAATTCCAGTGATCAAAACCGATATATGATACATTCATATCAAGGGTGATCATTGAATCAATGGTCCCTTCGGCACCAGCATCAATATTATCTTGGAACTCACCAATATAGTTTAGTCGTGCACTGGCTTGCCATGCATCTACGCCCCAATCCATCGCAGCTGTCCAGCGGTAATCTGGGTGCTGATATTCACCAGCGAGTTCACGCTTGGTGCCATCCTCACGCACTTGGTCGAAGCTATTCACCCAAGTAAGGTTATAACTAAAGCCAAAGTCACCGGCACTTGCGGTAGAGAATTTGTACGCCATATCAAAATCAATACCATCGGTAGTTTGACTACCTAAGTTGCCAAATTGGTCATAAATTTCAATAATACGCCCAGGTACACCACCCGCTGACGGCTCACGCTTAACCACGGCAGGATCATCACCTTGTGTGTTAACAAGATACTGAGTATCAGACGTGATCAAACCATCTTGATCATAATTCCAATAATCGACCCCAACGCTGAGCTCATCAGTCATCTGCCATACACCGCCTAGGTTATACGACGTTGACTCTTCAGGTTGTAAATTAGGGTTACCGGAGAAAATCACTGTACGTTCCTGCGCGGTACAATCTTCAGGTAAATTGGTTTGCGGACAACGAACCGTATCCACTAAACCAGGCGACTCTTGTGAAGGGCCTAGTCCCAACTGTACTAATGATGGCGCACGGAATGCTTCTCCCCAGCTGGCACGGATAGTCACATTATCAAGCGGCGTATAACGTAAAGCGACTTTAGGGTTGGTGGTATCACCAAAGTCACTGTAATCTTCGTAACGTACCGCTAATTGCGCTTCTAATTGCTCAAATAATGGTACGGCAAACTCTACAAATAATGATTTTTGATCACGTTCGCCACTGGCTTCTGTTGCTTCGGTACCAAAAATTTCACCGCGCTTAAATAACTCGTCGGGATTGTCTGATAACTTCTCTTCGCGGTATTCAAAACCGACCGCCATTGACACAGCGCCCGCTGGCATGGCAAAAACTTCACCCGCTATTTTACCGTCTACCGCATTGGTCGTTGATTTACCGCTACGGGTAGTGTTTACGCTAATTTGATCTATCACATCGCCCATTTGTGTGGTTGCTAATGGGTTAAACGCACCAGAGTTAATTGCTTCTTGAAGGCGTGGGGTCCATACAAAACCTTGCTCGCCATACTCATGATTACGGTTATAAGAGTAGGTATAAGCCACCTCCCACTCCCAATCAGACAAGAAACCGTTTAGCCCCATCACCACACGTGCGCTATCTGACTCAGATGACTTTTGACGCGGTCCCGTTTCAGTTAAACGACGACGCATTGTGAGGTCTTCACCTGCAAATGGATTTGTTGCTGCCCCGCTAGTAAATAACGGATTGCTATTAAGCATATAAAACTCGCCAAATGACGGGCTCGCAGCACCTTTCACTACGCTTTCATTATGCTGATACATCATTTCAGCAAACAGTTTTAATTCGTCATTAAACTCATAATCTTGGAAAACAGATAAACCAACACGGGTTGATTCTGGAGTTGATGTCATCACAGGGGCGTAATCGTAACGGCAATACGCACCTTTGACATCAGCTGCAGGGCAATTCACATCGGGAGTCCAAGAAAATTGATCTGACTTAGGGGTAATAGAGCCATCCGCACCAATAGTGGCAGGAATATATGAGCCAGGATTACCGGCAGATGAACGGAAATCGGAACCACCGTTAGCGGTTTGGTTTGCCGATTTAGAGTAATCACGATCGCCAAATAAGGTTTCGCGCTCTTTGAAATAATCAAAAATGACTGTGGTATGTGCTTTGCCGTTAGCGGCATCGGTACCAAAAAGAATCGATCCTGATTGCTGCCCACCACCATCTTCAACGGTTTCGGCAACCTTGCCATTCACTTCAAAACCTTCAAAATCTTTCTTCAAAATAATGTTGATAACGCCAGCAATCGCATCCGAACCATAGGTTGCAGAGGCACCATCTTTCACAATATCAATTCGCTTAACTGCAGAAATAGGGATAGAGTTAATATCCACAAATGCGGTATCGATAGATTTAGCAAATGATGACACCGCAATTCGGCGACCATTTAATAGCACTAATGTCGAGTCAGCACCTAAGCCACGAAGTGATACCGCAGCACCGCCGTTAGCGGTGTCGTCAGAGTTGTTACCTTGAGTAGAAAACGTACCACTGCCCGATACTGGTAACTTACTCAATAATTGAGAAATATCCTGCGCGCCGCTTTTAGCTATATCTTCCGCCGTTAACACTGTCATTGGCGAAGCACCTTCCATATCGGTCCGTTTGATATGGGTACCTGTGACTTCGATTCTTTCGAGTTCTTCAGCAGAAATGGCTTGTGGGGCTAGGATAAACGAGATAGCAACAGCACATGCGCTGCGCAATAGTTGAGGTCTTTTCATGATCTTCCTTAATTTATTTTGGCATTTTTATTTTTTATTTAAGTTACCTGACATCACTTTCAGGTAATGACTTGATAGTTATTACAAGCTTGAACTAAATTAGAGCCTTATTATAGAAAGTCAATCATCAAAGCATTAAATGCTACCTTTATGTAACAAACAAAGGGTTTTACTTAGCAACATCTTATGGCAATCTAACCTTATAAAATAAAAGAAAAATATCCCCATAAAAAATGAAGATAAACACAGTAAAAAAGTCACCGACGCCAATAAAATCAGCAAACACCACAAAATTGTTACATTTAGTATCTGGGCTTGGACCAGGTATTCTAATGGCTGCCGCCGCAATTGGCGCATCTCATTTAGTCGCATCTACCCGAGCAGGAGCTGAGTTTGGTTGGCAATTAGCTTGGTTAGTGTTGGCGGTTAATCTGCTCAAGTATCCTTTTTTTGCAGCAGGGGCTCGCTATACTGCGGCAACCGGCGAAAGTTTGCTGCATGGATATTTGCGTCAAGGCAAGGGTTATCTTGCTTTATTTACTGGGCTAAATGTGCTTGCTGCTATTGCGAGTACCGCTGGGGTTTGTATGTTAACCGCAGCCATGTTGACTCAATTTATTCCCCTTTCAATTGATATTCTGGCCTTTTTGGTACTGGTTAGCTCACTTCTGCTACTCATCTTAGGCCATTACAAATGGTTAGATGGCGTCACTAAAGTGATCATGCTTATCTTAACTCTAACCACATTAATCGCCGTTTCACTGGCGGTAAGCAATCAATGGGGACAAGTAACACCAACGACGGCAGCGGACGCCTGGCAATGGGCAAATGTGGGTTTTCTGGTTGCTATGATGGGCTGGATGCCTGCACCAATAGAGGTAAGCGCCTGGAACTCTTTATGGCTGCTCGAAAAGCAAAAAACGCAATCGGTTACACCAGATCAGGCGCTATTCGATTTCAATTTAGGCTATATCACCACCGCTATTCTCGCGATTGTGTTTTTGGCATTAGGCGCTTTGGTTATGCACGGTTCTGGCGAACAGTTTTCCGATTCTGGCGTTCAATTTGCTAATCAATTGATCCGTTTATACAGCCAGGTGATGGGCGAAGACACACGCTACTTAATAGGCATTGTGGCTTTTTTATGTATTTTCAGTACTACTGTCACGGTAATAGATGGTTACAGCCGCACCCTGAATATGGGCTGGCAACTATTAGCCAAACAACCAGATAACCCAAACAGACTCAATCTGATTATGCTAGCGGTCAGTGTGCTTGGGTTAGGATTAATCTTGTTTTTTAAGGGCGCATTACTTCCGTTATTAGAGTTTGTAATGATACTGGCGTTTATGACCACGATTATTTTTGCGGGACTCAATTTTAAACTAATGATCTCGACACATTTAACTGAAGCACAACGCTATGGTACTAGAATGCGTATTTTATCATGGATAGGATTAATCTACTTGATCAGTTTCGCCTTGGTATTTGTTTACTGGTACAGCACTAAAAATTAAATGAGTGTGCGTCACCAACAATTTAAAGCGTACAAATATTTGTCATAGCGGCATGCATGATTGAGTTTATTTTTAGCCGACACTTTTAAACATTGCTGGAAATAAACTGAAGTGAAAGCGCCAGAAACAATCGTCTCGGTTATCTGGACTAGATCACCCTCGCTATTCAGAAAAGAGCATAATTCATAAGCAAGCTGGGTAAATTGAGATATACTATAACGGCAAATTAGTGCATCCACATAACTCGCGCAGCCGCGCCAGAGAGAACTATGATAAACAACGATATTCTTCGCCGTATTCGATTCATCTTCGACTTGTCTAACGCCCAGGTTAGCAGTGTTTTTGCTAAAGCCAATGCTGAGGTCGCCACTGATAAAGTGATTGCGATGCTAAAAAAGGAAGAAGAGGAAGGATATCAAGCAATTAATGACACATTAATGTGCCAATTCTTAGATGGTTTTATCATCCACAATCGTGGCTTACAAGAAGGTGCTGAGGTGCCTAAGCCCGTTAAAAACTTGACCAACAACCTGATGTTTAAAAAATTACGCGTGGCACTGACCTTACGTGAAGAAGATATTTTAGCAATGTTAATGTTAGCTGATTTCAGTATGACTAAGTCTGAATTAGGTGCACTATTTCGTAATCCTGACCACAAAAACTACAAAGCCTGCGGCGATCAAGTATTGAGAAACTTCCTTAAGGGATTGTCAATCAAACATCGTGGTAAATAGATTTTAAGCAAAAATGCACAGCCTGAGCTGTGCATTTTTGTCTTTTGGATTAAATTCAAACAGTATGCTATCAAAAAAAGTGTGAAATTCATCACTTAACAGACCACAATAAATGCTAGTCATGTTAATCTATTCGTCTATTGAACCTATCAAACAACTCACAATAAAGGTTACCCATGGACGATACTAAACGCCCCCTCTATCTTCCTTTTGCTGGCCCAGCCATTTTAGAGTCTCCGCTGCTGAATAAAGGCACTGCGTTTACTGAAGATGAACGAATTTCGTTTAACCTTGAAGGCTTATTACCTTGGGTAATTGAAACCATTGACGAACAAGTCGCCCGTGCGTATCAGCAGTTCACTAATTTTACCAATGACTTAGATAAGCACATTTATCTACGTAATATTCAAGATACCAACGAAACACTTTTTTACTCATTGGTGCGAAATAACATCAGTGAAATGATGCCTATCATTTATACACCTACCGTGGGTTTAGCGTGTGAGCGTTTTTCAAAAAACTATCGTCGTAATCGTGGCTTATTTATTTCTTATCCTAACAAAGACCGCATCGATGATATTTTAAATAACTCAACCCGTCACAAAGTCAAAGTGATTGTGGTCACTGATGGTGAACGAATTTTAGGCTTGGGTGATCAGGGCATTGGTGGCATGGGGATTCCGATTGGAAAACTGTCACTTTATACCAGCTGTGGCGGGATCAGTCCGGCCTACTGTCTTGCAGTAACCTTAGATGTGGGTACCGATAACCCACAATTACTCGAAGATCCTATGTATATGGGTTGGCGCCATCAGCGTATTGGCGGCGATGAATATAAAGAGTTTGTTGAAGCCTTCATGCAAGCCGTTAATCGTAGATGGCCTGATGCATTGATTCAATTTGAAGATTTCGCACAAAAAAATGCCATGCCGTTACTTGAGCGATACAAAGACCAATATTGCTGCTTTAACGACGATATTCAAGGGACTGCTGCGGTTACGGTAGGCTCATTATTAGCGGCCAGTAAAGCGGCTAATACTCAATTAAGCAAACAACGCATTGTATTCTTAGGTGCGGGTAGCGCCGGTTGCGGTATCGCCGAAGCGATTATCGCCCAAATGGTGTCTGAAGGTATCTCGGATCAACAAGCCCGATCGCAAGTCTTTATGGTCGACCGTTGGGGGTTATTGCTCGACAATATGCCTAACTTGCTACCATTTCAAACTAACTTAGCGCAAAAGTTAGATACCGTTGAAAAATGGGACAATTATAGTGATAACGTCTCGCTATTAAATGTGGTCAATAATGCCAAACCCACGGTACTAATTGGGGTGTCTGGTGCACCAGGATTATTTACTGAAGACATTATTAAAGCAATGCACAGCCATTGCCCTCGTCCAATTGTATTCCCATTATCAAACCCAACCAGCCGAGTGGAAGCCACGCCAAAAGACATTTTGCACTGGACATCTGGCCAAGCACTTGTTGCCACTGGCAGTCCATTTGAACCTGTGGTCGTTAATGGTGAAACCTTCGAAATTGCCCAATGTAATAACAGCTTCATCTTCCCAGGCATTGGCTTAGGCGTATTATCATGCGGTGCGACTCGCGTTTCAGATGAAATGTTAATGGCATCTAGCCGTGCATTATCTGAGTGCTCACCACTAGGTACAACGGGTGAAGGTTCGTTATTACCTAAACTAGAAGACATTCACAAAGTCAGTAAGTACATTGCTTTCGCTGTGGCGAAAGTGGCTATTGAACAAGGTTTAGCCTTACCTTGCACTGATGAACTATTACAACAGGCGATTGATAATAACTTCTGGCAGCCAGAGTATCGTCGTTACCGCCGTACGGCATTCTAATAGCCTGCTCAAGTAACGATAAAAAATCCCAGCCATTAATGACTGGGATTTTTATTTAAACCAAGAGATATTGAACAAAGCAGTTTATTTGGCCATAACCTTTTTGAAGCTATTCAGCATAACTCTGTCTGTGCGGGCTTTTTTCAGTTTACGTAAACATTCTTTTAATGATTGCTCCGCCAAACGACCAAACACGCCATCATATTCTTTATCGTTCATTTCTTCTTCAGTATCATTGCTATCTGCAATTTCTTGGGCAACACGGCTCAATTGCATCCAAGCATTGGCAATATAAAAACCATGAAACTCGGCCTGAGACATAAGCTTTTGTGCGCTGGCTGGAAGTTTACCCCATGCCAAGCTAAATGCTTGCGCCTTATCGGCAATTAGCTCTTCAAACATGCCTTCGTAAGCTTCTTTTAAACCATCAGGCAACTGATCCATCGGCAGCACTTTATTTGCTACGTTATAACAAACTGTTTTTGCCGTTTCTTTATAAGTCTGCTCAACCATAATTACACCTTCTTTCAATTAAAAACGCCCGCTAATAAACACACCATAAGTGCCATTATTCGCCAAAGGGATGATACTAATATCTTCATAAGGGTCGGTAAAATACCACCCCGCTAGCATACCTATCGCCGCGCCAGCGAGCACGTCCTCAACATGATGCTTATCACTCGCCACCCGAGTGTAAGCCACATAAGATGCTGCAATATAAGACGGCACTCCATATTCCCAACCATAGCGTTGATTTATAAAAGTTGCGGCGGCAAAACTGTCGGCTGTATGGCCTGATGGAAAAGAATCATCGCCACTGCCATCGGGTCTTTGTTTATCAACGCCCCATTTTAATGCTTCAACAGCTAGCCGACTAGACACACCTGCTTGGACTAATTGCCATGTCCCTTGATAGTCATCCTCAACGGTCAAGGCTGCAACTAGAGCGGCTGCAGGCAATGCGATGTGAAGCGCATCTCCCGAGGTTTCAAGATTGCCTTTGGCCTGCCCAGAAAATGAAGCCAAACACAAAGTCATCAACATCAAGCGCACACTAATCGTAAAAATCATATCAACAGTCTTTCAAAAGCAAGTAAGATAATCGCGACGTTATACGCGCCAGAGCATTAAATTGCAAACAGCGACATCAATAACAGATGATCAAACAGAACCAAGCTCTAGAAGCCTGTTACACCAAGGTAGCGCTAGCGTTAAATTTGTTAAATCAAAGATTACCCGTTAGAATTAGTTTGTAATACCTTAAATATGCTTGAACAATCTTAAATGTTTAAAATAAATAAAATAAAAAATCATTAAGTGGCCAATAATATTGAATAAACGACTGTGTATTTTTTTTAGCATTAACCTGCTATTAACTATTATTTTATCCCACCCCGCGAAGGCCGAATATTACGAAAATGCTCGTGCGGATGAGATTTATCAAAAGTTTGATCTTGTTGATTACACGGCAGAAGAGGCCAATGCCTTATTAACTGAATACAAAAGTATTATCGACAATGATGATGAAATCCGTCAAAAACTATTAGTCCGCTTAACTTGCTGGAATCAACCATCAGAGACTCAAGCTGAACTAGACAAAGCCATTCAATACGCAGAACAACAACTGCTTATTTATGCAGAGCCCTACCCTTCAGAAATCAATACCGATTTATTACTATGCTTAGGTTATTACAAACAATATGTAGGCCAAATGGATGGCGCATTTAAAGATATCTCTACAGCCATTAGCAATGCTTACCAGCTTGAAAATCCCAGATTAATTGCCGATGGCCGCAGTATTCGTGGCGCGATGGAATCTTACCAAGGTGATTACGCCACAGCTTTAGAAGATTTAATTACCGCACAGCACCTTTATGAAGGGCTCAATATCACCTACTGGGCAAACGATAATTTAAATAATCTCGCGGCCAGCTATCGACGCTTTGGTGACCCTGAAACCGCAATAAAATATCAAACAAAACTGGAACAAACATACTTAAATTCCGGCATGTTGTTTGAAGCCGACAACGCTAATGTCCAAATTGCTTTTTCATTAGAAGAACTAGGGCGTTTCAAAGAATCTAATGAGCGCTTTTATAAATCACTCAAATTTTGGCAATCTCAAAAAGAAACCAATGCCATCGCTAGCACTCAAGTGAATATTGCAGGCAACCTAATTAAGCAAGGTGAAGTAGACAAAGCGCTAGCGTTGTTGATACAGGCTGAACCAAATATTCCAGTGGAGTATGACGGCCAACACAGCTTTATGAGTTTGTTTTTTGCCAAAGCATATTTAGCTAAAAATGAACTTGATAAAGCGCTTGAGCACAGTCAAAAAGCCTCTATCGACTTCAAACGCGGGGGGAATCGACGCGGTGAAAGTCAAAACCTGAAACTACAAAGTGAAATTTATTATGCCAAAGGTGATATAGAAAGTGCCTATAAAAGCTTGAGTGCTTTTTTAGAAATGCACCTTTCGTTAGACAAGCAAATTATGTCTGACCGAAATGCCGAAATGCAAACCCGATTTAATACCGATAAAGTACTGGCTGAAAATGAAAATTTATTGAAAGTGAGTACAGTTAAAGAATTACAATTGCAGATTATGCAGCGAAACGAAAGTTTGCAAATCGTGATTATTATTTTGGTAGCCATTATTTTAATCATAGTGTCTGTTTTTGCATATAAACAGCTTAAACGTAAGCGTAAATACCAAAGTTTAGCCCTAACGGATGAACTAACTCGCTTATCTAATCGCCGTGCTATTTACGCTCAAAGCGAACACTTCATCAAACAGGCGAAACTCTCTAGCCAGCCATTTTCGATTATCTTATTTGACGCGGATCACTTCAAACAAGTCAATGACAAATTTGGTCACGATGTTGGCGATAAAGTATTAATGAAACTGGCATCATTAACCATGGGAATGATGCGTGAAAGCGATGTTGTAGGCCGTGTGGGCGGCGAAGAATTTTTAATTCTATTACCCAATATCGCACATAATACCGCTATGGAAATTGCTCAGCGATTATTGGATTGTATTGCCAATTATGAATGGAGTCATATTGCGCCGAGTTTGGTACAAACAGTTAGCGCAGGGGTCGCAACCCTTGAGCATGAAACTGAATTATCCCCATTACTATTGAAAGCAGATAGCGCACTATATAAGGCTAAATCTGCTGGTAGAAATTGCGTTATAAGCGCTTAATGACTCACCGCAAATATCTTTGGTTGATTTGGGTGTAAATCAGTTTCAAACCACTTTTGATACAAAGCTGTATATTCAGGGGTTTGCATGTATTGACCGAGCGCTTGATGCCATTGCCGAACAAGCTCAGGAGAGGTCCCGTCAGAGAAAGCCAAATAAATTGCGAGTGGTTTGATTTGATATGCCATTCTAACATCTGATTTATTTTTACCTATTTGATTTAAGGTATAAGGCACGCCCAAATCTGCCTGACACCAAAAACGCACTCTAGATAACAATAGTTGCTTTGCCGTTTGCTCGGGATAGCTCGCCACGGCTAGCTGTGTGGCATGAGTTTGATTTAGTGTTTGCTGACAATCACCATCACGATACACTCCAATATTCCCCTGGTTAGTCAAACCATTTAAATTTTTCAATTGAATAGCATCATCTTTTCGAACAAATATTCCCATACTGCCTTCGGCTATAGGACCCACAAATGAAAACTGATTCACTCGTTGTGGGTTTTTGGACATCGCAATTAACAGCACATTTTTACGCGATTGACCTAATTGATTTGCCCTTGCCCAAGGTAAAAACACAATGGGATCGGTTTGGGATAATTGTAGCTGCAAGGTCTGAATTAGCTCAACCGCATAGCCTGTAGGTTTATCATTGATACGATAGCTCATCGGTGGCCAATCTTCGGCAATCACCATCAACGATTCATTAGCTGTGGTGTGATAGCTAAACAATAAAACCAATATAAAACTTAACGAACAAGTAAGTTGCTTCAATAACGACTCCGAAGTCTGTAAGACAGAAACCACATCAGTCCGCTTGATGAAAAAAAACGATAGTCCGTTACAGATAGCGTATAATCAGCAGGAAAATTCACTCAAATTGAACGATTAACCATGTCTGAAAGTACAGTCTCTTTGATGCCCCAAATGCCACATTCAGTATTAAGTGTAAACCAACTTGCCAAGCTTGCTCGACAAATTAAGCAATGGGGCAAAGAGTTGGGTTTTGCGCATATTGGCATTACCGATGTCGACCTATCTGAACATGAAGCGGATCTGCAAGCTTGGTTGGATAAAGGCTATCACGGTGACATGGGTTACATGGCTAATCACGGTATGATGCGTGCCCGGCCTGCAGAGCTGCATCCCGGTTGCATTAGGGTTATTAGTGCTCGCATGGATTACTTGCCGCCTGATGCAGGTTTTGCCAGTAATTTAACTGATCCCAACTTAGGCTATATCTCCCGTTACGCTGGCGGGCGTGATTATCATAAACTCATGCGCCAACGTTTGAAAAAACTCGGCGAAAAAATCGATGTTTATTGTAAAGAGCTTGATGTTGACCACACGGACTTTCGCCCTTTTGTTGACTCAGCACCGATATTAGAACGCCCCCTCGCCGAGAAAGCGGGACTTGGCTGGACGGGTAAGCACTCTTTAATTTTACACCCCGATGCTGGCAGTTGGTTTTTTTTAGGTGAGTTATTAATTAATCTCCCCTTACCGACAGATATTCCAATAGCTGAAGGTTGTAATACTTGCGTGGCGTGCATTAAATCATGTCCAACTGACGCCATAGTCGCACCCTATGTGGTTGATGCTAGACGATGTATTTCCTATTTGACCATTGAGTTGCAAACAGCCATTCCTGAAGAATTTAGGCCATTAATCGGCAACCGTATATATGGGTGTGATGATTGCCAATTAGTTTGCCCTGTCAACGCCAAAGCCCCCCTAACCAAAGAAACGGATTTCTATACTCGGCCAACACTGCTGCAACCGGATCTGCTTAGCCTTTTTTCATGGTCAGAAAAAACTTTTTTAAGTCTCACCGAAGGTAGTGCTATTCGTCGAATTGGCCACACATTGTGGCTACGCAACATTGCCGTTGCATTAGGAAATGCCCCCGCCAATTTGAATATCATTGAAGCGCTGCAGCAAAAAGCGCTTGAAGCAGATATAGGGGAATTAGTACTGGAACACATTGAATGGGCAATTAAACAACAGCAAGCCAAATTAGCGGCACAAGATATTCACCCCATTACGCCACTAAGCCGTAAAACCCAAAGGGTTATTCGCAGCATTCAAAAAGGCTTACCACGTGATGCATAAACCTTTAGCAAATTTGAATTAGAGGAGATCTTGGTGCAGTTGACTAAACCGTATCAACCACATCTAAAATCAGGTTATGTTAAAACTGACGGCGTAAAATTTTAGTCGCTTCAACTAGGTTTTTCAGTGCGGGTTCGACTTCATCCCAGGTGCGTGTTTTTAATCCACAATCCGGATTCACCCACAGCTGTTTTACCGGAATTTTATCAGCGGCTTTACTCATTAACGTAACCATCTCTTCAACCGACGGGATATTAGGTGAATGAATATCATATACCCCTGGGCCAATATCATTTGGATACGCGAAGCTTTCAAATGCGTTTAATAACACCATATGCGAACGTGATGTTTCTATGGTTATCACATCAGCATCCATCGCCGCAATCGCTTCAATCGTGTCGTTAAACTCGCTGTAACACATATGGGTATGAATTTGTGTTTGGTCTTCAACTCCTGCGGCTGACAGTCTAAATGCATCCACCGCCCAATTTAAATATGTCTGCCACTCAGTTTGCTTGATGGGTAAACCCTCTCTAAACGCCGGCTCATCAATTTGAATAATACCGATACCAGCTTGCTCTAAATCGACAACTTCATCTCGAATCGCCAACGCGATTTGATTCGCAATAGTTTCACGACTGATATCTTCACGGGCAAACGACCAATGTAAGATAGTCACAGGCCCCGTTAACATTCCCTTCACTGGCTTTTCAGTCAAACTTTGAGCATAGGTAGCCCACTCAACTGTCATGGCTTTTGGACGGCTTACATCACCGTAAATTAATGGTGGTTTAACACAGCGTGATCCGTAACTCTGTACCCAACCGAATTGGGTAAAACCAACGCCATTGAGATATTCGGCAAAATACTCCACCATGTCATTACGTTCAGCTTCACCATGCACTAACACATCAATGCCTAACTTTAATTGACGCTCAATGGTGTCTTTAGTCACCAACTGTAGCTGGCTTTGATATTTTTGGTCGCTCACCTCGCCCTTACGCCAACGGCTTCGTAGTCCTCGTATCGCTGGGGTTTGTGGGAAAGAACCTATGGTAGTCGTGGGTAGTAATGGTAATTTTAGTTTTTGATGTTGGGCAAATATCCTGTTTGAAAACTCACTATCACGCTCAAAATCACTCGCTTTTAGTTTTGCAACACGGTCAATGACTTGCAAATCGGCATTAGCGGCCTTAGCTTTGCGGCGAGATTGGCAGCGCGCAATAATCAACTGTTTAGCCTGTTGATCAGCATTGCTTAATAAAACCTGTAAATCGTTTAACTCAAAAAGCTTTTGTTTAGCAAAAGCCAATTGCCCCTGTAATTCTGGAATTAATTGCTGCTCACTATCTAAATCAACCGGAGAATGCAGTAATGAACAGGACGGCGCTATCCATAATCTATCCCCTAAATCGGTTGCCACTGATTGTATTTGTTCGGCAATCAAATCGACATCTGCTGCCCACACATTACGACCATTAATCACCCCTATCGACAACACTTGCTCCGCTGATAATGTGGTAGTAAATAACGCCAGTTGGTTTTTATCACTGATTAAATCCAAGTGAAGCCCTTCAACCGGTAAAGCGCTGACTAAGGTGTGATGATGGGCAATAGAACCATAATAGCTGGCTAATAATAGGCTTACTGATTGCGGTTTATGCTGTGCCAAAACCTGATAACTATGACGTATCGCCTCTTGCCAATCAGCCGATAAATCAGCGGCTAGAATAGGCTCGTCTAACTGTACCCAACTGACACCTTGCTCAGCAAAACGGGTTAAAATTTGTTGATAGGCTTCGAGTAATTGCGGCAATAAACTTAACTTATCAAACTCACCGATCGTTTTCGACAAATACAGATAAGTCACAGGCCCCAATAACACCGGCTTAGCTTGATAGCCAAATGATTGCGCCTGATCCACCTCATCAAAAACTTGCGTGTAGGCAATATTGAACTGCTGGTCTTGGCTCAGTTCAGGCACTTGGTAGTGATAATTGGTATTAAAAAACTTGGTCATTTCTGCCGCGCAAGCATGCTGACCGCTGGGTGCCCTACCACGTGCTACGCGAAATAATGTGTCTAAGTCGATTGGGGATTCATTACCTTGGCTATCAACACCTCGGTGACGCTTAGGCACAGCATTCAATGTTGCACTAAGGGTAAGCACCTGATCGTAATAAGCAAAATCACCCACGGGCAATAATTCAACTCCAGCCTGTGATTGCCAATCCCAATGCAATTTTTTTAGCTCATCAGCCACTTGAACTAACTGACTTTGATCGATTTCACCACGCCAATACTTCTCTAAAGCAAATTTAAGTTCACGTTGACGACCAATACGAGGGAAACCGAGATTTGTAATTTTCATACTACTTTCCTTGTGGATGAGCAAATTGTTGTTACCTTAATGTAAAAAAACTACACAGGCGTCTGGACGTCTAGAAGTTTATTGTGCTAACCTGCAGCCAGGCAATCGAATTGATTTCATCGGTAAGTTGAGTAAGTTTCATGTGGAGTGAGTAATGATAGAACTTAGACACCTTCGCACCTTAATGGCGTTAAAGGAAAGTGGCAGCTTAGCGGGAGCGGCTAAGAAACGCTTTGTGACCCAATCGGCACTTTCTCATCAGATTAAAGAATTAGAAACCCGAATTAACTCCGCTATTTTTGTGCGTAAAAGTAAACCGTTAGCCTTTACCCATGAAGGTGCCCGTTTACTGAATCTTGCTGAAGAAATTCTGCCGAAGGTAATTGCTACCGAATCAGACTTAAAGCGTGGCTTAGAAGGTGAAAACCAACAGCTGAAACTAGGCATTGAATGTCACAGTTGTTTTAGGTGGTTAATGCCAGTGATTGAGGCGTTTAAGCAGCAAGCGCCTGACGCGCAGATTGATATTTCAAGCCGTCATCTTTTTGATTCGTTAAATGCGCTTGAAACAGGCGGACTCGACATAGTGTTAACGTCAGATCCTGTACCTGGGCATACATTGGCCTATCAACATCTTTTTGATTTTGAAGTAAAACTTGTGGTTGCTAACGATAATGCATTGGCTGCGCAGGCATTTATTAGCCCGGCAAACCTTGCAAAACAGACGTTATTAACTTATCCAGTGCCACTGACTCGCTTAGATATTTACAAGCACTTTTTAGAACCAGCAGGCATTGAAATTGGTGAGCAAAAGCAATGTGATTTAACGTCAATGTTGCTTCAACGTGTGGCGTGTAATGATGGAGTGGCCGCGTTACCGACATGGTCGATTAAAGAAAGCCAAGGCTTAAATCTCACCTCGGTAAAATTAGGCGCTGAAGGATTAAAACGTCCGCTATTTGGAGCGTACAGACGTGATGCCACTAATGCTAACTTAATTCAAAAATGGTTAGAGTTAGTGGCTCAGGAAGGGTTGCAACTACAAAGGGTTAATCAGTAAACCACGTTTTGACAACACACGACGTAACAGCAGCCCTGCTGAGTCAGGGTTGGTTGTTTGTTGCAGATTATGTGCAATCAAAAATTCATTGCGTAAATCATCATCTAGCCCTAATGATTCAAATGCCTCAATAGACAATGTCTGTTGATGACTATCAATTAAACTTTTTATGACTTTCAGCGAGATAGGTTTTTCTTGTTCGCTGTTTAAATAAGCAAATGCTGTTAAAGTGATGACCTGTCCAAACACACTAAATAGGGCTAAGGTTTGCATTTCATCAGCATCAATTTTTAAAGCGTTACCTTTGTCTGTTTCTTCTCTTAACAATGAGACAGAATCAACCGCAATGACTTCATTGAGCTTCCAGTAGCCTTTTACCAATTTTTTATAAGGTTCCTCTAATTCATCTAAACGTTCTTTTAGATAAAAAGAAAACGCATAACGATAGATATTCACCTGACCTAAACGGATCAGCGCGTCTTTTATACTGCGATTTTTTGTCGATACCAGACCCGCTGAAACTGCAGTATTACTGCGTAACAGCAAATGGGCTGCCAACGCGGGATCTTCTGACACAATATCAATAATAATCTTAATATTAGCTTCATTGATTAGTGCTTTTTTTAACGGCACAAGAATGCCACGACGTCCGATCACCTGTTCTTCATTACTAATAATCGCACTGACTTGAGTTAATACTCTTTGCTCAAGGTTTGTCATAAGCCACTGTCACCTTAATTATTCATTCGTATTTTGGCTGTTCGGAAAACAATATCATAAAAAAGCCAACAAAAAACTTGTTGGCTTAATAAAGTATAGTCGCTTTATAAATTAACCTAAATTTTGATTAATAAATCTATCTTAAGCGGCTATTTTCTACATTAACTGGATTGAATTAACCATTTTAGTATTTAAAAACAGCGCTTAAAAACGATATCCAGCAGTTAAACGAATATTACGCCCATCACCTGGGTAATAACCACTGCCCCATGCCGAATAATAACCTGCACTAACATAGTCCTCATCCAGTAAGTTATCAACGCGTAAACTTGCTGACCACTGAGATTGTGTATAATTGAGGGCAATATTGGTCAGCACATAGCTATCTAATTTAGCATCAACATTGGCATTATCGCCTTCCATAAAGCGCTCGCCGGTATAAATACCTTCAGCAAATACTTGCCAGTTTTCAGCAAAATCATAACTGATGTAACCTCTGCCGCTGTGTTTAGCGACCCATGACAGCGCTTTGCCATCATTCACGCCTTCGGTAAACTCTGCATCAATGTAATCATAGGACAAACCGAGTAACCAGTTTGGCGTGATCTGCACATCATAGCTTGGGCTAATACCATATCGACGTGAAGCGTCGGCGTTTACGTTAGCACCATTAAAGCTGCCGCCAATCGGTTTAGGCGCACTGGGGTCCCAAATAATTTCATCTTCTAAATCAAGTTGAAACACATTTAGCTTAAGGCTGTGAATGTCATTGATATAATCCCATCCAGCCTCATACGAGCGACCCACTTGTGGTTTTAATCCCACTGTGCCTGGAGAGGTATAAGCTTGCTCGTCAACTTTAGCAAAACGGAAGTTATCATCGGCGCGAACATATAAGCGATGCGCGTTGTTTGGGCGATAATTTAACCCCAACTCGAATGCATTTTCATCTTGATCCAAATCGATCCCATTTGGATACACATTGCCATCAACTAACTCATCTTCAGCTTTAGCATAACGACCACCAACGACATAAGACAATGAAGTCGTTAAAGGTACGCTGGCCTGAATATAAGCACTGCTTTGAGTTTGTTGATTACTTCTGCCCCAGCTGAAAATAGACTCACCAAGGTTATAATCGATACCTGTGATGATCTTTAACTCGCCATTTTTAACTTGATAGTTGGCTACCGCTTTTGGAGAAATCGACAATAGCGTTCGGTCATTACGGCCATAACTTCCCCATTGGAAATTGGTATTATTACTGTCGCTATAACTCACATCAGCGCCTAGCGTCCAAGTATCAGAAATTTGATAATGATAGCCGCTGCGCAAAGCTGTGGTCATTTCATGGAGAGAATCCCCTTTATTCCAAGGATTCGATTGACGTGGATTCTGTTCCAGCTGCTCCTTTGATAATGATCCAGGTGTTTTGCGATTATTATCAAAATAGTTTGCTTCAACATAAAAATCTTCAACTTGAGTTTTATATTGTAAACGGCCTAAAATAGAGCTGGTTTTATTATCATTATCATCACGATAATTATCCGATTCGTTATAATTACCCGCGAGGTAATATTGCCAAGTATCATTAATGGCTCCTGACACATCCCCTTTTGCTTCAAACGTATCAAAGCTACCACCTGACAATGCCAAACCACCACCAGTGTTAGTCGGGCTTTTGGTAATAATGTTAATGACGCCGCCAACGGCTTGATCGCCGTATAACACCCCTGAGCTACCCGCTAAAATTTCCACACGTTCAATTTGGTTTAATGAAAGGGCACTGATGCTTGGCGCCGCTATATCAATGTTATTCAGTCTGCGTCCATCAACCAAAATAAGGGTGTTATTTGCAGCTTGTGAAGCGCTAAAACCTCGCATTGAAAATACTGGACCAGTATTGTTATTGGAAATTTGGATTCCGCTTTGTCCACGTAATAGATCACCTAAGTTTGTTGCACCACTCATTTGAATGTCAGCAGCATCAATAACGTTTACATTGGCAGCAATGTTTAAGGGTGAATCAACACTACGGCCTATTACCACCATAGTCTCTTCAGATTGACGCGAAGCATCATTTGCGTTTGATGGCGCATCGGCGGCAAACGTAGGCAAAGAAAGACTTGAAAGTCCGAGAATAGCGCTTAATGACAAGGCTAATTTTGTTGGATTAATACCCATTTACCTTTAACTCCTAAAAGGGAAAATGGGGCAGTTGCGTCGCAATAAAACGCTTTCAAATTAACACGCGCAATAGTATTTGAAAATAGCTTATTACATCTTAAGATCTGCCCACCGAAATCTCAAAATCATCTTTAGGGCCGGTATCCGGACTGAGGTATTTTGTAAGCATAATGCTTTTTACAAACAAGCCATGTGATATTACACATCGCCCTAACCTTTCACCGTTGCGGGGGCAGTATCAGATTTACACTGATTTCCCGATTATCCACACGCCAGTTAAACGTATGGCACCACAAAAGATTGACTAGTCATCATGACCATAAAATCGCGGCAATTATACGTTTTATACTAAGGATTAGATATATGCACTAGGAGGTTCAACAACAGATTGTCATTATAATTATTCAGCATAAGCTGAAAAATGAATCAAAATTAGGATTAATTGTTTGCCATAAACTCACGATAATTATTGGCATTAATTGGAGGTTCATCTTCTCTAAACACGGATTGTCGAATCGACTTGTGCAATAAATACAAATCTTGCGAGCCACTGACTACCGTAAAAAATCCAATTTCGCCTTTAGGAATACTGGCAAAATCTTTTTCAACAAAAACCGAGGCGTGATGAATGTTTGGCATCACTGTACAACCTAAAATACCGTGTACCGCATCCAAACCTTCAACCTTGGATGTGCCTAAAACGGTATAAACCACTTTACCCTCGCAGTTTTCGGCATAAGTGTCGGCCATCCCATCAAGAAACTTTTGCGGCTCAATGTCGTTAGCCAACCCTTTAAAACCTTGCATACATACAAGGCCACTCCAATCATTTAATGATTCATTAGCTGGAATAAACTCAGCCATAAACATATCGCCCTGCATTTCATGAAATGCCAGCTTCCAATTAAGTGGGGGTAAAAAGCCAAATTTAGAGGCAAAGTCTGTTAATTGCTGTACATCTTTAGGCATTTCGACTTTGCCAATACTCTGGTTATCATCACCAAAAATCGTATTGATAGGAAAATATGGTTTTGCAAACAGCAAAGCACATGGCACCAGACACACTAGCCCCAACCAAAGCTTTTTTGCAGCAAACAATTTCATTTCACATTTCCCTTTAAAAAAAACATCAACACCCTTTGATGAGGCCATTTTGATATTGATACAAAACAGCCGAGATTATCGACCAACTATATATCACAACAGCCATTTCTTGAAACTTATCTTTAACAATTTACAGCATATTCAACAACAAGAACAATTAACCAAGCTCTTCATCGTCATCTTCTTGAATATCTTCATCAGACTCACCTGATTCAGCCGCGATTGCAGCAGCAATACTTTTTGCTTTTAAGTGCTTCTCTGTTTTACGTTTATTGCGTTCAGCTTGTTTGCCTAAGAAGCCTTTTAATGCTTCCTCGCCCCATGCTGTTGCTTCTGCTTCTGTCGCAAAACCGTCATGACTTTTTGACACAACCGTTTTAGTTGCTGTCATACGGCGAGTGATTTCTGTTTTCCAGCCGCTATCAGCTTGAAACACACGAGATGCATACTTTTTACTTTGACTCATTTGTCTATTTTTCCTAGTGAATTAACGCTTTAATAGGCATAGCCTAATTTTTCTTTACGGGCAGTTGATAAACAACTTAACTTTTTACCATTTGATTTGAGCCAACAATCATCATCTCGCATTTTTGGCAATCAAACACTAATTTCAATTTATCTTTACCCACATCTAAAAACATGGGATCCGCTTTTATGCCTTCAACTTCTTTAGGGCATAAATTGAAGCTGTAACGCAAACAATGCTTAGTCACCATTAATGGCGCATCATGCAGTACTTTATTTTTTTCGTAGGTGTCTTCCATTTGAATAACACCGTGTTGCTCATAAAAGCTACGCGCTTGCTCATTCGCCACATTGGATAAAAAGCTAAGCGATTTTTGTGGGAAGCGCGCATTTTTATCGTGTAACCAACGCGCTGGACGCTGATAAGCATTGGCCCTTGCCAACATTAAGGCATCAACCGCATCACGTCTTAATTCGTTAACCACTGACGATGGTAAAAACCATACTTGCTCAGCGAGTAAATTAATTTTATTGGCAACAAAATCTGTACTGCCTAATTTACCTAACTGCTTTTTAAGGTTTGCAGCCGATTTAGCCTGATCGTTTGCAGCTTGCTTTTCACACTGCAAACTTACACTCGCGCTAATACCATGCGCATCGGTTAGCGATATAGCCACTCCGTCATCTGTATCAAAAAACTGCATATCAACACTGATTTTACGGCTAGCAGAATCTTTGTTTAACGTTGACTCAAATTTATGGTCAAAGTTTCTGAACATCATCACGCCAACTTTTAAATCTTTTGGTACTTCAGTGAGGTATAAAGTATTGCCGTCAGCTCGGTTAACTCGTGTGCCAGCAAGTTTATCATCAGATAAACGTTGGGTTTCATAATGTTCAACAAAAAAGCACAAACCGTCACCATTGTTAAAGACAATATCCTTACCGCTCTCTGTGGTATCGATTTTGATAAAATCTTTACCCACCTGAGTAATACGTCCTACTTTTTCACCAATAAACTTTGGTGAACTGAAGTGCTCAATCGCTTCGGTACGTTGATTAACAAAGTAATCCGTTTTACCTCGGTTAAAGCTTTTATCTGGGTCAGGGGTAAAGTTAAACTCACAACGCCCATGGGAAATTGACCCTAAATCACTGCGCTTATCAATAATCGCATCAAGCTGCTTACGATAATGGGCGGTGACGTTTTTCAAATAAGTAATATCTTTTAACCGCCCTTCTATTTTAAACGAGGTGACCCCCGCATCAATTAAGGCTTCTAGGTTATCGGTTTGGTTATTATCTTTTAGTGATAATAAGTGCTGATTCTCGGCTAATACATCACCATCACGCGTGGTTAAATTGCACGGCAAACGACACATTTGCGAACATTCACCTCGATTGGCACTGCGATTTGAGTAAGCATGGCTTAAATTACATAAGCCGCTGTAACTCACGCACAAGGCGCCATGAATGAAAAACTCTAGTTTCATTTTGGTGCTAGCGGCAATGTCTCGAATTTGAGGAATATTCAACTCACGGGCCAACACCACCTGCGAGAAACCAACTTGCTCTAAAAAGACTGCTTTTTCAGGGGTACGGTTATCCATCTGCGTACTGGCATGCAAGGCGATTGGCGGCAAATCTAATTGCAATACGCCCATATCTTGAATAATCAGCGCATCTACACCAGCATGGTATAAGTCCCAAATCAATTGCTGTGCTTTAGGCAGTTCGTCATCCATCAAAATAGTATTCAACGCCACAAACACCTGGGCATGATAACGATGGGCAAACTCAGCAAGACGGGCAATATCTTCAACACTATTTCCTGCATTATGACGCGCGCCAAAAGCAGGCCCACCAATGTATACAGCATCTGCGCCATGACGAATGGCTTCGATACCATAGTCGGCATTTTTGGCCGGAGCTAACAACTCAAGCTGACGCTTTTTGACAGGGGCTGGGGTAAATAATTCAACAGAAGCCATAAGGGTAATCAATTCTTCTTGTTTAGCAAAAGTCGGTGGATAAAAAAGTGCGCCAACAAAGTTTGTTGGCGCACTAGTATAATGTTTACTATTCTAGCAAATTTGTTGTAAAAATACCCAGTTTAGATAAATAAATCTTGGATGTTTTTAAAATCACCTTTACCGTTTGCAATTTCTTCAGGGGTTAAACCCGTGACTTCATGTGGGAACACTAACCACTCATCAGATTCATGAATGAAATAATCAGGTTTTAATGGCACTTTCGTGTTGCTTGGCTTGTAGTATGGGCAAGCTACGCGAATATCACTGGGAATATTTAAACGCATAAACTTTTGCAATTTACCAATTAAGGCATGAATGCTGCGACCAGAATCAAACACATCATCAACGATCAATAAACCATCACTAGCATTGGCATTTTCAATAATATAATGCAAGCCATGTACTTTAATATTCTTATCTTGCTTGTCTGTACCAATGCCGTAATAAGATGAAGTACGCACAGCGATGTGGTCTGTTTCCACTTTTTTGAAATCAAAATATTCTTGAACAGCAATACCAATTGGCGCGCCGCCTCGCCAAATGCCAACAATAAATTGCGGTCTAAAGCCAGATTCATAAACTTGCGCGGCTAAACGAAATGAATCTTCAAGTAATTGTTGTGCGCTTATATAGTGTTTGTCTGTCATTGGTCTGTGCCCCCATTTTTATTGCGGCGAATTTTATACCAAATTAGAATACTTTGCCTGCATTGTTCGCAGATATTGCGTAATTACTCAGATATTAACGGCGTAAAAATCTGCTTTTCCTTGCATCATCACTATGGCATAGTCTTTTTTATCGCCAAATCAGGATGAAGACGCTTGTCATGTTATTTGAAAAACATTCAACTGCCGCGTTAACAGAGCCATCTTCAAAGATGACGGCTCAAAAAGGTGACAACCCACTTATTTGGCCGTTGTTAAGTGTACTGCAGTCGTCAAACCAAAGCTGGAAAGTGCACCATCTTGCTACTGAATTACAAAATAAAGGCTTAATGCACGACTTAGATCCCCTGCCTGAAAAAGACCTATTTAAACGTAACTTCTTATTGATGAATGCTTTGTATGAATTACAAGACATTTTGTTGCCAAAACAATGGCTTCAAGTCAAATCTATGGAAATCCAATTATTCCGGATTGTCCCGGGTAATGCCGACTTGTTACATCGTCAAGACGCTGCGCTGCGTGACTACTACCTAGATTGGAAAAATTACGATACCTGCGTCAATGTGGTGCGTGAAATGCTGGAATCCTTCTGGAGTAGCTACCAGGAATACATTGGGATAAATATTCAGTTAATGAATAAAGGCCATGCGTTAAAAGTATTCGAACTGGATGAAACCGCGTCCGATAGAGACATCAGAAGACAATGGAAAAAATTGGCCTTAAAGTGGCACCCTGATCGTGATCAGGGTAACGCAGATCGCTTTAAAGAAGTGTGTGAAGCCTGGCAAACTCTGCGCGACAAAAGCTTAGTAGCCTAACGCTTAACATCACAAAGCTGATTAGCAAATGCGAATATTTGTCGCAAATCACAACTGGATCACACAAATATAGCCGCCGACTTTGACAAAATATGTCATCATTAGCCCAGTAAATACTATTGATAAACATACTTTTTGAGGTTTTCATGTTTAAACATTTAGCACTAGCCGTTACCTTAGCCATTGCTCCTTTGAGCACCTTTGCCGCTCAATTTGTTGAAGGCAAACACTATACTCAAATTTCCAATAAAATGGTTCCTAGCGAGCCTAAAGTGACCGAGTTCTTCTCTTTTTATTGTCATAACTGTTTCAATATGGAAACCAAGTACTTACCTGAAATCAAAGCGGGTTTAGACAAGCAAGTCACATTCGACACCAAGCACGTTGATTTTATGAATAGCGACATCGGCACCGAGGTTATGCGGGCATTAGCCGTTATTCACACATTCGATAACCAAGAAGCCTTAAAAGTGGCGATGTTTGGGGCGATTCAAGGTGAAGGCAACGACTCAGGCCACGACCATAGCGCGCCAGGCCATGAACACGCACCAGAAATAAATAGCCGAGATGATATCAAAAAAGTGTTTGCTAAATTTGATATCGATGGCGCGAAATATGATGCATTAGCTGATAGCCCTGAAACCGAGAAAAAACTGAGTTTATGGCGTCAACAGCAAGTGATGTTCCGCATTCAAAGCGTGCCAACATTCATTGTTAACGACAAATACGCTATCAATATGAACGAAATGCGTACTCTTGATGACTTAGTCAATGTGATGAACTATTTGGCGCTGAAAAAGTAACACCCTGGGCCTGTATATGGTCTGGGCCATGCAAACCGATATTGTGTTCACAATATCGGTTTTTTATTGGCGCAATTTAGAAGTTTCGCGGTTGCTCTTCAATGTACATTTGCTCAACAAGCCCTTTGCCTGCACGTTGTTGATATTTAGCTTCAGCTTGCGACATACGATTACGACCACTGTTGACTAAACTTTGTCCCTGCTCAATGGCACTTTCGCCTTCGGCTAGCTTAGTATTGCCATCTTCAATCAGCTCTTTGCCATCAAGGTACTTTTCGTCGGCATCTTCCCAAAGATCGCTAATATCTTCTAGTTTCTGCAACATTTCTGCGGCGCGCTTACCCGATTGTGCCCCTTGCAAGTTACTTGCAAAAGCTTGAAAAGTCTGGCGATGACGCTCTGCAGCCAATTGCGCTTCTGCCATTAATCGTTCACCTTCGCGGATTTCAAGATTCCCCTCTTGCACTAACTGACGGCCTTCCCTTAATTGCTCACTTCCAGTCTTAACATCTTTATCGCCTTGTTCCCATTGCTGAGATAAATCAAGGTGTTGTACACCTTCAGACTTCACTTTTGAGGCAAAGGTGTTTGGAGTTGCACTGCAACCGCTCACACTTATCACGCCTAAAAGCAATAAACAACAAAGGGCAGTTCGCATTTATCCATCTCCAAAAATATGCTAAAAAGCGGCGCGATTAGACCTCTCGACAACATAAATAGCAAGGGGGAGGAATTAAATAATGTTAATTAATGGTAAAAATAAGCAGATGAGTGAATTAACCGAAAAAATCGCGAATATGCAGTAGTGCCAACAGCACATGAATGACAACAAATCCAATAAAGCCTTGCGCCAATACCTGATGATAACTGCGCCACATTAAGGCATCACTGGGATCCGCCAGATACCAAATTACGCCAGATAAGGCCACCAGCAACAGCAAGATAACACCAACACCTTCAATCACACTCAGTAGACCTTTACCACCTGACAGCGGTAAGCGACCTTTTACCATGCCAGAAATATCGGCGTTAAGTTGATTAAAATCAGCCACTAACCAAGGGAAAAACAAGCGCCATTGACCTTTCACACACACTTTGATGGCAAATAGTACCGCAATCACTGCAGTGAACAGTCCACCATAAACATGAAATATGTCCCAAAATCCTGCGTTAGATCTAAGTTGTTTACCAATCAATATCCACGGACTCGTGCACACCAATGTTAGTGCCATCACTAACACAATCCCATGCAACTTTGTTTGAATGCTACGCCAAATAGGCAACAACGCCATTGAGTTATGCCTCTACCATTTGTCGTGCAAAAGCATCCACTTTTTGCCAGTCTGTGTATTCAACTTTTGTATTTGGGTCAGTTGGTCCTTTAGTGATCCACATAATAAAGCGAATAATATTACGATCCATTGGCCCATAACCTTGATAATCTAAATTACCGGCAAACGTTTGTAGTAATTTGGGTGTCCAAACCGTTTGCTGCAAAAAAGCTTGCATATAGGCATTAGTTTCAGGGGTATTTTTGTGGGGTTTACGGGCCACTAAACTGACCGAGAAAAAACCGCTGGGTTTGGTTTCAAGTTGTACCTGATGACGCTGAATAAATTCGTACAACGCTGGCCGATGCTTACCGTGGCGAATACTGGCACCTATGTAAATTTTATCAAAGCCAGAAAGGTCAGTAACGTCATCTAAAGCGGCTAAGGTCACTTGATGATCAGACTGCTGTACTTTTTGTTGAATGTATTCGCATATTTTGCGCGTTTGTCCATGCACACTGGAATAAACAAGAAGGATCTGAGTCATAAGGCCGCCTAATCAAGTCATTAATACTGTTATATTACTTGATAAAAACCATCGTGACCTTGAAACAGATCACGTGATTAACATCAAAGTAAGATCAAAAAAAACAAGCAAGGTAATACCTTGCTTGTTTTAGTCTAATACCTGTTACTCTTTCCAAGTTGTTTGCTGCAAATTGGTGGCAAGTAAACGCTTCGGCTAAAACCGCTAAAGCGACATTAAAAACGCGATCACTTGCTCACGCTCTGCCAGGGTTAATGCCATAAACGCCTGCTGGCTTTTTCTAGCTTCACCGCCATGCCATAAAATGGCTTCTTCCAACGTTGCTGCGCGGCCATCATGTAAAAAGCCTGCTTGCGGATTAACGGTTTGTGTTAACCCTATGCCCCATAACGGACGAGTGCGCCATTCATTCCCATTGGCCAAAAAGTCAGGACGACCATCAGCCAACTCATCACCCATGTCATGCAATAACATGTCAGTGAAAGGATATATCACTTGACCTTTTAAGCTGTCGCTCATCGGCTCGCCGCCAATGTCGCCTACGGTTTTGGTGGTAAAAGATGCCACATGACAGCCTGTACAATTAATATGTTCAAATAAGCGTGCGCCCTCTCGTACATCACTATTGTCTACATTGCGTCTTGCGGGCACGGCTAAGGTTTCTGCATAAAAAGTCACAGCATCACTAAAGGCTGCATCGGCTTCTGGCGCGCCATTTTCATCGCTACCAGTATCCACAAACCCAGTACGAGTTAAATACGCATCATGCAAACTGGTGCCGGCAATGCTTTCATCAGGGAACAATGGATTAGTGATACCAATATCACCTCTTAATGCCCCGAGTGATTGCACTCTGACACTGGGCGTATTGGCCTTCCAACCAAAACGCCCAAGTGATACAGGATGCTCGACTCCATCTCTGGCTTTTATAGCATCAAATACCCAGTTAGCGCGGCCAGATATGCCATCACCATTAGCATCGTTTTCGTCCGTGTTAGCTAAAATATCTGCCTCGGGAATGGCTTCTAATAAACCCAACCCGAATACAGGCATGCCATTACGCCAGCCCATCAGTACGTCATCTTGCAGTAAGTTAGAGGTCACATTGGCACTTTGTTTGGTTTCGCCAGGGGCATCATAGGGGTTTTCAACCTCAAACAATGGCCTTTTCAATTTAACGACTTTGCCATCGGCATAGGTGATTTCGCTACGTTCATAAGACAAGTACACATCAGCCTGACCGACAAAAGCGTTACTTTCCCAATCGGATCTCGCCTTTAATACGCCGCGATGAAATAGTTGTCCGCCAAAATCAGGCACGGCAATAGGGGCACAATAGTTATTGTCTGCTGTCCCTTGCGTACATACCTCATCAGGCGCTTTACTGATCCTTAAAAAGATCCCAGCGGCAGAGCCAAGTTTCACTCGGGTTTCATTTGCCGCTAAAAATGGCGTTGAATTACGGCCATCGCGTTGATGACAAGAGTTACAATCTGCATTATTAAATACTGGGCCTAAGCCATCTAATTCTGGGTGCTCGGTATTTGGCGCTGTGGTAAAAGATGCTTCAAAATTAACGTCGCCCTCTAAATGCAACGCCAGTTCATTTTCTGACAAGTTCGGTGCAGGGGTTGAAAAGCCGTGGCCAGAATTATTGGCATTATAGGTGGTCGTTGCACCCCCGGCGGCAGTCATATCGGTAAACGCTGGGTAAGTAACAACAGGAGGTTCAGGGGGCACGGTAGTTTCATCACCGCTACCACCACATCCAATTAACCCTATTGTCATCATCACTGACATTAAGGTGTTAGATTTACGTGTTATTTTCATCATATAACTCACACTGTGTTATGTGTAAAAAAAGCCCCTGCTTCAATAAAAGCAGAGGCTAATGAGTGCAGTGTTAACTGGCTTTCCATTTAGATAACAATGGCAATACGTCTGACTCTAAAGACGTTTGTAATTTAGATAACGCGTCCACTGCAACTTGCACACGGGTACGGCCATCGGCATCCAAAATCGCTTGACGGAATGGCAAGTCATTACTGCCCTTGATCGCTTGAATTTTTAAAATCACATCATCAATTTCACTGGCAATTCGGGTTGCTAAAGTGGCATCGGCGGCGGCAACAAAGTCGATAATGCCTTGCTTGTCTGCTGCACCTGTATATTCACCCTGGTACACGTTACGTACACCAATAATGTTATTAGCGAAGTCTGTTAATGAGTTCCACGAGTATTGAGACTCTACTTTTGAGGTGTCTGCAGTGGCTAATGAGTCACCAAATGGATCAGCAATTTTACCGTTACCAACTTCATCAACAATGCCTATCATGCCGTTAACCAACTCTTCAATCACCGCAAGTTCAGATGAGTAAATCGTGTTGTTCACCGTGCCAGAGCCCTTTAATAACTCCGCATACGGTAATGCATTGGCATCTTGTGGGTTATGGCTAATTTGCCATGCATCATCTAACTGCTTAGTGTAATCACGAAACACTTCAGCTAAGGCCACTAAATATTCGCGCTCGCGCACAGTCAGCTCAGTAATGTCTTTGTTGTTATCATTGACACCATCACCAAATAATAAATACTCCATGGTGTGGAAACCCTGTACGTCATCATTCCAACCTTTAATGGTTTCAGCATCAAAACCTGCCGCGCTGTTTAACTGTGTTTGCAAGTCAGAAGTGTTGAGTGGCCAACTGTCTAAATGCGGATCAATACTTAACGAGTCAACAGGACCAAAAATATGCGATTCGCCCTGCTCCCATGGCTGACGAGCGGCTTTCCATGCCGCTTGTGCTGCCACTAAGTCGGCTTGCGAGTTAGTGTTAATCAAACTTTGTGTGGCTAATAATAATGCCTCACCTTTTGCGGCTAAATCGGCATACCCCGCAACAATAACGTCATCAGTTAAGTTGGTAATCATCTCTGTTGCCACAAATGAAAAACGGTTATCTGGTACAGTTGGGGTCGTCGGGGTGGCTTCATCTGAACCAGAACCACCACAAGCCGACAAGCTGATAACTAAAGATAGTGCAACGGCTGAATAGGTAAATTTCATAATAACTCCATGTATATCAATTAAATGTGTCGTGAAAACAAATAGATGCTTAATGGTTTATAGCGAGAATTGGTAACCCACGCCTAAAGCAAAAAAGTTTGTGTCTGGAATACTGGCAACCGCCACTTGATGTAAACCGCCCTCAGCTTTAATCACCACTTCAGGAATTGGGAAGTAGTTCACCCCTAGGCTGCTCCAGGTATTTTCAAAACGCTTGGTGGCAGTGCCCGTTTCGACAGCCATTAATGGGTTTGAGTAATCAATATTGGCAAAAACAGTGACAGGAATATTGAACCAACTATCAAGCTTCACACCCGCTTCAACAAAGAAGGATTGTGATTCAGACCCTAACTGGGCAAAGTTACCAGGACGTAAACCAGGGGTGGTTTTATTGGCTTGGGTAATGGCATCAGTATTATCTAAGGTGCCGTAAAGGTATTGGCCGCGTAAAATCCATGGGCCTTCTACAAATGCCCCTGCAACTGAGACAATGCTGATCGCACCATCAACATCTAACTTGTTGCTTTTATGGCGGTTGCCTGAAGTATTGCCATAGTAATAGGCGACACCCACAGCACTTCCTGTTTTAAAGTTGCCGTAATCTAAACGGCCAGCAAAAGCTAAGTCGTCACCATTCACATGTTCAAAACGTTTTTGGTGGCCTGATGCAGACCAATCATAAGTGCGGAAATATTCAGAATTTAAGCCACTGACAATTTGGGCTTGATAATGAAAATCACTGACTTGGCCATAAACGCCAATACCATTTTCATTCCAAACCGCAGGTAACATTGCGGCTTCGCTTTTATGGCGTTGCACAGTAAGATACTGATTAGGTTTATGTAATATGCTTGTTAAACCAATTGGCAAATGAATATTACCAAACTTAACCCCAAAGGCTTCGCTTGGGCGATAACGTATTTCAGCTTTTTCAACAATGACTTCCCCGCCCGCTTCTACCTCAGATTCAAACTCACCAAACTCATCAAAACCATCATACTCAAGTGATGAACCCGTACCGCCATGTTCGTATTCAATTTCAACTTCCATGCTCCACTCATCAGTAAATTGATAACCAAATTCAGTGACTATGCGTTCTAAGTCAAAACGGTTACGACGCTCAGGCGTGGTGTCCTGGACGTTATCGAAGTACTCATCGCTAGTGTAATTAGCCGTGCCGTAGGATTTAAAGCTGAATCGGCTGAAACGATCCTGAGCACTAGAAACCTCACCAGCAACCTGTTCAACTTTTGAGGTTAAGGTATCGCGTTCAACTTGTTGTTGAGCAGACTGTGACTGCTGCTGTTCTGTGATTAGCTTCAACTGCTGCTTTAACGCGGCTATTTCTGCCTCTTGCTTTGCAATGGCTTTAGCAAGTGCATCAGTTTCATTAGCTGCATTTGCACTGGCAAACGAACCTAACCCCATAACACTCGCTAAAGTCATCGCCAATAGTGAGATTTTGCTGTTCATATCAACTCTCCACTTACACCTAAATAATTAAGGTTATTTTAATAATCGGCAACATATTAATCTAATTGATAATCATTTGCATTAAAATTTAGATCTTTTTTCGTAATACTATTTACAAATAAATTACACTTCCCATAAAAATGTTTTTTTGCGACTATGGTTAGATATTCTCCATTGTTCGCTATTTCAGGTGTTTTATGGCTTCGCCTACTTCGCAATTACTCGACACTTCACCAACAACAAATTACCAAGCAAACCCGCAGCATTTATTGCTATGGATGACCTTTGTGATGTCGATGGTTTTTGCGGTTTGGCAGGCGTTGTTAAACAACTTTGTCATTGAAAGAGCGGCATTTACTGGGGCTGAAATTGGCATATTGCAAAGCCTGCGAGAAGTCCCCGGATTTTTAGCCTTTACCGCCGTTTTTGTGTTGCTACTGATCCGCGAACAAGCCTTTGCCTTACTATCGCTGGCCCTGTTATGCATTGGCGTGGCCATTACAGGCTTTTTCCCCCAAGTTATTGGCCTGTACTTAACCACTATTTTAATGTCTGTGGGTTTTCATTATTTCGAAACCATCAATCAGTCACTCACTCTGCAATGGGTTGATAAAGCTGAAGCGCCCGGATTTATGGGTAAGGCATTAGCATGGCGCTCAGCCGCGGCCTTGATTGGTTATGGCAGTATTTGGGTTACCATGACATGGCTGAAATTAGACTATGTGTGGATGTATGCCATCATAGGATTACTTGGGTTAAGCATGGTGCTGATGATGAGCGTTTATTTTCCGCGCTTTACCATTCATGCCACCCAACATAAACATTTGTTACTGCGTAAGCGTTACTGGCTGTATTACCTACTGACGTTTTTTTCAGGGGCGCGTCGGCAAATTTTTATGGTATTTGCAGGCTTTATGATGGTCGAAAAATTCGGTTATTCCGTCACAGAAATCACCGCACTCTTTCTAATCAATTATGTTATCAACTTATTATTCGCCCCCGCTATTGGCCGTTTGATCGGTCGTATAGGTGAACGTAATGCCCTGATATTCGAATACCTTGGGTTAATTATCATTTTTATCAGTTATGCATACGTTGAAAATGCCCAAGTCGCAGCAGGCTTATATGTTATCGACCATCTATTATTCGCAATGGCGATTGCCATGAAAACCTACTTTCAAAAAATCGCCGATAAACAAGATATAGCTTCCACTATGTCGGTCAGCTTTACCATCAATCACATTGCCGCGGTCGTCATTCCTGTACTGCTTGGCATGCTGTGGTTAAGCTCCCCTAAATATGTGTTTTTCATCGGCACAGGCTTTGCGGTATGTTCATTATTACTGGCCTTTAATGTGCCTCGCACGCCAAAACCTGGTCAGGAAACCTATTGGCCCAAAGCCCCTAAATAGATTACCCACAACATTTTTGGTAGATGGATAAAAATATGGCTGAGCCCGATAAAAAAATAACTGAAACAACTGATATTTCCGCACGCAAAAAAACATTATTGCTGGGCAGAATGTTAGGACTTGCCAGTGAAGACGATTATCGTCCATCTACTGCATCGGTCGCTGAGCGAGCGCAACATCGTCAGCGTAAATTGCTCAGCGCCCATCAAGCTAACCTTGAAACAATTTTTGCACTGGCGCTTAATTACACGCCATCGGATGTGACGGGAGTGGATTTAGATGCCGACTGGGGATATCAATTTTTTCAAATGGCAGAGCAAATTCATAACCCTAAGATGCAAGATTTATGGGCCAGAATTTTAGCCAGTGAAATTGTTTCACCGGGTAATTTCAGCCAGCGCTCACTCGCGGTACTAAAACAATTTACCTTTCGTGAAGCAATATTATTAGAAAAAGCCTTGGGGATGTCAGCACGAATAGGCACTGATAATCGCTATAAATTACTTAGCGGATTTCGCACTAACGGAGGATTGAAGCAATATTTCAGAAAAAACAACCACATTAATATTCCCCTGTCACAACACGGATTGCCATATTCCAATATTTTAACCTTAATGGATGCAGGCATTTTGCATAATAGTGAGTTTGAAACAGGCTTGCTTGATACCAAAGAAAAATTGCCGTTACAGTTCGTGCATGACCGTTTTACCGTGCAACCCAACAACCCGCACCTGCTTTTTACCTATTACCGATTTACCGCTATTGGCGATGAGATTTGCCAGTTAATTGCCGCAAAACCCGACGCTAACTTTATCAGCGTGTTGAGAAAATTATTAGAAAGGGACTTTAAAATAGAAAGTTAACTGGGACTATATAAAAAGTTAAGTTAGATTTTGTATAAGTGGGAGTATTTCGCTTTGTGTGCGCTAAACAAAAACTGTCTTAACGCTTCTCTCGCCTCACCATGGGCATTAATTTTAGCCGCCATAATGCCATTTTCAGCACGAACAGGTTCAAAATCAACATCCACTTCTAGACCGTTACTTAGCATTAATTTACCTGACTTTGGCATGTCTGCATGCGTTTCATGACGCATTTTGATGGTTAAGCCCGAACTGGATAATGATAACACTTCAACTGGCTGATCGGCATTATCAACCACGGTAACATCTTTTAAATCCGTGACTCGCCAACTGCGCTCACCACCAAGAATATCAACGACTTCTGGTACGCCTAACACAGGGATAAATTGCCCCAACTCATCACGTTTTAACACTAACGGAAACCACAAGCGGTAATGGCTAATTTCAGCCAGTAAAGTCAATTTCGCCTCGCCTAAAATATTGGCAAGCACCTGAGGGATCTCTGTAGACACACTTAAAGCGTTGTCAGCCATCACATCTGCATCGGTTTTTGCATGCAACAAGCCACCCGTTTTACTTGAAGTAAATAGGTCGCTAAAACAGGCTAACTCTTCTTCGGTCAACGAATTCATTGGGTTAACGTAATCCTTTAATCTACAGGGCTGAAGTAAGGTGCATAATATAGCATTATTTTTACATCTGGATAAACTTTAACCACAAGATGGATGATATTTAATGTGTTACCCAACTATAGACTGACATTTTCGGCTGATAAAACAACAAAGCAAACCTAACTTTGCTTTGTTGTTTTATCAGCCAATAACGATGTAAATTTAGCCCAAAATCGCCAACATATGCTGCGCCACTAGCTCAGATGATGCTGGGTTTTGGCCTGTGACTAACTTACCATCCACCTGGGCAAACGGGTGCCAGTCAGCTGCCTTGACATACTGTGCGCCATTTGCAATCAACATATCTTCGACTAAAAATGGCACTATGTTAGTTAATTGCACAGCATCTTCTTCGCCATTGGTAAAACCTGTGACTTTTTTGCCTTTAACAATTGATGTGCCATCAGCATTTTTAGCCTGCTTTAGCGCACCAGGAGCATGACAAACCAACCCTAATACCTTGTTTTGTTTTAGCGTATTTTCAATTAACGCAATTGATGAGCTATCTTCAGCTAAATCCCATAATGGTCCATGACCACCAGGGTAAAATACCGCATCATAGTCGGCTACATTGACCGTCGATAATACGAGTGTGCTAGCCAATTGTTGTTGTGCATCGCTATCTAATTTAAATCGTTTAGTGGACTCAGTTTGAAAATCGACTTCATCACTTTTAGGATCTAACGGTGGTTGACCGCCTAAAGGAGATGCCAGAATCACTTCAACATTGTTGTCTTTAAACACGTAATATGGCGCCGCTAACTCTTCAAGCCAAAAACCGGTTTTATGCCCTGTATCACCCAATTTGTCGTGCGACGTTAATACTATTAACACTTTCATTTAATTTTATTCCTACGGGTTAATTTATTAATTTCGCTTTAAATGACCGACTAATTTAAACGGTTAGCGGCTCATTCAGCTTAATCACTAACTTGCCAAAATTCTCACCTTTTAACAGGCCGATAAACGCCTTGGTAGTGTTCTCTATTCCATCGACCAAATGCTCACGGTATTGGATCTCGCCATTAGCTAACCATTTGCTCATATCCTTGGCAAACTCAGGGTAACGGTGACCATAATCATCAAAAATAATGAAGCCTTGCATTCTAATGCGCTTCACCAATAAGGTGCCCATCAATAACGACAAACGATCCGGTCCCGCAGGCAAAGAGGTGGCATTGTATTGTGAAATCAATCCACATACAGGCACACGTGCTCCCGTATTTAACAAAGGTAAAACGGCATCAAATACTTTGCCGCCAACGTTTTCAAAATACACATCAATACCCTTGTCACAATGGGCAGCTAATTGCTCAGCAAAGTCGACGGCTTTGTGGTCAATACAGGCATCAAAACCTAGCACTTCAACCGCATGGCGACACTTTTCAGCGCCACCGGCAACACCAACCACTTTACAACCTTTAAGCTTACCAATTTGGCCAACGGTAGCACCCACTGGGCCTGTTGCCGCAGCAACGACTAAGGTTTCACCCGCTTTAGGCGCGCCAATATCCAATAATCCCATGTAAGCGGTAAACCCTGGCATGCCCATGATGCCTAGCGCATAAGATGGCATGCTTGGGCTTGCACCTAAATGCATTAAGCCTTCACCATTTGATACGCAGTAATCCTGCCACCCACCAAAGGCCAATACCCAATCGCCTACTTTGTAATCTGGATGCTGACTCGCTTCAACCTGTGACACAGTCGCGCCCACCATCACCTCGTCAATAGCCACCGGATCCGCATAAGATTTAGCATCATTCATCCGCCCTCGCATGTAAGGGTCTAGTGATAAATAAACCGCACGCAATAACACTTCACCAGACTGTGGTGTCGGTTTGCTTACGGTTTCTAAACGAAAGTTTTCGGCTGTCGGTTCACCCTGTGGACGAGAGGCTAAAACAATACGACGATTGTGAGATGACATGATTAATCCTTTTAATTGCAATACAAAACGCTGACTAGGGTTGATGCAATCATAGCTACAATAGCTAAAACAACAGTGGTAACATCGTCACACGTTTTACTTATTTACGTTACTGTGAGCCATTTTGATCACAGCCCAAGCAGAGTGAGTTATGAAAGAAGACCATCATTTACATCTTGATAATCAACTTTGTTTCGCTGTTTATTCGACATCGCTTGCGATTACGCAGCTGTATAAACCTTTATTAAGCGCAATCGGGCTTACCTACACGCAATACCTTGTTATGTTGATCATTTGGCAAAATGAAGGCTTAAACCTGAAAGATATCGCCCATAAGTTAGCCCAACAACCCGGCGCAATAACCCCTGTTGTCAAGCGCCTTGAAGCGTTAGATTATATTCAACGCATTAGACACCCAGAGGACGACAGACAATTATCATTAACCCTCACAGAAAAGGGCGTAGCGCTGAAGGAAAAAGCCATGCAAATCACTCAGTACGTAAAAGCCCAAAGTGGTATTGATGAAGCCGAAATGGCCGTTCTCAAACTACGCTTAGATGCCTTTCGCCATAAATTACCAAAGCACATTAATCTGCCTTAGCCTTAGCCCTAACATTAACAACGAGTAACGAGTAACGACGTCATTAAGAGAACCTATTAAAGCACATTGTTATCGCGATAATCAATTGTGCGCAATTAAATAAATTAATATTATCTATAAATTATTGTTAAGTGTTAAACAGCCTACTATTTTGTACTTTAAGATCAGTAGGCTGAGATAAGTACCTATATTTAAATTTATTTATCAATCTTGCTTATAAACAATGCCGGACTTCATCACAAAGGGGATATTTAACAAGGTTTCGATGTTTTCAAGTGGACTTTGTGACGTGGCAATAATATCGGCATACTTGCCTTTTTCAAGCGTGCCCAAGCTTGCTGACATATCAATCAATTCAGCAGAATTAACCGTGGCGCTGGTTAAAATATCCATATTACTCATGCCCGCACGATGCATTAAAACTGCTTCTTTAGCATTATCACCATGATGCGATACGCCGCTGTCGGTGCCATAAGCAATCTTAACGCCCGCTTGGTATGACGCTTTAAAGTTAGCGATCATATCGCCGCCAACACGAATGGCTTTTTCTTTAATCGCAGGAGACAACACATCTGTGGTTTTAGCCATTTGCACCACAGTGTCACCAGCCAGTAGGGTGGGCACTAAAAACGCCCCTGTTTTTTTAAATAATTTGATGCTTTCTTTATCGGCATAGCTGCCATGTTCAATACTGTCGACACCTGCACGCAATGCCGCGTTAATGCCGGATGCGGAATGTGCATGGCTGGCCACTTTACGCCCTAAAGCGTGGGCAGCATCAATCACTTCTTTAAGCTCATCATTTTCCATTTGTTGGCCAGTGCCGGTATTGGTATCCGATAACACCCCGCCTGTAGAGGTAATTTTAATCACATCGGCACCAAATTTAATTGCACGGCGCGTGGCTCGACGACAATCATAAGGGCCATCACAAATGGTTTTTTCTGTGTATAAATCCAGTAAGTCAGGGCTCATGCCATCAACATCACCATGGCCACCCGTTACCGAAACGCCGCCAGAGGCTATAATTCTTGGGCCATCAACCCAGCCTTTATTAATCCCATCACGCAAAGCATATATTTGCTCGGCTTTAGCGCCTAAATCACGCACGGTTGTGAAGCCTGCCAATAAGGTTTTTTTAGCAAAATACGCACTGTGCATGGCAACATCTGCATCAGACATACGCAGTTTTTGGCTGTCATTTTTAGGGCCTAACTCACCCTGTAAATGCACGTGCATATCCATTAAACCTGGCATCACAAAGGCTTGCTTTAAATCGATAATCTTTAGGGTGTCATCTTGGTTATGGGTAACGGTGTCGGCATAACCTTGCAGCACGTCAATGATCACTCCATCTTTGATCACTAAGGTTTGCTCTTTGGTTGGCTTGGTTCCTGGCACAGCAAGTAATTGTCCGGCGTGTAATAAGGTAATCTCTGCTGCCTGTGTCGAAAATGCTAATAACAGGCCAGCCATAGCTATGGCCAGTTTGTTAACGTTAAATAAAGTTGTTTGCATATTTTAATCACTCGATGATGAATTTTAAACCTACCTGCAAAGCCGTAAAAAATACCGAATTCTGGCTGTTATTACGGCTAATTTAGTCGCTTTGTCCGATTATTAAACCACTTATGTAAAGTCAGTACCAACAAGGTGTTAATCAACTTTAAATACTGTTAAATTTACACCATTAACAATAAGCCTTTAACCGTAACACCTTAATAACGATTTCGGTATAGATTAGGCGTAAATGTTCATTCACGTGTGTCCAAAAAATGAGAGAAAAACCCGTGTTTAAAAAACTCCTTTCGATGACCAGCGCCACCCAAATGATCGTCGCCATGTTTATTGGTTTTGCCGTTGGCATTTTTTTTGGCGAATCTGTCGGTTGGTTAAGCACCATAGGCACTGGGGTCATTTTGCTGATGCAAATGACCGTATTGCCTTACATTGTGGTGTCGTTAGTGGGCGGCATAGGTAAGCTCAAGCCTGATACCGCCAAACTCATCTTTAGCCGTGCTGGCATCATCATGTTACTACTTTGGGCGTTGGGATTATTACTTGTTGCCTTAATGCCGCTGTCTTTTCCGTTTGTCGAATCCGCCTCTTTTTTCAGTACCAGCATTATTGAACCCGTGGTTGAAATAGATTATTTCAAGCTATACATTCCCTCTAACCCGTTTGAATCTATGGCCGCAGGATATGTGCCCGCTATGGTGGTATTTAGCATTGCCATGGGGCTAGCTTTAATTGGCATGAAGGGCGACAACAAAACCCAGCTATTAGAATTCATGCACACCTGTGGCGAAATGTTTGGCCGCATTACTCAAGGCATGGTGAAAGTATTACCTATTGGTATTTTTGCCATGTCGGCCTCTGCGGCAGGTACTATGGGCGTTGATGAATTTGCGAGTATGCAAGTGTATCTCATCAGTTATTTCGCGCTATGTTTAGTGCTCACCTTTGCGGTGCTACCTTGGATAGTCGCTTCACTTACCCCCATTACTTATTGGCAAACAATTCAAATGTCTAAAGCCAGTTTAGTTACCGCCTTTGCCACGGGTAACATCTTTATTGTGCTACCTGTGATTGTTGAAGAGTGCAAACAGGTAATGAAAAAGCACAATACCACCAGCGAAGATACCGACACCTTAATTGAAATTCTGGTGCCAATTGCGTTTACCTTCCCGAATATTGGCAAGCTCACGGTCATTCTATTCGTGTACTTTTGCAGCTGGTTTAATGGCACACCTATCGAGTTATTAGATCAACTGTCATTATCGGTGAGTGGTTTACTCGCCCTGTTTGGTAGCGTGTATGTGGCCATTCCCTTTATGCTCGACCTAGTCCACTTACCGGCAGATTTATTTCAACTTTTTGTTATGTCAGGCTTTATTACCGGTAAATTTAACTCCATCACCGCAGTAATGAATTTATTTATTTTAACCTTACTAACAGCGGCCATGTTTCAAAAAAACCTCAAATGTTTTTTACCACAACTGATAAAAATGACCTTAGGCGTAGCAGGCAGCATTATCATTACTGTGCTAGTTTGTCGTTTGGGAATGGGGTTATTTATTCATAGCCCAGAGGTCACCAGCGGGGTGATTGCCAACATGCAAGTGGCAGATAAAGTTCCAACTATTGTTAAAACCCAATATCCACAACTGGGTAAAACGCCCACCAGCCCGATTGCCAGTGTCGACATGATTAAACAGCGTGGCATCCTCAAGGTTGGGTACATCCCCAGCAATGTGCCTTTTAGCTATTACAATAATGCAGGTGAATTAGTTGGTTTTGACAGCGCCATGGCCAGTAAACTTGCCGAAGACCTAAACGTTAAAGTAGAGTTTGTGCCCTTTAAAAAGAAAGATTTAGTCGCATCACTGCAGGCGGGTTATTTTGATATCGCCATGTCAGGTTTAGCGATGGACATTGAGCTTATGGGCGATCTTAGCTACACCAATCAGGTGATGGAGCTTAACTTTGCCATTGCCGCGCCTGATCATATGGTCAACCAATTCAAAACTACCGACAGTATCCACACACTCAATAACATCACAGTGGCCTATGTAGAGCATAATAATGCTATACAAGCCATCAAACAAAAGTTTGCCAATATCACCTTTAAACAAATCAGTGGCTATCAGCTGTTTTTTAGGCAAAAAAATAATCAATACGATGCGTTAATCATCAGTGCTGAAGCCGGATCAGCCTGGACCTTATTTTTCCCCAGTTATGGCATTACCTTACTTGAAAATAATGTGCGCTACCCCGTAGCCTATGCGGTCGCCCCAAGTAACCAGTCGCTACTCAATTATGTCAATAATTGGCAAAACTTGCGCCAAGTAGATGGCCATCAGCAGCAATATTATAACTATTGGATGCTAGGCCAAGGGGCAACTAATCCCCCGCCTCGTTGGTCGATTATTCGCGATGTATTGCACTGGGTAGAATAAAATGAATATTGCCGTTTATGGTGCAGGCTCAACAGGATGTTATTTAGCGGCAGAGCTTTTGTTAGCAGAGCTTGATGTTAGCTTAATTTGCCGCGAGCGGATTAAACACAGCATCATCAACAACAAGGGCATCCATATCAGTGATTATCTGGGCATGTCGCAGTCAGTTATGCCAACCGAAATGATCACCGATGTCGAACATGCTCCCCATATTGCCGCACATTTTGATGTCGTGTTTGTCACCGTTAAATGCCATCAGCTCACACAAAGCTATCCACAACTGCTTACCATTACCCACGCTAACAGCAGCATTGTTTTCATGCAAAATGGCCTTGGCAGTTTTGACCTCGCCGCGCAGCATCTGCCTCAGCGAAAATGTTATCAGGGCATTACCCCGTTTAACGTGCTGCAATTAGCCAATGGCTGTTTTCACAAAGGTACCGAGGGGCAATTTATCTGGCCGTTATGCCACCACACGCAGCACATTAGCCACACCATGAGCCAACACGGCCTAAGTTGCCAATTGCATGATGATATGGCCGCAGTAATAAACGGAAAATTGTTGCTGAATCTTAATAATGCCCTAAACGCAATTTGTGATTTACCCATACAAGCACAGCTTAAACAACGGCCATTTCGGCGTTTACTCGCCCAAGCGATGCAAGAGTGGCTTAATGTTTGTCAGCAAGCCAACCGCCCTGTTGCCCAATTGACTAAAGTGCCGCCCAAATGGGTGCCAGTGATCCTCAATCTACCAAATGGGTTATTTTCAATGTTGGCAAAGTCGATGTTAGATATTGATCCCAAGGCCCGTTCATCTATGTGGGAGGACATACAGGCCAAACGCTTAACCGAAATAGATTTTCTTAACGGTGCTGTGGTAAAACTAGGTCAGCAATATCATGTGGCTACGCCAATCAATCAACGTATTTGTGCTGCGATAAAAAGGCTCGAACAAGGTGAAACGCTTGATATAAGTCAATTAAATCCAAACCGTTTGACCGATTAATATTTAACCTCAGCTGTGGATAATAAGTGCATATCAAACAGATCTCAGCGACATTCATTCATCTCTAAACCAGAGTTGAGATTATTTAGCTGCATAAATAACAACATGAGAACATAGCATGAGCAAACAACACTTCTTTTTTGGTCCGTGGCAAGTCAACCCTGCAAGCAATAGCTTGCAACAAGGCGCTGACATCAAGCAAATTGAGCCCAAAGCAATGGATGTGTTGATACTACTCTGCCAACATCCAGGTGAAGTACTCAGCCCAGACGACATAGTCGAGCAATGCTGGGGCCATACCGTTGTGGGCGATAACCCGCTGCACAAAATCATTACCCAACTGCGTAAAGCCTTAGGCGACAGCGCATCTAAGCCACAATTTATTGAAACCATCCGTAAACGCGGCTATCGCACCTTAGCTGAAGTTAATTACCCGTTAATTGACCATGATAATCAAATTGAACAAAACACCTGGCAAGGTGGTTCGCCCTTTCCCGGGTTGCGGGCATTTGATGCCAAAGATGCCGAGGTTTTTTACGGCCGCAGTGAGCAAGTCAGCACCTTACTCAAACGCATGAGCAACCAGGTACAATTTGGTCGCGCATTTTGTTTATTACTTGGGCCTAGCGGCAGCGGTAAATCATCATTATTAAACGCAGGAGTCGTGCCGCAATTTATGCGCCCACAAGGGTTTGATGGCATTGGCATTGTGTCTCACACCTGTTTAGATTTGGCCGATATTAGTCAGGATCGTTTATTTACCGACATCGCCCTTGCTCTGCTGGATTTAGACATCAACGATATACCGGTATTTGATGGCATGACCGCTGAAACGCTCGCCGTCATGTTGCAGCAAGATATGCCCAAGGTCATTGCACAAGCTAAACAGGCCTTAGCCACTATCGAGCAAACTGACATCGCTATTACGCCCAAACTCTCGATATTTATTGATCGCCTTGAAGTGCTATTATCCTCGCCATTATTCACCGAGCCAGAAATTCAAATCGCATTAGATATGATTGAATCGCTCGCCACCAGCGGCTACTTTATGGTGTTCAGTGCGTGTAGAAATGACTTTTATCCGCAGGTGGTCAGTCGCCCCAGTTTAATGGCCGGTAAAGCCAGCGGATCACACTTTGACTTAACCGCACCAAACCGCACCGAGTTACTGCAAATGATCCGTCTGCCCGCTAAAGCTGCGGGCCTTAAATGGGACACAGACCCGCAAACCAGCACCCCATTAGATGAACTACTGTGCGCCGAAGCAGCTAATAACCCTGACGCACTGCCTATGCTGCAATACACCTTACAAGAGCTGTATATACAGCGCGATGAACACGACACCTTATTAGTGTCGGTTTATCAAAAACTGGGCGGAATAGAAGGCGCTATTGGTCAAAAAGCCGAAGGTATTTTTGCCGCATTAGCCGCAAAGCACCAACACAGTTTAAGCAAAGTATTATCGTTATTAGTCACCTTATCCGCCGATGAAACCAACATCACCAGCCGCGCCGCGCGCTTAAGCCAACTGAGCAACGACAACGAAACCGCCCTAGTACAAACCCTGATTGATAACCGCTTATTTGTGTCACACCTGCAAAATGGCCAGGGCTGTTTCAGCGTTGCCCACGAGGCACTATTACGACGCTGGCCACGGGTATTACAATGGATTGAGGCACATCGTGACAGCTTACGGGTTAACGCACGTTTAACCGTACTTAGCCAGCGTTGGCAAGATGAGCAACAGCACAAAGCCTACTTACTGGCCGAAGGTAAACCGCTGCAAGAAGCACTAGCACTGGCCGACAACCCGCTGTTTAATTTAGATACTGAACAACACGCCTTTATTCATGCCTCTAAGAAAAGCGTTGGCGTAAAACGCCTGGCGAAAATGTCGACTATTGCCGTGCTGTGCATGCTGACCCTACTGGCTGTTTTTATGAGTGTAAAAAGTATTCAGGCTGAACAATTTGCTAAACAAAAACAACAACAGGCAGAAAGCTTATTAGGCTTTATGGTCGGCGAGTTCGCCGATAAATTACGTAGCGTTGGTCGCATGGATTTATTAGATGGTATCACCCAAAAGTCGATGGAATATTTTGCTAGTAATGATCAACAAACGAATGCATCAGCCGCCTACAAAAAATTAAGTTATCAAAGCCGCTTACAACACGGTCAGGCATTGGCAGCAAAAGCAGAGGTTGCTTATTCAAGGGGCGATAACAGCAAAGCATTAACAGCATTTATCGATTCTCAAAAAATTCTTCAAGCGCTCTATGATGAAACCAGAAACGCCCCAGATATTGAACTACTCAAACTATTGGGCGCAAACGCTTTCTGGGTAGGTCAAATAGCATTAAATGACAGAAAAGATGCTGAAACACTCAAGCAATTTGAACTTTACCGCGATTACAGCATTAAGATGAATCAAATTGCACCAGACAATATCGATTCGTGGATCGAGTTATCTTATGCCTACAACTCACTAGGCAGTCTATTTTTCAACCAGAACAATTTCAGCAATGCTCAACGCAATTTCGAACTCTCTTTAGAATTAAAGAAAAAAGCTTTAGTGCAGTCGCCTCAAGACAGTTTACTTGCCTCATCTACTGCAGATACCTATTCATGGATAGCGAGCACCGCAATGAAACAGGGGGATTTAGAACTCGCTCTATCTTTGCATGAACAAGCACAAGCAGTATTAGCTGCGCCTTTAGCAGAAACGCCCAATAATGCCCCTTTGCTAGAAATATTGTCTTATAGTCTTATACATCAGGTGAATATTTTAAGTGCACAAGCTAAATGGCAACAGGCTTATCAAAAAAGCGAAACGGCCTATAGTTTATTGGATAACCTCTTTAAACAAGATCCAGAAAATAGAAGTTGGAGAGAAAGAAGATTTAATTTTCAAGCACAAAAATTAGGGATTTCAGCCCAACTTGCAAAGCAAAATGGTTTACCTCTATCGGATTTTACCACGCCTCAAAAACTACTTGAGCAATTAGCAAAGGAATATGCATTTACTAACAAGGTAGCTAACGAATACGAACAATTGAACAATAAAGTAATATTTGAAGCAATTAAATATTATCAAACGTTAGCGCAGTGGCAAGACAGTGAACAACTTCTTGAACAACTAAATATTAACTTGAAAAAAGAACACAAAACTCCGTCATCAAACATTTTTTGGGCGGAAGTTGCCTTGCTTAATGCCACACAAGCAAAACACAATCAACAGCCTAATTTAATGATCACAAGTTGTAAGCTGGCACTAGCGAACGTACCTGAAAAGTATCATCCATTTGAAATTGAAATAAACCAAATTGTTGTGGTTGCAAATTTATGTCTGCAATCGAAAGTATCAATAGCAGAGCAGATTAGTGCACTCAATAAAATGGACATTAATGTCTCGACGCATTACCCACTTTTAACCTCTAAAACGTCCATCCCACTATAAGGAAATAATAATGTCATCTACCAATAAAATTAATGTCACTGTAACTTATGAGCAATCCACCTTTTTATATAATGGTACACCAACCTGCCAATTGGTTGTGCAAGAAGACACATCTATTAGATTTAAATTAGACACCGCGACAGCGGCTAATTATCGATTTGCGGGGGTTATTTTTGACAACCCAAATGACCCAGACATCGGAAAAGTCAGCATAAAAAACCAAGCCACTGAGTTAAAAATTCAAGACACATACTGTAAAAATGACGATGATATTTCATTCAGAATTGTGTTAACGCCACTCAATTCACACGAATGCATTGTCAGTCCTGACCCACAAGTAATCAATAAACCCCCTATGTAATTAATTTAAAAACAATAAGATACAACCAGAAGGTTAACAGAAGGTAGTTTTTTACTTTTTCCAATATAGTGTGTGTCATCGAAATACGTTTATTTGACACGCACTATATTTAAAAAGGGACTGACCATGATAACCTCTAACAAATATCAAGAAATCCATGACACATTAATTCGTGCCACCGAACTTGCTAAGGCGTTATCAGGTAAAAACTTCCCCACGCCAGATCCAAAAAATGTGTCTGTCGCTCCAGCACAAATGACGCTAACCAGCCCCCCAAAAACAGTATCGACACCAAAAATTATTGAGCACACGTTAGACCAAGCAACCCAATTATCTAGCCTAGGTTTTTTAATGAATGCCATTTCAGAAGCCATTTTTGTGGTCAATGATGAAGGCGTCATTGAAATGATTAACCAGCATGCCGCTAAACTTTTTGGCTCGCCAAAAGAGTTATTGATTGGTCAAAAGTGGACTAACTTTGTTAACTCAGCCTACCAACAAGAATACTATGAGTTGTTTGCCCATTGGCGTGAAACCTTCACCCCATTTAACCACGGCCCAAAAGAAATTATACTGCAGCGCGCTGACTCCAGTTTAGTCGATGCCGATATTTCACTATCGTGCTTACCTGTCGGTGAAAATGCCACGCCGTTAATTGTCGGGGTAATGCACAACCTCACTAGCCACAAAGAAAAGTTTGAAGAGCTCACCCGTTTAGCCAATACCGACAAACTCACCAGCTTAGCTAATCGTCATGCTTTTGATGAAGCATTGCAAAATGCCTGGGAAGATAGCATCCAGCATCAACAACCATTAAGTTTACTGCTGATTGATATCGACTTTTTTAAAATGTTCAACGACAACTATGGTCATATCAATGGCGATAAGTGCTTACAAAAAGTGGCTCAGGTGATTAATTCAGCCATGCCTAACCGCGACTGTTTAGCCGCCCGTTTTGGCGGTGAAGAGTTTACCGTTATTCTGCCTAACTTCAGTCAAACACAGGCGCAACGAGTGGCTGAAAAAATTCAGCGCCAAATTAATCAAATTAAATTTACTGACATGGGCTTAACTCAAGAAGTAAAAGTAAGTGTCAGCCAAGGTATTGCCTGCGAGCAACAAGGCCAGTTTCGTACCGCAATGGCACTGATTTGTGCAGCCGATACCGCCCTTTACCGTGCAAAAGCAGAAGGCCGTAACCGTATTAGCCTAAGTTTGTAATAAGGTGGAATGACCAAGTCAGTTAGCACATTTTAGCCTGTGCGCCTTAACCCAAAAACCGCCCAGTGGCATATTGCATCCAGCTATGTCGATTTGCCACTAGGGTAAGGTCAGCGGAACAAAATGAAAAAATAATTGATTTAAAATAACCCTTTTATGTTTTAGCGTCGTTTATACCCACAAATCACTTATCAATCGGCCGCACCTTGCTGTAAATCTGGCCGACACCTTTATTTTTTGTGGAGTACATTTATGACATTACTAACTAAAACCTTTGCCCTTGCATCATTAACCTCAGTGCTAACCTTTACTGCATTACCTGGTCTTGCCGCCGATTACAACTTTCCCCACATTGAAACCTCAGGCGCCAGTGAAATAGTGATAGATGCCGATATGGCAGTGGTTAATATTGAAGTGGTGGTAGACGCGCCAACATCAAAAGCGGCTAAAGATGCCTCAGATAAAGCCATTAGCCAGTTTTTAAGCCGCTTGAAGCAAGCTGGCGTGGATAAAAGTGATATTCAAAGTGCCAATTTAAGCTTACACCCGCAATATCATTACCAAAAAAATGAACCCGCTAAATTAAAAGGCTACCAAGCCAGCCGCAGAATGACCATTACCGTTAAGCAACTTGAACAGCTTAACGACTTATTAGACAGTGCATTAGAGCAAGGCATCAACCGCGTAAACTCGATTGAGTTAACCTCAAGCAAGCGTGCAGACTTTATCGAACAATCTCGCCAAGCCGCGATTGAAGATGCCAAGCAAAAAGCCCAATCGTTAGCCAAAGGATTTGATAAAAAGGTCGATGGTGTGTGGCAAATTCGATACTTTGATCAACACCCTATTCAACCAGTACAGTACAAAATGGCGGCAGAATCGAGTGACGCCAATCAGGGTTATCAGCAAGGACAAGTGACCGTGAGCGATCGCGTTGAAGTGATATTTAAATTGAAGTGATTTTAAAGTTAAATGAATTTTAAATAGTCATAGCGTCTCACAAGCACGCGAAACTAGATTGTTATCGACATAATTGTCATTAGCATAAAAAAGTGGTCAGGCGTATATCGCCTTGACCACTTTTTTGTTCGCCCGTTAGAAAGTTAATTAGTGTTGAGTAACGATTTTTAGCAACCACAAGATAACTAAAGCGTTTTAAGTGTATTAAAGGACCTAAATTGGTAAGCGAGCCATATAATATGGTAATGCCGCATATACGATTGCTCTAGCTTTTTTTTGCATTTACATTTCACCAACAGCGTTTTAACAACAAATTGACAGCGCTGTCAATCTGACGTATAGATACAAAAGTTTAAATATTTTGTAAAAAATAAACTGCGGATTTGTCCTGAATATAAATAGTTACGATGTCGTGGAGCAAAAACTAATCACGATTTAGTGGACTACTCAAAATGCATTCCAAACTATAAAATCATAAAATTAGGAGTAAAAAGTGAGTACTTTAACAAGATTAATCCCTTTAGCTATTACCCTTTCTAGCTTTAACGCATTCGCCAATTTTAGCCAAACAGAGCTAAACGAATTTGCCGACAAAACAAGCTGGTCATGGCAAGTGGTCGATAACTATCATAATGACGATAAATCGCACCTCGCCAATATTGAGTTAATCAATCAATCTAGTGTTGATTTACCTAAAGGCATAGCTGACTGGGTGATTTATACCAATGTTATTCGCCCTATTCTGACTAAGCAGTCCCAAGGATTGGCATTTCAATTTGTCCAAGGGGATCTTTATAAAATCACCCCGACAGTCAACTTTAACGGCCTTAAAGCTGGTGATAAGCTGACGATTCCCTTTGAAGCCGAAAACTGGGCATCTTCTTATAGCGACTTTATGCCGCGAAGCTTTATTACTCAACACTCACTTACCCCTGCAATTTTTAGCTCTACTGATACCGAAGATAGCAGCAAGTACATAAAGCCACTCAATCAGCCTGAGCAATACCAACGCTATAATACGCCTAAAGATCATTGGGAAAAACCTACCAGCACATGGCGTTATGACCGCTATAGTCCTACTCAAAAGTATGCGCTTACAGAAAACGCTGCCAAGCGAGTGATAATCCCGACCCCCAATAAGGTGAAGTACCGTAGCGCTAGCACTCTATTAACTGCTGATTGGCAAATATCTTACCAAGGAAGCTTAAAATCAGAAGCTCACTTACTATCAAAAACGCTAGATAATAAGCTAAACGGCTCGCTAAAAATCACCCCAAACCATCTACCAGCCCAAGATAAAAACCTTATTTCATTATCTATTTATAATGGTGATGAAAACTGGAAGCCTGAAAGTTACAGTTTAGACATTGAAAAAAATCGTATTAACATTATTGGTGCAGATAACGCGGGTGTCTTTTATGCTATTCAAAGTTTATTGAGTTTGACACCAAGTGGCACTCAGCCTCAAATTGAATTACCTCAACTTAGCGCCAACGATGCTCCACATTTTGAATGGCGTGGCTTTATGTACGATATGAGCCGTAATTTCCATGGCGTGGAAATCACCAAGAAACTCATCGACCAAATGGCACATTACAAACTCAATAAGTTACATTTGCACTTAACCGAAGATGAGTCTTGGCGAATAGAGATTGACGGCCTACCAGAGCTGACAGATTTAGGTAGCCAGCGCTGTTTTGACCTATCTGAAACTGAATGTATGTTGCCAACAAGAGGTTCGGGGCCTTTTAAAACCTCACAAACTAATGGCTTTTACAGCAAAGAGGAGTTTATCGATATTCTTAAGTATGCCAAGCAAAGGCATATTGAAGTCATCCCAGAGGTTGATATGCCAGGTCATGCCCGCGCAGCAATTAAGGCGATGGAACTGAGGCACGATAAGTTAATAAAGTCCGGCGATAAAGCAGGAGCTAATGCCTATCTGTTGTCTGACCCACTGGATAAATCCGTTTACTCAACAGCACAGTTCTTTAACGACAACTCCATCAACGTGTGTATGGACTCTACCTATAATTTTGTCGATAAAGTGGCTTATGAATTTCAACAAATGTACCGTCAAGCAGGTTTAAAGCTCACGAATATCCATATCGGTGGCGATGAAGTCGGCGTAGGCTCTTGGTCCGCGTCTCCTATTTGTAATCAATTATACCAAGCTGCCGATAGCGGCGTAAAAGGCCCTGCAGATCTTAAAGCCTATTTCACTCGTCGTGCAGCAGAAGTATTAGCCGCACGCGGGCTAAATATTGCACTATGGGAGGATGGTATTATGTTTGACACAATAACCCCCTTCCCTATCGATCAATTTCCTAATAAGAAAGTCTACGTTAATGCCTGGGATAATATTTGGGAATGGGGCGTATCGGACCGCGCTTATCGACTCGCAAATGAAGGCTATCATTCAATTCTTTCTATGGGCACCCATCTGTACTTTGATCATCCACAAGAGCCAGATCCTGCAGAACGAGGATTATATTGGGCAGCGCGCTATACCGATGTCGAAAAGGTATTTAACTTCATTCCTGACGATGTATACGCCAACGCGGATTTCACCCGTGCGGGTGAGCCAATTGATAACTTAGAAGACCTAGTTGGACGCGCTTTACCTCCGCTCAACAAGCCTGAGAACATTGCTGGTATTCAAGGACAAGTTTGGAGCGAAACAATTCGCACTCCAGAACAATTAGGACAAATGATTTTCCCGCGAATTATTGCTCTAGCAGAGCGAGGATGGCATCAAAATACTGTTCCTGCCGGTGAGCAACAAACGCAAACGCGCCAATGGGCTGAGTTTGCTAGTGTACTAGCGCTGAAAGAGTATCCAAAGCTTGAGGAAGCTGGGGTAAGCTTTTACTTGCCAATTCCTGGTGCCAAACGTATTGACAATCAAGTGCATATAATTACTCAATTACCAGGATTAGCAATTGAGTACAGCCTAGATAATGGTGAAAACTGGCAAGTGTATAATCAGCCTATAAGCTTATCTGACGCCATACAAGTTCGCTCACGCTCAGGCGAGCATACAAGCCGTGTAGGATACTTCGAGTAGATTATTGAGTAAGCCATGCTTGCAGCCAATCTATATTGGCTGCAAGCATCTCACTGCAATCATCTTATTGCAATTATCTGTTTGTAATCAATTACCTGAATGACTCTTTGGAACAAAACGTTTTAAGGTGCCATCGTATTGTGGAAAAAAGTGCTTAAAGTTATCGCACTTTAATACACAAAACTGCCTGAATTGCGCTAAAACGATTAATCGCTGTAGCTAAGCTTTTGTTACCGAGTCACTTTTTGCCATCATAGCGCGGCCAAGTAATACAACACCGACAATTAAAAATGGCACACTTAACCACTGCCCCGCTGTCATCAAGGTTTCACTATAAGCAGTTAGGCTGACCTTAACCGATTCAATCGCAAAACGTGCACTAAACACTAACACTAAAAATAGTCCAAATAGGCCACCGTGTTTTTGTTTCAATTGAGATGTACGATACAAGATCACCAGAATAATAAAGATAAACAGGTAAGCTAAGGCTTCATATAACTGCGCCGGATGACGCGGCAGCATATCAATACGTTCAAAAATAATACCCCAGGGTTTATCTGTTGGCTCACCTAGAATTTCTGAGTTGGCAAAGTTGGCCATCCGCACAAAGAAGCCAAAAATGGCCGTGGCAATCGCCAATCTATCAAGTAAAAATAAGAAAGGTAAACCCACTTTGCGCTTGTAATAGTACAAGGCTAAAATTGCCCCTAGTCCGCCGCCATGACTGGCGAGACCACCTTCCCAAATAGCGAATATTTTCATCGGATGGGCTAAGTAGTAACTCGGGTCGTAAAAGGCACAATGCGCTAATCTCGCGCCAACAATAATACCGATAACGCAGTAAACCAAAAAGTTATCGAGTGATTCTAAATCTAAGCCTTCAGCTTGATAGATTTTTTTCATTACCTGAAAACCCGCTGCTATTGCGGTGGCAAATAATGCACCGTACCAATGTACGGTCAACCCCATAAACGACACCAAAACAGGGTCTAAATTCCAAACAAAATGGTCCAACGTATACTCCAAACATCACAATCGATAATGGCGCTCATGCTACGCTGTTTTATCTCGCCCATAAAGCGACTTGAATTATTATTAATTGAATGCCTTTTTAGTGACAAAATCACGTAAAATAACGCTATATGATTTTCACGATGATGAGCCCTATGCCAGATTTGCCTCAACCAGCTGATACCCCTATCGAATGCCACATTGATATCACACATACCGCTTTGGATGCCGTGACCTTATTGTCACAGCAGTCGGGTTTGTCGAAGCAGGTGATTAAACAGGCAATGCAAAAAGGGGCGGTGTGGCACACCCACGGAAAACAGGTTAATCGTTTACGGCGTGCTAAAAAGGCATTGTCAGTGGGCGATAAAATTCATCTTTATTACAACAGCCATATTTTAGCCGAAGTTCCTGCTGCAGCGCAGTTGATGTTTGACCAAGGTGAATATAGCTTGTGGTACAAACCCTATGGCTTGCGTTGTCAGGCGTCAAAGTGGAGCGACCATACTACGATTAATCGTTATATTGAGCTAAACACTGAGCCGCAACGCAGTGCTTATATTATTCATCGATTAGACCGCGCAGCATCTGGTTTGATTATTATCGGTCACACAAAAAAAGCCACGGCAGCTGTAGCGAAGTTGTTTGAAATACGCCAACTAGATAAGTTTTATCAGGTGATTGTGCATGGCCGTTTTGCTGAAACAACCCAAACAATTGCAACCGATGTTGATGGTAAACCGGCGTTATCCTACGCCACATTGCTGGAATACAATGCCGCGCTTGATCAGTCAAAGGTACGGGTAAAGATAGCCTCTGGTCGTAAGCATCAAATTCGTATTCATATGGCCAGCCTAGGCCATAGCGTAGTTGGCGATCGCTTACACGGTAATGCCCATAGTGACGCGCCTGATTTAAAACTTTGCTGTTGTGAATTTGCGTTTACCTGCCCTGTAACGCATCAGGCTGTCACCTTCAATTTGCCCGAAGCACTTAGGCCGCAATTTGAATAGGGTGGCTTATAAGGTGACTTGAACCGCCAATAGCGATGGCACAACATTAATGGTCTCCAGCATGATAATGGCGTTAATCATTAACGATGTCGCTAAAACTCGCCGTTAATAATGACTGTAAATCAGTTGACGTCATTTGCAGCTCTAACCCTCTTTTACCTGCACTAATATACATGTCTGTTAAACTGGCGGCACTTTGGTGGATAACCGTGGCTAAGCGCTTTTTTTGCCCTAACGGACTCACGCCACCTAATACATATCCTGTTGTGCGCTCAACCTTAGTCGTCTCGGCCATTTGCACTTTTTTCACTTTCAACGCTTTAGCCATCTTTTTGAAATTTAACTGCTGATCTACCGGTAATATTGCCACCGCTAGTTGGTGAGTATCGGTTTCGACCACTAAGGTTTTAAAAACCCATGCAGCAGCCACGTTTAATTTTTCAGCGGCCTCTATACCATAAGAGACCGCCGCAGGATCATGCTGATATTCATGCACGGTAAACTTAAGGCGATGCTTTTTGACTAAGTTAATTGCTGGCGTCATGTGAGATAAAACCTGTTAAAAATAGTAATGAATTAACCTCAACTCAGGCAAAGAGATGAGGTGACTTACAGACGATTAAAGTTATTCTATGCTATAACCCAATATCGCATATACATAATCACGTGCAGGATACATATATGAATCAGCTTTTTACGGCAGTACTTTTCTCGGTGGGTTTAACCAGCCCAATGCTAATGGCTAGCACCTTAACCCTGCCGAGCACGGCAGATATTATTGCCGTTAATGGTCAACCCATTAAAGCAGAGAATACTCTTGATTTAGCTGAGGGCGTTAACCAACTGGCTTTACGTTACACGGGATCATATCGCGACCGTGGCAGTATGGAGCGTTTTGAGTCAGAGGTAGTCATTGTCCGATTTAACGCCGAAAATACATCCTACCAGCTTGTGTTACCCAACATCAGCCAGGCCAAACAGGCCAGCCGTTTTAATCAACAACCCGAGATTGTCATTAACAGTACCAGCGGCCCAATTGCCATTCAAACCGATGTATTAATTAAAAACGGCCTACAACTCGGTCGCAATTACCAGCAGGAACTTGCGGCCTATAATCAAACTCAACAAGGGGCTGCTGTAAGTCAATTTGCCTCGGCTTACGCCGTTGCCGTGCCCGTTGCGCCGGTAAGTATTGCTCCACCACAAGGGGTAACAACACCCACGGTAATATCAGCTGCGACTATTGCACCTGTTTCGCTAGCACCCCCTAGCCCAATTGCCACATCCAAAAGTGTTGTGGAGCCAAAAACCATTGAACAGGATCAAGCTGAGATCCGTGAAATGCTTGATTATTGGTACAGTAAAGCCAATGACAATACCAAGGCCGAGTTTAAACAAAGTATCAACTAAACATTGTGATAGAGAGTTTAAAGCCATAAAAAAAGGAGCTAAATGCTCCTTTTTGGGTGTTAACAGGGGTAGCTAATCAAGGCTTGGTTACATAAACCAAGCACGATAAGACTTGCCCTTTAATTTACCCTTGGTGATTATCGACATCGCTTTTTGCGCGACGTTACGAGATACCGCAACATAGGCGCGAATATCGGTCACTTTAATTTTACCAATATCGTTAAACTCAATACCGTTATCACCCGTTAATGCCCCAACAATATCACCTGGACGAATTTTTTGCTTTTTACCGCCCTCAATTTGAATGGTTTGCATTAGCGCTTGTAGCGGTGCTTTGTTTAATGCACTTAATGGCGGCAAAGTCGCTGCAACGATATCTTTGTTGAGCGCTTCTTCAATCATTGCCATTTTGTAGCCGTCGTTCTCGCCAAAAAAGCTGTAAGCGGCACCATGACTCCCCGCACGACCTGTGCGGCCAATACGGTGAATATGCACTTCACTGTCATAGGCTAAGTGATAGTTAAATACCGCATCTAAAGCATCAATATCTAAACCACGGGCAGCAACGTCGGTCGCCACCAGAATACGCGCACTTTTATTGGCAAACTGCAGTAACATTTGATCGCGATCGCGTTGTTCTAAATCACCATGTAACGCTAATACGCTGAAGCCAAACTCAAGTAATGAATCGGCAACCTGTTGGGTTTCACGCTTGGTATTACAAAATACAACGGCACTTTCTGGTTGCTTATCAAGCAGTAATAAACGCAAGGCTTCTAAGCGACCTTGGTTGTCTTCAATACGGTAAAAATGCTGTTCAATCGTTAAATTGTCGTGGGTAGATTCCACTTTAACCATCACAGGCTTGTACATGATACGCTCAGCAATAGACTGAATTTGCTCTGGGAACGTCGCACTAAATAGCAGTGTTTGGCGCTCATGCGGAGTTTGATCGATAATCGCGTCAATGTGTTCTTGGAAGCCCATTTCCAGCATGCGATCGGCTTCGTCTAATACCAACATATTGACATTGCTGAGGTCCAGGCGGTTACGATCTAAATGATCAATAATACGCCCAGGTGTACCAACAATAATGTGAGCACCGTGTTCAAGCGAGCCAATTTGCGGCCCCATCGGCACGCCGCCACATAATGTCAGCACTTTAACGTTATGAATACCACGGGCTAGAGTACGAATTTCTTTAGCGACCTGATCGGCTAATTCACGGGTGGGACACAGCACCATAGTTTGAATACGAAAACGCTTTACATCCAGCTTGTTGAGTAATCCCAAACCGAAAGCTGCGGTTTTACCAGAGCCAGTTTTTCCTTGGCCTATAACATCATCACCCGCCAAAATTGGCGGCAAACTTTCGGCTTGAATTTGTGTCATAGAGTCATAGCCCATAGTGCTAAGGTTATCTAATAACTCGGGTTTTAAGTTTAATGATGAAAATGCCTGACGGGCAACTTGCGAAGGTGACTGACTCAAGGGAATATCCTGTGCTTAAAGCTAACGGAAAATAATAAGGCCAAAGCAAATGGCTTTGGCCGGAACGCGCTAATTATAGCAATAAACAGTCTACATTACCGCATCATTGTTTTTCGTCACGCTAAAATTTGCACAATTAAACATCAACTCAATGATAACGCACCAAAACGTCCTTGCTGATAATCCTCTATCGCCTGGTTAATTTCAGCTTGGGTGTTCATCACAAAAGGCCCCATGTGCACAATCTGCTCTTTAATCGGAGTTCCTGCCAAAATTAAACACCCTAATCCCGTTACCCCAGCTTGAAATGTTGCTAACATTTGTGGGTTTATACACAGCATAGTGCCAGCTGAAAATGATTTCGTTTCACCGTCAACGTTGACAAATAACGTGCCTTGATACAGGTAAACATTAACCGCCTCAAAGTGGTTTAAGGCCAAATCGACCTGATTATTGGCCGGTAGCGTTAAATCCGCGATGGCGGCATTACCCGCCAACCCTTCAATACTGGTATTGGTGATACTAGAATCACGCATATCGGCAAACTGCCAAGTGCCCGCTAAAGCGGTAAGTGAAGCGCCATTGGCGTGAACAAGCGATGGATTTGGGATCATCGTAGTATCACGATAAATAGCCGGACGCATTTTGTCTTTCGCGGGCATGTTTATCCAGATTTGAAAACCATGTAAGCCTTCATTGGCATCCGCTAGCGGCATTTCTGAATGGATAACGCCACTGCCAGTACTCATCCACTGCACATCGCCTGCACGAATCGCTTTAACATTACCCATGTGATCACGATGTTCAAAACCGCCTTTCATTATATAGGTGAAGGTTTCGATGCCGCGATGGGGATGCGGAGGAAACCCGCCAATGAAATCTTGTTTATCATCAGATTTGATTTCATCTAGCATTAAATAAGGGTCAAAACGTTGCTGGCCAAAATCGGCGACACGCTTAATATTTACGCCATCACCGTCCATCGCTGGTCGCGCCTGAGTCTTACTGATGATATTCATATTGACCTCTAAATAGCCTCACTAACACAACAGTGTATCAGTGTATTGCCTCCACTTTATCGACTATTTAGTTGAAGATAAATTGCATAAAATGCGTAAAAACATTCTATTTATTAGAACACTCAGCATTCCCATAACAGCTTGCGACTTAGGAAATTAATTTTTATATGAGAATAATCTTATACAATTACTTTATAAAACACTCAATATGAGTTGAGTTATGTCGGTTGAGCATGGTGAATTTCAAATATGCCTTGACGGCTGTATCATCAAATCTAAGTTGATAGGTTCATTTAATGAATTCGGAGCAAAATGCTATACCGATGCAGTTATTGAGATCGTCAAAAAATTTGATGGCAAACCCTTTGCTATTTTAGTCAATAACTTAGAATTATTTGGCGGTACGCCAGAAGCATATCAAGTACTTGAACAATATAATATATGGGTTAACCAGCAACACATGTTAGCCAAAGCATTTGTGTTCAATGCCTCTATTTTGGCAACGATAATGAAAAACATGCCACCCTCTATGCAAGCCGACAATATTCAAATGTTTAAAACTTTAGAAGATGCAGAGTCTTGGTTAAAAGAAGTGTTGCTGCAACATGTCGAAATAAGAACCTAATGTCGACTAGGCTAAACCAGATAAACAGCGTATCAGCAAACCTAATCCTGCTTTTTAACCTCTCATCCTATTAGCGTTTTTAGCGCCAGCTCAAGCAGAACTCTTGTTCTGCCAATGCTTATAATGACAATTCTTGTAATGCTAACAGTGCCGCAGAGGCTTTGGCTGATGGAACAAAAATATGGTCGTGATAATAAGCTGCAAAGACATTAGCGCTTATGCCTTTGGCGGTTAGCTTTGCCGACACAGCGGCGGTTAAACCCACGGCCTCTAAACTAGAATGCACGGTTAACGTAATTTGACGAAACGTATTCTCAAACGTTAAACCCGCATTGATCGCGGCCTCCTTTTGAAGCACTAAAGTTAACCCTTCTGACTCCATAAAAGTGGCTATCGGATTTAACGCTAAATAATCACCTAAATGCCCTTGAACTTTACAAAATACACATTCAGTATCAAGTAATTGTGGTTGTATGGTTTGTAAAAGTTTATCGAGTTCGGTAATACCTGACATTGCATTGCCCTTAATTAACAACGATATTGGTTTAGACAATGATTAAGTTTTTTTGAGTATTAACCAAATTGCTCTGATGATGAATAAAAATACCCCTAAAGCCCCCAAAAACACAAACAACATGCTTAGAGGTAAAAAAACGCTTTCAATCAAGACATTTTTTTCATCAAGATATTGATAATAGGTAATTTCAATATAGCCAAAGGCAATGCCAATGATCAATAACAGCCCACTAAACCACAGTAATTTATGCTTCATAATGGCCCCTTGAATAAAGCTTTTTGACATCACCATCATAGTTAGAATTGGAGAGAAAAAATTACTTATCCAATTGATATTACTACATTTAATGTATTGGATATTATTAAGATTTTATAAATTTATTATCCAGAGTGCCGTTATTCACTTCAAAACGGATAAAAATACAAATGAAGCTGAATTAACATCTAACTGTAACGTTGATTACATATTTCCATGTCGTAGCTATACACAACACATTTATTACGGCCATTTTCTTTGGCTTGATAAAGGGCTAAATCTGCTTTTTTACACAATTCTTGAAAACTTTGAAGCGCAAACGCCTGACATTCTGCCACCCCAATACTGACGGTCACCTTGGTAGTACCATTAAATGCCGAACGTTCGATCTCGGTTCGGATCCTTTCAGCTAAATATGAGGCCGTTTCTAGATTGGTATTAGGCACTGTAATAACAAATTCTTCACCACCATAACGACCAACAATATCAATTTTTCTCACACTGCGCTTGATAACCGAGGCGACATTAATAATCCCTTGATCACCAGCATAATGGCCATGTTCATCGTTCAATTGTTTGAAAAAATCGATATCAATCATGATGATGCTGATAGGCTCATCTCTTTTAATCGCCATATAGATAGCTTCATTGGATAACCGTTCTAATGACATGCGGTTATACAATTGACTTAAACCATCCAACTCTGCCAGCTTTTTAGTTTTACACAGCATGTCGAACAATTTAACCAACAACCATAAAATAATGACAAACATAGACACAATGACCAAACGACCATATATGTTTTCAACCACTAGATTTTGCCATTGGTCTTCAGAAAGCTGATAAGCAACGTAAAACTTTCCTTTAATCAAATTAGATAAAATGTAATAACCACCAGAATATTGAGCCAATTTATAATTAACAACCTGTTCATCGAGTTTAAAGCCCACATTCTCTAAGTCTTTAAATGCCTTATTGGCAATCACCTGACCTTTATCAGAAATTAGGCTAATGTCATTATCCAGTGCTGACAAATCAGAATGTAACACTTTATTCAGGTAATCCAACCCCACATCTAATGACACCGCACCTTTAAAAACATCATGATAATAAACTGGAGTGGATACCGAAATCATCAATCCAGCCCCAGCTGCATCATCATACAAATCAGATATCCGAGTCTCTTTATTTGGGTTTTCCTCTGGAGTAGCGATGAGCCAGAAAGGCTTAGAATAATTGTACTCTGTAAAGTGGAACTGCTCTATCGGCACACTTGGGCTCAGTAAAATAAACCCTTTTTGAGAGGTATAATAAGACCATATAAATGGATGACTTTTAGCTGCGATAGGTGCGGATAAATTCAAGCCTAATAGCGCATTGATTTCAGACCACATTTCAGCATCCACATCTTGCATTGAACCTATACCGGTTAAATTGGCTGTCAATGGATGACCGGCAATGGTCTCGTTACCTTGCAAACCAAAAGCATTTAATTCAGGAAAGTTTTTAAATGAAGATATTAATGGATGAGGATTAGATATATCGTGTAAATCGAAATTGAAAATCAGTTGTTCTTTGATGGATTCATTGTAAGCAATGGCCACATCTAACATCTGGCCCACCTCACGCTCATTGTCTTTTAATGTAGAAATAAGCTGCTTTTCAATATTATTTTGACCATGATGATAGACAGTAGCAAGGCCTCCTCCCCAAAGGATAATGATAAGAAAGTAAAAAATTTTCATATCTTACTCTTCGACATAATGTGTTGTGTACCTGCCAATCAATGAACATTCGATTCCAAAATACGACTCAAGTGTGGGGCAATATGTGAAACTTACTGCATTTATCAGATTAGCAGTGATTTACATATCTTGCTGAATACTTACTCTAAAATCTCCACTATTTCATTTTTATATGTGAGGTTAAGCAAGATAATGATTACGGCAGGTTAATGCCTAAGTTTTTTGAGGTAAAAGCGTGTTAATCAAGGTAAGTAGAGCGTGCTAAAACGAACTCAATAGAGCCTGTTTATCTTGACTAATAAAGGATTGTTCAAGATATAAATGAATTAAGCGCAACGAGTTAATTTGTCATCAACGAATATTCGCAACCTGATGTAGGCTTAGCACGCAACTGATTGTGAAAGCGGATGATACTTTGCTACTTATAGGTAATAGTCACCACTTGTAAATAATGATAAATTACACTTATTTTTTATATGCTTACGTTATTTTTTACTGTTATAACCAGAGGTTTTGTTATGGGTATTGCTAAAAAGATATCTCTTGTATTGATAATGTTGCTGGCTTTATCCAGTTGTTCTTTACTCGAAGTAAAATTAGAAAGTGGCATAGAACCACTACCACAAACGCAGCTAAATATGCGCGTGTTTAGCCGAGATTTCAGCCACACCTTTTACAGCGAAGTAGAAACCAGTGCAGACAAAATCATTTTATTAGCATCTAACCCTGAAAGTAACCCCCTCACCACATCTGAGTTTGTGGCATTAAAATCAAATAGTTTAATGTGGAAAATTAACAGCGAACAAGCTTTACAGCGCGCCATATTTCAAGCATCACCAGTATCAGCAATGGTTGATACCTGGGTATTAACCGCCCAGATGAACGCCTTTTTCTCATTGGGCAATGGTCATCAGCTTTTTGGCGAACATCAAGCCATCGCCATCGCCGCAAGTGAGCGTTTACAGGCTAATTTTGAACAGACCATTAAAGGCTTTGTAAAAACAGGGGAGTTTGAACAATATAAACAATTTATCACCCAATATGTTGCTGAACACCCCATTACCGATATTACGTTTACCCGCACATCCGCTTTTAATGCGTGGTTAGCATATCGAAATATCAGCGAATTTGAAGCGATTACAACCTTTGGCTCTGTGCCTGAGGTGATGAGTGACATTTCAGATCGCATGGCAATGTTCGCAGATCAAACGCCTAAGTTATTAACTTGGAAAGCTGAATTGTATGCACTGCATTCCAATATCAGCGCCGATGAATTACAAAAAACCTTAGCCAGTATTAACAACACATCTGCCCGTTTTCAGCAATTAATGGCACAAAGCCCCGAAATGATGGCCAGTTTAGCCAGTGATTTACGCAAAGAGCTAACACCACTGTTAACCCAGTTAAGTGAGTCTACTGATGATAAGTTGGCGCAATTATCCATTGAGCGTCAGGCATTAGAATTAATGGTTAAAAATGAGCGAATAGCGCTAGAAGAAATGATCACCCGCGAGCGCATTGCCGCTGCGGCAAATCTGGATGATATTTCAAAGCATACCGTAGAAGTGGTTTTTAAAGAATTAACCCATACACTAAAAAGCTTGATTCTATACTTTGTGTTATTCCTATTTGTGATCTTTTTTGCACCTTTAGGATTAGGTGTATGGCTAGGTAAGCGAATGGCACTTAAGTCAGAAATGAAAAAATAATCGCAAGATGAGCTGAAAGTCTAACTAGATACTGTTTAACAGAGAAAAGAGCATGGCGGTGAATGATGTGACTAATGAAGCAATGACTTTTCACCATCATCACTATGCCAAATGCTATTTAAGCAATATCGAGTGCATTTGATTTTACATAGAATGACACCTTACACTTAATTGAGCCTGAAGCTCACTGTGCTATTAGCACCTAAGATTTTCTTTTTGTTTTAAGTCTTGTGTAACCAGCTCTTCAATGAGTCCATCTTGTGTTTGATAACGTTCAATAATGCGTTTGATTGTCCGCTTGGTTGTTAAAGATAGCTGTCTTTGTTTTTGATTTGTTTTTTCCCCGGCTAATTAATTTGAACAATTAACATAAGTTTACTGCCATCAGATGCTTGTTAACTGTACAAAATTACACATTTTTTATAAAACAGCTACAATTTATTCACTGCCATCCGGAGTTAACTATTATGTCATACACTGCTGCCATTAATCAGTCCAAAGTAGACGATTCCACCTTTGAGATTGAAACATCAAAAATCATTGTTCCAAATGAAATGTTTGATAACTGGCAACAGACCTTGGATTTACTTTCAGAATTGGCCAACACCCCTGTTTCACTAATCATGCGCGTTCATAAGGCAAGCATCGAAGTATTTGCCTCAAGTCGGACTAATGACAACCCTTATAAAAAACATGATAGCGAAAGTTTAGGGCACGGCCTTTACTGTGAAACCGTGATTAATGAAGCAAAAGAGCTCCATATTCCTAATGCTCTTAAAGACGCACTTTGGAATAACAACCCTGATATAAAACTAGGCATGATCGCCTATTGCGGTTTACCACTTCGTTGGCCAGATCAAAAAGGGACATTTGGAACGATCTGCATGCTTGATAACAAAGAGCATGTTTATAGCGAAAAAATTCGTAGTCTTCTGACGCGTTTTCAAAGCGCGATTGAATCAAATTTGATGACCCTATATCAGCAAACTAAATTACAAATCCAGAATCAAGAGTTAGAAAGAAAAGTACAACTTCGCACTCAAGAGTTAGTTGAACTCAGTGAAAAATTAATAAAAGAAATTGAAAATAGTGCCCTAACTGAAACAACACTTGAATACCACAAAAACTATGACCCACTCACAGGATTACCAAATCGCATCACCCTAATCAATACATTATCTAGCATGCTAGAAAAAGGAAAGCCTAAAGATAAAGTCTCAGTACTGTATCTTGGATTACGTAATTTTAAATCAATTAATGATAGTTATGGTTACTTGATTGGCGATAAAGCACTTTTAATATTAAGTCAGCGTTTACAAAAACTGATTAATAAAAATACCTTTATATCTAGGATTGCAGGCGTCGAATTTGTCATTATTCAAACACATAAATCTTCTAAAAATGCGATATGTTGTAGTAGCTCAGACTTGATCTGACAGTTACCCATTTTTTATGGTGTCTGTCAGCTTAGATTTGAGCTAGATTTTTATCTGCCCAAATCTGTTTCCCATCCAATAATGTTTCAAGTGGCGTTCGACCACAGCACATTTTGCCTTGATGAGTTCGATCATTGTTGTAGTAATTTATCCATGCGTCTAGATCTTTTTGCAACATTTCTAAATTATCGTATAGCTTTTTTCGGAAAGTAACCTGATAAAATTCATTCAAAATTGTCTTATGGAACCGTTCACAAATACCATTCGTTTGCGGTGACATTGCCTTAGTTTTTGTATGATCGATATCATTTATTGCTAGGTATAACTGGTAGTCATGCTGCTCAACTCGCCCGCAGTATTCTGTTCCCCTATCAGTCAATATTCGTAGCATAGGAAGCTCGTGTTGTTCGAAATAAGGCAGAACTTTATCGTTGAGCATATCTGCTGCGGTGATTGGTGTTTTTGTCGTATAGAGCTTGGCAAACGCTACCTTGCTATAAGTATCGACGAAAGTCTGTTGGTAGATCCTACCCACACCTTTTAGGTTACCGACATAGAACGTATCTTGTGAGCCGAGGTAGCCTGGATGATGAGTTTCTATCTCGCCACATGCTTCATCATCATGTTTTTTCTTTTCAAGAGCAGCAACTTGGGCATCGGTTAGTATAATTCCGTCATTGGCGACCTTGTCCTCTAATGCTTTAAGCCGTTTCTTAAAGTTTTCTAGGTTATGGCGAAGCCAAATAGAGCGAACACCACTACCTGACACAAATATCCCCAGCTTACGCAGTTCATTACTGGTTCTATGTTGGCCATGAGCCGGAAAGTCGATAGCATATTTAATTACTGACTGTTCAGTCGCTTCGTCAACTCGATTCTTCAGATTAGGTGTTCTGCGTGTCTTTTCAATTAAGGCGTCAATACCACCATCTTCAACAAGTTCTTGATAGCGATAAAATGTATCTCTAGAGACACCCATTACTTTACATGCTCGAGATACGTTACCCAGCTCTTCAGCTAAATTGAGTAAACCTGCTTTGTGTTTAATGATTGGATTGTTAGTATGCAACATGAGAGTTACCTTTGGTTTTGATTAAAAGATTCGACACCTTTATCAAAACGGGTAACTCTCACTTTTTCAAGTTGAATGTCAGATCAAGTCGAAACTAATACATAGTAGTGCAGTGCTAACATCCGAAGCCTTTGGTACAGCTATTAGGGCTCACTGGCAAACGGAAAATAATCAGCATTGGCTTTTAGATACGCTATTTCAAGAAGATAAGCAGAAAATGTATGATGAGGATGGTGCCAGTATCCTAGCTATTTTAAGGCGTTGGGCATTAAATCTAGTGAAGCTACATCCCGCTAAAACAAGCCAGAACCAGAAATTCAATAGGGCTTGTTGGAGTGATGATTTCAGGGAAGAGATTATTTTTGGCGCTGGTCAAAAAGTGTAATCAGCCCCTGTCAAGTATGGGAATTGCGCAAGCTCCTAATGATGGGATTGAAGCCATTTCGCTTATTCAAAAAGCCAGTGCGGCCATGACGATAAGCAAATCAAATGGATCAAGCCATAGTTTTTTTAACCAACACACTCAACAGAACTTAAATCTACGCTCTCAACTTGAATCACGGTTAATGGATGCATTAAATAAAAATGAGTTAAGCCTTCATTATCAACCGCTAGTTCATCTAAAAACACAAAGAGTTGTTGGTGCAGAGGCATTACTTCGTTGGCATAATCCAGTATTAGGTAATGTCCCTCCTGATAAATTTATTTCTTTAGCAGAACGAAATGGCCAAATTATTGATATAGGTAATTTTGTACTTCACACAGCACTTTCTCAAACGGCTAAATGGTATAAAGCCGTAGAGCATGACTTTAAGATTGCAATTAATATTTCACCATTACAAATCCGTAATCCTCGCTTTCTTGAACACGTTGCAGACTTGCTTAAACTATATCAACTACCAGCTACCGCTTTAGAGCTTGAAATAACTGAAGGTTTATTATTACAAGATGAGCACATAGCTCAGTTTACAATTCAAAAACTACAACAACTTGGGATAAAAATCTCGTTAGATGATTTTGGTACGGGTTATTCATCATTAAGTTACTTACAAAAATACTCATTTAATACCCTAAAAATAGATCGCTGCTTTATAAAAAAACTAGAAGAAAATAAACAAGATAGAGAGCTAACTAAAACCATCATAGCGATAGGTAAAAAACTCAATTTAGAAGTGATTGCAGAAGGTGTTGAAACCGTCAATCAAGATGCCTTTATTCGCAAAGAATGCTGTGATTTGGGTCAAGGTTATTTTTATGGGAAACCAATGACTGCAGAACAATTTGAACGCACTTTTATCCATAAAAAATGCACTTGATCATCGAGTTAACACACCTCATTGAATTAATTGTATGAGCTATAATCCTAGAAAATACTGACTATGAGTAAGCCAAAAGGGCCTTAATAAAGACCCTTAGACACATGGAACAAATTAACTAACCTCAGATCGCAAGAATAAATGCATATTAAACAGCTCTTTGCTGCGCTCACAGCTTTGAATTGGCTTGTAATAGACTCGCTATTAAAGTGTCAATTCACCTTGTTATCAGCACCACATCAAATTTACTATAAGCAATTGAATATTAAGAATATCAATTGCCCCTTAACCCGAGTCGAGGTTAAATACATTTCTAGCTTCGCAGCCCAATACCACGCGATATAAGGTAGTAAGCCAACGTCCATAAGGCGACACAAAAGCCGACCATGATAGCCACCGATAACGGCACGCTGATATCGGCAAAGCCTAAAAAGCCATAGCGGAATACGTTGATCATATACACCACAGGGTTTAACCCTGACACACCTTGCCAAAATTCTGGCAACAATGACAACGAGTAAAACACGCCACCAAGATAGGTTAATGGGGTTAATACAAACGTTGGAATGATACTGATATCGTCAAAGCTTTTGGCAAATACTGCATTAATTAATCCGCCGAGTGAAAATAGCACTGAGGTTAAAAACACCGTTAATATCACCAGACCAACATGATGTAAGCTGATATTAACAAACAACATTGCCACTACAGTCACAATAAGGCCGACACATAAGCCACGGGCCACTCCGCCGCCGACATAGCCGGCTATCATCACATAATGTGGCACGGGTGCGACCATAATTTCTTCTATATTGCCTTGAAACTTAGCGCTATAAAATGATGAGGCCACATTAGAATATGAGTTGGTGATTACTGACATCATAATTAACCCTGGAGCGATAAATTCCATGTAGCTTACGCCACCCATTTCACCAATACGGCTGCCGACTAAGTTACCAAAAATGAGAAAGTATAAGGTCATAGTAATAGCTGGCGGCACTAAGGTTTGCACCCAGATACGGGTGAAGCGATTAATTTCTTTCTTTAAAATACTTCTAAAGGCGACTAAATACAGTGCGTTCATTATTTCGCCCCCTTGGCTTTTTCAACGAGCTCGACAAATAGCTCTTCTAGGCGGTTAGCTTTATTGCGCATTGATAGCACTTCTATGTTGGCAGTGGTTAGCTGGGTAAATAGGCTATTCATGCTTTGATTTTTAGCCACATCAACTTCTAGTGTGTGTGGGTCTATCAAGCGACATGACATGTTTTCCAGCTTAGGTGCGGCGCTGAGATTTTGAGTCAAATCTAAGATAAAGGTTTCAACATTTAACTTACTAAGCAACGACTTCATGCTAGTGCATTCCACTAAACGCCCGGTGTCGATAATACCAATATTACGACACAGCATTTCAGCTTCTTCAAGATAATGGGTGGTGAGAATAATGGTCACGCCCTGGGCATTAATCTGCTTTAAAAAATCCCACATTGAACGGCGCAGCTCAATATCTACCCCGGCTGTGGGTTCATCTAAAATAAGCAGTTTGGGTTCATGCATTAATGCGCGAGCAATCATTAGGCGACGTTTCATGCCGCCCGATAACTCACGTGCCTGCGCATTACGCTTGTGCCATAAATCCAGTTGTGACAGGTATTTTTCAGCACGAACCAACGCAATGTTGCGTGTCACGCCGTAGTAACCAGCCTGGTTAACCACAATTTGCAGCACAGTTTCAAACTGATTAAAGTTAAATTCCTGAGGCACTAAACCAATACACAATTTGGCGCGTTCAAGTTGTTGGTCAATATCAAAGCCAAACACTTTGACGCTGCCTGCGGTTTTTTGCACTAACGAACTAATAATGCCAATAGTGGTCGACTTACCTGCACCGTTAGGGCCTAGCAATGCAAAAAAGTCACCTTGTTTAACCGTTAAACTGAGTGACTTAACGGCTTCAACTCCCCCTTTATAGGTTTTTTGTAGGTTTTCTATCACCAGGGCATCGGTGTGTTCTGTCATGCTAAATTCCTTATTTTATCGAAAAAAACTCCCACAATTGTGGGAGTAATTTGTAATACTGCTGTCGTTATAAAGGCACGACTTTAGCTATGTAAGGCAGATTTCGATATTGCTCGGCATAATCAATGCCGTAGCCCACAATAAACTCGTCGGGAATTGTCATGCCAATAAAATCAACGGGCACATCCACTTCACGGCGTTCTGGCTTATCTAATAAGGTGCATAACGCCAGGCTTTTTGGATTACGCAGCAATAAAATTTCACGCACCTTATTTAAGGTGTTGCCCGAGTCAATTAAGTCTTCAACAATCAATACGTCACGACCAGCAATATCTGATTGAACATCTTTTAATATTTTTACATCGCGAGAACTGGTGGTTGAGTTGCCATAACTTGATACCGACATAAAGTCGATTTCAACATGACCTTTAATACGGCGACATAAATCGGCCATAAAGACCACTGAGCCTTTTAGTAGGCCAACCATTAATAAGCGCTCACTGTTGGCATAGTGGGCGTTAATACGCTCGGCAAGTTGGTCTAAAGTATTGTTGATTTCTTCGGTTGAAATCATAGGTTCAATCGTGTGTTTCATACTGTTCTCAATTATCGATATTTTGGGGGGCGTCAACGCCATAACCCCAGCGATTTGTCAGTGCGTGTGATATTCCCAAATGATCCAGAATTCGGGAAACCATGAAGTTTACCAGATCTTCTATCGATTTGGGATTATGATAAAACCCTGGTGCGGCAGGCATAATGGTTGCACCATTGCGTGTTAGGCTTAACATATGCTCTAAGTGTATGGCGCTAAAGGGAGTTTCCCTAGGAACAAGAATTAATTGACCGCGCTCTTTTAATACCACATCGGCTGCACGTTCTAATAAATTATTACTCATTCCGGTTGCAACTGCGGCTAATGTGCCCGTTGAGCAAGGGCAAATAACCATTTGCTTCGGCGCCGCACTGCCTGATGCTGGCGGCGAAAACCACTCATCTTTGCCTAACACGACTAACTCACCCGTCAGGGCGATTTTTTGCTCGGCAAAATAACTCAATAATTGTGCTCGCGCCTTTTCAGGATTTGCGCTCAATTGCAGTGCATGTTCTGTGGCTAATACCACTCTCGCGGCGCTAGATATCATCAAAAAAACCTGATAATCGGCCGCAAGCAGACATTGCAGTAACTTGATACCGTAAGGTGCTCCTGATGCTCCGGTCCACGCTAGGCTAATTGCTTTCTCTTTTCTGGCATAAGCCATGATTTTTCCTTATTCGGTGCGCCCCATAACCACTGATTTAGCGCATGGGTTATTGGCTCAGCAATGCCTGAATAATTTGCTGATGAATCCCATTAAAACCACCGTTACTCATTACCACAATGGTGTCACCTGGTTTGGCTGATTGACAGACCTTAGCCACGATATGACCAATATCATCGCTCACCGCAACGGGAAGGGTTGCCGAGCGCATATTGTCGGCAATATCCCAGCCCACGTTACTGGCCTGATATAACCAGGCTTCGTTTGCTAAAGCCATTGAGCTGGCTAAAGTGTCTTTGTGTACGCCACTTTTCATGGTGTTTGAGCGCGGCTCAAGTACCACAATGATTTTGCCATCGCCCACTTTAGCGCGTAAGCCTTTTAATGTGGTTTCAATCGCAGTTGGATGATGAGCAAAGTCATCATAAACCGCGATATTATTTGGCGTGGCCAGTAATTCCATCCGGCGTTTTGGCGGGCTAAATTGGGTTAATGCTTCAATGGCATTAACAGGGGTAACGCCAACATGCCTTGCTGCAGCAATGGCCATTACCGCATTTTCAATGTTGTGTTGGCCAATTAAACCCCAGTCTAAAATCCCCTGTGATTCGCCTTTAAAAAACACTTCAAACTGATGACCATCTGCGGCAATACATTTTCCCTGCCAACCGTTTGTGTCCGCTTGCTGGCTAAAGGTCTCTTGCTCGCTCCAGCACCCCATATCAATCACTTGTTGTACGGCTGTAACATCTTTAGGCCAAATCACTTTGCCTTCGCTCGGTACGGTACGGATGACATGGTTAAACTGACGCTGAATGGCGGCTAAATCGGCAAAGATATCAGCATGATCAAACTCAAGATTGTTGATCACTAACGTGCGTGGGCGGTAATGGACAAACTTAGATCGCTTATCGAAAAATGCACTGTCATATTCATCGGCTTCAACTACAAAAAAAGGAGAATTGCCTAAACGAGCAGACACACCAAAGTTTTGTGGCACACCGCCGATTAAAAAACCGGGCTCGTATCCACAATATTCTAATATCCAGGCCAACATGCTTGAGGTCGATGTTTTACCGTGAGTGCCGGATACAGCAAGTACCCAGCGGTTTGGCAAAATATGTTCTGACAAAAATTGCGGCCCAGACGTGTACTTAATACCGCGGTTTAATACGGCTTCAACACACGGATTACCTCGGCTCATGGCATTACCAATCACCACAAGATCAGGTTGGTCTTTACCTTCTTCACCTAGTTGGGAAGGGTCAAAGCCTTGAATTAATTCTATGCCCTGCTGCTCTAGCTGTGTGCTCATCGGTGGATAGACATTGGCATCGCTGCCCGTCACTTTGTGCCCCATTGCGCGTGCTAACAATGCCAAACCGCCCATAAAGGTGCCACAAATGCCAAGAATATGTACGTGCATGCAAAAACTCTATTTAAGAACCATTGAGCGTTATTCTACCCAGTAGCAAAGGCATTGTCAGTTAACAATGCCTTAATTTAACTTCATATTAGTTAATCGGGTTTGCATCAAAGTTTTTATGCTGCCAAAAACTCTGCTCGGGTAGATGGATTGGCTTTGAAGCTGCCGCCTAATGCAGTTGTTTGGGTGCTTGAGGTCGTGTCCATGATGCCGCGCGATTTAACACAATAATGGGTAGCATTAATGCTAACGGCCACATCTTGGGTATCCAGCAAGGTTTGCAATGCCACCAATACTTGCTGGGTTAATCGCTCCTGTACTTGTGGACGCTGGGCAAAGAATCTCACTATACGATTGATCTTCGATAAACCAATAATTTTACCTTTAGGTATATACGCGACCTTGGCGATGCCATCTATGGTGATAAAGTGATGTTCACAGGTGCTAACCACACTGATATTGCTCACTTTTACCATTTCCTCTACGCCCATTTTATTATCAATTTGGCTAATTTTAGGGAAGTTGGCGTAATCCAATCCGGAAAATATTTCATTTACATACATTTTGGCAATACGGTGTGGTGTTTCCGCTAAACTGTCGTCGGCTAAATCTAATCCTAACGTTGCCACGACTTCTGTCATTAATCCTTTAATGCGTTGATATTTTTGTTCAGAGGTCAATTCTGATGGTAATAGTGGCGTTTCTAACCCGTGCTCAACTAATGCTGACTGCACTTTTTGTGCGGCGACTGAAATAGTACTGTTTGCTGCTGACATAAGATAAGTCTCGTAAGTAAGGTTAACGACGGTGCTCTAAAGATAAGGATACTGAATCAGCGAACCTTAAGGCATGTGGTTTGTCGATGGTCACTTTAGCTAATGTCACTGAGGGATGTTCACTGCAGATATCGACAACATCTGCGACTAATTTTTCAAGTAATAGAAACCGCCCTTCTTCAACATGCTGAATCACCTTTTTAGTGATCACTTTATAATTTAAGGCATCGGCAACGTTATCGGTTTGAAATGACTTATCCGCCGGATAATGGATTTCAATATTGATCACCACATCTTGCTGCTTTTCCCTTTCATCAGGATTAAAGCCGATGAAAGTGCGTAAACGCAAATTGGTGACGTTAATAATCGCATTACTATAAGCACCTGTTGTTAAGGACATAATATTGGCTCGAATTTAACTAACATGCTCTTTGATACGCAATTAAATTGACAACGGTTCACATACGAATAAAAAAGCCCTATTCAATAAATAGGGCTTTAAAGACCAACATATATGAGCAACTTAATTGGCTTGGAAGGTTTTGTAATCGCGGTATTTTACCTTGAAGAAAATAATGTAAAACACCGGCACAATCAGTAGCGTTAGTACCGTTGCTACACCTAAACCGAACATCACTACAGCAGCTAATGATTCAAAAAATGCGTCGGTTATTAACGGTAACACGCCCAAGATGGTTGTCACCGCTGCCATACACACAGGCCTAACACGGCTAACGGTAGACTCAAACACCGCCTGAAAGATTTCTTTGCCCTCGTTAATTTCGGTGTTGATTTGATCAAGTAACACAATACCGTTTTTAAGTAACATGCCCGATAAACTTAGCATTCCCAATAGGGCCATAAAGCTAAATGGCTTATCAAGAATGATTAACCCAGACGTAATACCAATAAGGGCTAACGGCACACAACACCAAATCACCAATGGCTTACGCACTGAATTAAATAAGAACACCGTTATGAGAAACATAAACAAAAAACCCATGGGTAAGGTAGCAAATAATGACTCTTGCGCATCACTTGATGATTCAAATTCGCCCCCCCATTGTAACTCGTAACCAGCTGGCAGCTGGATGGCTTCAACTTTAGATTTAACCTGAACAAATAATGCCGCAGGCAAAATATCATAGGCAAAGTCGGCATCAGCAAACACGGTTAACGTACGCTTTCTATCACGACGTTGAATGATGGGATCTTCAAATTTCACATCAAAACCATCAACAACTTGCTGCATAGGGACAAAGGCATTAACCACAGGGCTCCATATGCGCAAGCTTTCCATAGACTCAATATCGATACGCTCTTCTGCGGGAAGTCGGCCAATAATTGGCAGTAACGTTGTTCCTTCCCGATACACACCAATTTGCACGCCAGAGAAAGCAAATAAAAATGATTTATCAACATCACTTTTTACAATCCCCAAACGACGCGCCTGAGTTTCGTTAAAACGTGGCGAAATATATTTTACCCGTTCGCGCCAGTCATGGCGTACGTTGACAGTCCCCGGCGTGGCATTAAAGACACTCATGACCTGCGCGCCAATTTCACGCAGTACGTCTGGATCTGGACCGCTGATCCGAGCTTCAATTTTGGCATCGGTGGATGGGCCAATTTCTAAACGTTTAAATTTAAGTTGAGTTTGCGCAAAGTGAGTTTCAGCAAATTCTCTGAAGGTTAGCATCACGTTTTCTAAAGTATCAAAACTGCTGGTACGAATGGCGATTTGTCCATAAGAACCAAAGTTTTTCTCTGGCGAGTAGGTTAATAAGAAGCGAGGAAAACCTTTGCCTATCGTGGCTGAAACAAACTCTACGTTATCGATAGTGGCCGCTTTGGCCTCCATGGCTTCAATAATGTGCTGAGTTTCACGAATATCTGTGCCTTCAGGCATCCACACATCAACCAAAAATATCGGCGTTGTCGAGGGCGGAAAGAAAGATTGTTTAACATAAGCAAAGCCTGCTACTGATCCTACAAAAAGCACAACAACTGCAATGGTGCTTGCCCAGCGGTACTTCATACAAATATTGAGCAACATTTTGTAGAACACAAAGAAAGCCCCTGCGTAGGGATCTTTCACTTCGCCGTCTTGCTGTTTTTCACCTTCAACCCCAAAAAACATTTGGGCAAAAAATGGGGTGATCGTGATGGCGGTAATCCAAGATAAAAACAAGGAGAACAATAGTACCCAGAACAATGACCCGGCAAACTCTCCTGTTGCATCAGGGGATAATCCAATTGGAGCGAATGCGGTAATGGCAATAACAGTTGCCCCTAATAAAGGCCACATGGTTTGCTTAACGATGGCTTGTGCGGCCTCAAGCGTGGTTTGTCCTCGCTGACGACCAATGAGTATCCCCTCAACCACCACAATGGCATTGTCCACCAGCATACCTAAGGCAATAATTAATGCCCCAAGGGAGATACGTTGTAGTTCAATCTCAGCCTGTAGCATCAACATAAAGGTGCCAAGGCAGGTTAAAAATAAAATTAACCCTATCAAAATACCGCTTTTCAATCCCATAAACACCAATAGCACACCAATCACAATGACTACGGCGGCGATAAGGTTCCATACAAAGCTGCTAACGGATGCATCAACCTCATTAGGCTGGTTATACATGGTTTCAATTTTCATCCCTGCGGGACGGGCGCTATCAATTGAGGCTAGCTTGGCATCAACTAACTTGCCCACCTCCACCACGTTAACCCCAGATGAAAAAGAAATACCTAAATTTATCGCACGATTTTGATTGAAACTTAACAGGTTAGTGGGAATATTTTGAAATCCACGTGACACGGTGGCGATATCTTTTAAGTAGATGAGTTTATCGCCAGTGGTTCCTGGAATAATTAACTCTTCAAGTTCTTGTACTGATTTAAACCCGCCGCTGGTGCGAATTTTTAAATTATCACCTGCCACTTGAATATTACCGGCATCGGATACTAAGTTTTGGGAGTTCAGCAAGTTGGTGACTAATTGTGGATCAATGTTTGAACTGGCCGCTTTATTAAGCGACATTTCAACAAACACTTGCTCCTGTTGCTTACCCGCTAAAGACACTTTCCCTACGCCTGGGATTAACTCTAATTCACGCTTTACGTAATCGACATAATCTGAAATATCACGATAACTATAGTCTTTCCCACTGACCATCAACATGATGCCGTAAACATCACCAAAGTCGTCGTTAACCATTGGCGGACGGGCACCTGGCGGCAAACTAGATGACATGTCATTGACTTTGCGGCGTAATTCATCCCAAATTTGTGGCAGCTCATTCGGGCCATAATTGTTTTTCATGGTCACCGTAATTTGTGACATTCCAGAGGTGCTTAACGAACGAATTTTATCAATATAGGGTAATTCTTGAATCGCCTTTTCGACTAAATAAGTCACCTCTTCTTCGACCTCGGTTGAGGTCGCACCGGGGTAGAGAGTTACCACAACCGCATCTTTAATGGTAAATGGTGGATCTTCTAACTGGCCTAAGCCAGTAAATGCCATTAATCCACCAACAAGTAAAATCAGGGTAAACATCCAACTAATAACGGTATTTTTAACGAAATAACCTGCAATATTCATAGATGATTATCCTTTGACCAATTCAACATGTTGGCCTTCAAGTAATCTTGAGGCTCCGACGGTAACAATTGTTTGGCCATCTTTTAGCCCCTCAACCACTTCTATTTGATCGCCCACAATCACCCCTAAACGCACCGCTTGATATTTCACGGTTTGAGATGTGGCATCATATAACCACACGCCACTTTCCTGTTTAACCAAATCATCACCGTCTTTCATCACCACGGCATTAATCGGCAGTAAATATTCACGATTATAGGTGTAGGTAATATTGCTTAAGTTTATAGACACTTTGGCTGGCATCCCTTCAAGCACTTTAAAGCTAGGGTCTAAATCGCCCACTATGGTGGCTATGTAGGTGGAGGTTTTAGGATCTTTTTCGGTATTCACCTCAAGTAAATGGCCGTCGAAATACTGCCCTTCGAACGCTTCAAATTGCACTTTTAGTGACCCTTCTTCTTTGCCGCGATATGCTACAGCAATTAGCGTATCGGGCATTTGAATGTCCACTTCAATTTGATCAACTTTTTGAACGCTTAAAACCGCCACGCCCGGTTGAACGTTTTCAAATGACTCTAAAAACACATCACTGACCATGCCATCAAACGGTGCGCGAAGTACGGTATATTGTAAGGTTAACTCTGCTTGCTTGGCCTGGGCTTTAGCCACTAAATACTGCGCATTGATTTGATCAAATTCAGCTTGGGCCATGAGTTTTTGGTCAACCAACTGCTTCACACGCTTAGCTTGCTTCTCGGCGACTTCCATACGAGCTTTGCGATCTTCTAAGGTAATTTGATAATCGCGTTTTTCTAACACCGCAAGCACCTGACCTTGTTTGATCTCTTGCCCTTTCGAAACCGGAATTTGCGCAATACGTCCTTCCACTCGAAAAGATAATCGGGTTAAGTCTTGCGCGCGCGCGACACCGTTAAACTCTCGCAATACCTGATTTTCTATGGTCGGTAAAGTGTAGGTATCGATTAAGGTGGGTTTGGCCAAGATTTGCTCTGCTGGCTGACAGGCGCTAACAAGCAGACCTAATACCAACAGGCTTAATACGCGATAGTGCTTATAGTGGGAAATTTGCATATTACAGTCCTCGCTCCTTGATCCATTGTACTGCGGCATCACCGTCTGCTAATTCTGAGGCGCCTGCGATCACCAACCAGTCACCGTCTTCCATACCCGCTATTAATTGACCGCTCTGAAGTTTTACTGCCACTTTTTCAACTTTATTCTCATTAGGTAGCCATCGAAATACAAAATATTGCCCCTGCTGCTCGACAATCGCCCCTGCTGGGATCGTCGGATTACTTTGTGAACCTCTGTATGGCAATTTAACTTTAACCGAGGCGGCCATGCCCGGTAATACATTAAGTTTTTCGGGCATAGGAAGGGTTAGAATAAGCGTGTAGCTGCCGGTGCTGGCGTCGGCTAAGGTGCTCATTTCTTTTAACGTTGCGGGATACCATATCTGGCGACTATCAAATTTAACTTCAATACTGTTGACTGGTGAGCCTTGTTGATTTTGACGTTGAATCGCACCAATAAATTGTTCAGGCAATTGAAAACCCACATCGATAAACGACTCAGTTCTGATCCCAAGCACTGATTCTTGAGCTTTAACAAATTCAAAGGCTCGTTTATCTCGCTTTGAAATCACCCCATCATAAGGTGCGACCAGTTTGGTATAGGTAAGATCGGTTTTGGCTTTATCTAATGCTGCGGTTGCGATGGTAAAATCACTTTTTGATTGGTCATAATCGTTACGCGATACCACGCCTTGTTCTACCAACGAACTGTTGCGTTCAAATAAGACTTTGGCAAGCTCAAACTGAGCTTTAGCCACTTCGTATTGCTGCTGATATAAATCACTGTCTAACTCAGCTAACACATCTCCAGTTTTCACATTCGCCCCTGGGCGTACATGAATATTGGCAATTTGTCCTGCTACCCTAAACGATAACGCGGCTTTATCCGATGCCCTAACCTCTGCAGGTAGCACCCTTTCTCGATTACCTTTGCCAATATCTAATTGAATCACTTTAACTGGGCGAGCAGATGGAGTGTCGCGAGCAATGTTGGCATCTTCAGCTTTCACCGCATGGGAAAATAGCATCAAATTAGACATAACAAGTATCAGTAACCGATTAAAAGACAAGCAAGGTTTCATATTGAATTGATCCATCAACAGCAAAAGTTAATGAAGTGTAACACTTTAGCCGTTAAATCATCACCACTGTGCAAGACATAAACAGCTGCCAAAAAATAAAATAAGATCTAAGCCGTCAAGCTTTGCGTATAATCAGCATGGTTCACCTATCACTAATAAGGCTCATAGCATGGAATTAACCATTTTTTATGACAGTGCTTGTCCACTTTGTTCCAATGAAATGGCGCAGCTTAAAAAGCATGATAGGCTGCATAAAATTCATTTAGAAGATTTGAATTCAGCAGATTTATTAACACGCTACCCCAATCTTGATATTGAAAAAGCCAACACTATTTTGCATGGATTAACCTCTGATGGAAAAATGCTGCTCGGCTTAGATGTCACGGCGATGGCATGGGGATTAACTGGAAAGCATTGTTGGGTAAAGCTGCTGCGCTTACCGCTAATAAAACCTGTTGCCGACAAAGCCTATTTAGCATTTGCGAAGAATCGCTACAATATCTCGTATTTGTTAACTGGCAAAAAGCGTTGTACTTCAGACTCCTGTTCAATTGAACCTAAAGCATGACCACCAATACCTATCTGGTTATCGGCGCATCATCGGGTATTGCTAAAGCCGTTATTGCAGAGCTAATTGCTCAGCATACCGCGCAACAACTACCCGCGAACATTATTTGCATTAGCCGAGGCAAGTTGGATATTGCGGTTGTTGATAACCAGTTAATCACATTACAATCAATAACATGTGATTACCATCCAGCCTCAATTGATTCGGTATGCCAGCAGTTACAGCGTTTTCGCGATACCATTGTGAGGGTATTCATTTGCAATGGTGTACTGCACAAAAATGCTGCTGAACAACCTGACGCTAATTTAAATCTGCCACAACATCACAATATTGCGCCAGAAAAACGCATTGAAGATATCGATGCAGAGGCATTAAAGTGGTTATTTGAGGCTAACAGTATTACGCCAATGATGTGGCTTAAGTACCTTACTCCACTTTTATCTTCCAATGCCAACGCCGAAAAATGCGTGGTGTCGGTATTAAGTGCCAGAGTCGGCAGTATTAGTGATAATCAATTAGGAGGCTGGTATGGTTATCGGGCCTCAAAAGCTGCACTGAATATGCTTATAAAAACCACGGCAATTGAGTACGCAAGAAGATTAAAGCACGTCAAACTTATAGCCTTTCACCCCGGGACAACCGATACGCCTTTGTCTCAACCCTTTCAAGCAAATGTGCCTAAAGGCAAATTGTTTACCCCAGAGTTTGTGGCTAAGCAGTTAATCACCATTGCGGATCAAAGTGATGTGGATGGTGCCGCCAGTTTTGTCGATTGGGCTGGTAAAAGTATTACTTGGTAATTGCCAAGTTAACGCTAACATTGATTGAAAAACCAAGGTAAAGGTTTAAGCTGCACTTAAAGTAAGATGTTAATTTGAGGCATAAAAAAACGCGAAGCATTGCTTCGCGTTTTTATTAGTGTGTCGAATTACTTAACGAATTCAACACCTAATTTAATATCACCTTTTAAAGTGTCTAACATTGCATCGCGAGCGTTAGCTTCAAATGCACTGATTTCACCGTATGGTAATACTTTTTCAACGCCGTTTTTACCCAGTAATACTGGTTGTGCGAAGAATTCAGCATGTTCACTGCCGCCATCTACGTATGCACATTCAACCACGTTCGCTTCACCTTGAAGACCACGTACTAAAGATAAACCAAAGCGACATGCTGCTTGGCCCATTGATAATGTTGCGCTACCGCCACCGGCTTTAGCTTCAACAACTTCAGTACCCGCGTTTTGAATGCGAGTTGTCATTGCAGCAACTTCTTCATCAGTGAAAGTCACGCCTTCAACTTGAGAAAGTAATGGCAGAATAGTCACACCGCTGTGGCCGCCGATAACGTTAACTTTAACATCTGCAACGTTTAAACCTTTCAGTTCAGCAATAAAAGTTTCGCTACGGATAACGTCAAGCGTGGTGATACCGAATAAACGATTTTTGTCATAAACACCGGCATTTTTTAATACTTCAGCAGCAATTGCTACAGTGGTGTTAACTGGGTTAGTAATGATACCCACTAATGCTTTAGGACAAGTTACAGCCACTTTTTCCATTAGGTTACGTACAATACCCGCGTTGATGTTGAATAGATCTGAGCGATCCATACCTGGCTTACGTGCAACACCAGCAGACATTAATACTACGTCAGCATCAACTAATGCAGCAGTAGGATCTTCACCAGCAAAACCTTTTACTTCAACGTCAGTTGGGATGTGACTTAAGTCAACCGCAACACCAGGAGTAACAGGAGCGATGTCATATAGAGACAACTTTGAGCCCGCAGGCAGTTGAGTTTTTAATAATAAAGCTAAGGCCTGGCCAATACCACCAGCAGCACCAAGTACAGCAACTTTCATAATCATCTCCATCTATTTATGCAATGTGTGACATAGATCTTCTATCTATAGTGGCGTCACATTACTGGATTGCTGTAGTAATTTCAATTATCCATTGGTGGAGTGTGGTAAATAAGTGTTTACTAAAATCCAGCCAATAAAGGCTGGGTGTTTAAATATAGGGGTTAGATCATTGTGCTATGAGATATGACAAGTATTCGCAAGTTTAAATACGGATAATTGAGCATAGCTTTTAATAACAGCTATGCCTGAAATCAATACTGGTTTAGATCAAGCCTCAAACACGGTTTCTGTGCTTTTTTGACCAATATGCACTTGATATAATGCCGCGGGAGGCTGTTCTCGTTCGATGAGATAACTCCAATAATCATCATCCAATGCACTGATAAATCCCGCTTCTCCCCGGGCGGTTAATATTAGTCGCCACCATATAACGCCCCATAAACCAAACGTCATTAAGGTTAAGCAAAAATGCAATGGATGGTTAATTTCCCGCTGAGTCTTGGCATCATTGCTGCCGACATCGGTTAAGGAATTATTGATACGAGTAGTATGAGTTGCGGCATCATTTATAGTAGGATGCCGATGCACCCTGAATTGATATTGCTTAGTCATAATTCACCTTTAAATAATCAGAATCTCAGTTTGTGCCGATAAAAAGGTGTTCAAGTCGCTGATGTAGTGCTGATTAAAAAAACATCTACACGAGATAACCATTTGAGTTTTAATCATTAAAATGATCGTAACCGACCTTGATGCCAAATTGAGATTGAATAACGAATACCTTAAGTAGAATAAACTAAGCATAGTAGACTTTAGTCGAATATCGACCCTAAAAAGAGATAAAAAATGAAAATAAGAAAAGGTCAATTAACCGATTTAACCGCTCTAGTGAACTTTAACCAAGCGATGGCGATGGAGACAGAAAACCTGCAGTTAGATAATGACACCCTCACCCGTGGTGTTAATGGTTTATTAAGTCACCCCGAACGTGGTTTTTATTTAGTGGCTGAAGTTGATGGGGCCATTGTGGGTTCATTAATGGTGACCTTTGAGTGGAGTGATTGGCGTGCAAGCCAGTATTATTGGATTCAAAGTGTCTATATTCGCCCGCAAAATCGTCGCCAAGGCATTTACGGCAAACTGTATCAAGCAGTGAAAGATATGGCAGCCGCTAAGGGGGATGCGGCAAGTTTTCGATTATACGTTGAGCATGAAAACAAACCCGCGCAAAGCACTTATGAAGCCCTAGGTATGGAACAGAGCCACTACTTAATGTACGAAGAAAAAGTAAAGTAACCTTACTTTCAACCTCATGAAAATAATCAATGTCGATGAGTTATCTTCAATAAAACAATCATCGACGCTATAAACAACGGGCCAATCGGCCCGTTTTTATATTGTTTGAGATTCAACAGATTAGCCTGCGCGCATCGCCATAATGGTGGCCAAATTGATCGGTTGTGGATATTCGACAAAATCGCTTTGTTGCTGATCCACCGCATAAATTGACATTCTATCGGCCAGTTCATTCCCTTCAATACCCACGTGGGCTGCAACGTGCACGATATTTAAACGATCTTTATATTGATCGTACAAAGCATGGGCCGCTTTAATCAGCGCTAAATTGGCAATTTCGCCCCCTTTACGGGTCCAACCTTTGGCTTTCCAACCGTAAGCCCAATTGCTAATGCAGTTAATCGAATATTGCGAGTCACTGTAAATTCGCACGGTCAAATTATCATTTAGTGCAGAAGCCGCCATTTTGATCGCTTCATGTAAAGCGTTCAGCTCAGCGGTATTATTAGTGCCATGGGGATTAAACAGACCATACCACAAGTTCGACAGTTTGCCGCTTCGATATACAGCTACGCCTGAACCCGCTTTTCCTGGGTTAGGATCGCAACCACCATCTGTATATAACACAAGATCAAATTCACTTAATGCCTCAGGTTGATGCTCAGCCACACTGGTTTTATTTGAGGCGCTTACTGATTTAGCGCCTCTATTGGCAGGACCTTTACTGGCGGTGCTGCTCGCTGAAAAAATCGCTTTGTTGGCCGATTGAGCAAAAGCCGCTTTCGCCTCTGGCTCTGTTGGGAACGATTTATACTTTGCCCCAGGAAACTTATCTACCTGACGTTTAGCTTCATCCCAGGTTGTGTAAATACCCGGTTTGTGTCCTTGCCAAACAACATAAAACTTTTTTGCCATGTGCGATGTTAACCCTGAAAAATGCCCAAAGGGCGATCATGCCATGCTCACCGGATCCAGTCTATCGCTTATCAGGCGAGTCATAGGCAAACAGCTAAAAAGGACCGTAATAGCGCAGCGACTTATCCGTTTACAGGTTCACTTCACCATCAATATGTTGATAATTCACTGCACCAGAGCCGGCACTATGAATAGTTAACCCTTTCGCGTAATCAACATTGATACTGCCTGATCCATCATCTATGGTCACTAGCCCTGACACTCGCTGCACTGTCATGCTACCTGAACCATCGTTAATATCGACATTTCCATCAACGTCAGTCACTTCAATACTACCCGAACCATCTTTGATGCTGACATTACCCAATACATTGCTCGCGTGAATACTGCCTGAACCATCTTTAATCGTCAGCTGCTTCGCACCGTCTAAGGTGATGCTCCCTGAACCATCGGTAAGGATAATGTCGGCATTCATGCCTTGAATATCGATAGAACCAGACCCATCTGTGATATCCATTTTTAAGTCTTTAGGTACCGTCAGTGTCACATCAATACGCGGCGATTCTGTCCCAGTCCAATCAGAATGCTGTTCTACCTGAGCCACTAATTTAGCCAAGGTCCCTGATTTAACTAGGCTTAAAGTCACGTCTGCATCATCGTCAGCAAAAATATCAGCGCTTAAGGTAATGGCGTCAGTATTTTCATCACCTTTAATAATTAGCATACCAGCACCTGTGTCTGCGACAAGTTGCTCAATATCCACGCTAGAGAGACTCAGCACTTGTTGTTTTTGTTCCAGATCGCTGGCAATGCTATACGACACATTAAAGACATCGGTATACATGACTAATAGTGCAGCTGCTGCGCCCACTAATACGAATTTGGTTTTCATGGTGGCCATGTTGTTCATCCTTGTTGTTTAATTGGCTTATATAGCATCAAGTCGATAAATAGCCTGTGGTGATTTAGGCCACTTGTCATAATGATGCAAGGTTAATAACAGATACTAAGCAATTCACGCGCCAAAATTTAAGTTATTGTTTTATATTACATATGACAAAGTTTAATCTGACATCATAAGTCAAAAACACTAACAGTTACGACTTTTCACTCATTTCATTGATACACATCTGCTATCATGACGGTTATATTTGTATCAATACAATCAGTAAAACGCATCATATGACACAACAACATATCTCCATTCTCGTTGGCTCCAATAATCCTGTAAAAATTGCCGCCGCGCGCGATGCCATAGGTCAGTATTTTCCAGATGCTCATATTGAGTGTCACGGCATGCACGCTCCCTCTTTGGTTGCGGATCAACCAATGACCGAAGCAGAAACTAAATTAGGCGCAATTAATCGGGCAAAGTTTTGTCAGCAACATGCAATAGCGACCCATCAGCCCGCCAATTTTTATATTGCGATGGAAGGTGGTGTGGACCAATTTGATCATGGTGCCGCTACTTTTGCTTATATGGCCATAATCCATCAGGATAAATTAAGCATTGGCCGCAGCGCATTGTTGCCCTTGCCGCCAAAAGTCTTTCAAGCACTAGAAGCCGGGGAAGAGCTAGGCCATGTCATGGACAGATTGTTTAATACTGAAAATATTAAGCAAAAAGGTGGCGCTATAGGCTTGCTTACACAGGGCTTAGCTACTCGTGGCAGTATTTATACTCAAGCCATAGTGTTAGCTATGGCGCCTTTTATCAAACCAGCATTTTTTGCTGAATAATTAACGATATCCCTTGTTGAGTAATTCATTATGTCTACAGCCTCACCCATAATTAGAGTATTAACCGCCAATGATGATGCAGGAATTGCGAGTGTGATCCGCTTAGTGTCAGCAGAATATGGGCTCACTCCTGATAAAGGGTTTAGTGTTGCAGACAAAACCTTAGATAGCTTAAGTCAGGTTTATAACCGTGATAACGCCTGTTATTGGGTTATCGAACTTGATGGCAAAATTATGGGTGGCGCTGGTGTGGCTCCTTTGGCAGGGAACACTGCAATTTGTGAGCTTCAAAAGATGTATTTTATGCCTGAAGCGCGCGGTAAAGGACTTGCTAAGACCTTGTCTAACTTGACCTTTGAATTTGCTAAAACACAGGGCTTTACACAAATATATTTAGAAACCACCGCGGTATTGGTTGAAGCCTTAGCCTTATATAAAACCCTGGGATTTGATAGCTGCAAACACTTAGGTGAAACTGGGCATGATGCCTGTGAAATCGCGATGATAAAAACACTTTAATCGACTCGCTTGCTCTACATCTGGTCATACACGATTGAACACCAAAAGGTTTAGCTGGTTTTTTAAGCAACATATTTACTGATGAATCAATAACCTTTGCAATCTGCGCAAAGCTTGATAGCCTCAAAGCATGGGTTTCCATCAGGAGGATGATATGGAATATCGACGTCTTGGGCATTCAAGCCTAGAAGTAAGCAAGATCTGTTTAGGTACCATGACTTGGGGTGAACAGAATACTGAGTCAGAAGCATTCGAACAATTAGACTACGCCATTGGCCAAGGTATTAACTTTATTGATACCGCAGAAATGTATCCCGTGCCACCAACGGCAGAAACTCAGGGGGAAACTGAGCGTATTTTAGGGCGCTACCTAAAAGCCCAAGGCAACCGGGACGAACTTATTATTGCCAGCAAAGTGGCCGCGCCAGGCCTTAAAGGGGATTACATTCGCCCGAATATGGCATTGAACTGGCGTAACATCCATCAGGCAGTTGAAGACTCACTCGCGCGCATGCAAATCGATACTATCGACTTGTATCAAGTCCACTGGCCAGATAGAAACACCAACTATTTTGGCGATATGATGTATAGCCATAATGACAAAGAACATTACACGCCGATTTTAGAAACACTTGAAGCGCTTGCTGAAGTAGTTAAGCAAGGAAAAGTGCGCTATATCGGTATTTCAAACGAAACGCCTTGGGGCTTTATGCAATACCTGCGTTTAGCTGAGAAACATGATTTACCGCGTATTGTGAGTATACAAAATCCGTATAACTTACTGAATCGTAGTTTTGAAATTGGCATGTCTGAAATTAGCTTGCGTGAAAATGTGCCCTTGTTACCCTACTCGCCATTAGCCTTTGGTGCCTTAACAGGTAAATATGAAAATGACCAATGGCCAGAAGGCGCAAGATTAACCATTCATAAGCGTTTTGCTCGCTATAACAGTACGCCAATGGCACTGCAAGCGACTCAAGCTTACGTTGATTTAGCCAGAGAATTTGGCTTAAGTCCTGCTCAAATGGCATTAGCTTTTGTTAATTCGCGCCAATTTGTGGCATCCAACATTATCGGCGCGACAAACTTACATCAGTTAAAAGAAAATATAGACAGCCATAACGTCATCTTGTCTGACGAAATGTCAGCACGATTAAATGAACTGGCGCATTTGTACCGGTTCCCATGTCCATAACGTTGGCTTAAATTAGGTTAACCTTGCATTAGGCATCAATATCATTGAAGATCTTGATGCCTTTTTAATGAGTGTTAAGTGAATGACCGATAGCCAATTTGATCATCAAGCCATACGAAGCCAATTTCCTGCGCTGCAACAACAGCTAGGCGATAATCCTCTGTGTTACTTAGATACTGCTGCTACCAGCCAAAAGCCGCAGTGTGTCATTGATGCAATGAACCACTATTATCGCCTTGATAATGCCAATGTTCACCGCGCCGCACATCAATTAGCTGCAAGGGCGACGCTGCAATATGAACAAGTTCGCGCACAGGTTCAGGGCTTTATTAATGCCGCCTCAACTCAGCAAGTTATCTTTACCCATGGGACGACTGAATCAATCAACATGGTGGCGCATGGGTTAACAGACTTATTCAAAGCCGGTGATGTGATTCTGGTGGATAGCGCTGCCCATCATGCGAATATTGTTCCCTGGCAGGCCCTTGCTCAACGTACCGGAGCCAAAGTCATCCCTATCCCGCTGGACGCCAATGGCTGCCTTAACCTTAGCGCTTATGACGCGTTATTAACCCAAGTCCCAAAACTGGTGGCACTGTCGCATGTCACCAACGCCATGGGCACAATAAACCCTGTCAAAGCCATGGTTGCCAAAGCCAATAATGTCGGCGCCATGACCTTAATTGATGGCGCGCAAGCGGTGGCGCATCTTAATGTTGATGTACAAGCCATTGATTGTGATTATTATGTTTTTTCAGGCCATAAAATGTATGGCCCAACCGGAGTAGGCATACTTTACGGTAAACTTGATGCGTTAGAAAAATTAACCCCTATGCTGACTGGCGGAGAAATGATCAAAACTGTCAGCTTTGAGGGAACCTCTTACACAGAACTCCCTAATAGGTTAGAAGCCGGCACCCCTGCCATTTCAGCAGTGATAGGGTTAGGTGCAGCTATTACGTTTTTATCTGAATTACCTCAAGCGCTTATTCATCAGCATGAACAGCAATTAATTGGCTATCTTCAGCAACAGTTAAGCCAATTAAGCGATATTAGCGTATATGGAGTAACGCCAAACAATGACAATATTGGTGCTGTGGCTTTTAATCTGGCCGATGAACACCATCAAGATGTAGGTATTTTATTAGATCAGCAAGGTGTGGCGATTCGCGGCGGCCATCATTGCGCTATGCCTTTAATGCAAAGTTTGCAGATAAAAGGCTGCTGTAGAGCTTCTATAGGCATATATAGCAACCAGCAAGATGTTGATCGCTTTATTCACGCACTGACTGAAGTAAAATCCATTCTATTGTAAGGCCAAACATGACAAACAACGCCATACCACAACCAGCTTCAAGCTTGTTCTCCCCCCTATCAGAAGACGTGCTCAACAGCGCTAAATTGATAGAACAGGCCAATAACTGGCAAGAGAAATACCGCCAAATAATGTTATTAGGCAAAAAACTGCCAAACTTAGCGGATGAATTGCGCCATGAATGCGCTCAGGTAAAAGGCTGTGAAAGCCAGGCTTGGTTATACCATTGTCAAATTGATGGCCAACATTTTTACCTAGCCGACAGCGATGCGCGTATAGTCAAAGGATTGATTGGCTTGTTACTTGTGGCAACACAAGGACGAACCAGCAGCGAAATTGCCCAGTTTGATATTGCAGTGTATTTCGAAAACTTAGGATTAAACGGACAATTAAGCCCATCGCGGACCAATGGATTACATGCGTTAGCGCAGGCCATTGCCCGTTACGCAACCGAGACAAATTAAAAGGATAAATCGTTAATGTCACATGACTTGCTCACCCGCCGTAAATTACTTAAAGGCCTTGGCGCAGCAGCGTTATGTAGTCCATTTATCTCTCAGCAAGCCTGGGCTGTTGACCACCGCCCTTTATTTATCGACGGTTTATCTTTTTTACCCAAAGATATTAATGATGTAAAAGCCTCTAAGCTAAGCGCGTTTATTGCCGACATATCAGACATTGAAGCCATCAAACAAGCTGACGGCACCACCAATTACAAGCGCAGCTATAATGCCTGCATCAAAAGCATTAAAGCAGCAAAAGCCATCGTCGATGCCAACCCTGATGTCTATCTACAGGGACAAAGTGGTTTAGATATTAGCAGAGCATTTGACTCAAAGCGCACCGCAGTATTTTTTCAAATCCAGGGTGCAGATTGTGTTGAAAATGACAGTAGTCAAACCAATTGGCAGCAATTGGAAGAATTCAAACAACAAGGTTTACGCGTATTACAACTGACCCACCATTATGGTAATCGTTTTGCTGGCGGGGCTCTCGATAATAATGGTAAAACCGGATTAAATTTACCCCTAACGCCCGCTGGACATGAGTTAATCGAAGCGCTGAACCATCGTCATATGTTAATAGATGTCAGCCACTCCAGTCCTAAAACAGCGCTGGATACAGCAAAAGCCAGCAAAAGCCCAATCGTTCAAAGCCATGGCGCGGCGAGAAGTATTGTTAATCATGCCCGCTGCTCACCCGACGAAGTGATACGTGCTATCGCTGATACCGGTGGCGTGTTTGGCATTTTTATGATGAGTTTTTGGTTAACCAATCGGCCTGTTCCGACTATTAACGATTACATTAAACAGATAGATCATGTGGTAAGAATTGCAGGCGTAGACAGTGTTGCCATTGCCAATGATTATCCGCTGCGTGGTCAAGAGAACCTATTAAAGCTGAATAATGATAATGCAGAAGGGGTGAAAGAGTACTTAGATTGGTGGCACAGTTTACGGGCTAAAAATGTGCTCGGTTTTGATGTGGAGCCTAAGCATGTGGTGATCCCAGAATTAAACACCATTGAACGTATGAGCCGCATTGATGATGCATTAAAAAAAGCCCGCTTTAAGTCATCGGATAGAGATCGCATTATGGGAGGTAATTGGCAACGTGTATTAAATCAAGTATTGATTTAATACACTATTTAGGCCTAAATGAATAATCAAATATTGATATAACCACTCAAAAGGATTCGCATGGAAAACCTTACAATCAAGCCTAGTTATGTCAGTTTATTCAGTTGTATTGGGCCTAAATGCGCAGATAGCTGCTGTAATGATTGGATGATTACTTTTGATAAACAAAGCTATAAAAAAACACTGAAAAATAAATACTTAGCTGATGTTGCCAAATTTGCTTTATATGAAACCAAAGACAGTGAAAGCTCATGGGCGATAGTCAATTTAGATAAAAATGGCGCTTGCCCTTTTTTAACACCACAAAAGCTGTGTAACATTCATGCCAAAGCGGGCGAGAAAGCCCTAAGCCATACCTGTAAAACATACCCTAAACGGGATCAGTTTATTGGTCCAGATAAGTATCAAAGCCTGTATTTATCTTGCCCTGAAGTGGCACGTATAGTGTTATTTGATGACAATGCCTTTCAGTTTTCGGCTAACGCGAGTGGCAATAAAACGGTTAACACTCCCAGCCCTGAATGGTTAGAAAAAACCTATGAATACAGTTTAGATCTATTATTAAATTCAGGATTAAGTTGGCAAGAATCGTTTTTAGCTATCGGGCTACTTGTAAAAACCAGTGACGAAGTGCGTACCAATAAAGCTAACATCGAGCAATTAGAGGTGCGTTATAACCAATTGCTCAGCATGTCGAAAATGGGCATGATCTCTAAACAATTCAACACGATTCCATATACATCACTGCCTCAAAAACACACGTTTGTCGCCATACATGATGCATTGTGTACCATGCACTCACGAAGTACAAGGCCTAGGTTTGAATCGATTAACAACGCCATTACCGCCTTGTGTAACGAACAAAATGATTACTCAATTGAGGGGATTAATGGGATTTGGAACACCGAAGTAGAAACACAACTAACGGATCACTCTGAACTATTTACTAAATTCATTCTTTATTCAATGTTCCATAACCATTTCCCTATGCACGCAGAACATGATCCTGAACAAGTATTTCAACAACTTATCATAGACTGCTTTATGATCCGTTGTTATCTCGCTGCGACTTATGCAGCAGAAAAACAGTTAACCGAGGAAAACATTATCAAATGCTTTCAGGTTTATCATGTTGTTCGTCAACATAAACCCAAATTTATAGAACGCATAAAAAATATTTTAAGTGAGTATGACTTAACATCACTACCATCAGCGATAAGCTTACTTAAAACGCAATAACCTCAAAACTATCGGTGTGAAATCAATCACACCGATGCTTTTTTAAATCCCTAGTCCTGCAACCATTTTCTCGCCATCAATAACCTGTAACGCACTTAAATAGTCCACTAAAGCCTGTACCTGAGTGGCTAGATCACCTTTGCTAGTGTCTATCGTTAACTCTGCCGCGTCGGGATCTTCATAGGGTGATGAGATACCTGTAAAGTTCGCAATTTCACCTTTACGCGCTTTGGCATACAAGCCTTTAGGATCTCGAGACTCACACACGCTAAGTGGTGTTGAAACATGCACTTCAATGAACTTACCTTCAGGAAATAAGCCTCTTACGCGCTCACGCTCGGCACGGGTGGGTGAAATAAATGCCGAAAGCACAACCAGCCCAGCATCAACCATCAACTTAGCGACTTCGCCAACACGACGTAAATTTTCATCGCGATCATCTAGGCTAAATCCTAAGTCTTTACACAAACCATGGCGAACATTATCACCATCAAGTAAATAAGTATGAAAGCCGGCCTCAAATAAGGCATGTTCTAATGCGCCAGCTAATGTTGATTTTCCTGAGCCTGATAAGCCTGTAAACCATAATAACACTGGATTTTGATTCTTTTGACGCCCACGAGCGGCTTGATCTATTTCATGCTGATGCCAAACGATATCAGTCATAACAACTCCTTTTATGCCGTAATTCGATACGACATATAACAACTAAAATTCAATTCTTAACCCCAACGGTGGATCAAAAATGAGGTAAATTAATGTTTGCCCGACCTTATATGATGCTTAAAACGGGAAAAAATACGGCACAGCAAAGATAACAGTCAGTGAATACACTACAGATAACGGCAAACCTACTCGCACAAAATCAGACAACTTATAATTGCCGGCGTTGTACACCATTAAGTTAGTTTGATAACCATAGGGCGAAATAAAACTAGCACTGGCACCAAATACCACCGCCATAATAAATGGCCGAGGATCCACGCCATAACTCGTAGCAACGGCATATGCGACAGGAAATGCCAATGCAGACGCAGCATTATTGGTAATTAACTCCGTCACTATCAGGGTGATAAAAAACACCCCTACAAACGCTGCAAATACCCCGTAGCCATTAAATACACTGATAACACCATCAGCTAAATTTTTGGCTAAACCTGTGTCAATCATCAAGGTCGCCAAACACAGAGCGCTGCCAACAATCACCACTAACTCAAGCGGAAAACGACGTTTTAATTCCGATAAACTCACCGCACCAATCGCAAAGTAGCTCAGCAATAAGATCACTAGTCCTTTTGCTAAAGGCACCAACTCGGTAACACTGGCTAAAATGGTCAGCACAAAGCCTAAAATCACCCAGTTACTGCGCTTATCATCAAGGCGAACATTTAAATCTAACCCGCTGATTGCCGCAAAATCGGTACTCAAATTAGGGCTATGGCTAAAGCGATCGCCAGGGGTGATCAGTAACACATCACCAGGCTGTAAAACGATATCACCTAACCCCCCCTTCAGCGGTGCATGACCGCGACGAATAGCCATTACCGCCGAGTCATAAAGCTCACGAAAACGCGCATCTTTTAGAGTTGTGCCAACTAGCTTAGACGAAGGCCCTAATACGGCTTCAACTAGGTTTTGCCCTTTTGCGTGCTGCTTACCAAACCATTCAAGCCCATCAAACTGATGTAATAACTCGACTGATTCGACCGCACCACTGAATCGCAGCATATCGCCAGCTTGTATCACCATATTCGGGGGTACAGGACAAATACGAATACCGCTACGCTCTAACTCAACTAAGTACAATTTTTTTAGCGCACGCAGTCGGTTATCAACTACGCTGTGTCCTACCAACTGTGAGTGTTTAGCAACATGGGCTTCTAGCAGATAAGGTAAAGCTTCGTCTTGATTATCTTCTCGGCGATCGGGCAAAGTATTGGCTAGCAACATTAAAATCAATAACCCTGTCACGACAACCAAAATACCAACCTGAGTAAACTCAAAAAAACCTAGGGGTTTTAAACCTGCGTTTTCTACAAATGAGTTAACGATCAAGTTGGTTGAGGTGCCAATTAAGGTTAATGTTCCGCCTAAAATGGCAGCATAGTTTAATGGCAGTAATAGTTTTGACGGTGCGTGAGCCTGATTACGTCTTACCACTCCAATTAACGATGCCACTACGGCAGTGTTATTGGTAAACGAGGATAATATTGCCGTTGATACCCCCATTTTTGCCAGAGTACTAAATAAGCTACCTTTACCAATCACTTGACTTAATTTACCGATAAGCCAGGTTTTTTCTAGTGCTGTGGCGGCAAGCACCAACAAGACTAAAACAATTAACCCATTGTTAGTAAAACTCATTAATGCTTGATTAAGTTCTACTAACCCTAATAAGTAGGCACTTAATAGTGCCATAGAAAACATTGTGGCAGGTTTGGCGGCTCCCGCTATCAGACCGCCTACCATTGCTAACAATATGATCGCTAACAGCCACATTTCGCTCATAGATTATTTTCCAAGCAAACTAATGTCGCGGGCATTCCAGTGCGGATAATGCTTGCGTACTAGTGCATTAAACTCAAGTTCAAATGGGCTAAACTCACTACTTACTTGCTTTTGACCTTGATAGCCATCAACCACCATCACTGCCGCTACTGTGGCATTAGATAGGCGATCAATTAAGATCATGCCGCCAGTATCACGCACTAAGCTATAAGCATCTAATACTACGGTTTCGGTTAAATCTAACTTCACGCGGGCAATAGTGTTTAAACTCAGTGAGGTTGCGGCACTGCGCTCAAGCGTATTCACATCAGTGATATATTCAATTTCACTAACAACGGCTTGGGTTTTCTTACCGGCCACTTTGACATCATAAAGCTGACCAATTTGTAATGGTTTTTCATCCATCCACACTAAATCAGCCACAATATGATTCGCAAGGCTTGGGGCGCTATCAGGTTTAGCAAGTAAATCACCGCGAGAAATATCAATTTCATCTTCTAAAGTGATAGTCACAGCTTGACCTGCTACCGCTTCAGTTAAATCGCCATCAAAGGTTACAATACGCTCAACTTTACTGCGCTTGTTCGATGGCAGTGCCACTACTTCATCGCCCACTTTTAGTACGCCTGAAGATAATGTGCCTGAAAATCCGCGAAAATCGAGATTTGGACGCAACACATATTGTACAGGGAAGCGCACTGGCAATTCGCTTAACTCACGTTGCGTATCAATCGTTTCAAGCAATTCAAGTAAGGTACCACCTGTGTACCAATCACTTTGAGTGCTGCGGTTAACCACGTTATCGCCATTTAAAGCTGATAACGGTACGTAATGAATATCTAGATCACCAAAATCTTTTACGAAATCAGCAAAGTCAGCTTGAATTTGATTAAATATCTTTTCATCAAAACCCACTAAGTCCATCTTGTTCACGGCGACCACAAAGTGACGTAAACCCAACAAAGATGCGATAAAGGCATGGCGCTTAGTTTGAGTTTGCACGCCATAACGAGCATCAACCAAAATAACCGCTAAATCACAAGTAGATGCTCCTGTTGCCATGTTGCGAGTATATTGCTCATGACCCGGGGTGTCGGCAATGATGAACTTACGCTTTTCACTTGAGAAATAACGGTAAGCCACATCAATGGTGATACCTTGTTCGCGTTCAGCCTGTAAACCATCAACTAAAAGCGCTAAATCAATGGCTTCGCCTGTAGTGCCCATTTTGGCACTGTCGCTTTTTAGGCTCGCTAATTGATCTTCATAAATTTGTGCGCTGTCATGGAGTAAGCGACCAATTAAAGTACTTTTACCGTCATCGACACTGCCACAAGTTAAAAAGCGTAATAGGCCTTTATTTTGTTGAAGGGCTAAATACTGTTTTACGCCATGCTCTAGAATTTCAGCGGCCATACGGGTAGTGTTATTTACTGCTTGATTCATATTCTTTCTCACTCAATTTGAGTTTATCAATCTGGTTACTAACGTGGTTTAGGTACCAAAATTAGAAGTAACCTTGACGTTTTTTCTGTTCCATTGACGCACTTTGATCCGAGTCGATGAGTCGACCTTGGCGTTCGCTTGAGCGAGTTAACAGCATTTCCTCGATAATTTTTTCAAGGCTATCGGCGTCTGAATGCATTGCAGCGGTTAGCGGGTAACAACCTAAGGTTCTAAAACGTACCCGCTCAGTGGTAATTTCTTCACCTGCTTCTAGTGGCAAACGGTCATCATCTTTCATGATTAACTGGCCACCTTTATTGACTACTGGACGATCTGCTGCAAAATACAGTGGCACAATTTCAATGTTTTCTTGGTAGATGTATTGCCAAATATCTAACTCAGTCCAGTTTGATAATGGAAACACACGAATACTTTCGCCTTTGTTTACCGCACCGTTATAAGTACGCCATAATTCTGGACGTTGGTTCTTAGGATCCCAGCGGTGGTGCTTATCACGGAATGAATAAACACGCTCTTTAGCACGAGATTTTTCTTCATCACGACGTGCGCCACCAAAAGCGGCATCAAAACCATATTGATTAAGTGCTTGCTTCAAGGCCTGAGTTTTCATGATGTCAGTGTGTTTAGCACTACCATGAGTAAACGGCCCCACGCCCTGCTCTACGCCTTCTTGGTTGGTATGGGTTAATAGCTCAAAGCCAAACGCTTTTGCCTGTGCATCACGAAACGTAATCATTTCTTTAAATTTCCACCCCGTATCGACATGCAATAGTGGGAAAGGAATTTTGCCTGGGTAAAAAGCCTTGCGCGCTAAATGTAGCATTACCGAAGAGTCTTTACCGATTGAGTAAAGCATCACAGGGTTATCAAACTCAGCGGCAACTTCACGAATGATTTGAATGCTTTCCGCTTCCAGTTGTTGTAAATGGCTTAATGAACGACCTGCCATGATGGATCTCCGTTTGCTAATTAAGGGTGAATCGCTGTTGCGATCCATTAATTTAATTCATATTACAGTGCGTTAACTGAAACAGCACCTTGGTTAACTTTTGCGTTGTCTTGGGTTGATTGTGGCTGAAACCAATTCAGCGTATCTGCAAGCGTGACCACTTCACCAATAATCATTAACGCCGGCATCTCTAAAGCTGGATCGGCAGCAAGTTGCCCGAGTTCACCTAATGTACCAATAAAGCGTTGTTGATCTTGCGTTGTTGCTTTCGACACTATGGCTACCGGAGTGTCTGCACCACGGCCTGCATTGATCAATCCTTTGCTGATCACATCGGCATTTAAAATACCCATGTAAACCACTAATGTATTGTTGGGATTGGCATACCCCTGCCAATCCATTGGACGACTGGCTAGCTGACAATGGCCGGTAATAAAAGTCACACCTTGGGCATGATCACGGTGCGTTAATGGAATACCCGCATAAGCCGACGTACCACTTGCCGCTGTGATACCGGGTACCACTTCAAATGTCACACCAGCCTCAACTAAGGTTTGTAACTCTTCACCACCCCGGCCAAAAATAAATGGGTCACCGCCTTTTAAACGTACAACATTTTTACGGGTATAGGCTTTAGTGACCAGTAACTGATTAATTTCATCCTGGCTAGCACTGTGTTTACCCGCTCGTTTACCTACGGCAATTTTTTCAGCGCCATGGGGAATCAAATCTTGTATATCCTGACTCACTAACGCGTCATAAAGCACAACATCAGCTTGCTTAAGAATGCGATAAGCTTTAACAGTTAATAGTTCAACATCACCAGGACCGGCGCCGACTAGCCACACTTTGCCCTTTGCTTGTTGGCCTGGCATTGATACTAATTCCATCACACTTACCTCGTATTCTTTGATTAGCATCAAATATAGCGTTTTACTTATTCCAAATATAATAGTAAATAGTTAGTTTTTATTCCTTTTGGGTATATGAAAGGATTTTATAGCAACAATATAAAATAAATATTAAAAACAACATGATTTAAATAACACTTTGCCCCTACAATTGGCACACACAATATCAACGTTTTTTAATGGGTTACTAACATGAAACATGCTATATCGTTAAGCTTGTGCATACTTTTTACACTAAGTGGCAGCTTTCAACTACAAGCAGAAGACTCTTTATTGAAAGAAAGGGTAAAAGATGAGTTAGCAACATCTGAGCAACCGTTTGTGCTTACGCCCCATAAAGCGAACTACATTTTACCGGTCACCTATCAAACTCGCCCAAACAATGCCCCTTTTGAAGAAAAATATCCAAATGAGGATGTAGAAGTTGATGAAATGGAAGCTAAATTCCAAATCAGTTTTAAATTCCCTGTTTGGTATAATGTGTTTGGAGACAATGGCCATTTGTTTTTTGCGTATACCAACCAATCCTATTGGCAAGTTTATAATAAGGATGTTTCATCTCCTTTTCGAGAAACCAACCACGAACCCGAAGTGTTCATGTTATTTAACAATGACTGGGAAGTTGCAGGGTTAACCAATTCCTTTTTGGGTGTCGGTGTCGTTCACCAATCTAATGGCCAAGCCGATCCGTTATCGCGCAGCTGGAACCGCATATATGGCAGCATGATATTTGACCGAGGACCTTTCGCATTAGGCTTAAAAGCCTGGTGGCGTATACCTGAAGATGAAAAAGAATTCCCGACAGACTCGCGCGGTGATGACAACCCAGATATTAATGACTATATGGGCAATTTTGAACTGACCGGCGTTTATGGATTAGATAACCACAGGTTTATGATGCTACTGCGTAATAACTTATCATCTGATAATAAAGGTGCATTCGAATTTACCTATAGCTACCCTATTGTGGGCAATTTACGAATCTATGCGCAATACTTTAATGGCTATGGTGAAAGCTTGATTGATTACAATCACCATAACCAGCGTATCGGTATTGGATTAGCGTTAAACGACTTACTCTAACCTAACCACCTTATCGAACAAAAAAAACCTAGAACACTGTTCTAGGTTTTTTTACACGTTTACTTAGCCAAAGTTGAAGTTACTTAGGAGCTTTCGAGCTCATTTTAGAACCGATTTCAATACCTTGACTATTAATATCAACCGTCATCTGTATGCGCATGTTGTAGTCTTTCATCATTGATAATTCTTCTGGCACCTGCTCACCACTTTGCTCAATCATGGTGACTAAAGGCGTGAACATTTTCTCATAGTCAGCGGTTAAATTAACAAGACCATTTGCATCCAGTGCTTGCTTAGTCATTTTATCTGCTAATGCTTGCGCATTGTCACCGGTATACAGTACCAAATGCTGTCCCTTAATCGCCATGTTAACTTGCACACCAAACTCAGGAGGCAACATTAATAATGAAGTCACATCAACGGCATCACCATCAACCGCCAAATTAATTTGTGCTAAAGGTGGGTAAAAAGGTTTAACCATATCTATCAGCATGGCAGGGTTTTCAGCTGATAAACTCACTAATGCATCAAGCTTTTCAAATGCTGGCGAACCATTTTCATCCTTTAGTTGATAATCCATTACGGTGAAGTTTACCCCTTTAACACCATTTGCCATTCCGGTCATCATGCCGATCATAGCGGGATTAAATTCAGCCATTGCATACTGACTTTCAGCTAACGCCTGACACTTGAATGTTGGCGTGGTTAAGTCTTTCCAAACAGCGTTTAATGAAGGGGCTAACTGCGCTACATCCATCCCCAGCCCCACTGACAAAATATGATTTGCAGCATCAGCACCAAAATCAGGGATAAAACCACGCATTTTAGTCAAAGCATCAAGAATAACCGCGTTTTTAGACTCAATAACCACACGAGCATCAAATGTGCTTTCTTGGCGAGAAATGGAATAGGCATTAAACCCCATGACGGTTCTTGGCCAGTTATTGGCAATTGCCATTAACTCAGTTTTGCATTGTTCACTTTGTAATTCTGCAAATGGATTATCATTTTGCAATGAGGCTAATTGGGTAATTTGTTTGGCCAACATGTTGCCATCGGCAGTGGTGATGCCATCGGCAGTGGTGATGCCTTTGATTAACTCAACATGGTTAACAAAGCTAATGCTGTCTTGAGTAAAATCATGCTGCTTAGCGATGTCTTGTAATATCGTCGTCGCAGAAATTGGGTTAACGACTTTTTTAGCACCTAATGCCGTTTCTAGCAATTCAACCTGGTTAAGCGATGTGTTTAACGTTACGGTTAACCAGCCTTTATCTTCAGCAAAAATGATATCAACGGTTTCTTCTGAGTCCGCACCAGTCACTCGATAAGCACGGTATTCGAGTCCTGCTATGGTCGCGGTAGTATGAACTAAACCACTTTCTTGCTCTGCCCGGTCTAACTCAGCCCAAAAAGCGTTAGCATCAGCAAGTTGCAGCTTCATAACAGGTAATGCACCAAGCGTATAAGCATAACTTTGCATTTCATCTGGCAGACCATAATGCGCCACAAGAGTGTCGGGGTCAGTCATTAAGCTCAAATACTGTTTATAAAGGCTAAGAAAAAACTTCTCATGCGGCTCAGTAAAATCACTTAACTCGTTCAATTGCTCAACCGAATACCCCTGAGCATTACCTGCAATGCTATAAAGATAATCTTTAATTGGAAAAGGGCTTAACTGTCCAGAAAACGCTAAGGTATCTGCAGGGACATAATCCAAAATAGGATTCGACGCGACTGTGTTAGATTGCTGGCTAAAATAATATCCACCTGCACCAACGGCTAATACAGCCACTGCAACTGCCATTTTATTCATTTATAAACTCCGATTTATTCACTAATTAACTCTTCCATGAGAGTCTTGATGATTTTCTGCTACTCAAAAGTACCTATCTAAAACATTCTAATACATAGGTAAATATTTCAATAATTTAACATTAATTAGCCAGTAACGCATTAGCTTCAGTCGGTATTAATGAAGCTTTAAAGGGGAACTGGGTTTTGGACAACAGTGTGTAGGCCTTCGAATGAAGGCGTTGGCATTTTGAGCTTATAACATTTGGCTGAGTTGGAATTGGGATTTGTGTTTAAAGTCGAATCTTCATTGTAGTTAAAAGCCTGCGGCTCGCTAATGTGCAGATACTGCTTCGGGACGCTATGCGTCATCCCTGACCGCTTAACGAAAACATCCCTGTTTTCGATACCCTCAGCCGCATCTACACTTGGTTATTTGATCTCTTCGATTTAACCTTTCGGGTATCAATCGGACAATAAAAAGCTAAATCGTTTTTGGACAGAAGCGACTTAGTCACCTAACCATTTTCTGGACAAAAACGCGTCAGGGTTTCAAATCGTGTAGGCTATAGTTTAGAAAAGAGTCTGATACACCTTTAGTTTGTTAGCCAACTTAACTATGCCACACTATGAAATCAGAAGGTTTTAGACAATACTGTACCTGTAAATAATTGACTTGCGATATCTTTTCAAGGTGATGGGCTTTATTACTATGCGATGAAGGGCAACTGAGTAAGATATGGGAAGCTCTACAACACTATGCGCTTTAGCCTGAGAGATATAAGGGACTAAAAATAATGAAAGAATTTGATGTTAAAAAAATAATCAAATCTTTAAAAAGTGCTTACGGCGAAGAGTTTATTTCTAGCATAACAATGCAATTGCACAAGCTTATTGAAGCAGATTACACCTTTGTGGCGAAGTTAGACTTAAATCGTCGAGTTTCTAAAACAATATCTCTTGCTGCGGGAGATAGCTTTGGAAAAAATTTTGAATACGCCCTTCGACACACACCATGTGAAGATGTAAGCCAAAATAATACCTGTGTTTTTTCAAAGGATGTTTGTCACCTTTACCCGAAGGATCAACTGCTGATTGATATGGGAATAGAAGGTTACATTGGTTCGCCGCTAGTAAATTCGTCAGGGCAGGTTTTTGGTCTTATTGTAACCTTGTTCAAACATAAAATAAGCCATTCCGAAAATATTAGCGCTTTGTTTGAGCTCTTTGCTGGGCGTATTTCCTCTGAAGTCGAGCGGTTAGAAAAGGAACAAGAAATAGCGGCCAATAGCCAACGATACAAGGCGGTATTATCAACGTCTAAAGATGGCTTTTGGGAAACAGGCATTGATGGGGAAATATTGGAGGTAAATGACGCCTACTGCCAAATGTCTGGCTATTCAGAAGCTGAGTTAATGGAGATGTGCATTTGGCAGTTAGATGCTGAGCAATCAAAACCAACTGTTCTGAAAATGATAGCAAAAATCTGTGTTGAAGGAGGGGCAATATTTGAATCGAATCATCGCCATAAAAATGGTCAGATATTTCCAGTCGAAATTATGGTTAGCTACTCGGGTATAGAAGGTGGCAGCTTTTTTGTATTTATCAGGGATATCTCAGAAAGAAAAAGGCATGAAGAAAAGATTAAACATATGGCTTATTTTGATGAGTTAACCAACTTACCTAATAGACAATTATTAACAGATCGATTAAAGCAATCGTTATTGATGGCAAATCGAACCAATAAGCTAGTTGCTATATTATTTTTAGATTTAGACGGTTTTAAAGAAGTTAATGATCAGTTTGGTCACTCTGTTGGTGATGAGGTTCTTGTTTCTGTGTCAAACCGAATTATGGAGACATTACGCGACACGGATACCTTTGCTAGAATTGGAGGAGATGAGTTTATCATCATACTACCAGGGCTTGAGTCTGTCTTGGAAGGTGAAAAAATAGCCCAACGCACGATTGAAGACTTTAGTAAGCCATTTGATATACAAGGCAACCGGTTACATATATCTACAAGTATAGGGGTTACCTACTACCCCATTGATAATAATGATACAGACATTTTGTTGCGTCATGCAGATCAGGCTATGTATGCAGCTAAAAAGCAAGGAAAGAATACTTATTCCATATTTGACACCGTTGAAAACACGCTAGAAGCACAGCGACATAAGAAGGTTGCAGACTTTAAGCTTGCTATCGAACAAAATCAGCTACGCCTTTACTATCAGCCTAAAATTTATTTGCGTTCAGGTTGCTTAGCTTCTGTGGAGGCATTAATTCGATGGCAACATCCAGAAAAAGGATTGTTAGCACCAAGCGCTTTTTTACCACATATCAAAGATTCCCCTTTAGAAATCGCATTAGATGATTGGGTGCTAAAAAAAGCGTTAGAACAACAAGCAGAATGGCAAGAGCAAGGATTAGAAATAAAGGTCAGTGTAAATATTTCTCCAAGATATATTAGTCAACAAAGTTTTGTTGACTATTTGAGCCAGCTATTACATTCCTTTCCAAATGGAATCGCTCGTTATCTAGAAATAGAGATTGTCGAAAATCATGAGCTCGGTGATGTTAATGCAGTGGCTAACATTATGAACCAATGCAAGTCCTTAGGTGTTAGCTTTTCTTTGGATGATTTTGGAACAGGATATGCGTCGTTAAGTCACTTTCACAGCTTACCGCTTAGCGTATTAAAAATAGATCAATCCTTTATTTATAATATAGAAACTAATGAGCTTGATAAAAATATTGTTAAGGGAGCTATTCAACTGGCTCACGCGGTAAACATGCCTGTGGTTGCAGAAGGGGTGGAAACAGTGCAACTTGGGAAAATATTAAAGGAATTAGGTTGTGAATTAGCACAAGGCTATGGCATTGCGAAACCTATGCCAGCTAAAGAGCTCTTAACTTGGGCTGAAAACTTCAAGCATGACACTGTATGGAAGTATTTATAACTGAGTTAAAATTAATTTCGTTAACTAAATCATATGTTCATAAGCACTTAAATTATCAATATGCTTTAGTTGAGAGTAGTAACGAAGCATATGTATGTAGAATCAGCTTCAGCTCAAAGCTGCACGTCAATAATTTATTTTGTAAATTGTTTTTGGGCAAAAACAAGTTAGCATTTTTGAAATAATCTTATGTCACTCACTCTTTAAAACTTGCCGACTCAGTAAATACCCGAAAGGTTCATTATGGTGGTTTGCGAGCCGACCATCCGACCCATGGATGGGTCGGCTGAGCTACAAGGACGTACTTGCTGCGTGTCGGTGAGTAAATACCATACTGAAACTATAAAGATAAACTTCACGATGCATTCTTTCCTATGTGCGAAGTTTCATGTTCATAGTGGCCGTAGGCCATATTCCAAACAAACCTTTGGGACAAAAGCACGTTAGCTTTTTACTCGCAACTCACACCAAACAAGGTCGAATCGAAGCGATAAAATGACCAGGTGTAGATACGCCTGAGGGTATCTAAAACAGGACGTCTTCGTTAAGCGGCCATGGATGGCTTACAGCGTCCCGAAGCAGTATCTGCACATAAGGTCGCTCTTTCACATCTGACCCATAGGGATATGGGAAATGTCAGTGTGGCTGCCGGGAACATCACTGACCATGTGACCACGACATTCCGTTCATCCTGAACATCCATGCTGCAGGTAATTGATTACCCAAAAGGTAAAGGTTAAAACAGAAATAACCCATTCCTGCGCAGCTAGACACTAAACCCAACATGACCAATACTGCTCAACGCTACTCAGCTAAATAAAAAATGCCAAAGCTTCATTTGAAGGACACCTAACTTTCGGTCAAAAATGAGTTTCATCTCATCGTAATAACAAAGCAATGATAATATTAATGCTAAAAACAGACTGAACAAGCCATTTTTAGTGCTGCGATGTTGGAATGAAAAAGACAATGCAATATTAAGCCGTTTCTGATTCATCCTTAAACCATCAAAGACCGCCTCGACATCTAGATACTCATTTAACCACTTGAAATCTTATATCTTTCCGAATAAAACGTGACCAAGTAGTTTTGTTGAAGAAAGCTTACGCCGCTAATAAGGGGCTGGGTGACAAGTGGAGGAATAGCTGTCCAGCTCAATCAACCCCTGCAGCAAAATGCCGTGATAACGCGCTTGCACAAGTTGGTAATCTAAACTTGGGGCAAAGTAATAAGTCATCTTTTCTGCACCAGTTTGTTCGATAGGAATTAGCTGCAACTCGCCCCACGGAGCTATGGTGCGGGTTTGCACTTCTTGCACATAGTATTGATAGGGTTCAATGGCATCAGAGGCTTGTCTGATTAACGCAAATTGCTTGCGGCCTTTTAGCAAGGATTCTCGAAGCTGAACCGTTAAGGTATCGACATCTCTAAGGGGGATCTGTTCTGAAGCGTAAGTGCTAACTTTGCCATCAAGATTCACCTCTGATTGCCGCCCATCTGGGCTAAACGTCACCTGCAAATCACGGCTACGAAAGCCGCTCACTTGCTGATGAAAAGACTGGGTTAACCATTCATTAGTCGCGTCTGACCATACTAACTGCGAACGCTGCTGATATTCAGTTCCAATGCCTAAAATACTGGCTTGGCTTGTGGCGTTAATCACCCCTGTATTGCCTTGCCACTGTTCAGTACGGGTCATTTCACCGGTATGAATGCCACTCAGATAAATAGAGTAACTGGCATGGCGACTACATTGAAGTTGCTCATCATTTGCTTGTGCATTCCAACTGCATACGCCTACCAACAAGCCAATAACTAGCCTTGGTACAGGCTTTAACCAGACAGGTTGAAATACCCAGGCTTGATACAGCCAAGATGCTGGAGTTGAAGAGCTTGCAGCAATAATCGATGTCAAAATAGTCGGCTCATGATTGGGGTTAAAAAACTTCATTCACATTTAAATAGAAGTTTGTTTCGTTTTCACCGACACCGATATCAAAGCGTAAATTAATATTGTCTTTCACTCTAAAGCGAAAACCTGTGCCGTAAGAGGTTAATAGCTCATCGGTTAACTGATTTATTTTAGGTGCTACGCTACCCGCAGCGCCCCAAAACACCATGCCATAACGATGAAATATCGGTAAACGGTATTCCACTTGCCCCATCATCATTTGTTCATCACGGTAACGGCCTTTGATATAACCCCGCATGGCGTTTGAGCCACCAAGCGTCGGCAATAAATTCCATGGCATATCGCCATCCGTGAAGTGAGCTTGCACTTGCCATGCAATTAACCCCGGGGCTGAGCTTAAATCGATATAGTTTGCCAGCTCAATGTTATAAGTTGAAAATGACGAAAATTGATCGTTTTGATAAAGCCCTGCATCAACCTGAAACAACCAGCCCTTAGTCGCATTTAAGCGATAATCTCTAGAGTCATAAATACTGGTGATCACCACCCCTGAACTAAAGTTACTTGGCAGGAGCTCACTTGAGTCAATAGGCGTTGGTGTTGCCATGTACTCAAGCTCATTAGCACTGGCATAGATAAAATCAGCACCAATACCAATAAAGTAATTGCTGGCAATTTCGTTCATCCAACGAGGCTTAAAGCTATAAAGCTGCTCATCAAACTCATGCAGGTTTGCATCCATATTGCCCTGTTCAATGCCTTTTCCATAATAAACTGCCGCTTCATTATGTAACTCAACATCAAGCAATAAACGCTGTTTGCCTTGATTGAAAAACGTCATGTTTTCCACTTCAACACCATATGAGCCGTTCATCGACACAAATGAATTAAGTACCAATGATGAGGGTTGCTCATCCGCTGCAGCATTGTCGGTTTTATATAACCCCACCATTAATAAGCCCACACCAAACTTTTTCTCGGGGGTGTAATAAGCGGTAGGTAAATAACTCATATCGATGGCTTTGCTGTCGTCAAACTTACCGTCTGCGCCAAAAACTGACAAAATGTTATCAATCCATGTGGGCTCCATGTCTTCTGGGGTTTCAAATAAAGGCTCTACAGCACAGGCAGAATAAGACATAAACAAGGTAAGCAATAAAATTCGTTTCATAAAAACTCTAATCAAAATGAATGCCAAAGGTGGCAGTTAGTTAGCACAAAAAAACCAAACGAGGTTTAGCGATAATGGTTTTTTCGAGCACATCTTAACTGAATATATCTGTACGACCATATTAAAATACATATCACTCAAAATTAGATTAAAACTTAAAAAACCATTTAAATACTGTGTGATCTAAATTTAGTGGAGTCAGGGTAAACGTTATAAAAAATAAGTAAACCGTTCAGCTTATAGCTTTTTTGATTAATTCTTACCCGTCGTCATCAAGAAACCGAAAGCGCATGAACAAAAAATTAAGGTACTAATAAGCCAAAGACTGTTCAAAACAGGGCGATGTTTCACATATGCCCATAGGAATATGGGAAATGTAAACGTGATGTCGGGTAGATCACTGCCTATGTTATCACGATCCTTAACATCTCTACGACAGGCTATGAGTTCCCATCAAATATTGAACGAGTTACCCTAACCAAAGTCATAGCCGCTGAGTAATTTAGTAGGGTAACGTCAACATTTACAAGAAGATAACTTCTAAGCCAATTTGCCCAAATATAAGACAGGTGATCTTAATTAAGTCTTGGATGCTAAATATTGGTTTGAATTGTGAAGTCTGCTGGCGAGCCAAATACTGTAAAAATGAACCATGGGTGTTTGCTCCCATGGGCGGTGAGCTGTAGGGAAATACTTGTGCAGTCGGTGAGGAAATGCCATAAAAACCCGTAAAAAGTATTTCTGACAAGCTCACTTTGGGACGAGAAACAAGGTCACTTTGGTGTGATAGGTGCACAAAAAGTACAGCTTTGGCTAACAATATAAAGCCCCAACAAGCAATGCTTGTTGGGGCTTAAATTTGATTGCTTATACGCTAACAAGTCAATCAATGTGCTCGAGGATGCGAGCGAAGCTTTTGAAGGTACTTGGACTGCAAAAACAATCCTAAAAAGTGTCGACAAAAACCATCTACGGAAGTGATTAAATGTAGCCGACTCACCTGAGTATTGCCTGTTTTTTTTAAACAAAAATTAACCCATTTTATGGAGTTATTTGAATTTCAAATAGTTACTGATAAATTAATTTTTATCACTTGGCGATTAAATTTCGTAATGAAGACCACATTCTCGTTTCATGCCATTAAAGCGAGTGTCTTCTTCACTCATACCTAATTCTAAAGGCTTACTTGAATGAGTATCGCCCACCGACACATAGCCCTGCTCCCATAATGGGTGATATGGCAAGTTGTGCTCAGTTAAATACACATGCACATCTTTATTGCTCCATTCAATAATCGGCAACAACTTAAAACGGTTACCGTGAATAGCCAATATCGGCAAGGCTTCACGGGTGCTGGCTTGAGTGCGACGTAAGCCTGCAAACCAGGTGCCCACATTCAATTCAGCTAATGCCCGCTGCATAGGTTCAACTTTATTCAGACGGTTATATTGCTCAAGCTCGTCCAAACCTTGCTCCCACAATTTACCAAAGCGCGCCTCTTGCCATGCTGGCGTTTGGGCGGCACGATAAACCTGTAAATTCAGTTTTAATCGCTCGGTTAACTCATCGATAAATTGATAGGTTTCAGCAAACAAGTAGCCAGTATCGGTCAAGATAACCGGGATATCGGCTTGCACCTGGCTAACCATATGCAACATCACTGCGGCTTGAATACCAAAGCTAGACGATAAAGCATGTTCGCCAGGCAAGAAGGCCAGCCCCCACGCCACGCGCTGTTGTGCTGTCAGCCCTGAAAGAAACTGGTTTATGTTATCCAGTTCTACCTTTTGCACCTCTTTTGGCGCGCTGAGCAATTGAACTAATTGCTCAGGGCTAATCAAGGTTTGGGCTGTAGCATTGGCTACAGTATTCATCATAAATCACCCATGAAAGTCTTTAGCGGCATCTAATACCGCCTTTACAACACCAATACGTACCGTAAAGTTACCAAAGGTCTCGCCGGCATCACGCTCTTCAGCGTAGCGACCAAACAAGCCATCCAACTCAGATAGAATCTCTGCTTCTTGGATGTTTTCTTTGTGCATTTTGTTCAAACGTGTGCCTTCAAAGCTAGCGCCTAAATACAGGTTATAACGACCAGGTGCTTTACCCACTAAACCGATTTCTGCCGCAAATGGACGCGCACAACCGTTTGGACAACCCGTCATACGCACCACAATGGCTTGTTCGCTAATACCATGTTTTTGTTGTAATGCATCAATATGATCAATAAACGCTGGGAAATAACGCTCTGCTTCTGCCATCGCCAGAGCACATGTTGGCAATGCCACACAGGCAATGGAGTGACCGCGAGTTGCCGATAACACTTCACCAAGCAAGCCATGCTTACGGGCTAAACCTTCAATTTCAGCTTTATCTTCAGCGGCTACACTAGCAATAATCATATTTTGATTAGAGGTCATGCGGAAATCGCCTTTGTGGATCTTAGCGATTTCACGTAAACCCGTTTGCAATGTTTTACCTGGCATATCTTTAATACGGCCACTTTCGATAAACAAGGTTAAGTGCCACTTGTTATCGATACCTTCAACCCAGCCATAACGATCGCCGCGATCACCAATAACAACGTCGCGCTTAGTCTCAAATTTTACCCCTGCACGCTTTTCAACTTCGGCCTTAAACGCATCATAACCATGATCAACAATAGTGTATTTTAAACGTGAACGTTTACGATTAACTCGATTGCCCCAATCACGTTGCACCGTCATTACAGCTTCAGCAAATTTGATCACATCGGCCGTTTTAATAAAACCAAAGTCATCGGCTAAACGTGGGAAGGTTTCCACTTCGCCATGGGTAGAACCCATGCCGCCGCCAGCAACTAAGTTAAAACCAATTAGTTCACCTTGTTCGGCAATAGCAATAAAGCCTAAATCGTTAGTGTAAACGTCAACATCATTATCAGGTGGCACTGATACTGCCATTTTGAACTTACGTGGCAAATAGGTTTTGCCATACACAGGCTCATGGGTTTCGGTATCTAATAACTTTTCTTCATCTAACCAAATTTCTGCATAAGCACGCGTGTGCGGCAGCAAGTGATCAGATAACTCTTTGGCTACTGCGTAAGCTTGTTGATGTAACTTAGATTCAACAGGGTTTGGGTTACACATCACGTTACGGTTAACGTCACCACAGGCGGCGATAGAATCCAGCGCAGCTCTGTCTAATCCTTGAATCAACGTTTTCAGATTACGCTTTGGAATACCGTGATACTGAAACGTTTGACGCGTAGTTAAACGAATGCTGTTTGAGGTGGTTAAAGTGGACGAAATTTTATCCACATCTAACCACTGTGCTGGTGAACAAATACCACCTGGCACACGCGCTCGAAGCATAAAACTATATAAAGGCTCTAATTTTTGCTCTTTACGTTCATTACGTAAATCACGGTCATCTTGCTGGTAAAATCCGTGGAATTTAATTAACTGCTGATCGCCATCACTAAACGATCCCGTTACTTGAGTATCTAAACCCTCTTGAATGGTACCGCGCAGATAATCACTGTCGATTTTTAAATATTCGTTTACTGCTAACTTTTGCTCACTCATGGTGACCGCCTCTTATTCGATAATCACTTAGCTGCAATATTGCTGTGTAATGACTCATCAAGTCGCAATTTTCACTCGGCAGCTAAGCCTAATATACGTTGTTTAGGTTAACCTTGACGCTTAATACACGTCTTTTTGGTAACGTTTGCTGCTGCGTAATTCTTCAAAATAAGTCTCTGCAGCTTCAGGTGTTAATCCACCCTCGGTAACGGCAACATTCAACAATGCCTGGTGAACATCTTTTGCCATACGTTCGGCATCACCGCAGATATAAACGTGAGCCCCATCTTGTAACCATTGCCATACAAGACTTGCTTGTTGGGTGATGCGATGTTGCACATAGACTTTCTCCGCTTGGTCACGAGAAAACGCGACATCTAATCGGCTTAAGTCACCATTTTTCAGATACTGTTGCCATTCAACCTGATACAAGAAGTCTTGTTCAAAGTGAGGGTTACCGAAGAATAACCAGCTATTGCCCTCTACGCCATCTGCAACACGTTGCTGCATAAAGGCGCGAAAAGGTGCGACACCTGTACCAGGACCAACCATAATCACTGGCGTTTGTGGATTTTCTGGTAAGCGGAAATGATTATTCGGCTCAACATATACCTTCACTTCCTGACCTTCTTCAGCGGATGCTAAGAAGTGTGATGCGCCGCCAAATCTTGCTTGTCCTTCACGCTCATCTTCAACCAAGGCGACCGTTAAGTGCACTTCAGTTTCGACTTCAGCCTGGCTAGAAGCAATTGAATATAAACGCGGTGTTAACGGACGTAATACTTCAACTAATTGTTCAGCAGTCACTTTAGCAGGATAGATTTTGACTAAATCAGCCAGTTGGTGCTTAAGAATAAACTGACGCGTTTGCTCTTTATCTTCACTTAATGCCAACAAATCTGCGTTAGCGCTAAACTCTGCCCAAGCTTTAACAAGACCTGGATATAACTGGGTCAACTCTTTCTTGTCAGTTAATGCAGCTTCCAGACTTAACACCTCTTTACCAACGGTCACTTCAGTTGCTGGATTTAAAGCCAAACCTGAAATAATTTCATTCACTAAGTTTTGGTTGTTACTAAACCAAATACCTAATGCATCGCCGACTTGGTAAGTAATGCCTGACTCGCCTAAATCAATTTCAACGTGGCGAACATCACGGTCAGAATCCCGACCGGTAAGTTTTTGGCTAACTAATACTTCAGCGGTGTAAGGCTTTTGCTTGGTAAACTCACTGCTTGAAGCCTGTGCTGGCGCTAAAGACACCACACTTGCACCCGCTGTTTGAATATGCGGTTTAACCGCTTCAACAACACTGTCTTGCCAATCTGCAGCAGCTTGCTCGTAATCAACATCACATTCAGCTAACGGTAATAATTGCTTAGCCCCTAATGCCGCAAAACGCGCATCAAAGTCTTTACCGGTTTGGCAGTAAAACTCGTAACTTGAGTCACCTAATGCTAATACCGAATAATGTAAGTTATCTAATTTTGGCGCACGTTTTGATGCTAAAAACTTATGCAATTCCATAGCGTCATCAGGTGCTTCACCTTCACCATGGGTACTGACCACGGCTAATAATAAGGTTTCTTGCTTCAACTGGCGCACATTGTACTCGCCCATTGATGTTAAGTTCACCGTATAACCTTGTGCCTGCGCTTTAGCGGCCAATTCAGTTGCAACGCCGCGACCGTTACCAGTTTGGCTGCCATATAGAATGGTAACTGTTTGGCTTGCACTGGTTTGCGCAGCGCCATCAGATGCGACTACCTGACCTTGGTTAGCGCTTGCAGCTAAGTAGCCACTCACCCAAGCAAGTTGTACAGCGGATAACTCAGAGGTGAGTTGTTTTAGCTTATCAACTTGTCCTTGTGACAATGGTGAAGCTAATGCAGATAGTTCTTTTAACAACATAAGACGGCCTTATAACAGTGTAATGTAGCCAAGCTTACTCCTGTCGACTAAAAGCAAAAAAGAATAAAAGATAATTTTTTATTCCATTTAGGAATATGCAAAGGTGTTTTTTTAGGCTACAAAAGTGTGGGTTAGTTAAAACTTTTTAATTTCCCTTAATTAAAACAGCGTTTATTAACCTTGTAGCACTTGTGCGATTGAAGTGTCTGCAGCAAGCTAGACAATTGGATTAACTATTGATTATCTATCAGGTTAATTGTTCTCTGAAAAAGACAATAAAAACCATTCCCAGAAGGAATTGTTAACAGAGACGTATTGATGTTCACCTAGTCACATCAATGCCAGCCTAATTCGATGATTTGTTGATTACGACCGTTAGCAAATCATCATGTGAAACTATGATGCAATTCGGCTGGGGAGCCTTATTGCATTTTAATCATTAACCATCAGGGATCAGTCATGCAGATTGGAATACCGAGAGAAAGTATCGCAGGTGAAACGCGCGCAGCAGCGACGCCAGCAACCGTGGTACAACTAAAAAAGCTCGGCTTTAGTGTGGCCATAGAGGCGGATGTTGGTAAATTATCAAGTTTTGATAATGCCGCATTTGAACACGCTGGGGCCGAAATTGTAGAAGATGCGTTTCAAGCTGACTTTATTTTTAAAGTTAACGCACCTACAGATGATGAAATTGAGAAAATGAAGCCTGGCACCACGATTGTCAGCTTTATTTGGCCTGCTCAAAATCCTGAATTGGTTGAGAAGTTAGCTCAGAAAAAAATCACCGTGATGGCGATGGACATGGTGCCACGTATTTCACGAGCCCAGTCATTAGATGCCCTATCGTCTATGGCCAATATTGGTGGTTACCGTGCAGTCGTAGAAGCCGCACATGAATTTGGACGCTTCTTTACTGGCCAAATTACCGCCGCAGGTAAAGTCCCGCCAGCCAAAGTACTGGTAATTGGCGCTGGTGTTGCCGGTCTTGCCGCGATTGGTGCCGCAGGCTCATTAGGCGCAATCGTGCGGGCATTTGATACTCGTCTTGAAGTGGCTGAGCAAATCGAATCAATGGGTGGTGAGTTTTTAAAACTCGAGTTTGAAAATACCGAAGGCGGTTCTTCTGACGGCTACGCAAAAGTCATGTCAGAAGAGTTTATTGCGGCTGAAATGGCATTATTTGCCGAGCAAGCCAAAGATGTGGATATCATTATTACCACAGCGCTTATTCCTGGTCGCCCTGCGCCTAAGCTTATTACTAAAGACATGGTTGATAGTATGAAGTCAGGCTCAGTGATCGTCGATTTGGCTGCGGCCACTGGCGGTAACTGTGAATATACCGTAACGGGTGAAAAATTTATCACAGATAACGGCGTAAAAGTACTAGGTTACACTGACCTTCCAGGTCGCCTTCCTGCACAATCATCACAACTATACGGCACTAACCTTGTTAACTTGATGAAGTTAATGTGCAAAGAGAAAGACGGTAACGCCGTACTTAACTTTGAAGATGTGGTTATGCGTAACATGACGGTTACCCACGAGGGTGAAATTACTTTCCCACCACCAGCCATTTCGGTGTCAGCTGCACCAGCCAAACCGGCTGCGGCGCCTGTGACCAAAGCGGCTGAGCCCAAAGCCCCTTCTAAGCTTAAGTACGTTTTAGGTGCTGCGGGCATTGCCGCTTTTGCAGCCATCGCATCCGTTGCCCCTACAGAGTTCTTATCTCACTTTACGGTATTTATATTGTCATGTGTGGTGGGTTACTACGTGGTCTGGAACGTGTCTCACTCATTACACACACCGCTAATGTCCGTAACCAATGCAATTTCAGGCATTATTGTGGTGGGGGCATTACTGCAAATAGGCCAGGGATCAGCTTTAGTTACCGCGCTGTCATTTGTTGCTGTGTTAATTGCAAGTATTAACATTTTTGGTGGTTTTACCGTCACTCAGCGCATGCTGAAAATGTTCCGTAAAGATTAAGGGGAATTATCGTGTCAGAAGGACTGGTAACAGCATCGTATATTGTCGCGGCGGTATTCTTTATTTTAAGCCTTGCGGGGCTTTCAAAACAAGAAACAGCTAAAAACGGCAATTTATTTGGCATCATAGGGATGACCATTGCGCTTGGCGCAACCATTTTAAACCCGAGTACCACTGGCGTAGTGTGGATTATTTTAGCAATGGTGATTGGCGGCGCAATTGGTGTCCGTTTAGCTCTCAAAGTTGAAATGACCGAAATGCCTGAACTCGTTGCCATTCTTCACAGCTTTGTGGGTATGGCAGCAGTATTAGTGGGCTACAACAGCTTTATCGATTTACACCCACAAGCCATTAATGAAATTGTGGTTGCCATTGGTAGTGATTTAGATACTACTCTTGCAACCGCTGAGGCGGCATTTGCTCAGGCGAGTCAGGCTCAGCAAGATAGTCATCACCTGACTGGCGCTATGCTGAACATTCACCTTGTAGAAGTTTTCCTCGGTGTGTTCATTGGCGCGGTAACCTTCACAGGCTCTGTCGTTGCATTTGGTAAATTGCGCGGATTAATTCCATCAAAAGCATTAACCTTACCGCATCGCCATAAGATGAATCTTGTAGCAGTCATTGTATCGTTAATTTTAATGGTGCAATTTGTGCAAACCGGTGGCGCAATCACGCCTATCCTCATTATGACTTTAATAGCCTTCGCATTTGGTTGGCATTTAGTTGCCTCTATTGGCGGAGCGGATATGCCAGTTGTGGTGTCAATGCTGAACTCATACTCAGGTTGGGCTGCTGCAGCTGCTGGTTTCATGCTATCAAACGATTTGTTGATCATCGTTGGTGCATTAGTGGGTTCATCAGGCGCGATTCTGTCTTACATTATGTGTAAAGCTATGAACCGCTCATTTATATCTGTTATCGCAGGTGGATTTGGTAACGATAGTGCGGCATCTACAGGCGAGGAAGAAGTGGGTGAATACCGCGAAACCACCGCAGAAGATGTGGCTGATATGCTGAGAAACTCTGATTCAGTTATCATCACTCCAGGCTACGGTATGGCAGTGGCGCAAGCTCAATATCCTGTGGCTGAAATCACCCGTAAGTTACGTGACTTAGGCATTAAAGTTCGCTTTGGTATTCATCCTGTTGCAGGACGTTTACCTGGTCATATGAACGTATTATTGGCTGAAGCAAAAGTACCTTATGACATCGTATTAGAGATGGATGAAATCAATGAAGATTTCTCTGACACAGATACCGTGTTAGTGATTGGTGCCAATGACACAGTAAACCCAGCGGCAATGGAAGATCCAAACAGTCCGATTGCTGGTATGCCAGTGTTAGAAGTGTGGAAAGCACAAAACGTTATTGGCTTTAAACGTTCAATGAATACTGGCTATGCTGGTGTGCAAAATCCGTTGTTCTTTAAAGACAATACCCAAATGTTATTTGGTGATGCCAAAGATAGTGTAGAAGCTATTCTAAAAGCGCTGTAACACCGTTAGCGTAAATCACAAATACCAGCCTAGTGGCTGGTATTTTTTTGGCTTTTTTCGGTGTTATAAATTGGTGAAGATGTTATCTTAAAAATTAATCTAAGGTTTACCCTTAACCTGTAAAATAAACGCTGGTTAAAAATGTAAAATGGCTAAAGTTTTAGTTAATTTATCGCCAGTAATGCGATTAAAGATCTTTTAACACACTCAGGTGATATGCAGATATGCGCCCCTTTAATGTGGTTGTATCTTTGATATCGTCTATTGAGCTTAATGACGTTACTTATTAGGCCGCTAATGTCTCAGCGATAATGGATTCTATACACAAATTAGCACAAGGCATTTTTGAAGGTAATATTTGCCAGCAAGTCGTGATGTAAAAAGGAAAGTTATAGACAAATGGATGGCTCAACAAATGAGTTGCAACAATTACAAGCTAAAATCGCCAAGCTACAAAGCGAGCTATCAGATTACCAATTACAGGTATCTGAGCTAGAAAAAGCAAAACTGCAACTCCAGCAAACTCTCAAACTGACTGAAGAAAAGCTCCATGCGACATTAGATGGCACGGGCTTATGTCTGTGGGAACAAGATATCCCTAGCGGAATTCTGACCATGTACAATCAGGAGTGGGGGGCACTACTAGGTTATACCTTAGAGGAGCGACCTGCCCATATCGACAGCTGGAAATCGCATCTTCATCCTGAAGATAAAGATTGGGTCATTAAAGCGTTTTACGACCATGTGGAAGGTAAAGAGAATGTCTACCGCGCGGTGCATCGAATGATTCATAAAGATGGCAGTGTTAGTTGGGTATCTGATCGCGGCCGGATTATTGAGTTTACACAAAACGGTCAGCCTAAACGCATTATGGGCACCCACACAGATATTACTCAAGAAAAACGCTACGAACAGGAATTGGCACGATTAGCCCATTATGACCCCCTCACTAACCTACTTAATCGTAATGCCCTCAAAAATCACTATCAAAAAAACTTCAAACACCCGCAAGCTAAAGGAGCGTTAATTTTTATTGATTTAGATGGTTTTAAGGGAATTAATGATAAAGCGGGTCATCGTATTGGTGATTTACTCTTAATCCATGTCGCTAATACCATTAGCCAGACGGCTAAAACTATGTTGGACAAAGGCCAGCATGCGATCGCTCGAATTGGCGGTGATGAATTTGTGATTTTAACCACAGTTCATCAAGCAGAAATATTAACCCCCTTTACCCAAACCTTATTACAACAATTTAACCATCCCACCACCATTGAACAGCACAAAGCCCAAATTGGTTTGAGCATTGGGGTGTGTGCTTTTTCAGCCTCGACGACTTTCGCCTATGCTTATGAGCAAGCAGACAAAGCCATGTACCAGGTTAAACAACAGGGTAAGCATGACGTGGTGTTTGTTTCACTACTTTAATCTTAAACCTAACATGACTCGCCTTGGCATTTAGCTCAGTGCGAAAGTGGCCCCAATAAGTAACGCTTATTCATTGCTTGGCGCCATACAAGATTAGCGCTTGAATAGCATCGACAAGCTTTTAATCTGGCCCAAAAACATCAATTGGTGAATGGGGAATATCGACCATTAACGTGATAGGTTAAAAAGACTTAGGGCAATTGAGCTTTGCAGAGTGATGTTATCAGCGTAAAAATATTCGCTAAAGATCAACAAGCATAGATAACAAAAAAGGGCTAACCATCAATCATGGTCAACCCTTTGTAGTGGCTTTTTTGGGATCATCTCAGCTAGAAATAATCACCAGTTAACGATTAAAACTTATAGCTATAACCTAAGGTTGCAGACTGTGGTTTACCAGCAAATACTGAACCGTGTACACGGGTTGTCACGTATGTTTCGTCAAATAAGTTATCAACATTTAAGTACACTTCTGACACATCGTTAATGAAGTAGCGTGCTGATAAATCAAACACTGTTTTAGAACCAATCAACTCATCCGCAGGAATATCACCTTGGCCCGCTTTAGTGCGCATGTCATCAGTGTATCGACCGGCTAGAGTCACCTGCCAGCTTTCTGCAGCTACACCAGCAGATATATACAATTGGTTATCTGGCAAATAAGTTAACGAGTCACCTTTTTTAACGTTATCCCAGCTTTCAAAATCAGATGAGAAATCTGAGCCGAATTCAGCATTAGTAAAGGTATAAGCCATTTTCACAGGGAAAGTTATCTCACCTTTTTGATTAAACTCATAACCTAGGCTTAATTCTAAACCGCTAACATCCACTTCACCGGCATTGTATTGGTTATCAATGTTGTTATCGTCACAACCTTGCGCAGCTGTACAGTTACCATGCATATTGCTGTAGTCACCATAGAATGCAATGGCTTCTGAAGTAAATGCACCTTGGTTATAACGTAAGCCTGCTTCATAGTTCCAGCTTTCTTCCTCTTGACCGTCTGCATTACCTGGCGCTGCTGGAGAGAAACCTTTTTGAACACCGGCTAATAGAATAAGCGCCTCATTCACCTGATAGGTTGCAGATAAAGAAGGCATAACTGCACTAAAACTGTTATCAACATCTTTGCTTGGTTGACCATCGCGACCAGGATTTGCTTTACCCCAATCTAAACGATTAGTAGTGACATCTTCATAACGAATACCCACAGTAATTGCAAAATCGCCTATGGTCATGCGATCTTGTACAAACAACGCCCAAGCATCAGCACTATCGATACGGTTTGAATCTGTACCAGGAATACCACTTTGAGTGCGGTTCATCACTTGGTTGGTGTCTAATTGATAAATGTCCGCCCATTGGTAACGGTCCATTTCATCTTCATGATAGCGCGCACCGAATGCAAGCTCATGATTACCCACATAGTAATTTAATTCAGTTTGTAAACCTTGTGATAAATAACTACGGTTATTGGCTTTCACGCTGACATCAATAGGCGCGGTCACTGAGCCTTTGTCAAAATCAGCGGCGTTTTGTACACCACCGCTACTTAAACTTTTACCATCAACTTTATCGGCTTTATACCAGTTACGGTGAAAGTCGTTATAGTAAGCGGTCGTGCTTAAAGCTAAGTTATCATTAAATTCAATCACATGATTTAACTGAACTTGTTTATGCTCAGTAGTCATCTGATCTTTTTGTGATGCTGAATAACGCATAAATGGCGTTGCAGCATAATCTTCATCCGTTAAGCCCATGTAAGTTTCGTTAGAAACCTCATCAGCATATTTTAGTTTTAATTCTACAATTTGTTGATATTTAGCTGTTTTGTCAGTTTTGACGCTCACTTTTGCTAACGCATCATTCTTCACAAAACCTGTATCACCGCCAACACCGTTGATATCACGGAAACCATCGGCTTGATAGCGATAGATTTCAGTCACAGCACCAATTCTTTCGCCTTGACCACCAGCAAATGCGTGCACTTTACCAAAACCATCTTGGCCAGCAGCAACATCTAATTTACCAGCTAGTTCTGTTTCAGGAATTTGACGAGATAGCATGTTAATTACGCCACCCGTTGTACGAGGTCCATATTTAACCGTTGAACTACCTTTAAGAATTTCAACACTTTGCATACGCCCTGAAGTAGGGAAATAATAAGCAGCAGGTGATGAGTAAGGCGCTGGCGCAGCTAATACGCCATCTTCCATTACGGTGATTTTTTCAGAACGATTTTGTCCTGTGCCACGCATACCTAAATTTGGACGTAATCCGTAGCCATCTTCTTCTTGAATATAAACGCCAGGGATAGACGCCAGAGTGCGCATGATATCGGTATATTTAAACTGCTCAATATCAGCGGCCGAAATAACGTGCGCACTACCTGGCACGGTATTAACAGGATTACGGCTACCAAAAATAGTAATTTGTTCAATGTTAGTGGTGGCCACCTGCGTATCTTGAGTGACTTTTTCAGCGGCAGTTGCGCCCATAGACATTAATAATGCACTTGCTAAAACACTCAAACATAAGGTGTTTGACTGGTTCATCTTTTATCTCCCAATACAACATTTATTTAATACTAATAAGAACAATTCTTATTTGTGTTTCTAATTGTGCGCATTTTTACTTAACTGGACATTAAAATCAACAAATGGACACGATATATTTACAAATAAGGCAGAATTGTTATGTTGCGGGTAAGATGTGTGACACAAATCACCAAAGAGATGTACAAAAAACACTCGTCTTGATATTAAAGCCACAAGAATCCAGTCATCGGGTGAGTTTATTGTGAAATGTGCAGTAAACTGCGCTTAAAAATTATTCCTTACTATATAAGACTCATTCCATCATGTTTTTATCACCTTATTATTCAAAACAAGATCAAAGCGTTTTTATTTCTGCCCAACAAGCCAGTGACTTTGCCAGGCAGGTTGCAGAAGATTTCAACCCCATCCATGATGTTGGCGCGAAACGCTTTTGTGTACCAGGTGACTTATTATTCGCATTGGTATTAACAGAATATGGCTTAAGCCAGAACATGACCTTTAAATTTGCAGGTATGGTAGGTGATGGAATTGAGTTAATACTGCCTGATGCAGTAGAAAATAAATTTACGATCAGCGATATCAAAAACAAAGAATATATGCACGTGGCCCGCCAAGGTGATATTTGCCAATGCGATGTGCAAACCGCTGCGTTTATTAAAAGTTATGTGGCTTTTTCAGGTTTAAACTTCATTCATGTATTAGTGCCTATGATGAAGCAACACAAGATGATGATAAACCCTGACCGCCCATTGGTTATCTATGAAAGCATGTCATTTCATTTAGCACATTTTGACTTTGATGATGTTAGTCTTCATTTAATTGACCAACAATTTTTAATCAATGGTAAACGTGGCGATGTCACGCTTACTTTTGAACTGCGTCAGGACGAACGATTGATTGGTACCGGTAAGAAAACCCTCGTTCTGAGTGGTCTAAGAGAATACGAAGAAGATAAGGCACAACAAATGTGTCATTTTTACGAGTCACGTAAAATCACGTTATAACTCCCCTCGTTTTGTCGGCAATATCGCTTATTCCATAAGGAATGCGCGATATTCGCTATAGATTTTTTTCGAATGTTAACCTTAAGTGAAATCCCCCTTAGTTATGGCTAAAATCACCAGGAAATATGATGAAAAATTTTATTCTTAGTGCCCTTTCATTCTGCGCATTTACTGCCAATGCAAACATTATTTACGACAAATCAGATGTGGATGAAAAAGATTTTATCTTTGATGAACATCAATGCATTGAAATATCCCAGCAAGTTCAAAAAGAAACTCAATCGAGAAGTATTGTCGGCAGTGCAGCTAAAGGCGCCGCGGTTGGAGCAGCAGGCGTAGCAATAGCAGGTGGAAGTGGAACTCAAGGTGCGAAAACAGGTGCAGGCATTGGTGTTGCTACAGGTATTTTAGGCGGCTCTAGCGATCGTAAAGCGAGCCAAGCAAAGTATGAAGCTGAACAAGAGCTTGTTGTACGCAACTGCATGATTAAACGTGGTTATAGTATTTTGAATTAGCCACTCTTTATCCACTCAGTATTTAGCAGGATAACAGGCGGAAGTCACAACTATGCAACTGACCTGCTGTGGCCTTTTTAGCATCCAAGTTTATTGGAAGTGGTGACAACATTCATCAATATTAGTGGACTGAGTAAGCTAATATTGATGATTTATGCGGCTTCTGGTACAGATATATTTTCAAGTAATGCAATTGCGCTATGACCAATAAGTTGCGCCACACATTTCTCGCCCGCTTCGCCTAATTGCAATAACGCGAACTTTTGAGCGGTATTCATGGCTTTAAAGTAGGTGATATTATCGCTATTGGTACCGCAAAGACTGAAAAACAGTTTCAATACGGCTTTATGCTCAGTCAGCTGTAATGCATTTTTCCAACTTGATTCTAATGAGGTAATTGAATCAAAATTGAGCGCATCAACAAACAGCTGGCCAATACGATGATCTAGACGCACCAGAAATTCAGTCTTTTTAGGAAAATGATGACTGATTCCCGTTCGACTGATCCCCGTTGCATTAGACAAAGTCGTGTATGACATAGCATCAAAACCTATCGTAAGAATCTGTTTAAGCGCTTCGTCTAGAATTTGGTTTACAGTTTGCTCGGTTTCAACACGTGAACGTTTGGCCATAGTGCTGCGTCTCTCTAATAATTTGGGGCGAGATCTTACCAGACGAAACCTTAAAATTCCGCACTTAACACCAAAATTTACAACATTTTTAACCGCACATTATCTTATGTAACAGCTCATTACTCATAAAATACGTACGTGTGCAATATTTTATCCTTATAATTCAAATACTATTAGCGAAAACTTCTTTTAAAAATGATAACAAGAAAAATTAAAAGCTAACGTGATAATTAATAAAGTAAAAAAGACAAAAAACGATGAAAGCGCTTACAAGTTATGGTTGGGGATAAAATGTTGACTAAGCCATTTTTGGGCCGCGGTTTCGCCCATCAAATAATTTAAGGTAGGATGTAAAATGGCAGCCAAACTGGGTTGTCGCCAGAACATATAGTTAGGTAAAGGTTGAACAACTCCAGCACCAAAAGTTCGTTGAATTAAGCTTGAAAATTCCGCCATATCTCGGTCAGAGAAATTGGGGAGTAGCGGATAAACCTCGATAATAAAATCCACATACTGAGTCGCAGTTGGTAACTCATATTGTTGCAAGAGAAACTGTAATTGTGGTGCGCTCCAATGCGACAAATTATCACTATCGTGGATAACAGCAAGATTGCGACGATGTAATTGTTGCCAAGCCAAATTGAGTTGCTTAATTTGTCCTAAACGCCAAAACAAATACACATCGGCCAACCATTCATGTTGATAATCACTCAAGATTAACGGTAAAGCCTTACCTTGCAATCCAACATTGTGTAAGTGCCCAATTTCATGCCAGAGACTCAATTGCGCTTGATTAACTAATTCAATGCCGTAGGTATTGAGACCTAATGACCCCGTTTGCGACTTAGGCTCACGCTCAGCTTGAACTATGATAACCCCAGCAATTGATGCATGTTCCACTACAAGCACCATGGCACTTTTTAATCCCATTGCTTGACGGACATTCACCGCTGATAATGCTGCTTGATGTTGTAAAGATAAAGGCAGCTTTTGCAGACAGGATTCTAGGTTCACTAGCTGACAAACTAAGGCTTGCTTGTCGAGAACCTCTACCCAATCGGTAGCTTCTGATAGTAACTTTGGCGCTTGAAGGTTAACGGGCTCTTCAAGCGATTGTGCACAAACATTTAAGGATAACAAGCCAATACAAAATGAGCCGCTGCACAATGCAATAATTCGGCTCACTTTTTCCTGCAATCCAACTAGCGAATTGAAGGGAAGTATTGCTCGCATCAATAGATGCAAATTACTTATTTGCCATAATATTTTGAATAATCGCGGTTGTAGACACGCCATCTTCAAAACCAAGTACTTCAACTTGACCACCATTAGCGATCACTTCTGCACCTCCGGCAATCTCTTCGACCTTGTAATCACCACCTTTAACAAGAGAATCTGGTAGTAATCGTGCTATCACGCGTTGTGGCGTGTCTTCGCTAAATGGCACGACCCAGTCAACAGATGCTAGCCCGGCCAATACTGCCATGCGGCGATCAACAGAATTAACCGGACGACCATTGCCTTTTAAGCGTTTCACTGAAGCGTCATCATTCACAGCGACAATTAAGCGATCGCCCAGCGCGCGCGCTTGCTGTAAATAGCTCACATGCCCTGCATGTAAAATATCAAAGCAGCCGTTGGTCATGACTATCTTCTCACCGCGTAAGCGCGCTTGATCCATCGCATAAGCTAATTGATCTTCGCTCATCACCCCAAAACCAGATTCGCCCTGATTAATTTTAAGCGCATTAATCAATTCAATTCGGCTTACTGTAGAGGTTCCCAATTTACCCACAACAATACCCGCTGCGGTATTCGCAATCGCACAGGCTTGCGCTAAGCTTGCGCCTGCAGCAATAGAAGTCGCTAACGCAGAAATCACCGTATCACCCGCCCCTGTTACGTCGTGAACTTCACGGGCAACAGTAGGAATGTGTAATTCAGGCTCATTCAAAGTAATTAATGTCATGCCTTTTTCTGAACGAGTCACTAAAATGGCATCAAAATCATGGGCGGTTAACAAGCCTTTAGCTTTAGCGATTAAATCGTCTTCGCAGGTGACGGTACCCACGACAGCTTCAAACTCACTCATGTTAGGGGTGATCAATGAAGCACCACGATAACGTTCAAAATCACTGCCTTTAGGATCAACTAAAACACTTACGCCTTTTGCTCGGGCTTTAGCAATAAACGCTTGAGGTTGTGAAATTGCCCCTTTGGCATAATCCGATAACACTAGAACATCTACGTCATCTAATAAAGCTTCGGTTTGGTCGAATAAGCTTTGGCTATAACACGCTTCAAAAGGCTCTTCAAAGTCGAGCCTGATTAATTGTTGATTGCGTGATAATACTCTTAGTTTAGTGATAGTCGGCTTACCTTCAACCGCCAACCATTGAGGCTCAACCCCTAAGGTTCTAACGCCTAAGGTTAGCGCATCTGCGGTTTCATCTTTACCCACTAAGCCAGCTAATTTTACTTGGCCCCCAAGTGTGGCAACGTTTAATGCCACGTTAGCAGCACCACCTGGGCGGTCTTCAATTTGGTTAATTTTTACAACAGGAACCGGTGCTTCGGGCGAAATACGCCCCGTTGGGCCAACCCAATAACGGTCTAGCATCACATCACCGAGCACTAAAACACGGGCGTTTTCAAAAGCAGGAAGAGAAACCTTCATAGCGTAATCACTGTTTGTTGTAAAAAATTACCCCGATTGTACCTAATTTTTCGATAAAAATGAGTTAGAATATGAAAAATTTTAATCAATAAACGAGTCCTTTGTGGTCGAAAAAGCCGAATTCACCTCTAATCTGTATCACCCTAAGTATTGGTTACTTTGGTTCGGCGTCTTAATGATGCGAATCACTCAAGTGCTGCCTTTATCAGTCCAAATGAAACTCGGTGCTGGGATTGGACGGTTTGCGATGGTGCTTGCGGGCAGTCGCACCCATACAGCCAAACGTAATATCAGTTTATGCTTTCCTGATATGCCTGAAGATCAACAACAAGCATTATTAAAACGTAATTTTGAAGAAACGGGTAAAGCCATATTTGATTCCGCGAATGCTTGGTGGTGGTCAGACAAAAAAGTTCAGGCTCACATGACCATGAAAGGCGAGCAACATATTGAAAACAGTTTGCTTGCGGGTAAAGGCGTGATTTTATTTGCCGTACATTGTTTACCATTAGAAATGGGAGCGCGTATTCTTGGCCAATACCGACCAGCTATTGGGGTTTATCGTCCACACAATAATCCCGTTATGGAATACTTACAGGTTAAAGGGCGTTTACGCTCAAACAAAGGACTTGTGCCGAAACGTGATGTGCGACAAATGATCCGTAGCCTGCGAACACCTGATGTAGTTTGGTACACGGCAGATCAAGATTTTGGCCGCTCCAGTGCGGTATTTATTCCCTTTTTTGCCGTCCCTGATGCCGCAACCATTACTGGCGCAACTTCGTTAGCCAAACTGGGCAAAGCCAATGTACTGCCTTTTGTCGTTGAAAGAAGCGCAGGTGACAAAGGCTATAATATTGAAATTATGCCGCCATTGGATAATTTCCCTGGCGAAAACGAGCTTGAAGATGCCCTTCGCGGCAATCAAATTATTGAACAAATTATTAACAAAAATCGTCCTCAATATATGTGGCTTCATAGACGCTTTAAAACCCGTCCAGAAGAAAATGGCCCTTCGCTATACGATTAGTATCGCTGGGTCAGGGATATCGTTATCATAAAATTCAATTGCATCGACTATTCATTAAATAGTCAGCAAGGAAAACAAAAATGGGTTGATATTTTGACCTGAATAAGTGACGATGCGCCCAATTAAAAAGCATTCGCTTATCACTAATTTCCCCCTATAAAATAGGAACACCAAAGCACTATGTTAACCCTTTTAAAATCTGTTATTTTGGCCACAACAGCAACGCTTTTAAGCTTTAACAGCTTTGCTTTGGAATATCGCTTACCCGCTAAAGGTAGTTTGCTCGTAGGCGAAAACCAATACTACGTTGTGCCTGAAGGTAAATTGACACTGGAAGAAATTGCCGCTGAATTTCAATTAGGGTTAACCAATGTATTAGAAGCAAACCCTGGTGTGGATCCATTTTTACCCACCCCAGGCAGCACCTTGGTGATACCGCATCAGTTAATTTTACCTAATACAAAACATGAAGGTATTATCATTAACGTTGCTGAAATGCGTCTGTATTACTTTCCTAAAGGCACGAATACTGTTGAAGTATTACCTATTGGTATTGGCCAAATTGGTAGAGACACGCCAGAAAACTGGGTGACAAGCGTACAACGTAAACGCGCCAATCCTACTTGGACCCCCACAGCAACAACCCGAAAGATTTATGAAGCGCAAGGTATAACGCTACCCGCAGTATGGCCAGCAGGACCTGATAACCCAATGGGTTTACATGCTCTTTATATTGGCAACTTATTTGCAATCCACGGCACTAACGCCACCTTTGGTATTGGTCTTCGTGTCAGCCAGGGATGCGTACGTTTGCGCCATGAAGATATTGAGCATTTGTTTAACACGGTGCCAATTGGCACTCGTGTTGAATTTATTAATCAACCGGTTAAATTTACTGAAGAGCCTGATGGGAATCGTTATTTAGAAGTTCACCAACCACTGTCTAAAACACAAAATGAGTTCGAATCGAAAGAGCCAGTGGCCTTAACGTTCAATAAAGAAACCACACGCTTTATTGCACATCCAGAAACAGATTCGTTTGTATTAAAGCGCCTACTTGAGCAACGTACGGGTATCCCAACACGTATCAATCCATAAGCTTAATGACTCAACATAAAAACGGCTTACATTACTATGTAAGCCGTTTTAGTTTGTATGAACAGCACAAAATTGAACGGATAGTGATAACAGAGAAATACTGAGGAGTTATCGGCAGTAATGTCGCGCTCTTATTGATTTATATCACCCGACTAGCCAATCTTTGCGCCCAGTTGCCATTATGATCTTGCTGACAACTTTGCTCACTGTCGTACACAATCTGCTGTTCTTTAATTACGACATTGATGTCGAGTAACTTTTTTACAATTAACTGACCAAGCACTTGCTGGCTTTGTGCCATGATAAATTGCTTAAGGTTATCACGAGTCTCAAACACACAGATTATGCGTAAACTTTTAGGAAACTGTGCAAAGTTAACCTGGTGAGTGAGCCATACAAAGCCATTAAACTCATCTAATGCAAACTGACAAACCTCGTTTAATTGGTTTATTAGCTGGTTATCAATTTTTTTATCTGTTTTACGCATAAACTCTCTTGGTTCTAACCTCAGACAACTTTCAAACGATTCAGAGCAATAAAGACAACACAATGATGCAGAGTTTAACAATCATAATGGCTAAAATTTTCCCAACCACCCTATGCATTAACCTAAACATTACAGTAAAAAGCTTAACCTAAAAGCTACTGCTTGATACTAGGTTTAGTTGCCACTTGTTGAGTTTTAACAATCTCTTTATCAAGTCTTTTATTTGCTGGCTGAGTGTCTATCGCATCTTTAGCTGCCTCATTATCGTCGGCCATTAATGCATTGGATGCCGCCATTGCATCTAAATCTTCCATCGCTACATCAGGATCAGCTAAACCAGCATTAACCAGCTCTTCACGTTGCTCAATAAAAGAGTGCTCATCTTGCACATCCTTTAACAACTTGGCGGCATTACGCTCAGTCACACTTGCTGGGGATGGTGAAGGTTGGGTAAACAAAGCGGGCTCGTTACTCACAGCTTTGGGTGAGGTCAAGAAATCCAATCCTCCCACCTGCCATAGTCCAACAGCCATCAAGATAAGGGCGCAGACACTCAATAATGCTTTATGTGGTTTGTTATTCGGCAGGATTGTATCGTCAGCAGTTGCAATATTTTTTACAGGCTGAGGTGACAGACTTTTTTGAGTCTCAGTCACTTCATTACCATCACTTGGGGATGAGAGACTGAAAGGTTGCTCAACTTCATCACTCGCTACAGCGTGGGTAGGTAAAGGTAATATACTGGCTTCGGGGCCTGTGGTACGCATACCAATAAACTGGCCACCATCATAAATTTCCATATCATGACTTGACACATCCGCCTCTACTACGCCAGTGCTCACAATAATCAACTTATTGCAAAATAGTTTGCCTTTTAGTGTGCCGCTAACACGAAGCTCTTGGCAAAAAACTTCGCCATCAATCTCGCCACCAAGCTCAATTTTAATTTGATCGCTTGAGCGCACTGTACCTGTGATGTTACCAGCAATTAACGCGGGGCCCTTAATATCTATTTCACCATTAAGTGTCATTTCAGCGCCAATGTAGGTTATCCCCTTACCCTTATTATTCATTAATCTATCCTTTGCGGGTTATCACTATGTTGCAAATTTACATCAATCCCATCATAAACGCGACCCATGATGATATGACACTGATCAGGTATACTGGCTGTAATAGTCCTTTAAAATAACCTTATGACACTTTCCCCTCTTGCTCAATACCAAGCATTAACCCAGATAAACGTGTCGCCTGATGAAGCGCAAACAGAAGCGCTACAAGCACTTGATGCGCTTTTTCAACAATTACATTCAGCCGAGATTGCGACTCATATTAAGGGGCTTTATCTTTGGGGAGATGTCGGCAGAGGAAAAACGTTTCTGATGGATTTGTTTTATCACAGCATGGTAAATACCCCAAAACTGAGACTGCACTTTCACCGATTTATGGCTATGGTGCATCAACGCCTTAATCAAACATATGGCATAAGAGAACCACTTACCTATATTGCTAAAGATATTGCCAAACAATATCGGCTGATTTGCTTCGATGAGTTTTTTGTTACCGACATTGGCGATGCTATTTTGCTAGCCCGACTCTTCGACACCTTATTTGCAGAAGGGGTAGTGTTAGTTGCTACATCAAATATTCCGATTAATAATTTATATAAAGGAGGACTGCAACGAGACCGCTTTATGCCCACTATTGGGCTATTAAAACAATACACGCAAGAAATTCATCTTAATGGCCGCATTGATCATAGATTAACAGCACCTAATAAATCATTAAATCGCCCTGCTAGCTTAACAGCTCCTTCAATGTTGTTTACTTTGCCCTCGATTCAAACACCAGAAGAAATTTACGCCTTGCTTCAACATGAGTGCCGATTTATCTCAGCCAGTTGCAATGCTTTGCAATCAGACCATATTTCAATTTGTCAGCGGTTAATTCCTATTAGGGCAGCAATGGGCAAATTAGCCTGGTTTGAATTTAACGCTCTGTGCGATGGGCCGAGAAGTGCTTTAGACTATATTGAACTTGCGGGAAAATTTAAGGCTATTTTACTCAGCCATGTGCCAACCTTAGGGGGGGAAATTCGTTCCTGGATTAAAGCAAGGGGCACCGAAGATGGTGCAATAGCCACCGTTACAGGAGAAAGGCAATTGGCATATTCGATTCAGGATGATCCTACCCGACGTTTTATTAGTTTAGTCGATGAGTTATACGATCAAAAAGTCTGTCTTATCATTCACTCAGCCCACCCGCTAGAAAGCCTCTATCAAAATGGGGCATTATCCTTTGAGTTTAAAAGAACCTACAGCCGTTTAATTGAAATGAAACGTTGGCTAGCCAACTAATTTTGACTGTATTTTTCAACATCAGTAAAACGGGCCAAAAAATTTTCTAGCGCCTCATTATTTGGGTAATCAAACTTATATTTCTTATGAAAGAAAATATCTAACCTCACCTGAGCATCACTCAAGCTAATGGTATAACCATCAAAATCAGTTAACGCATTTAGACCACATAAACGATAAACCGATTGGATATTATCGGACTGTTTTTCGCCTAAAGTGGCCACTTTATTAAATACACGTAATGCTCTGTGAATATCGATTTCATTTTTCATTGCAGTCTCTTTAATCCAATGTGTTTATCACACGTCTAAATTTAGCTGGGATTGAAATCCCCTTATAACATAAGGTTTTTAGATGAAAATTGTTACAGAAATTTTAGGATGTAACCCCATTAAAAGCATTGCTATCGAATACGATAACAAGGCACAATCAGCCCACAAAATTATGCAATTACACGTTTTTCATTACGAGAGCTTAAATCACTATGCCTGATATTGTTATTGCTTTCTTTGCCTTAGGCTTGCTTGCCGGATTGATCAAATCAGATCTAAAAGTCCCTAAAGCTACCTATGAAACCCTCACCATTTTGTTAATGTTAACCTTAGGCTTAAAGGGCGGCATGGCATTACACGGTGAAACACATACATTACAAATCAGTGAGTTAATCGCAATTATTGCATTGGGTTTTATTATTCCACTCACCTTATATCCCATTTTACGTAAAGTGATTCGACTAGAGCAAAAAGAAGCCATCAGTATTGCAGCTCACTATGGTTCAGTAAGTGCGGGGACGTTCGCCGTTGTGCTCGCTATGGTCGATTATTCCGGTTTACCCTTACGTCCAGAAACCACACTTTACTTAGTGTTATTAGAATTACCCGCCATTATTATTATGTTATGGCTACATCGTCACTTAGAAGCGAAAAACAATCCTCAATTAGCGACCGCTTCCCATGGCAGTGTGTTGCATGAAGCGCTCACCAGTCGCGGAGTGGTATTACTGTGTGGTGGTGTGGTTATCGGTTGGTTGTATGGCACCGAAGGCATGGCGCCATTAACCCCAATCCTAATGGGGGGATTTAAAACACTGTTAGCACTATTCCTGTTAGAAATGGGCATTAGCACGGCAAAAGTATGCTTCCCATTACCTTATAAGCAATGGCGTTTGTTAGCATTTGCTGCTGTTGCTCCCTTTGTATTAGCCTGGGTAGGTATAGGATTAGGCTTTATGCTTGATTTGCCTTCTGGCAGTATTTTAGTCTTAGCAGGATTAAGCGCCAGTGCTTCGTATATTGCCGCGCCAGCAGCGATTAAAGCAGCAATTCCTGATGCTAATATTGGTTTGGCAATGCTGGCATCATTAGGGATAACCTTTCCGGTTAACGTGCTTATCGGCTTACCTCTATACCAAATTTGGATTGAAAAACTGGCACTAAATTAATCCCTTTCATTATCGTCCATAAAAAACAGATTAACGTTTGGTTAATCTGTTTTTTATCTTAATGAGCCATTACAGCAAAAATAACCAATCAAATACCTTAGATAAGTTTACTTATGATGCAACGCTTTAATCGCAAACATCGCTTTATCTGCTTGAGCCAGATATTCATTTAAAGACACTGAACTATTATAAGCTCGATGGGCAACACCTGTGCTGTAAACCAGGTTATAGGGCGAATCACTTTGTTGATTATGGGAATTAACCAAGGCGTCAAACCGCTTCAATACCGCATCCAAATTAAGCTCAGCGTCATAACTTAACAATACGATAAACTCATCTCCAGCAAATCGAGCGATAACATCCGACTCTCTAAAACCGTCTAACAATAGTCCTGCAAATTGCTGCAGCGCTTTATCGCCTTCCGCATGGCCAAATTCATCGTTAATTTGTTTAAAATGATCTAAATCGAAAAACAACAAGCTGGTGTTAATGCCTTGCCGATCACCATTGGCAAGAACCTGACTGGCTAACATTTCAAAACCTCTACGGTTTGAAATCGCCGTCAAGGCATCTAATGTCATTTGTTGAATCGCCACAATTTCATCTTCAACTAAATGACCTAAATCTTCTAAAGCATGACAATCATCTTGTGAAAACTCACGCGGTTTATCATCAATTAAACACAAGGTACCAATACACACTTTGTTTGGCATTGTCAGTGGATACCCCGCATAAAAACGAATATGAGGCGACTCAGTCACTAATGGATTGTCAACAAAACGCTCGTCTTTAAAGGTATCTTCCACAACAAAAACGTCATGATGCATAATCGCATGACCACAAAACGAAATATCTCGACCCGTTTGTTCCGCTTCAATGCCCTGCACAGATTTAAACCATTGTCGATCTTCATCTACCAAACTAACTAAGCATATCGACACGCCAAACAAACGCTTCGCAAGACGGGTAATGCGATCAAAGCGTTCTTCTGCAACCGTATCAAGCACATTTAACCCACGTAATGTTTCTAGCCGAGTATGCTCATTTGCTGGTATTGGTGCACATAACATTCAATCATTCACCTTATAAAAAGACACTATAAACTAAAGCAGTATTGAACAGTTTAATCAAATCGATTTAAAAATTAATATCGCATTTCAAGTATTTGACGATAAATTTCAATCACAGTATCGGTTTTTTCTGCCACGATTGCATTTTCAAGCTGACCACTCATTTGTTGTAGTGTTAGCTCATGATTTTTATCGCGAAGCCAACAATAGGTTTGAGTTAAATGTTGCGCTTGCATAACAGGCATCAACTCTAAATCAGCCAACACCTCAAAAATACGCACATTGTCAGACCATACCGTGAGTTCTTGATATTCATGGGAATATGCTAACACCATAAACTGGGCAATAAACTCAATATCGGCAATGCCACCTGGACTTTGCTTTAGATTGAACATACCTTCACTTGATTGTAGTAAATGATCGCGCATTTTAATACGCATCTCACGCACAGCGGTCGCCAGTTCATTTTTATCACGTGAATTTTGTAAAACTTGAGCACGTAACAGGCTAAAGCGATGGGCTAAGTCATGATCGCCAAACACAAAGCGAGATCGAACTAAGGCTTGATGCTCCCATGTCCATGCCTCTTGATTTTGATATTCACCAAATCGCTCAATTTCACTGACTAATAACCCTGAGGCACCTGAAGGACGTAAACGCATATCGACTTCATATAATTCACCCGAGGTTGTTCGAGTGGCAAATAAGTGCACTATTCGTTGAGCCAGTTTTAGGTAAAAATGGCTGCTGTCGATCGGACGGTCGCCATCTGTACTACCTACACTGTTATTACTATGTAAGAAAACCAGGTCTAAATCAGAGCCATAACCCAGCTCAATACCGCCTAACTTACCATAACCAATTACCGCAAAACCCATTTCATTCTGGTTAGTGCCAGGCGGTACTCCGTGCCGTGCTGCAACTTGATGCCAAGCATGCAGCACAACCTGTTCAATAATGGCCTCTGCTAAAAAGGTTAAGTGATCACTCACCTGCATGACAGGTAACACCCCAGTGACGTCAGCTGCGGCAATTTTTAATTGCTGCGATAGTTTAAATTGACGTAAGGCTTCCATTTGCTGTTCCATGTCATCTTCTGGTACACGTAACAGATACTGGCGAAGCTCGCTGGGATAATCATCAATCGAGGTAATATCGTATAACTGCGCTGGGTCAATCAGCTCATCTAATAGCATTGGGAAGTTAGCAAGCTCTTTTGCAATCCAAGGACTTGCACAACATAAACTAACTAATTGTTGACGCGCACCTGGATTTTCACACAGTAACTCTAAATACGTGGTGCGGGTTAAAATTTTATCTAACACATTAGAAACTGGTTTAAATGCCGCGCTCGGTTTGGTTTGCGCCATCAATTCTTCAAGCAACTTTGGCATTAAACGGTCTAGCGTTTCTCGGCCTCTTGGCCCAATTGAGCGTTTAGAAACCGTATTACGCCAATCGCTGAGCAGCGGCCATAACTCAGGATCTTCAATTTGTTGTTCCTGTAATAAGGTGTCGGCATGGTCATCTTGTTGGATATTCCAAAACAAGCTTGTCCAATGGTCGTTGTGTTCGTGTGAATCACTGCCACCGACTGTCGCATTAAAATGACGATGAATTTTGGCCATTGCCGCTTCGATGTGTGTCCGTAAATCGGTTTCGTTGGTTAAATTCATGCTGTAACACAAACGTTGCCAATCTAATGGATTGTTCGGTAAGGTTTGGGTTTGCTTATCATCAATGGCCTGCAGTAGGTTTTCCACACGGCGTAACAAAATATAAGAATGCTTCAGCTCATCAACCGCCAAATACTCTAGTTGCCCCAAGCTATATAAAATATCAATCGCCCCGAATAAACTTTGCTGACGCAATGCTGGTTCCCGTCCACCACGAATTAACTGGAAGCTTTGCACCACGAATTCCACTTCACGGATCCCTCCCGCCCCTAGCTTAATGTTGTCGGTTAACTGACGACGTCGCACTTCTTGGGCAATCATCTGTTTCATTTTTCGAAGGGATTCAATAGCAGAAAAATCGATGTAACGACGATAAACAAATGGGCGTAATAAATCGTGTAATTCATCACAATAGCCAGTCCATGGTCCTAAAACACGCGCTTTAACCATAGCATAACGTTCCCAATCCCGGCCTTGTTCTTGGTAATAATCTTCAAGGCCTGCAAAGCTCACCACTAAAGGCCCACTTTCACCATAAGGACGTAAACGCATATCGACACGAAACACAAATCCATCGACGGTGACTTGATCTAACAAATTAACGAGCTTTTGCCCCATGCGAATAAAAAACTGTTGGTTGGCAATAGCACGACGCCCACCGATGGTTTCACCATGTTCGGGAAAGGTAAAAATCAAATCAATATCAGAAGAAAAATTCAGCTCTCGGCCACCTAACTTACCCATACCTAAAATTAATAAAGGCTGTGGTTTACCTTCTGCATCTGAAGGTGTTCCCAATTGCTTACATAAATCCAGGTAAAGCCAATCTCGCGCCGCAATCACCAGCGCTTCTGCCAGTGAAGATAAATCAACTAACGAGTCTTCTAGTTTTGAATAATTAGCAAAGTCTCGCCAAGCCAAACGCACCATTTGTTTATTACGATATTGCCGCAATGCCGACTTCACTTGGTCTTCGGTTGTTAAATCGGTCAATATTTGATGCAGTTCTTTATCGAAGTCAGCTCGAACAACTTCGTCAAGCAAACCATTAAAAAGCTCTGGGATCCATTCAGGATGACGATTAAGTTGCTCAGCAATATAATCACTTAAACTGAAAATAGTTTTGATTTCAGATTGCTGACTATCGGTAAGTGATAAAGCCTCAGGCCAGAGGTCGATTAATCTTAACCAGTAACTTTCTGCTGCTTGTTGCATTTGTGCAGATAATACCTTGTTACTTTGTAATGGCATGGCGATAATGGTCCTTTGATTAGATTCAAGGTTGGACATATTATGTCAAGAATGTTATATCTTGATGCAGAGATAATATTTATAGTCTCAAGATACTATACCCTGTCGCAAACGCACATTAAAAATTGCACTCTATGCGCATGAATTTTATAACACTTGGAGAAAACATGGCTGGTAACCTCCCCCGTGTATTCACGTTTTTCATCATCCTTTTTCTTGGCCTAAATTTAACAGGCTGCGGTGATGATCGACCTGAGCAAATCGCAAAATATCAACAGCTAACCACGCAACGTTTAGCGCAACTGAAAAGTGGTCTGGAGGGCAATCAGCTACGCAATGCCACGTTATTGCAGCAATATAGTGATTTACTTGCTAAACAAAGCCCTGACCTAGCACCGCTTTTGCGCGAACTAGCGCTAGATGGCACGACGCAAGGTCCTATGTATCAATCTTTACTGCGTAGAAATAATGACTTGAGTAATGCGGCTAATTTTATCGATTTAGACCAGCAACTCGCAGAAGCGGAAAATGTCTACCAAGCCACGGATCCAAGTTTATATAACGACATGTTATCTGATCCCGTTAACGTGGTTGCAGACTTATCTAACGGTAAATTGGCAAGGGTGAATTCAATCAGCCGTGAAGCGGCCGCATTGGCAAATGGCAGTGAAGATTTTGGCCCTGGTAGCCAGTTGGTCGGTAATCCGTCTTATGGCAGTTGGCAGTCAGACTCAAGCGGTACCTCCTTTTGGGCTTGGTATGGCATGTATGCTATGTTTTCTAATGTATTTCAACGCCCGATACGTTATGACAACTGGTCAAGCCGCCGTAACTACAGTTACTACAATGATGTAGGTAGATATCGTTACACTTCACCAAAACAAGCCACGGCACAAAATAATACTTATCAACAAACAAAAAAGACTTTTGAGCGCCAAGGCAAACGCTTTGACAGCCCCTATGCCAAACCCAAAACTGGCTCAACTAGCTTGTCTCGTCAAAGTGCCAGTGCGCCAAAAGCAAGTACAACCACTCGCACATCAACGAGTAAGTTTCGCTCAAGCTATTCAAAAACTAGTAGTTTCCGTAATTCAAGTAGCCGCACCACTCGCGGCATTAGCCGTGGTAAATAGGTAGGACTGACAATGACATTTCTTCAACATTATGGCATCACAGAGCCACTATTAATTATTCTTGCAATTGACTTAGCCATTGCAATCGTTCTATTAGCCTTGATGCGATACCTTCAAGGTTGGTCAATCAAGGTCAACAGTACTAAAGAGCTTGCTGAGCGCGATAATTTTGCGTTTGGTATCAGCACGGCTGGTGCCGTGGCTGCACTTGGTATTGTCCTTACCGGCGCAATTACTGGAGAGGCGGCATTATCGTACACCACCGAAGCAATCGGCATGACTGCATACGGTTTATTCGGATTAGTACTGATTAAATTAGGTCGTTATCTACATGATAAAATTGCGTTAAATGAATTTCCTAAAAATGAAGAAATTCTCAAAGGAAATGTATCCGTTGCCGTTGTCGATGCAGCTGCAGCCATCGCTACAGCAATTATCATTCGCGCAGTATTAATGTGGGCAGAAGATATTACTATAGATACTTTTATTGCCATTTTCAGCGCATTCTTAGTATCACAATTAATATTGGTGTTGCTAACCCGCTTACGTGAAAGCCGCTATGCCAAACGTAACCAAGATGCCTCAATGCAACAAGCCTTAAAGCAAGGACAAACCGCCTTAGCTATCCGTCACAGTGGTTATATGATTGCCATGGCGTTAAGTTTTAATGCAGCAAGCCACTTTATTTTGTATATCCCTACAGCATATTTAAACAATATTTTTGGCTGGTTAGTCTTCTCATTTGTCATGCTAGTGCTAATGAGCCTAGTTATCGCCTTAGTTAAAAAGTTAGTCTTGGCGGGGATCAATTTAGCCGAAGAAGTCGAAAAACAACACAACATAGGTATCGCCGCAGTTGAGATGGCGATCAGCATTGCTGTAGCCTTAATCTTAACGGCGTTAATGGCATAATAACAATGTCTGACACTTTGCTTGAAGCACAACAACCTCAATCGGCACAGGAGGCGCTCAAGCAAAGTGCTGCTGCGCCCTCTTCTGTACCGCTTACTAAACGAATTACCTGGTTTGATGATGCCTTACTGCTGGGGATTATGGCGCTGCTTGCCGGCTGTGGGTTAATCTATGAGTACTTACTATCACACTATGCGGGACGTATATTAGGTGCATTAGAAGCCGCGATTTATACCATGATCGGCTTAATGATTGTCTCTATGGGTATCGGCGCATTTGCCGCCCGCAAAATCAAATGTGCGTTTACTGGTTTTGCTATTTTAGAGCTCTCGGTCGCTTTGTGTGGCTCGTTTGCCATCATTATTACGGCTGCTGTTATTGGTTTTGGTCAACAACTCCCTTTGGCAATCGCTAACACCTTAGGTTTACCTCCAGATCAACTGCCAAATGGCGGCTTTATTGCTAGTTTACAAACCCTTAGTGAATACCTTCCTTACTTATGGGGCGTACTATTGGGCTTGATGATTGGCATGGAGATCCCTCTGATAGCCAGAGTAAGACAGTCATTATCTGAAGCCCATTTACTGCATAATGCTGGTACGATTTATGGTGCTGATTATATAGGCGCGGGTATTGGCGCCGCAATTTGGGTGTTTTTCATGTTGGCGATTGATATCCAACTTGCAGCCGCCCTCACCGCCAGCGTCAACCTGATTGCTGGAGCCATTTTTATTTGGCGCTTTTGGCATAATATTAATCATGCCAAATGGCTGCTTGTCGGCCATATTATTGCCAGTGTTTGCATTGGACTATTGGCAACCAAAGGGCCTCAGTGGGAACAACACTTCAATAACTTGCTCTACAAAGATAAAGTTGTTTATGCAAAGTCCACCCGGTTTCAACAACTGACTTTTACTGAGCGCTTAAGGGGCAATGGATTAGCGCCAGTCTATAATTTATATATTAATGGCAGACTGCAATTTTCCAGTAGTGATGAACATATTTATCATCAGTTTCTAGTCCATCCAACACTGGCCTCCAGTGCGCGCCATGATAAGGTACTGATTATTGGCGGTGGCGATGGCCTTGGTTTGAAGCTGGTATTAGATTGGGATCCTAAGTCGGTAACCTTAATGGATTTAGATAAAGATTTAGTCAGTTTATTTAAGTCACCCCCTGAGGATATGCCGGGTTTCTTAAGCAAAGCTATGCTGACATTAAATGGTAATAGTTTAAATGATCCACGGCTAACGCTCATTAATGATGACGCATTTAACGGGGTGGATACGTTAATTGCTGATGGACAGCATTTCGACGCCATCATTGTCGACTTACCCGATCCCAGTCACCCGGATTTAAATAAACTTTATTCCGATTTATTCTACCGCAAGCTGAATGAACTACTTAGTGCCGATGGTATTATAACCGTGCAATCCACCTCTCCATACCATGCGCCGAAAGCGTTCATTTCTATCGGTAAAACCTTAGCATCTGCTGGTTTTAACGTAGACCAGTTCCATCATAATGTACCCAGCTTTGGCGAATGGGGTTGGAGCATTGGCAGTAAACAAGGTTTATCACCTAAAAACAGGTTAGCGTCACTTTCTCAATTACCGATAAAAAGCGACTGGTTAACCTTAGGCCTCGTCAATGGTGCATTCGAATTTCCTGGAAATTATTATGCGGAACAGCAAGATGTAAAAATTAACGAAATCGGTTCATTGCAACTTTATCATTATCATTTAGCTGCCTGGTCAGAAAATGAAGCGATGAATCTTTTTTAATGGACACGATAGTGCTTGACATATTATGTCTCGATGCTATCTTTGAACACAGACATAATATGTCAATTAAGGACAACTATGAACATCCATACTATTGCTAACCATTTAAATGGTCTTTGTGACAAAAGTCGTACCGGTTTTCAATTTGATTGTTACCCGATTGACGGTGATGTAGAAGTACTTCAAGTCAATGTTGTAAGCCGTGAAGAAATTCCGGTTTTTGTCTCAGTCACTGACAACCAAATATTGTGTATCAGTTATTTGTGGGGCGAAGATGAAGTTAATCAATCTCGTCGTGCAGAAATGTTTGAGACCATGTTAGAGCTCAACATTCCTATGCCACTGTCTTCATTCGCCAAAATTGACGATAAATATGTGGTGTATGGCGCATTATCAGTCGAATCCAGTATGGAAGAGATTGAGCAAGAATTAGCAGTACTTTCAGACAATTGTTTGGAAGTGATCGACGAACTCTCAGAGTTTTTGAATTAAGGAGTCAATTATGGGCATTTTAAATAAAATTCTTACCGCATTTCGTGGCGGTGCAACAGAAGTAGGCCAAAGCATTGTTGACGCAAACTCAACACGCATTTTTGAGCAAGAAATTCGTGATGCAGAAAAGCATTTAACCAAAGCCAAACGTGAATTAACTGACGTTATGGCCAAAGAAATGCAGGCTAACCGTGAAGTCGACCGCTTAAAGCGAAGTATTGCTGAGCATGAAGGCTATGTGACTCAGGCTTTAGAGAAAGAAAACGAAGCCTTGGCCATCGAGATTGCTGAAAAGATCGCACAACTTGATCAAGAGCTATCTGAGCAACAAGCTGCAAATGACAGCTTCAGCTCACATGCTGTTCGTCTTAAAGATTTGGTTAAGAAAACTGAACGTCAGCTATCTGATTATCAGCGCCAATTAAGCATGGTAAAAACCACTGAAAGCGTACAGAAAGCGACGGCAACCATTACTGATTCATTTGCATCTAGCAACTCAAAACTGCTGAATGCTAAAGATTCATTAGAGCGTATTAAAGCACGTCAGCAACAGTTCGATGATCGCTTAAAAGCCTCTGAAACCTTGGCGGAAGAGAACAGCGATAAGTCTTTGCACGCTAAGCTGGCAGAAGCGGGTATTGGTGAACAAAAATCGAGTGCTAATGCAGTGCTTGATCGCATTAAAGCAAGAAAAGGTTAATTGACTATGGGATTTTTAAGCGGTCTATTTGGCAAAAAAGAAGCCCCTAAGCGTCTGCTTGACCATCCCAGTAAACTGCTCAAGGGTGATATGATCACCCTTGATGACAGTTTTGCTCTGCCTGCGCAACTGCGAGGGCAACAGTTAAAGGTTGAAGCAATCCATACCTATGAATATCAGCGTTCTCAGCAATGTGAATACTTATTACGCGGCCATAGTGACAATGCCATTTATATGTCTTATGTGGTTGAAGACGAAGCCTATTTAAGCTTTTCTATCAAAATCAGTCGCGCTGTGGTTGAACAGCTGTTTGACTTAGATGCTTTTGCTGAAATATTTGAAGAACCCGGCAAGGCTAACCTGACCCCAGAATCTTTACCTGAAGAATTAGCTGAAACATTCAGTCAATGGCTCGCTGACGATTATCATCAAGTGGAGTTTGCAGGTTTTGGTTATTTTCACCGAGAAGATTATCGCAATCAAAAGCCACCTCAAGATGAAAATGGCGCCAGAGGTGAAGCCTTCGAAAGTTATTCATTGATCAATAGTCAGGAAACGCTTGCTGTTGATATTGAAGTTTATGACGGTGGAGATACAGAAGTAATGCTCACCTTATATCGTCCACTAACTGATATTCGTGAATACTGGCCTGCGAGTTAATCAAGGAGAGTCGCCTCTATGAGTAAAGGCAAACCATTACCAGAAAAATGGTTAAATAATCAAAAAGCCGCAAAAGCCACTCAAGTGGCTTTTGATATTGATGAAAAGTTTCAATACTCCATTCGCAAAGCGGCACTTGATCGAGGTGTTAGCCCTTCGGATCAAATAAGAACTATTCTGGGTTTATCGGTTTCAAAGCGCCCTAAACGACCAAGGCTGACGGTTTCTTTAAGTGGTGATGATTATATTTTGTTAGCGCAAAAATACGGGTTAGACTCAGATGCGCAGCTTGAAATCAAAAAACGCGTCCTTGATGATTTAGTACACTTTGTCGATAAAAAGTAATGATCAGATAGTCCGGTATTAATTATTAAAACGCGCTAGACTTTTGCCTAGCGCGTTTTTTATTATGGGGAAGAGAAATTGCCTCAGATTCTACTTATAAACGGACTTTGTCATGTTCAAAGCTAAACGATGGTCATCCAAAAAATTTAACACCCTTGAACCCATTGAATTGGCAATGATGGTATTGTCCTTTTTCTCTGTCATCATAGTGCTCACATTAACATTTGGTAAGCTCGACAAAGAAACTTATCGCCTATTGCTATATATTGACGGTGCTATTTGCTTTATCTTCATGTCCCGCTTCTTTTGGGAGTTACATAAAGCACGCAATAAAATATATTTCCTGCGCCACCACTGGATAGATTTTCTTGCCAGTATCCCCGCGATAGAAGCCTTAAGAATTGCCCGCGTATTCCAAATTCTTCGGGTGATAAGACTGATCCGCATGAGCCGCTCTATTCTTTGGCCATTATTAAGACAAAAAAAACAAGCTACACTCGCAAGCCTTTTATTAGCCACTGTGTTGATCTTAGCTAATGCCTCCGTACTGATTCTATTGGTTGAAAGTAGTAATGAAGGCGCCAATATTCACACTGCCGAACAAGCCATCTGGTGGGCACTAGTGACAATATCAACTGTTGGTTATGGCGATTTCTATCCAGTTAGCACTTTAGGTCATGTCATTGGTGGCATTGTCATTATCAGTGGTGTCAGCTTTTTCGGGGTCATATCGGGTTATATGGCTTCAGTATTTGTTGCTCCTGATGAGCAAGAGCGCAAAGAGTCACAACAGGAATTGATTAGAGTTGAGTTAGAGCAAGTATTGTCTCGAATGGAAGCCAATCAGCATCAAATGGAAAAAAATCAAACTGAAATGTTGAATGAAATAGCTCAACTTAGGAAGGAATTTGCCAAGAAATAAAGCTATTTATTTTCTATTCCAATTCAAGATAAACCCTACAGGCAGCTGCCTTTAAGGTTTATCTTGATTGAAAATGTTAATTAAAGCATTACTCGCCTAACAGCTTTTGCCACCAAGACAAGGATTCGCCACAATTAGCCGCAGGTTTATAACTGACATTGTGGGCGGGTAAATTAATCACATTATGGCAATTAGGCTGCATAGGCGCACCATTAGTGCGATCAAAGTAGCCATTCACAATGCCTTGAACTGGTGACATACGTAAACTCAGCGGTGGTCGCTGTTGTAAAAATGCCTGATAAACTGCCATCGCACCGCTACTGCCGTACAAACCTGTTTTACTGTTATCGTCTTGTCCAACCCAAATAGCCGCAACATTTCGCTCATCAAAACCAGCGAACCAAGAGTCACGACTATCGTTACTGGTTCCCGTTTTACCGGCTAATTTCACCCCTGGGAATGCAGCCCCTAAACGTTTACCTGTGCCTTTGGCAACAACTTGGTTCATGGCGTATTGAACGAGGTAATCTGTCGCGGGATCTATCGCCATTTCACTCGCTGAATGTGTTACTGCTAATGGCGTATTTTGGCTATCCAAAACCGCAGTAATTGAGGTTAATTTACGGTAGCGGCCTTCATCTGCGATCGTTTGATAAACCTGTGCCACCATTAATGGCGAGCCATTCACTGCGCCAAGTAACATCGATGGATATGGGGCAATGGGTTCATTCCAACCTGCTTTTTGCATGGTATTGGCAACATTGTCGACACCAATGGCGAGACCCGCATTCACAGTGGGTACGTTCATTGAATTAGCAAAAGCCTCTAATAAAGATACCTCTCCACTAAATTGCTTATCAACGTTTTTGGGGGACCAAGTTTTGCCTTGCTCATTTGTTAAGGTAATTGGCTTATCAGCTAATGGGCTAGCTAAACTAAACTTATCTCCTTGTGCTAATGCTGTGGCATACACAAACGGCTTAATTAACGAACCGATGGGCCGACGGATCTCAACTGCACGGTTAAAACCTTCAAAACCAGGTTGTTTATCACCAACCATTGCGGCAATACCACCGGTATACTTGTCTGTTAAAACCATCCCCACTTGAACATTTTTAACCCGTTTGTCTAAAGATTTTAAGGTTGAGACTACGGCTTTTTCAGCCGCATCTTGGGCCATGGGATCTAAAGTGGTGTAAACCTTAACGCCAGATTGATTTAATAAACTGTCACCATAGCGATTGCGAAGTTCGTTTTTAACCACGGCAAAAAAAGCCGGTAGTTTTTGATGAACCGATTTTTTGCCGTCTCTTAAACCTAATGGCGATTCTGCTGCCGCCTTGTACTGAGCGACAGTCAACTTATCGTTTTCCATTAATATACGTAATACAAGATCACGTCGTTCCTGAGCACGCTCAGGGTAACGCCATGGATTGTAATACGATGGTCCTTTAATCATTGCCACTAAAAAAGCTTGTTGAGCAACTGTGAGCTCGGCTATAGGACGTCCAAAATAGAATTGCGACGCTAACCCCATACCGTGTACACCGCGGGCTTTATCTTGGCCCATGTAAACTTCATTTAAATATGCTTCTAAAATTTCATCTTTGCTGTAGCGAAAATCAATAATAATTGCCATTAAGGCTTCACGGGCTTTTCGAATTAGCGAACGTTCGCTGCTTAAAAAGAAGTTTTTGGCTAATTGTTGGGTTAAAGTTGACCCGCCCTGTACAGCTCGACCTGCGGTGATGTTTACGATGGCTGCACGCGCAATCGCAAATGGGTTTACGCCGTGGTGTTCATAGAAGCTTCGGTCTTCAACCTGTAACAGCGACTCAACAATTAAACTAGGCATTTCAGTTGTTGGAACAAACAGCCTATCTTCGCCATCGCCCGCAATAATGCGATCGAGTAATACGGGTTCTAAATGAAACACGGCTAATTCGCGTTTATCACTCATACGTTTGACGGAATTAACCCCTAAACTATCAAAACTGATCATTACCCGTTGCTCAGCTTGATTGCCTTCTGGATGTAAGAAAGGACGACGCCATAGCTCAATGCGAGTACTCGAGGCTGAAAACTCACCAACTTGGCGAGGATTGCTGACCTTGCGATAGCCGAGTAGTTTCAACTCAGCCATTAACTGTGGATGGTTTACTGCAGCACCAGGATAAAGCGCCATAGAGCGGCTGAAGATTTGTGCAGGTAGATGCCACTTTTGCCCTTCAAATTTTTGCGCGATAATTTGATCCAAATAAATGGCATAAAACGTTACAAAAGCAATGCCGATTAATGACAGTTTCCATGTCAATGACCATAGGCTTCTTAGCCAACCTTTACTGCGATTTTTGGGGTGCTTCTTTGTCGATTTATTTTTTGCCATGTCTCTCTACAACGTCATGCATTAGATAGGTTCTAACGGGCTTATAAGCCTGGGGTTTTCTTTTTCGTAAATTTGGTCGCGGTGGTATTTACAGGATCATCAGGCCATAAATGTTTTGGATAACGGCCACGCATTTCTTTTTTTACTTCAGTATAAGGTCCTTGCCAAAAGCTGGCTAAATCTGCGGTTGTGGCTAGCGGTCTCTGTGCCGGTGACAATAATTCCATGGTTACGGTTAATTTGCCATTAAATAATCTCGGACTTTGCGCCATTCCCAATGCTTCTTGCAGTCTGACGCTAAGAAATGCTCTTGCTTGTTGATGTTCAAAATAGGCTTGTCCATGCTCATCAACGGGTAACTGATATCGAATTGGCGCATAGGTTCCTGTTGCCATTAGCCAGCGGGTTGGAGCCACATCATTCAACGCTTGTTGTAACTCCCACGATAAATGATTTAACAGCAGTTTATTGCAGTCCAATTTGGCTAATTGTGCCAGATTACGTACATCGGTAAGATAAGGTGTTAGCCATTTTTCAATGCTATCCATCAGACCTTCATCACTGTAATCAGGCCATGCTAGATGCTCCGACAAACAGCTGGCCATGATAACTCTTAATTGCAGCTGCTTAACATTGTCATCCATATTTAAAATAGACAGTCCCTTTTGTCGCACTAAAGCCACAAGAGCGCTGCGGATATCATCGGCACTGATGCTATTATCCGTAACAGATTTCAGCACAATACTGCCAAGTTGCATTTGCGTTTCAGCAAAAAAACGCCCCTTAATATCATCCCATCCACTTACCCTTTGGGTTGTAACTAAATGCGCAAGTTCGTCATTAATTAAGCGTTCATCCAGCGCACAAGCAAGATAGACTCTACCAGCATTTCGACCTTGAGTTTCTTGAAAATCAGCCACCACTAGCCAAGGTGCGTGGCAAAGGGGATCTTGTGGGTCAAGGGTAACTCCCGTACCATTACTGAGCAGAAACCCCAGTTTCCCGCGGGCTTTAGCAATTCTATCTGGATAAGCTAATCCTAAAAGATGCGCAATATCGTAATCATTTGCCCCACTTAAGGCTTGTTTCAAATCACCCTGTAACGACATTTTTTTTTGCCAAACCTTTGCCTGCTGCCCCATTTGCCCTTGGATTGCCATCGATAAATAACCACTGATGTCCGCTCCTTTTGCAGGCAATCCCCGTGCCTCAACAATAGTGGCCAACAAGCAGGCAAGTAATGCAAAATGCGGCGTGGTATTTATCTGTGAAAGCACTTTAGCTTGCAGCAACATATGAGCTAAACGAGGGTGGCAACCTAAGTGATGTGCCTCACGGCCCAACATGGTTAATTTGCGGTTTTTATCCACCAGCTCAAGCTGCTGTAATAACTGCCACGCTAATTGCTCATTTACTTTAGGTGCTGGGGTAAGTAAAGCTAAATCGCTGAATTTTTGGGCTCCCCAACATGCACAATCTAAGGCCACACTGGTTAATTCAGATAACACTATTTCAGGTTGGGTGACTTGTAATAAGCGGCCTTGTTCTTCCTGACTCCATAACCTCAGTGCTTTACCTGCAGATAATCGCCCAGCTCGGCCACTTCTTTGTATGGCAGATGACTGGCTAATTCGGGCTAAACTGAGTTTTGACACGCCGGTTTTGGGATTAAAACTCGCACTGCGTTGATAGCCACTGTCGACCACCATGGTAATGCCTTCGATGGTTAAACTCGACTCAGCGACGTTTGTTGCTAAGACAACTTTTCGCCATCCCACAGGCGCGACTTGAATGGCTTTATCTTGCTCAGCGGGGCTTAAATCGCCATACAAAGTACACAATAAAATATTATCAGCCAGTTTGGGGGCAAGTATTGCTGCAAGTCGATTAATTTCACCTTTACCTGGCAAAAAAGCTAGCAAAGAACCGCGCTCACGACTATGGCTGTTTGAGATGTTCATCCACTCAGCAATAACTTTTGCCATATGGCTTAACCAATCGGTTGCAGCGCCCATCGGGACATATTCGACATCCACAGGAAAACTGCGGCCGTCACTGAATACCACTTGCGCATTAGGCATGATATCTTGCAGTGGCAAGGCCGATAATGTGGCCGACATCGCCAATATAATCAGATCATCACGTAAAGAGGATTGCACCTCTAATGCAAGCGCCAAACCGATATCGGTAGGCAAATGGCGCTCATGAATTTCATCAAAAATGATCATATCAACGCCCGCTAACTCAGGATCGTCCTGGATCATTCTGGTTAAAATACCTTCAGTGACCACCTCTAGCTGAGTATTAGCACTCACCTGGCTGTCACCACGAACTCGATATCCCACTTGCTGGCCAACAGGTTGCTGCAGTTGCTTGGCAATGAATTTAGCAATATTACGCGTAGCCACTCGCCGCGGCTCCAACATTAATATTTTCCCTTTAATAAGACCTGATTGAAGTAAAGCTAATGGTAAGGCTGTCGACTTACCCGCGCCTGTAGGCGCTTGAAGAATGATTTGATTAACGCTCTGAACAGCTTGAAGGATTTCAGGGAGTACCGTCGTAATAGGAACATCGAAAGCAGAAAGGGTCATATTGGTTACATCAGTCATTGGCTAACTTTCAAGTAAATAGCCGTTAAGGCCGTTTTAGGCTGTGCGCTTTATGGGGTGCAGGAATATCACTGTAGGCAAGTTTACTGACACTGACACTTATTGCAAATAACAACCAGATTAAATATCGTAAATCACTTCATCGGGTGAATGCAGAGCTAACCAAGGAGAACGGATCCCCGATTCAAGTGTAGATAAAGGGCAAGGTTTATTGATGGCATAACCTTGGGCATAGTCAACCCCTAATGATTTCAGTTTTAGGCCGATTTCTGCGGTTTCGACAAATTCAGCGATCACTTCAAAATCCATATCTTTTGCCAACTGGCATATCGCTGAAACAATCGCTTTATCACTGCGATCAGAACAAACATTCACCACAAACTGACCATCAATTTTGACAAAATCCACATCTAACGTTTTTAAATAGGCAAAGCTGGAAAAACCTGATCCAAAGTCATCTAGCGCTAATTTACAGCCTAATGGACGCAATAAGTCAATTAATGCAGTGGCTTGATCGAGCTGGCTGACAGCGGCGGTTTCGGTTATTTCAAAACACAATTTATCAACTAATTCTGGCTCTACCATTAAACGCATCTCAAGCCAGCCCATAAACTTTTGGTCGGCTAAAGACATAGCAGATAAGTTAACGGATACCATCGACATTTCACGCCAAATGTTAAGGTTTGCACCGCCCCATTTAAGCAGATTATCAATAACCCATTGATCCACTCGCGAGGCTAAATTATAACGCTCGGCTGCGGGTAAAAAGATAGCTGGCGACACATAGGCACCATCTTCTTGTACCATACGCAGCAAAATCTCCATATGTAGACCATGTTCATTTTTATCAAGCGGTTCAATTAATTGATAAAATAATTCAAACTGATTAAGTGCTAGCGCCCCAGTGATATCAACCGAGGCTACCATTTGGGTATACAGGATGTGGACTTGTGGGTCATCTGAATTAAAATAATGCCATCGGTTTCGGCCCTCTTCTTTCGCTAATCGACATGCAGCATCGGCTTGGCTCATCACCTCATATATGTCTTTCGAGTTATGATCAAATGTCGAAATACCTATGCTCATGCTGACATTATGTTTAACTTTCTTCCATTTAAACTCATGCTCCGACAACTGTTGGCATATGCGTTTTGCCACTTGTTTAGCCGAAACATCGTCAGAGTAGTACATCAAAATACCAAACTCATCACCACCTAAACGGGCAACAACATCGCCTTTGCGCACCAATTGCTTAAGTCGTTTAGAAACCTGTAGCAACAATTCATCACCCGCTTGGTGACCACTAAGATCATTCACAACCTGAAACTGATCTAAGTCGAGAAATGCCACACATGCAGGAATATCTTCATCATTGGCCAGAAGTTCATCCAACATACCTTCAAATTGCACTCGATTAGGTAAACCCGTTAATGCATCATGATTTGAATGAAAAGTCAGTTCATCAGCCAATCGATAACGTTCAGTGACATCTTCGACCATCAGTAATAGTTGTTTTTGCGAGTTCAAGGCATGACAAAAACTCATTTTATACCAATGAGTCGATAACCCTAATTTTAAAGGAACCTCACACCATGCCTGACGCAGTACGCCTTGCCTCACTATGTGCAGGGTATCTTTCAATAACGCATGATCATCGTGTCTCAGGCCATCAAATAAGCTTTGACCAATTTGAAACTTAAGCATATTTTCAGACACGTGATTTTGTAACACCACTTTATCTTCAACATCAATCAAGGCACATGCCATAGGCAAATGACTAAACAACTCTTGATATTGTTTCTCTTTACTGTCGAGTAAAGTCGACAATCGAGTAAGCTCAAATGCACTTGCTAGCTGAAAACAATGCTCATCTAACATTGACTGCCAAAAGCTTTCGCAGCTCAAGGGTTTCTCCTGCTTAGAAAGCGTTTTCGCTGGCTGAAACGTCATAGCAATTAATACCATAGTGACATTGCCAACGCACACAGCAGGAGTGATTTCACCATGAAGTATCCGCACGCTTTTATCTAGGTGCTGACGTAAATGTAGCGATATTATTTGGGCTTGCTGACTATCTGGAGAGGTTAATTCTTGAAAAATATGTACAGGCTGTTGATGGTTTAATAACGCATCAATTAGCGTTTGGTCGCTTTCAATCTTCTTAGTTAATTGACTTTGAAACGATAAATAATCACTAAAATGACTGACCACTGTATTAATGGAAGTATCCACTATCTCTAAACTGGCTGAAAAAGTATTATTGCTATGGCAACTTTTAATCGCAATAACCGCATCACAATTAAGCTGTTTACACACAAATGCCAACACATCATCCAGCATCATAATGGTGGTGTTTTCATTCTCCTGTAAAGAGCCATTCGCTAATGCTAGTTTCAACAATTGTGGGGTACTTTCAGCCATTCATCAACTCAATTAAGTTAGCTTTAACATCTTCGGAAAATCTACTAAAACAGCAGATTCAACCCATATACACACATGATAATCTGTCCCTGATCTGCCAACCAATTTTGTTGTTATGCCACCCAAAAATGTCCGGGACATATTTTTGTTTGTTGATTAATAATCACTCAACAATAACAATAGTAGAAAACAAGGTGTTAGTCAGTAAGACATCATGTTATTTTTTCATATTATGACACTGTATAACTCGACATTAAGAGAAAACGAAAGAAGCGCAATATGCAAAATACCACTAAAAGGTTATTTCTTGGGTTTAGCGTCAAAAAAACACTACACTGTCAATTTATTGATATACAGCAAAAGCTTACACCATACATTAATACAGAAGCTTTAACAGTATTACAACCCAATATACATATTACCCTTGGCTTTTTGGGTCAGGTAAAAATATCTTGCATACCTGCGCTATTGGCTGAGGTCGATTCACTTTACAAACCGTCATTTGAACTTATGTTATCTGCAATATCTTGGTGGCAAAAACCACAAATCATTTGTTTACAAGGCCAGGCTAATGCATCTCTTTTAGCCATGGCCTCAGATGTTGCACAGATAGCGGCTAAGTTCGACTTATATCAGCACTCGTACAGTTATTGCCCTCATACCACCTTATTTAGACAGGCAACCAATCTGGCTTTACCTCAACACCCCATCAAAGGTTTACATGATAAATTACCCATTCATGTTTCAGTGTCACAACTGCACTTATATGAATCATGCAATACCACCTCTGGTGTGCAGTATGACATTTTACACAGCTGGCAATTGGAACAAGATCAACAAACACAAAAATAAAAGCCATCTTACGATGGCTTAATACTTTTAAGGATGAGCTCTACATAAAGAGTAAATCTATCGGCACTATTGCTTAGCGCTTTAATAACTCAGCAACGGTTAGTACTCCGTGAGCTGTTGCTCCTGCCCCCCAAAGGCCTGTTGCTGATGATTCAAATGCCGCCGCTAAGTCAATATGCAGCCAGTTTGCATTGGGTGAAACAAAGCGCCATAAGAAACCCGCCGCATTAGATGCGCCGCCCGCACCGCCACCTTTAACTGGGCGGCTATTTGCTGTGTCAGCATACGCAGATGGACACGCATCACGATGCCAAGGGTCTAATGGCAATGGCCATACATTTTCACCCACTGCGGCGGCACATTGCTGCGCCATTTTGATAGTCTCGGTTTGTGGCGAGAAAATCGCATTATATTCATTACTCACAGCCATCACAGCTGCACCGGTTAATGTGGCTGCATCAATAATTAATTTCGCGCCAGATTCAGAGGCAGCTTGTAAACCATCAGCCAGTACTAAACGACCTTCAGCATCCGTGTTAACAATTTCTACTGTAGTACCATTTTTGTAGGTAAGAATATCACCCAGTTTGAATGCATGACCACTGACTAAGTTTTCTGCACAACACAGATACAGTTTAACGCGCTTATTCAAACCTGACTTTATCGCTAACCCTAAGGCTGCGGTTACCGTAGCGGCACCACCCATATCACATTTCATCGCCAACATGCCTTCTGAAGATTTTAGGCTATATCCCCCCGAGTCGAAGGTAATACCTTTACCGACCAACGCAACATCCACAGGCGCGTCTGCCGATAAAGGGTTAAAATCTAACTCAAGTAATGCTGGCGGACGATCACTGCCACGACCTACCGCATGAATACCAACCCATTTTTTCTCTAATAAAGCCTGACCTTCAATAATATTAAAACTAACCTTGTCACCACCGATCGCTTTTAGCCAGTTAGCCGCTTGAGTTGCTAAAGACACTGGTGAAAGGTCCTCAGGAGTATCATTCGTTAATTGACGAGCAAAATTTGCCGCTTCAAGACGATGCGCTAAGGTTTGTTGTTGTTTTTCATCGCCACACCAAAGTACTTCATAACCTGGTTTTGCCGTAGCAAACCCTTGGGCAAACACCCACTGTAAATCGATCGTCCATAAATCACCTTCAAGTTGAACTTGATTTATACCCTGACTTCGAATTTTACGCGCTGCCATTTGCACTTGGCGTAATGGAGCATTGCCATTTAAATGAATAAAGCTTGTTTGGCCTTCAAAGGTCACATCGGCTTTACCCCAATGCGAAGCTGGAACTGATTGGGTTAAGGTGACGGTCATTACTTGCATGATAAATTCCTTGTTTGCAGCGACTGTGGGTGATGTCAACATGAAAGACTAAATATAACTAAACTGACATCACGAAATTGAAACAAGTATATCAGCAGTCACATTCTTTTATCTAATGCTGTATGGTTGCCATTATTTACAGTAAAAATGTGACACTATGGACTTTACCCCCCCTTTACAACATGGCCGTTTAATCAAACGATATAAGCGATTTTTAGCTGACATCATATTAGATGATGGCACCGAAATCACCATTCACTGCCCCAATACTGGCTCAATGAAAAACTGCTTATATCCAGAGCAAAGCGTGTGGTTCTCGCAATCTGATAATCCCAAACGTAAATACCCATACACTTTTGAAATAATGCAATCAGATGAACATCATCTCATTGGCATCAATAGTGGTAGGGCCAATGCATTGGCAGAAGAAGCGATTAATAAGGGGATCATTGAAGAACTAAACGGCTACACAAGTTTACAGCGGGAAGTCAAATACGGAGAAGAAAATAGCCGAATTGATATTCTTTTAACTGGTCAAGATAAACCTAAGTGTTATATTGAAATCAAGAGTTGTACTTTGTTAGAAGAAGGAGTGGGTTATTTTCCTGATGCTGTTACAATGCGGGGACAAAAGCATCTGCGAGAACTCATCCAAATGGTACAACAGGGCCACCGCGCTGTATTATTGTTTGTGGTACAGCACAGTGGGATCTCAATTGTAAAACCCGCTGAGCATATCGATCCTCTTTACGCAGACTTACTCAAACAAGCAATTAAATTAGGCGTTGAAGTTCTGGCATACCAAAGCTCCATTTCACCCCATGCCAGTGGTATTATCGGTCCATGCAAAGTAATTGTGTAGATCAAATAAAAATGATTTATCCAGTAAAAAGTTTGCCTCGCTATACAGATTCTGGTATAGATAGCGGCCGTAAAATTAAGACGCAATTTAAACGCAAACGATAACAGGAGATGCGTTATGCCTGAAGGCACGAAAAAACTTGGCGTACTCGCTATCGCAGGTGTAGATCCTTACCAAGAGAAAGCCGGTGAGGAGTATATGAATACCAAGCAACGTGGTCACTTTAAGCTGATCCTCGAAGCATGGCGTAACCAATTGCGTGAAGAAGTAGACCGTACACTGACTCATATGCAAGATGAAGCTGCTAATTTTCCAGATCCTGTCGATCGTGCAGCTCAAGAAGAAGAGTTCAGTTTAGAACTTCGCGCTCGTGATAGAGAACGTAAGCTCATCAAGAAGATTGAGAAAACATTACAAAAAATCGAAGAAGACGATTTTGGCTTTTGTGACTCATGTGGTATCGAAATTGGTATCCGTCGTCTTGAAGCAAGACCAACTGCTGATCAATGTATCGACTGCAAAACACTAGCAGAGATCAAAGAAAAGCAAATGGCTGGTTAAATACGTTTAGGGCGAGATTAATCTCGCCCTTTCTATTTATCACCCTCAAATATTATTGCAAAAGATATGTCATATATCGGACGCTTTGCGCCATCTCCGTCAGGTTCACTCCATTTTGGTTCATTAATTGCCGCTCTTGGCAGTTATTTGCGCGCCCATAGTTTATCGGGACAGTGGCTGGTGAGAATGGAGGATATCGATCCCCCTCGCGAAATAGTAGGTGCCAGTGACGACATACTTCGTACACTTGAAGCCTATGGTTTGCGTTGGCATGGTTCAGTCTTATATCAAAGTAAGCGAAGCCAAGCCTACCAAGATTGCATTGAACAATTACTTATCAACAACCAAGCCTATTTTTGCCAATGTACACGTAAAATGATTCACGCCATGGGCGGGGTTTATGATGGTCGTTGTGGTTCAGGATTAAAATCGTATTCAAGCGGAGCAATCCGTGTACGTAACGCCGCAAAAGTGAATCATTTTCACGATATTAATAGGGGTGATATTCATGTTGAACAAGCGTTTGCTGCTGAAGACTTCATTATAAAGCGCAGCGACGGACTTTTTGCATATCAACTTGCGGTGGTCTTAGATGATGCCTTTCAAGGTATCACTGAAGTGGTCAGAGGCAGCGATTTATTAGAAGCGAGTTGCAGACAATTAAGTTTGTTCGATATGTTAAATGTACCTGCTCCGGCATGGTTACATTTGCCGCTAGCTTGTGCCAAGCCTGGGTTCAAACTCTCGAAACAAAACTATGCCCCTGCAATTGATATCAAGGCACCGCAGCAAAGCCTTAATGCCGCGTTAACCTTTTTAGGACAAGCCACTGTCGATGTAGATCATATCGATGTGATGCTTACCCAGGCCATTAGCCAATTTTCGTTAGCGGATGTACCAAAACAAGCAGAAATAATCTTGCCGCAAACAGCTTAGTGCGTGTCATAGCTAAAAGCTGCGAATGAATTTAATCCACAGCACTTATCACATTCCCTATCTACTCATTCGATCGCAATTGGTATATCATACCCGCCAGATTTTTAATCAATGAATTTAGCTTCAACGAGGTGTATTATTTTTCGCCGTATTAGTCAGTTCTGCAAACAATTATTTGATAATAAAGCAGCACCCGAGCTCGAAACGCCGTCTTTAGAAGAAAATGGCTTACGTTTGGATATCATTAACCGTGATAGCCACGATATTTCGCGCCGTCAAATCAGTGAAAATGCACTCAAAGTGCTTTATCGACTGCACAAGTCAGGATTTAAAGCCTATCTCGTGGGCGGTGGTGTTCGTGACATCTTATTAGGTCTAGAACCCAAAGATTTTGATGTAGTCACCAACGCAACCCCTGATGAAATTAAAAAGCTGTTTCGCAATTGCCGTTTAGTTGGGCGCCGTTTCCGTTTAGCGCATATCGTGTTTGGACGCGACGTGATTGAAGTGGCTACCTTCCGTGGTCATCACGGTGAAAACAGTGACAACATTTCCAAATCGAATGCCGAAGGTCGTCTTTTACGCGACAACGTTTACGGTGAAATTGATGAAGATGCCGAGCGACGTGACTTTACCGTAAACGCGTTATATTACGATATCAGTGACTTTTCTATCCGTAGCTATGGCGGTGGCATTGATGACTTACATGCCCGTAAAATCAAGTTAATTGGCGATCCAGAAACTCGTTACCGTGAAGATCCCGTGCGCATGTTACGCGCAGTAAGGTTCGCCACTAAACTAGACATGCAGATCGAAGCCATTACAGCGGCCCCGATTAAATCATTAGCGCCGTTATTAGCAGATATTCCTGCTGCGCGAATGTATGAAGAAGTATTAAAGCTTTTCTTTGCGGGTAAAGCCCAGGCTAATTACCAAATGATGCAAGATTTTGGTTTGTTTGCCCCTTTGTTCCCGCAAATTCAAGGTGTGATCTCTGAATTCCCCAAAGGTCATGCGGCTAAAATGTTAAATTTGGTTATGCGCAGCACTGATGAGCGTGTCAACCAAGACAAACCTGTTACCCCTGCATTTTTCTATGCCGCGATATTATGGTATCCGTTAAAACAACGCGCTGATGATATCGCTCTCGAAAGTGGCTTGCCCTTGTATGATGCGCAAGTTGCCGCTATGGGCGATGTTATGGAAGAGCAGTGCAGAACGATCAGTATCCCACGTCGCTTTAGTACACCAGCAAAAGATATTTGGTTACTGCAAATAAGATTTGAACGTAGTCAGGGAACTCGTGCATTTAAGCTATTAGAGCACCCTAAGTTCCGTGCAGCATATGATCTGCTTTTATTACGCGGTGAAGCAGAAGGCGGTCATACGGCTAAACAAGCTAGTTGGTGGCAAGCCTTTGTTGAAGGCGATGAAGCACAACGTAATGTCATCGCAAAAAGCTCAAACAAAGCCGGCGGTAACAGAAATCGCAGCGCCACTCAGCGTAAAAGAAAACGCAAACCAGCGGCAAAAAGCCCAGATACCTCGGCAGAATAATGACCTTAGTTTATGTTGCTTTAGGCGCAAACCTTGAACAACCTGTGCAACAGCTTAATCAAGCTGTTGCTGCATTGACAAAGATAGCTGATTTAGGCGAAATCACCGTTTCTAGCTTTTATAGCTCAACACCTATGGGCGACATAAGCCAGCCAGATTATATCAATGCGGTTGCCCGATTTCAGACTCAGTTAGCCCCTATTGCGTTATTAGATGCGCTTCAAAATATTGAACAACAACAAGGGCGAGTTAGAAAAGCACACTGGGGACCTAGAACATTAGATCTTGATTTGTTGTTATATGGGCAACAAATGATTGACCAACCCAGACTTCAAGTGCCGCACTATGGTATGAAGCAGCGCAGTTTTGTACTGGTACCTTTAGCTGAAATTGCCGAAGATTTAATCTTACCTTGCGGTCAGGCATTAGCATCTTTGTTGACCATAGAAATGCACCAGTCACTGCACAAAATATCCAGTAAAGAGTTGATTTCGCCACTTTAGAGTATATGCTCCATAGCGTATTAATTTGAATTGTTTTAAGAGTCCACTATGTCAAAAGTCACTAGTTCCACCCTAATGAAGTTTAAACAAGAAGGTAAAAAATTTACCGCATTGACTGCATATGATGCCAGTTTTGCGGGCGCCTTCGACAGTGAAGGGATTGATGTACTCTTAGTCGGTGACTCTATGGGCATGGTATTACAAGGCCATGATGATACCCTTCCTGTTACCGTTACTGACATTGCCTATCATACTGCTTGTGTTCGACGTGGTATTAAGCGTGCGCTATTAATTGCTGATATGCCCTTTATGAGCTATTCAACACCAGAGCAAACCATGGAAAATGCTGCAAAGCTCATGCAAGCTGGCGCCAACATGGTAAAAGTTGAAGGCGGCCATTGGTTATTAGAAAGCGTTAAAATGCTTACAGAAAGAGGGATTCCTGTATGCGCTCATTTGGGGCTAACACCTCAGTCTGTGCATGTGTTTGGTGGCTTTAAAGTGCAAGGGCGTGATGCTGATAATGCGCAACGTATTTTAGATGAGGCTAAAGCATTGCAAGCTGCTGGAGCACAATTGTTAGTACTTGAATGTATTCCTGCCACCTTAGCCAAAGCCATTACAGAAGCATTAATAATTCCTGTTATAGGTATTGGTGCTGGGGCAGATACCGACGGGCAAATTTTGGTCATGCATGACGTGTTAGGTATCTCTAGTGGATACATCCCACGCTTCTCTAAAAATTACTTAAAGCAAACAGGTGAGATTCGTAGCGCCATTCGAGCTTATATCGATGAAGTAGCTAACGGTTCTTTCCCTGCTGAAGAACACATTTTTAACTAATTATTTGTTGCAGGTTTAATTAATCATGATCACTACCGCCGCTATTGCTGACATTCGCGCCCAAGTTAAGGCTTGGCGCACTAAAGGCGAAACCATTGCATTTGTGCCGACCATGGGTAATTTGCATCAAGGGCATATAACACTTGTGCAGCAAGCACGTGAAAAAGCTGACCATGTGGTCGTGTCAATTTTTGTTAATCCAATGCAGTTTGGTCAAAATGAAGATCTTGACGCCTATCCACGCACGTTGGAACAAGACAGCAAAGCGTTAATCGCTGCGGGTGCAGAGTTATTGTTTACGCCAACACCAGAAATCATTTACCCCAAAGGGTTAGCCCAACAGACCTATGTTGATGTGCCTGAAATTGGTGATGAACTTTGCGGTGCAAGTCGCCCAGGACATTTTCGTGGCGTGGCAACTATCGTCAACAAACTGTTTAATATTGTTCAACCAGATATGGCCTTATTTGGTAAGAAAGATTTTCAACAATTATTAGTCATCAAAACCATGGTGGAAGATTTATCATTACCCATCGATATTATTGGCATTGATACCATCCGTGAACCATCTGGTTTGGCTATGAGTTCACGAAATGGTTATTTAACTGCACAAGAAAAAATAAATGCCGCAGCGCTAAAGCAAGCATTAGATGATATGGCAGCAAGCATAAAACAAGGTGTGGATTTAGATACCGCCACTCAAACAGCACAGCAATCATTGCTTGCAGCAAGGTTTACTCCTGACTATCTCGAGCTCAGAAATGCCTATAATTTAAAGCCTGCGACTGATGAGGATAAAGAGCTGGTTATTGTAGCAGCCGCTTATATCGGTAAAGCCAGATTAATTGATAACTTGACCTTTATCCGATAGCCCTCCACTGTTTGCCCTGCATATTCTTGCAATACGCAGGGCATAAACCTCAATTAACCACCTACCGCATTCACATTTAACATCACGTTAACTGCGTCAATTAAAAATCCATTGTCAATAATCTGTTTTTGTCGGTAAACTGTTTCAGGCTTATTTAGCATAAATTCATCCAAATTTTTATGCGGCAACGCTGCGATGAGCCTATACTAATTAACGGTATATCGTGGATTTACAAAAGGATATGTGGCCGCATGGCAAAAATTGTATATTTAGTGGTGTTTTTCCTCAGCCCTTCTTTGGCGCTGGCTAACACTAATGCTATCTATAAATGTATGAAAGATGACAAAGTTGTCTTTAGCCATAGCGTTTGCCCTGAAGCATTTCGGCAACATAAAATTGAATATGAAAATGGTATCACCACTGAAGTCGATTCTGACAAACGTGAAACCAAAGTCGACCCACTTAGAGCCCTTCTGAACAAACAAACTATTTCAAAAGAAAAGTTACTCTTGTTACTTGACGGTGAAATTTATCGGTTAAACCAAGAAAATAGTTATTTTGAGATATTACGAGCCAGTGAAATTCAAAAATTAGATCGCAAACGTTTTTGGCAAACCAAGGCTAAAGATGACCCGAGTTATGGCCTTGAGCTTCAGGAAATCAACGAGCGATTTGACCAACTTATGCTGAACAATACTAATGTTATTGAAGTATTAAACAAGCATAAACAAAAAATTGAAGGTGAAGTCACACCCGATCAACTGATGAGTCAATAATAACAGCAATTAACCACACAGCCTTTAACCACTTCTAAACTATCACTTAGTAACCTGTTACTTCTCAAAAATAGCACTATCAAAGTGAAAGTAACGGATGAGATAAGTTTTCGATATCGCCTATCTCATATCAGCAAGCAGGCTTATTGAGCGTCACCAACACATTCTTTACTCAGGTTTGAACACTCCGATCATATTGCCTGTCGCCTTTTTAGGGACGGCAATATCCGTTTGTTGTTCGCGATAATCACAATCGGTGCACTCTATGGTTTCTATATTATTTTCTTTAAATAATAAGATACTGTCCTTAGCGCCACATTTTGGACATTTTGCCCCAGCCACAAAACGTTTTTTTATTTTTGTCATAATTTACTCTGGTTAATTTTTATCTTAAAAGCAATACGACTATTTTGCCCTATTAGTCTTCTTGCGTCCCGCGAATGTGGGAAAAAAATGGCGAATACGGTATTATCCCCCCACTTTATTTTATAGCGTCAAGTTGCATTCATGATCAGTATTAGCCAAGCCCAATTAATTCGAGGCAGTAAAACCCTACTCGACGAAACTTCTGTGACAATTTATCCTGGTCACAAGGTCGGTTTAGTCGGCGCAAATGGCACAGGTAAGTCATCTTTATTAGCCCTAATTTTAGGACATTTACATTTAGATAAAGGTGAGTTTTCATTACCCGCAAACTGGCAAATATCATCAGTCGCTCAAGAGACCCCCGCGCTTGATGTATCAGCATTAGAATACGTACTTGATGGCGATACCGAGTTTAGACAATTAGAAGCGGAACTGGCCAAAGCTCAGGATGAAAATGATGGTAATGCGATTGCCTTAATTCACGGAAAGATTGATGCCATTGGCGGTTATGCTATTCGCGCTCGTGCTGGTGCATTGCTGGCAGGTTTAGGCTTTAATGATGCCGAACAAAATAACCCTGTTAAAAGCTTCTCTGGTGGCTGGCGCATGCGTTTAAACCTTGCTCAGGCGCTTTTGTGCCGTTCTGATCTATTGTTACTCGATGAACCAACCAACCACTTAGACTTAGATACCATGTATTGGTTAGAGGGCTGGATTAAATCTTATCAAGGCACCTTGATTCTGATTTCCCATGATAGAGATTTTATTGATGCCATTGTTGATGAAATTATTCATGTCGAAAACCACAAGCTCAACTTTTACAAGGGTGGCTACAGCGCCTTTGAACATATTCGCGCCGAACGTTTATCCCAGCAACAAGTCGCTTTTGAGCGCCAACAAAAAGAGCGCGCGCATATGCAATCTTTTGTGGATCGTTTTCGCTACAAAGCCAGTAAAGCCAAACAAGCACAAAGCCGCTTAAAAGCACTAGAACGGATGGCAGAGTTATTACCGTCCCAAGCGGACAACCCTTTTCAAATGGCCTTTCGCCAGCCAGAAGCCTTACCCAATCCATTAGTGACCATGGAACAAGTTTCTGTAGGTTATGGTGAGAAAACTATTTTGAGCAAAGTACAGCTCAACTTAGTGCCCGGCGCACGCATCGGTTTGCTAGGACGAAATGGCGCGGGTAAATCGACCTTAATTAAATTGCTATCAGGACAACTACAGGCGCTATCAGGAAAATATGAACCTAACCCAGGTTTAAATATTGGTTACTTTGCGCAACATCAAATTGAATTTCTACAGCTTGATGATACCCCATTACAGCATCTGGCTCGTCTGGCACCGAATGCCAGAGAACAAGAACTACGTAACTTTTTAGGCGGATTCGGCTTCAATGGTGATATGGCTTTATCAGCGGTAAGGCCTTTTTCTGGCGGTGAAAAAGCCCGATTAGTATTAGCTTTATTGGTTTGGCAACGCCCTAATTTATTACTGCTCGATGAGCCTACCAACCACCTTGATTTAGAAATGCGTCACGCGCTAACTATGGCATTGCAAACATTTGAAGGCGCAATGGTTATCGTATCACATGACCGCCATTTACTCCGCTTAAGCTGCAGTGACTACTACCTCGTAGACCAAGGTGAAGTAAAGCCTTTTGACGGCGATTTAGATGATTACCATCAATGGCTGTTAGATGCAGCAAAAGCGGCGCAAGCCAGTCAAAAGTCAGACAATGTAAAAACCAGCGACGTCGCTCAAATAGATAAAAAGCAGCAAAAACGCATTGAGGCAGAATTACGTCAAAAAGTGTCGCCCCTTAGAAAGCAGCAAGTAAAATTAGAAACTGAGCAGCAAAAAATTACCGACCGTTTAACTGAACTTGAAGCCATCTTAGCAGACGGCAGCCTGTATGAAGCAGAAAACAAAGCCAAAATGACTCAGGTACTTAATGAGCGAACACAGCTAACTCAAGCAATGGATGAAAGCGAAATGAACTGGTTAGATATTCAAGAGCAAATCGAAGCCATTGAACTTAGTGTTAATACTGACATTGGCTAATATTGATAACCAGCAGAAATACCAAGGTTTGTACCAGCAACAAAAGTGATAAGACAGCAAAAATCAAGGAATAGAAATGGGATCTTCTAACACCACATTTTCGATGCAAATTTGGCAACAATGTGAACAACAATACCAAGTAGACCCAAAGGCTTATATCACGCTGCAAGATGATTATCAGGTTAACGTAAATTTATTGTTGTTAGCACAAAGCTTAGATCATCAAGGATACTTAGTTAATATCCAGCAGTGGCAGCAATTAGCGGCTGTAATTGAGCAATGGGAAACCAATGTGTTAAAACCTTACCGTCAATTACGCCGAATTGCTAAAGCTCATCTAGCTGCCACGGAATATCAAAAAATGTTAGATGTTGAGTTGATCATGGAGCGAAAATCGCAAAAAATTTTACTGCAACAGGTCAATCTGATTCAAGGCGAGCCGCTATCAACACATGAGGGTGTGAATAATACCCATCATTATTTAAGTTTATACGGCCTAGATTGTACTCATCTGCCTCAATCTATTTCGAAGCGCTAACCCATTTCCAAGCGTTAATATCAGTCATTGTAAGCCGTCCGTGTTAACCACAACTCTAATGTGTGGCTAAATAATAGAATTCGAGTACGCCACCAGCCAATTACTCGCCGGTATAGTTGAACTTACCAAAAAGATCTTGGCGCATAAACTCGCCATAACGTTAATCCGTCTATGATAAGTAAACCGAACAAAGTTAAGAGCAGCAAGCAACTTTGTAATCAACATTTATTCACGGCTAGTCATCATTAAACAACGCCACAAAAATGAAAAAAGCCAACAACAAGTATCGGCTCATTTAATTAGCGGCAATGTTAACTTGCTTGAGTTAATCGCTTGGCTAACAAAGTGGCATTTCTAGCCACTAATCCATAAATAGATAACTGTGGGTTTGCCCCTAAGCTGGTTTGAAACATTGAACCATCAAACACAGATAAGTTATCAAAATAATGTGATTGGCCAAAACTATCCACCATTGCTTTAGTGGTGTCTTCTCCCATGGGGCAGCCTCCCATAACATGCGCTGAAGCCACAATGGTTTTTAGTAAACCTAAATCCATCGAACCTATCACTTCCTGCGCTTGCTTCCATGAAGTTAAGAAGTCTAATCCGTCATTCATCGGCAAAACCTTTTTCGCACCAGCAGCAAACTGTAATTCAGCCATAGATAAAAATGCCTTTCTTGCCCCAGCCCAAAAACCCTCTGTTAATGGATAATCTAGGGTAAAGCCATGATCTGTTAAGTGTACTTGTCCACCAACACATTGATCATTAAAGCCGTCTCTAATAAGGGCTATAACCACCTGCAATTTATTAAAATTGGCCATTAACTGTGCATGACTCTGGCCAAAACCAATCGTTTTAGAGGCAATTAACACTGGGTGAATTGGCGCAACTTCTAACTTATAGCCTAAGTCCCCAGTCGCACCGTCATGCCAAACAAACTGATCGGAGTAAATAGATTGCGGTGCTCCGCTATGACCATTTATCTGCTCATCAAACATCGCACCTGATAATAATGAAGGGTGTAAAAAGGTTTTACCTAATAGCTGATGTGGGTCTGGCACATTTGACCGCATTAAAATGGTAGGAGTATGGATTGCACCAGCACTTAAAATATAATGTTTAGCACTAAAGGTGAGCGCCACACCGCTTGGCTTTAAACCTTCAGTTAAAGCCTGTGCCGTTAAACCTTTAACCTTATCGCCTTTATGCTCTAGACGCGTTACTTTTGCACGAGAAATTAAGGTCGCGCCCTTATTCAATGCCGCAGGAATGGTGGTAACCAGCATAGATTGCTTAGCATTTACAGGGCAGCCCATACCGCAATAACCCGTGTTCCAACATCCCGTAACATTACGCTTAATAACGGTGTGCTCCCAGCCCAGTTTTTCACATCCTTCACGTAACACGCCATTATTTCGGTTTGGGTCATACTGCCATTCTTTGATATTCAGGCGTTGTTCCATTTTTTCAAACCAGGGCGACATTTCCTCAGCTGAAGTATTGATTACTGAACGCTCAGCGGCCCAAAAATCTAGCGTTGGCTTAGGCGTTCTTATCGAGGTTGTCCAATTGATGGTGGTTGAGCCGCCGACGGTTCGACCTTGAAAGATCCCAATCCCTTTATCAGCGGTTTTCATCGCCGCTGCTTGTTGGTACAAATTAGGGTATGCGTGGCGCTCTTCCATATCAAAATCTTTAGAGGATTTAAGCGAGCCCCCCTCGATCATAATGACAGTTAACCCAGCTTCAGTCAGGATCTCGGCCGCAGTTCCGCCGCCAGCACCTGTGCCAACGATAATAACATCGGCCTCAAAATGACGATTTTGCTGCAAAGTACTGGCATCTATGTGCTGCCAACCAGATGCTAAGCCGGTCGTAATTGGATCGATTATAGCCAATTGAAGTCACTCCTTAATAGCAGAACAAATTATGGTTGCTAGGGTCTGTTGATCTTTGCTGGTTGAATTTTTAACTCGAACCCTTTGGGCAGCGTTTGTTGGCCATTTCTACTGCGTTATCGACTTTTTATGTAGAATAACTACACCTCAAAGCCTCCACTTTGTATAAAAGACCAACAATTCGCTGCAAAAACAACCTTAAAAGATCAACAGACCCTAGGCATTAAGCAAAAAAGTCGGTTTTGCGTAACCTAATTTCCCCCAATGAGCAGGGCTAGAATAATAACTGGCAAGAATCAGCTCTCTTAAGCCTGTATATGCAGTGTGAACCATATCTAAATAATGAAAACGCCATTCTTCAAGCATATCCACTAACTCAATGGGGGAACGCAACATCAAAGGAGTCATACTGCCTGTGAGGAAGAGTAAACCAAGTCGGCTTTCAAGTAGGCTGAGCAATTCTTTAAGCTCAGCCTGTTGCTCATCTGGCAACACAGATATTGAAGCCTGAATGGAGTCTAAAGTGGTATCTATGGCAATCTTTCTTTGGCTTGCAACCTCAGGTAAAGCGCCATCGAGTAAAGCAGGTATTAACACACTGAATAAAACACGATAATTTACATCTTCAGGCACTGGAATGGGATCGGATGAATATAAATTGACACCTAACGCAAGCGCAGCGGTTCCCGCAAAAGCGCTGGTCAAAAAAGTACGACGTTTCATGCGATCACCCCTATTCTTTTGTTGTGAGATTTTTATCTGTGTTAAAGTGATATGAATAGTATTTAAACACACGTTTAAACTTTCACAAACACTCATAGAATGACGCATGCCGACAAAAAGCCTTTTTACGCCACCATGGTGGGCCGCGAACCCGCATATACAGACTATTTTGCCCTTTATATTCAAAGTGGCCAAACCAGATATTTTCCGCCAAAGACAGGAGCTTCCAGACGGCGACTTTATCGATTTAGACTGGTCCGGTACCCCACAAAATGGTGAACCCATTTTGGTGATTAGCCATGGATTAGAAGGCAGTACAGAATCGCATTACGCTCGCAGAATGTTAGTTGCGGCTAAGCAAGAGAAATTATGTTCGGTTGTGCATCATCATCGTAGCTGCTCCGGTGAGCCAAATCGTCTGGCGCGAAGTTATCACAGTGGTGATTTCAACGATCTTGCATTCACGTTGCAACAACTCAAAACCTATTACCCTGACTCACCATTATTTGCCGTCGGTTACAGCCTTGGCGGCAATGTATTAGCCAAATACCAGGGAACGACCCAAAATGATAGCTTACTGGATCGAGCGGTTGTGATATCTGCACCGTTAACACTCAGTGCCTGTGCTAAAAAGCTTGAAAAAGGCTTTTCTAAAATTTATCAAACACATTTAATTAGCCGTTTACAGAAAAAAATGAGCGAAAAACTCGATAATAATGATTTAGTCGCGCAAATGCCGCTAAGCAAAGCGGAATTAAAACAGCTGAAAACCTTTTATCAATTTGATGACAAAGTCACTGCACCTTTGCATGGTTTTAACGGTGTAGAGGATTATTACTTACGCTCGAGTGCATTAGGGTTATTAAAACATATCAGCAAGCCAACCTTAATCATTCATGCCAAAGACGACCCCTTTATGACTGAAGCTGTTATCCCAACTCAAGATGAATTATCAACTAGCATTCGTTATGAACTGCATGATAATGGCGGCCATGTAGGGTTTATTGATGGCGGCTGGCCATGGAAACCAAGCTACTATCTTGAAAAACGAGTACTCACATTCTTACTTGCTAAGCAGCCTGAAACCTTACAAGGTGATAACCAATGATTATTCCCTATGAAACACTACTGGGGTTAGATACAGAAACGCTAAACAATGTGATTAAAGAATACTTACTGACTCAGGTAGAAGATGGCAGCTTTAGTGAATTTAATAGCCAACCACTGTCAGGCATGATTAACCAATGTAAACAGGCCTTAAAAACAGGCGAGCTTGTCGTCGAATACAGTGAAGATGACGAATCGATTGCTATCAGACACAGACAAAACATCGTGAATTCAAAATAATAACTCGACCTAATATTGACCAAAAGGTCTTAACTACCGTATAAATGTTAGTCCAACGACTACATTGCATTAAAAAAGTGCCATGTAAAACATGTTTATCATTATGATTTCTAGGCAGGAACAATGTCAGCTAAACACCCTATTATTGCTGTAACGGGCTCATCTGGCGCCGGCACAACAACAACGACAATGGCTTTTACGCATATTTTTCGCCAATTGGGGATAAACGCAGCCTTTGTTGAGGGTGACAGCTTTCATAATTTCACCCGTGCTGAGATGGAAGTGTTAATTCGCAAGTCTCAAGCTGAAAATCGTAATATTAGTTATTTCGGTCCAGAGGCAAATAACTTCGTAAAACTTGAAGAATGTTTTACCAGCTATAGCGAAACTGGCACTGGTAAAACCCGCAGTTATTTACACACGTTTGATGAAGCAGTGCCCTTTAACCAAATGCCAGGTACATTCACCCAGTGGCGAGATTTACCTCCTAATACAGATATGCTTTATTACGAGGGCTTACATGGGGGTGTAGTCACAGATGATGCTGACGTAGCAAAACATGTTGACTTGCTGATTGGTATGGTACCGATTGTTAACCTAGAGTGGATCCAAAAGATTATTCGTGACACCAATGACCGTGGCCATAGTCGCGAAAAGGTCATGGGATCCATAGTGCGCAGTATGGATGATTATATTAACCATATGACGCCTCAATTCTCTCGTACCCATATTAACTTTCAACGAGTGCCTACCGTCGATACATCTAACCCTTTTAGCGCCAAAGACATTCCAAGTTTAGATGAAAGCTTTGTGGTTATTCGTTTTCGTGGGATGAACAATGTTGATTTCCCTTACTATTTAAGCATGATCCAGGGTGCATTTATGTCTAGAGTAAACACTTTAGTCGTCCCCGGGGGGAAAATGTCTCTTGCGATGGAATTGATCCTGACACCATTGATTAAAGATTTAATGGATAAACGGATTGAACTTGAAAAACTGGATGACTAATGCTGCTTAACAACATCACTATGACTCAATTGTTATACCTATTTTCTACCAAAGTATCGGTTAAATAGGTGAGTGTAAGCTATTGCCTTGTCAGAATAAAATGTAATGCGGATACATTTTTATAGATTATGGTTGATGTAGTAAACAACGATTAATGAAGACTTAAGTTTGCATTAAGCTAGTTATATTATTCTACCGCTATCGGGACTTCAGGCGAAAGAACGATAGCTGATATGCTCATGTGTTAATTCCCCCATATTTATCTGTTAGCACCTTGAGCATATTGGCGTTTAATTCACTTATCTGCCTTCCATTTGTGTTCATCTTAATCCAGTAGCGGGATTACCTCACGGTAAGCTTGATTATTCTCGTACTGCTGTAATCGCTGTAAAAATTCATCACTTTTAGCCACTTCTGGGTAAAGCTTTAAGGCATCAATGGCCTTTTTCTGAATGCTCACAGCTTGCGTAAAATCACCAAGTTCAGCATAACCTGCCGCTAAATTGTCCAGGATAGTTGGATCGCCTTGATTGGCTTCAAGCAGTTTAAGAGACAAACTCACCGCTTTTGAACCATCACGATATTCAGATTCTGGGCACGTTGCCAAAATCCATGCGACATTCCCCAAAGAGACATCATCTCCAGCAGTACCAAACTGGGTCAAAGCTTTACCACAATTACGCTCAATACCATCACCGCCAGCAGCATAAATAAAGCCTAAACGAAAATTAGCCCATTTGTCACCTTGCTCACTCATTGCCAAATACCATCGCTCAGCTTTTAACAGATTACGCGGCACTAACTTGCCTTCAAAGGTTAAATCGGCGATCGTTTGCTGGGCTTTTAAATGTTGCTGATTAGCGGCCTGTTCAACCCACATAAACCCTTCAGGAATATTAGTTTCGACAAACCGTCCCGACAAATACATTAATCCCAATAAAAATTGAGCATCAGCATCACCTTGGGCAGCCTTTAATTGAATATGAACGACTCTAGATTGTGTTTGTGAGGCCATCGTTTGCGGCAGTGTAAATGCTTGTACTTGAGGTAAAATCACCCCATACAATACGGCACAACTTAATCCTATTTGAAATAACTTCTTCACATTAACCTCGATAACGACAGCAACCACTGACTAAACATAAACCATCTGAGACTTGTAATACAACAAAGTATCATAGAACATTCATCATTGATTAATGATAATTAATATCAATACTAAAAATCGCTCTTACATAAATGCTTAGGTGAAATGATTGTGATTTTGACCAGACTATGACATTTTAATTGACCTAACGCCCAAATATGAGCAAATAAATCTAAAATTAAGCTAGTTAATATAGAATGCCGTATTACTAAATTCGATCTCCATCAAAGTTTTACCTTAGTAAACAGCGTAAAATGCTTAATTAGAGATTACTTACTTACTTTTTAATCAATCGAGGAATATACAATGGCTCTGATTGGTAAGCCAAAACCTGATCCAACATTGGAATGGTTTCTGTCACACTGTCACATTCATAAATACCCAGCAAAAAGCACATTAATTCATGCTGGTGAAGATTCTGATACGTTATATTATATCGTTAAAGGTTCAGTTGCTGTATTGATTAAAGATGAAGAAGGTAAAGAAATGATCCTGTCTTATCTCAATCAAGGTGACTTTATCGGCGAGCTAGGTCTGTTTGAAGAACAAGCTGAACGTACAGCTTGGGTTCGTGCAAAACAAGCCTGTGAAATTGCTGAAATCTCTTACAAAAAGTTTAAGCAGCTGATCCAGGTTAATCCTGAAATTCTGATGAAATTATCTGCTCAAATGGCTTACCGCTTACAAAGCACTAGCCAAAAGGTCGGTGATTTAGCTTTCTTAGATGTTGCTGGTCGTATCGCGCAAACATTATTACATCTTGCTAAAGAGCCTGATGCAATGACTCACCCTGACGGTATGCAAATCAAAATTACTCGCCAAGAGATTGGCCAGATTGTTGGTTGCTCACGTGAAACTGTAGGCCGTATCTTAAAGATGCTTGAAGAGCAGAATTTGATTCAAGCGCACGGTAAAACAATCGTGGTTTACGGTACACGTTAAGTTAAGCTTCAGCTTGATTTAAGCCAAGATTATTAAAGTGGTGGCAGTTTATCTGAACACCACTTTTTTTATGTCTTGGAGTGAGTATGTCCTTGTTTATCACTATAGGCTTATTTAGTCTTAGTACATTAAACACCCACTTAGTTGACGCCCAACAACTATTTGAAGTGGATCATGACCATGTGCAACAATTGGTCAGCCAAGGCCATATCCGTTCTTTAAATGAAAGTCTCAATTGGTTAGCGCAATATTGTGATGTTCAGCTAATAGATGCACAGCTGTTCCAACACAACAATACGTGGCGTTATGATCTACAATTACAGTTAAAACAAGGCCACACTGTTAATCTGCAATTTGACGCAAAAAGTGGTACTCTCAATTCGTTAACTCAATTACCTAGTGAATGCACCCAACATGAAACTGCTACTCGTTGAAGACAATCCACTTTTAGTGGCTGAACTTGAAAAGCAACTCAAACAAGCTGGTTATGTTACCGATGTAACAGACAAGGCCGTTGAAGCCGATTACCTCATTAAAGAAACTCAATACGACTGTATTATTCTTGATATTGGCTTGCCTGACGGTAATGGGCTTAATTTAGTCACCAGTTGGCGCGAGAAAGGCATAGAAACACCGGTTATCATGCTCACCGCACGTTCACAATGGCATGAAAAGGTCGAAGGTTTTAACGCTGGAGCTGATGATTACTTAGGTAAACCTTTTCACGCTCAAGAGTTACTCGCACGCATTCAAGCCTTGATTAATCGGGCCCACGGCCGTGCGAATAGCGCGTCAAAACAACTCAGTTTTGCTGGCGTAACCTTAGATGAAGCTGAGCAAAAAGTGATTGTTGCAGAACAGGAATTTGAATTGACGGCGATGGAATTTAGATTGTTAAAAATCTTTTTAATGTCGCCTAAAAAACTACTTTCAAAAACACAGCTAACCGATAAGCTGTATCAATTTGATGATGAAAAAGAAAGTAATGTTGTTGAAGTATATGTCACCCATCTGCGTAAAAAGTTAGGTAAAACCACAATAGAAACACGACGGGGACAAGGATACATATTCCACGGCATAGTAGAACAATGATTTCCATTCGTTCAAAGCTCAGCCTCTGGCTGAGCGGTCTTGTTATTTTAAGCACCATCATAGGTTTAATGCTATTTGAATCTATGCTTAGAGAAGCTTTTCACGACTCAATCATTAATCGTCTTGAAGAAGATTTAGAACATGTCATTCTGGCCACACGGTTACAGGATGGCGAAATCGAAATCGACTCTCGCCAACTGTCTAGCTTTTACAAACCCGCCTATTCAGGCCGTTATTACCAACTCAACTTACCTAATCAAGTAATTCGCTCACGATCGTTGTGGGATGTAGAACTTGAAATAGCACCATTAGCTGATTCAGAAAAAAGGGTATGGCAAGCAAAAGGTCCTAAGAATAATGATATGCAGCTGCTATCTATTGGCATTGGGTCTGAGGCCACGCCTAATACGGCAACCTTAACCGTAGCGCAGGACTTGAGTATCGGTAGGCGCGTTTTCAGTGAAGTATACGGCACTAAATTAGCCATCAATATTGGCATGTTATTGGCCATGATCTGCGGTATTTTTGTGATACTAAGGCAATCATTTAAGCCTGTAAAAAAAATCCAACAATCGTTAGCAAGATTAAGGCAGGGGGAAATCAGTGCCCTTGATACTCTGCAGATACCATCTGAAATTCAACCACTAGCAGAAACCTATAATCAATTGCTCGACTACACCGCAAAACAAATAGAACGCAGTCGTAATAATCTAGGTAACTTAAGCCATGGGTTAAAAACCCCATTAGCGATCATGCAGCAGCAAGTAGAAGCGCTTGGGCTAACCGATCCTGACGCCGCTATTGCCATGCAACAGCAGTTAGATCAAATCAGAAAAATGATCGAGCGTAAGCTCGCTGCCGCAAGAGTTACAGGTGATATGCTTCCTGCAGCACAAATGACAGTGAATAAAGACTTTACTAGCTTAATTAGTACGCTAAATAAAGTTTACCGTCATAAAACCATTACTGGAGAGCTCGTTAACGCTCAACAATTATCGAGAATTCCAATACACAGAGAAGATGGCATGGAGCTGTTTGGCAACCTATTGGATAATGCATTCAAATGGGCAAATTCAAACGTACAAATATCGCTTAAGAAGCAAGATGGTCATGCAATTATGATCACGGTTGAGGATGATGGCCCAGGTGTACCACAGGATCAGTTAGCGCTACTCACAGCACGAGGGACGCGTTTAGATGAAGACGTCATGGGACACGGATTGGGATTATCTATTGTGAAAGAAATTTGTGACCAGTATGGATTTTCACTGCAGTTTAGCGCAAGTGAACTGCTATCAGGTTTAGCGGTTACCGTGATTATTCCGCAAACTAAATCGAGTATTTAATAACACTATACCTGGCTAATAAAAAAGCCTCATCAGCTATAAATGGCAAAGATGAGGCTTAACGTTTCATGCAGCATCGTAATGACACTTTACCATGTAATGATTTACATCATAACATTGGTGCTTTCAAAAATTTTGTCCGCTGATGCAGCCACAAACCCTGTGTAAAGCTTGCCATTCTCCATCGGATAACGACGGGCAAACTCATAAAAACAACTTGGGATCTCTGCATCGCCGTCAGTAAAGCTCACGACAACTTTGTCAGCCATGGTTGAAGATTGTTCTAATAACACTTCAGGAGTCCCTTTAATCTCACCACCCGATGCATTCAATACAAATCCAGCATCTTTTAATGCCTGATTCACATCTTCTATACGCTCAAAATCAGGTAGATCATTTATAGATACAGTGAAGTGGTTAGCACGATAACCAATTGCTGCTACCCATGCGGCATATTCGCTTTCAGCCAATAAAGCCTGATACGTGGCTTTATCTAATTGCCAATGACGACCAGAATAAATAAAGTTATCAGCAACCAAAGCCGACTCATCAACCTGGTCAATAAAACCATTAATGGTCTGTTGTAATTCAGGACTAAATTCTTCTACTAATAGCTCAGAAATAAACACTTTAGGTTGTGTTGGATCTGGATGTTCAAAATGTTTAGCCACTAGCTTTTTCTGCTCAAACTTATAATCACCGCAATCAACATAACCAATGGAAGTAAAATGTTTAGCAAGTACACTTAAGTTTACTTTAGCAATGTTAAAGGTACGTAGTGCGATATGATCATTGATGATCGGCGCACCTTTACCGAGTAATTGATGAATTTTTGCAGCAGATGGGGTCATTTTTATATAGTCTTGCCACATAGCAGCAAACAACGTGTTCACGTCAGTATGCATGGTTAAATCCTTCTAAAAGCAGATTAAAATTGAATTCGGGTAATCGTAATCTGATGTTTCAAATTTAAAGGCGCGTTAAGGGCTAACTTAACGCGCATAAGCTACTGCCCCTAACAATGCTAGGGTAAAATGCAGTTAAATCGATAAACCTGGGCTTAAGCTTGCTGGTAAGCTCACACTATCAGCTTCCATTGATGCGACAGGATAAGCACAATAATCAGCAGCATAAAATGCACTTGCTCTGTGGTTTCCTGAAGCTCCAACACCACCAAAAGGTGCTGCGCCAGATGCGCCAGTAATCTGCTTATTCCAGTTAACAATACCCGCACGGATCCGAGCTAAGAAGTAATCATAATCATCACGGCTATCGGCCAATAAACCTGCAGACAAACCATAACGGGTATCATTTGCTAGGCGAATGGCTTCATCAAAATCACTGTAGCGAACCAATTGTAATAATGGCCCGAAATACTCATCATCTGGTAATTTATCAATCGCCGTAACGTCAATCAGTCCTGGTGACACTATGCCTGTGCCCGCTTTAACTTGTTGAAGCTCAATTAACGATACCCCACCTAACGACTGCAATGTAGCTTGCGCTGCAACCATTCCGCGGGCGGCGGTTTCTGAAATCATCGACCCCATAAACGGTTGCGGCTGACTATTCCATGCACCCACTTTAATTTGTTTTACAGCCGCAATTAGCTGAGCAATTAACTCATCGCCTTCTGCGCCTTGTTCAACATACAAGCGACGTGCACAAGTACATCGTTGACCAGATGAAATATAAGCAGATTGGATAATGTCGTGAACAGCCGCTTTTGTATCGCTTACGCCTTTAATAATTAAAGGATTATTACCGCCCATTTCTAGGGCTAAAATCTTACCCGGATGACCAGCATATTGCTGATGCAAAATATGGCCTGTGCGAGAGCTACCGGTAAAGAATAATCCATCAATTTGTGGATGAGAGGCCAGCGCTTTACCCGTTTCAACTTCACCTTGAACCAAGTTAATAATGCCTGCAGGTAAGCCCGCTTTTTCCCAGCACTTAAGCATTAACTCAGCCACTTTTGGGGTTAATTCTGACGGTTTAAAGACAACTGTGTTACCCGCTAACAAAGCTGGCACAATATGACCATTTGGCAAATGGCCTGGGAAGTTATACGGTCCAAAGACCGCAACAACACCGTGCGGCTTATGACGCAATACCGCTCGTCCTGCTGGTAAATCGTTGGTTTCAGTACCGGTACGTTTATCATGAGCCTGAGCAGATAAACCAATTTTTCCTATCATGGCACCTGCTTCAGTCGCGGTCTCCCATTGTGGCTTTCCGGTTTCTTGAGCAATTGTTTCGGCAATTTCAGCTTTATGGGCTTCTAACTGATCACGATAAGCTTCAACAATCGCTAAACGGCCTTCATAGCCAAGCATAAACCAATCAAACTGAGCTGCACGAGCCGCTTCTACTGCACTATTAACCTGAGCTGCTGTAGCGGTTTTCCCCTGCCAAATCACTTCGCCATTTGCTGGATTGGTGGATTGAACATCATGACCTTCGCCAGCAAGCCATTGACCTTTAATAAATTGAGTCATCGTATTCTCCTACAATGAAAGTACACGAATTTGTTGACCATTTTCAACCATCAAGCCCTGGGCAAGTTCTGGTGATAGGACAACGTTATCATGTTCATCAGATATACTAAGCTTAGCCGCGGTTGCGCGATAATCTGCTAGCTTGGTATTTGAAATAATAAATGAGGTGTCGGTACGAGGCATTTTGCCAATTTCAACGGTCAATAAACGGCTACGTTTAACAGATTTAATATCCGTTAAGCTACATTCAACCGTTGGGCCACCATCAAAAATATCGACATAATTTCTAAATTTGAAACCTTCCGCTTGCAATAGACGCAATGCAGGTTTGGTATTGCTATGCACTTCGCCAATCACGTTTTGTGCTTTTTTAGGTAACATACACACATAAACAGGACTGCGAGGCATCATTTCTGCCATAAACGCTTTCTTACCTAAACCTGACAGGTAATCGGCTTCAACAAAATCAATCCCAAGAAAATGTTTTTGTAACCACTCATAAAAAGGAGAGTCGCCTTTTTCATCACTTACGCCGCGCATTTCAGCAATAACAGTTTCGCCAAAACGATGCTGATGTTGAGCGAGAAACAAAAAGCGAGAACGGGATAACATGCGACCGTTATTCCCTTTACGATAAGCATCTTTTAAGAATAAAGTACATAACTCCGCTGCACCGGTGTAATCATGGCATAGCGTGAGTGTTTCAACTTCGTTGCGAACGGCAATTTGCTTTGAGTGATAAACTTCAGTCCCTAAGCGGTAATGGTAGAACGCGTCTTCCATTCCGACTGCGGCCTCAATGCCACAAGTGCCAACCACTTCTTTTGTAGTGGTGTCTTCAAGGACCATTAAATAGCCTTCATCGAATGGCTTTTTAACGTCTTTAGTAAAAGATGCTTCAGCCCTCGCAATCTTTGAACGCAGTAAATCCTCATTTACTGGTAAAGAAGTGAATCCATGGCCAGACTCTACGGCAATGCCGTAAAGCGCTTCATAATCACTGGCACAGATCGGACGTATGATTAACATCTAAATCTCCTCATGGTATTAAAAATCAAGGAGTTAACAAACATGTAAACCGCCTTTATCTAACACTGACCCAAACAAAAAGAGCGCAAGTAAATGCGCCCTTTATGTATTAACCTGCAACTACTTTGGCAACTGCACGTTCAAAACGCGCTAAACCTTCAGCAATATCAGCCTCTGGGATCACTAATGAAGGAGCAAAACGAACTACGTTGGCACCAGCCATAAGGGTCATAACGCCCTCAGCAACTGACGCAACTAAGAAATCACGACTGCGGCCTTCATACTTTTCATTAAGTGCCGCACCTAATAACATGCCTTTTCCACGCACTTCGCTGAAGACATTGTATTTAGCGTTAATAGCAGCAAGACCATCGCGGAATAATTGCTCACGGTGCTTAACACCGTCTAATACTTCTTTGGTATTCACAACATCCATTACCGCATTACCGATAGCGCAAGCTAATGGGTTACCACCGTATGTTGAACCATGAGTACCAATTTTAAGATGCGCGGCAATTTTAGCTGTGGTTAACATTGCTGCGATTGGGAAGCCACCACCTAACGCTTTAGCGCTAGTTAAAATATCTGGAACAATGTCAGTACCCATATAAGCAAATAATTCGCCTGTACGGCCTACACCCGTTTGAACTTCATCAAAAATAACCAATGCATCATGCTTATCAGCTAAGGCACGAACCGCTTTTAAGAATTCAGGATCACCATTGATAATACCGCCTTCACCTTGTAAAGGCTCAAGCATAATGGCACAGGTTTTGTCAGAAACAACGGCTTCTAATGCTGCGATATCGTTAAATGGTACGTGAGTGATACTTTGTGGTTTAGGGCCAAAACCATCAGAGTAAGCAGCTTGTCCACCTACAGTCACAGTAAAGAATGTACGACCATGGAAAGCTTTATCAAACGCAATGATTTGATCTTTTTGAGCACCGTGGTTATCTAAAGCGTAACGACGGGCAAGTTTCAATGCCGCTTCGTTCGCCTCTGCACCAGAGTTTGCAAAATAAACACGTTCAGCAAATGTGGCGTTGACTAATTTAGTGGCTAAAGTAAGTGCTGGCTCGTTAGTCATCACATTAGATAGATGCCAAAGTTTTTCGCCTTGCTCTTTTAATGCTGACACTAATGCAGGATGACAATGTCCTAAACAGTTAACCGCAATACCACCTGCAAAATCGATAAACTCGTTACCGTCTTGATCCCAAACACGGCTACCTTCCCCTTTAACAGGAATTACCGCTGCAGGCGCATAATTAGGCACCATTACTTCATCAAACTGGGCACGGTTAAGATTCATTTCAACAGTCATTCAATTTCATCCTTTATTTTTATAAACGGCTGCAAAGCCGCTAAATATCGTCGTTTTCATTGTTATTTAATCGGGTAACGACGAATGCTTGTATAACTTATTAACCATTATTAGCGAAAATGTGATCAAAATACCAGTAATCGCCAATTAACTTCTGTTAAGACGTATCGAAAACTGAATAAAGATTGATAAAAATGGCAGATTAAAGCGCTTTAACAGGAGCAATAGAGCATAAATAGTCATAAAAAAAGTTATTTGAACGCAAAATGGGTAGCAATTCATCAAAAATGAATAATTACACAAAATTAACATCGTTATATGCACTGTGGAATAATATTTTTACTTAACTCAATTCAACGTTAATAGAACGATTAATTGGATAAACGTCACTCACAACATATGAGCATTTGAGTGATCCAAAAGGTATTAGAAGATAAAGCCTAGTAAAACGGCATCTCTAGCAAATAACCGATTGTTTAATGATCGTTTATAAACTTGCTTTAAGCATAAATAACTCGAGTTAAGCTTAGTTTTCCTAAACCCTGGTTAGTTAGGCTAAATCCAGTTTTCGATAGTTTTGTGCTTTAAGTCGAATCACTTCTTGCGGCGTGAACTCATAATAATCCAGTAAGACTTTGCGCTCCTGAGGCTCAAGTAGCTGGTGCTCTTCTAATAATATAATTTTGGCAAAACAGCTGGCTTTGGCAACAATAGCGGCATCAATCGATAACTCACTAAAATGGTAATCTTGATCTAACTCTTTTAGTACTTTTGTAATCGCACTGTCGCTAAATTCAAGCTGCTCAAGTAACTGCCAATTTAGATGATGCCCATGCTCCATCACATGATTAAAGATTTGCTCCGCAGGAAACTCTGTCGCCATTACCGCATCATAAACCTCTTTATCACGGCTGTGGCTAGCTTCTCGTAACCAGTTGCCCCAATGTTTCTCAAACACTTTAACACTGCTGCTCAGAATGACTGAAGTCCCTAACTGATAAAGCAAGGCACAGGTATAACTGACGTGAGTTGGACGATTATGCAGTTGTGCTAAGGCTTGTGCGGCAATCGCTGTAATCATGCTATAACGCCATAATTTACGTGTGGTCCAAAGTAAGTTTGCATGACCACTTGGAAGCCAGTGCCGACTACAAAAATATGGGATTAATAATCGCAGGTTTTCAAGACCAATATAATTGAGTATCAACTTAATATCAGTGACTTGTACATCAGATGTTTTAGGGCGACGATGTTTAGACGCCGGACTATTAATCAGGGTAATTAAATCCCGAGACAGCCAGGATATACTGGAAATAATGGGTCGGATCCGACCAAAGTTAGGATCTTTATCAAGCAGTAGATCAAGCAGTAATATCTGCCCTTCTTGCACACCAGAATGTGTTAATAGCAAATCTGGTGAAGCCAATTTATGCTCAATGCTGTTATTGACGGTTTCGGTTAATTGATTAGAAATAGCCTTAAAAACAGCCAAAGCTTTAGTCTGTTTATCTAATCTAACTTGAATGGCTTGGCGTTCAATATCAAGTTTATTGGCATCAGCTTCCAGAGTCTCATTGATATCATCTTCCATGGCAGCAGCCTTGTGCTTACCCACAATAAGATGTTGATATAAACGCCGCTCAACTTCTATCAACTTACCTGGACGAACCCCACCTGCTACCGATACTGCCACGCAATTAAACCTTATCTATAATAATAGTAAACATAATAAAAATTAAGGCCTCCTAAAGGAAGCCTTAATTGATCTAACAAAGATTTATTTTTTTAACTCTTGCTCAAATAGCTTATATATTCGACGATATTCATCAAGCCAGCTTGACGGCTGTTTAAAGCCATGCGGTTCAACCGGATAAATTGCCGTTTCAAACATCGGCTTTTCCAATTCGATTAAACGTTGTACCAAGCGTACGCTATCTTGGAAGAAAACATTATCATCCAACACACCAGTCATAATTAATAACGGCTTTTGCAATCCGTCAGCATGTTCAATCGGTGAACTACGCTCATAGGCAATAGGGTCGATGTCTGGTGTATTAAGGATATTAGAAGTATACGGTGCATTATAATGTGCCCAATCCGTAACAGGACGCAATGCAGCGCCAGCCTGGAATAATTCAGGTTCATTAAATAGTGCCATAAAGGTTAAAAAGCCACCGTATGAACCACCATAAGTACCTACTTTAGCGATATCAACATTGGCATTATTTGCCATCCAAGACACACCATCTTTTAAATCTTCCACTTCAGGTGTGCCCATATTACGATACACGGCTGTTCGCCAGTCGCGGCCATAACCTTTTGAACCACGAAAATCCATATCCATCACCACATAGCCCTGTTGCGCTAACATGTTATGGAACATAAATTCACGAAAATAACCTGAAAAGCCGTAATGGGCATTTTGTAGATAACCCGCACCATGGTTAAAAATCACTGCTGGGTATTTATCAGCACCTTGTGCTTCGAAGCCTTCAGGTAAATACACTCTAGCGTAAACTTCACCCGCGCCATGGTTAGAAGGCACAGCAACCACTTTAGGGGCTTGCCAAGCATATTCCTTGAACGCATTACTTGTGTAATCAGTTAATTGCGAAAGTGTTCCACCAATGGGCTGAATATATAGCTCATTTGGTTTGATCAGCGACGATGCATCCAGTAATAACGATTGTCCATCTGGGCTTAATACGTACGATAACGTGCCAAACCAGTTTGTCAGCTGTTCAATTTTTCCCGATGCAATTTCTACACGATAAACGTTATAACTTCCGGGATGGTCAGCATTGGCTCGATACACAATATGCTTAGCGTCTGGCGATAATGTGACATCATCAACCACAAACTTACCTTGAGTCAGTGCTCGTGCTTTTTGGCCGACTGTTTTTACATATAAATGTGAGTAGCCTGTTTCTTCTGATAAGAAATAAAAGCTGTCGGAGTTCGGCAACCAACCATATTGATTAAAGTTATAATTAACCCATGCATCGTCATGTAAACGATGTTCGGTAGTTAACGAGCCTTTATCTAGGTTTACTGATGCTATCCAGCGGTCTTTATTGTCAACAGCTTCAATCATAACAAGCAGTTTATTTTCTGTTGGATGCCATTGAACCGCACTTTGGTTCCACTCCCAATCCTGCATTAATTGAATTAAACGCGGTGATTTTTTGCTTTCATACTTTTCACCTTTTGCCGCAGCATTTTCTTGTTTAACGTCAGCAAGTACATCTTCATCAAAGCCTGTTAACCCTTCGATAGTAATGTCTTTTTTTACATGTTCGGTTAAATCAAGCAACACCAGTCGTTGACCAGGAAACTTATCCTCAGCCACTCTAGCTCTTGCAGGTACAGCATCCACATAACCATCTTGTCCAAGATAGTTTGGCATAATGTCGTGTTCAGCGCGCCAGGTATAATTTTTATCTGTTAATGCCAATAAGGCATAGCGACCATCTGCTGATAAACTGATGTCAGAAACCACTTCAGCATCACCTAAATACCATGTCTTAGCTGCAAAGCTAGGATCAACCTCTGCTAACTGCTGCTGGTATTGTTGTTGTGCTTTGGCATTATTATGCTGCAGTGCAACATATTCGATTAAACGATGTTGCTGCTTAGCAATATAAGAGCTTGGATCTTCGATTGGTTTAGGCTCATTTGCCATTTGGATATTAGCAATCTGCTCGATCAGGCCTGATGACTGATGTAAACGGAAAATATTATTTCCCTGCCAATAAGCTAAATCACCATTAGAAAGAAAACGTACACCGCTGATGGCTGTATTTTGTTTAGTAATTTGTTTAATTTCACCATCAACTAAATCTTTAACAAAAAGGTTCCCCTGATACAGGTACGCTTTTTTTGTGCCAGCTAAATTAACTACCGCGTTTTTTTGATCGGCTAAATGCAGCTGGTCTACATTCAGTTTGCTGGCCGCTTTTTGATTAACACCTTGCTGATAATAATCCGCTACAGGCGCTTGATGTGCTTGGCGTTTAAAATATATGGACTGACTATCGTCAGACCAGTAAGCGCCTTGAGCAAAAATCCCCAGCCAATCAGGATTAGCCATGATTTGGTTTAACGTTAATGGCTGTTCTGCTTTTGGTGGCTGTGCTAAGGGTGCTTGAACTGTTACGTTATTGCTCATGGTATTTGTTTGAGCAGGCGTTTGTGCTGTAGCACTACAGCCGCTAACAAGTGCAAGCGTCAAGGCACTAAAAGCAAAACGACGTAAGAAAGGCGAAGTGATCGCAAAACCAGACATAATTATCCCTATAATGAAGATGTTATTATTTTAGGGCTACTTTATAGCACAATTGTATACAAGGTTTCGCGCAGAATTATGTGGAAAGTTGTAACAGAAAGACTTTAGAAATTGTATTTTAAAACTACTTTTACATCATTCACGCAAAAAATTAGCCAACAATTCATGACCTTGCTCGGTCAATATGGCTTCAGGATGGAACTGTACACTATAAAGCGGCATATTAAGATGACTCATGCCCATTATCTCACGACCATGGATAGGGTCATCAAACCATGCATCAAGCACAAACCCTTCCGGTAACGCATCAACAAGTAATGAATGATAGCGGGCAACGGTTAATGGCTGATTTAACCCTTGAAATAACCCCTTCCCTGTATGGCTAATGACGCTAGTTTTACCATGCATAACACGTTTGGCCCGTATGACATTTGCGCCAAAAACCTGCGCTATAGCTTGATGGCCTAAACAGACACCCAGTATGGGTAATTTACCTGCATATCGACGGATCACATCCAATGAAATACCCGCTTCATTAGGTGAACAGGGACCAGGAGAGATGACAATGTGTGAAGGGGATAATGTTTCTATATCAGCGACTGTAATCTCATTATTACGTTTAACCACAATCTCTTCACCTAGCGCTTGAAAGTACTGCACTAAATTAAAAGTAAAAGAGTCGTAATTATCTATCATCAGCAACATGCTAATTCCGGCTTAGTTGAGTCATTACCATTAAAAAAACCAGCACTAAGGCTGGTTTCTATTAGACCTTATGTTGTTTACTTAACAACAGTGAGGTGGCTTTTGCGTTTCGGTTTTTCATCAGCTTTTGTTGCTTGAGGCTTTTCGGCCTTAGAGTCAACAGAAGCTAATCCTGGTGATGTTGCTTTAGGCTCATCATTAGGTGTGTAAGCATCTTCCATATCAAACACAGTACCGGCGCCATTTTCACGAGCATAAATAGCAATGATTGAGGCCATCGGCAAATAAACTTGCTGTGGTACTCCACCAAAACGAGCATTAAACTCAACAGCGTCATTATTCATTTGTAAACCCATAACAGCACCAGTGCTGATATTTAAAACAATTTGTCCATCTTTAACAAACTGTTGAGGTACCTGAGTACCTTCTACAAATGCATCTACCACGACATGCGGCGTAAAGTGGTTATCCATTAACCACTCATAATAAGCCCGCAATAAATAAGGACGGTTAGGAGTAATAGCTTTCATTACATGCCCATGCGCATTTCGCGCTCAGCCTCGGTTAACGATGCTTTGAATGACTCACGCTCAAAAATACGTGTCATGTAAGCATTAATCTCTTTCGCTGTACGAGGATCTAAATTGATACCTAATACAGGTAGACGCCATAATAATGGGCCTAAATAGCAATCAGATAAACCAAACTCTTCATTCATGAAGTATGGCATCTCTGCAAATACTGGCGCTAAAGCCACTAAGCTTTCAGTCAACTCTTTACGAGCTGCATCTGCTTTGTCACCTTTACGAATACGTTCTACAAGAGCATACCAATCAGTATCTATGCGATGCATCATTAAGCGGCTTTGGCCACGAGATACAGGGTAAACTGGCATAAGTGGTGGGTGCGGGAAGCGCTCGTCCAAATACTCCATAATGATACGAGATTCATATAACACTAATTCACGGTCAACTAAGGTTGGCACAGAGTTATATGGATTTACTTCAAGTAGTTCTTCTGGCATTTCACTTGGGTCTACCTGTAAAACATCAACGGTAACCCCTTTCTCAGCCAATACGATACGCACTTGATGGCTATATAAATCATCGGCACCAGAAAACAGTGTCATGATAGAGCGTTTGTTGGCAGCAACAGCCATTTATACCCTCCAGAAATCTAAAAAAACAAAACAAACGAGGGGCTAAGCCCCTCGTTTACATTACGCGGATAATACATTTTACCCGTTATTTGATGCTAGTGCACATCTTTCCAGTATTCTTTCTTCAAGAAGTAAGCAATGATGAAGAAAATAAACAGGAATCCGAGTACCCACCAACCTAATGCTTCACGTTCTAACTTAACTGGATCACCTGAATAAACAAGGAAACCTGTCAAATCGCGCATAGCTTGGTCATACTCTTCTGCAGTCATAGAGCCACCAGTAGCAACAAGTGTACCATCCTCTTGTTTAACTGGAAGTCCTTGAAGACCTTGCAAAACATGAGGCATACCCACTAATGGGAATACGGTATTATTCACACCAAATGGACGAGACTCGTCTGCGTAGAAGCCTTTTAAGTATGAATAAACCCAATCAGCACCACGCACTCGCGCAACTAAAGTTAAATCTGGTGGCGCAGCACCAAACCATTTAGCGGCATCTGCAGCAGGAATTGAGTTTTCCATAAGCTCACCAATTTTAGAACCGGTGAATATATACTTATTACGCATATCATCAACTGAAATATTCAAATCCGTTGCGACACGCTCATAACGCTGATACTGAGTACTGTGACAGCCTGAACAATAGTTCTGGAACAAATCCAAACCACGCTCTAGTGAAGCGGTATCATGTAAATCAACGTTAGCACTTTCTAAATGAACATTGTGTCCACTCGCTGCCATAGCAAGAGATGGCACTAATGTTACTAATGCAATCAATAACTTTTTCATTAGTGTGTCACCCTCGTTGGCTCTGGCTTAGTTTTTTCGTTCTTACTGTATACCCATAAGGCAACAAAGAAACCAAAATAAGTCAAAGTAAAGATACGTGCAACAATCGTCAGCTCAGGTGTTGCAGGAACCACACCTAAATAACCTAACACAATGAAAGACACTGAAAATTGAGCAATGTTTATCTTGTGGATGACACTACGGTAGCGAATTGATTTCACTTTACAGCGATCAAGCCAAGGCAGAATAAACAATACCGCAATAGACAAGCCCATACCGACAACACCCAATAATTTGTCAGGAATTGCACGTAAAATTGCATAGAAAGGCGTGAAGTACCAAACCGGTGCAATGTGCTCAGGTGTTTTCATTGGGTTTGCTGCTTCAAAGTTTGGCTTCTCTAGGAAGTATCCACCACCTTCTGGCATAAAGAACAACACATAACAGAACACAATTAAGAAACCAGCCACACCCATAATATCTTTGACAGTGTAATAAGGGTGGAATGGAATTGCATCTACTGGCCAGCCGTTCTCGTCTTTATTCTTTTTAATCTCAACACCATCAGGGTTATTAGAACCCACTTCATGCAACGCGATTAAATGTAAGAACACTAATACAACTAATACTAAAGGCAATGCTATAACATGCAGTGCGAAGAAGCGGTTTAGGGTTGCACCAGAAATAACGTAGTCACCACGGATCCACAATGTTAGGTCATCACCAATAACAGGGATGGCACCGAACAATGAAATAATTACCTGTGCTCCCCAGTAAGACATTTGTCCCCAAGGAAGTAGGTAGCCCATGAAGGCTTCTGCCATTAGCACTAAAAATATCAACATACCAAATAACCAGAGCAACTCTCTTGGTTTTTGATAAGAACCATAGAGTAATCCACGGAACATATGTAAATAAATGACCACAAAGAAAGCCGAAGCCCCTGTGGAGTGCATGTAACGCAGTAACCAACCATATTCAACATCACGCATGATGTATTCAACAGAAGCGAAAGCGCCCTCTGCCGTTGGTACGTAATTCATTGTCAACCAAATACCCGTTAGTAATTGGTTAACTAACACTAATAAAGCCAATGAACCAAAGAAATACCAAAAGTTGAAGTTCTTTGGTGTTGGATATTGACCAACATGACGATTATAAGTCGCCGTCATTGGGATGCGAGCATCAATCCAATCAATAATATTCTTAACCATTAGACCGCTCCTGTATCGACACCGATTAGCACGGTGTTGTCATCAACATATTGATGAGGAGGAACAACGAGGTTCAATGGCGCAGGTACGCCTTGGAACACTCGACCAGCCATATCAAACTTAGAACCATGACAAGGACAGAAGAAACCAGATGGTACACCTTCTACCTGCTCACCAAATGAATCTGGTAAATAGGTCGGTGAACAACCTAAGTGAGTACAAATACCGACAGCAATAAAGAACTCTGGCTTAATTGAACGTGCGGCATTTTGAGCGTACTCAGGTTGCTGCATTTCTTCTGAAGCAGGATCACGTAATTGACCATCTAACGAGGCAAGTCCGTTTAATACAGCTTCTGTACGACGTACGACCCAAACAGGTTTTCCGCGCCATTCAACACGAATTAACTGACCTGGCTCTACTTTACTAATATTTACTTCGACCGGCGCACCTGCAGCTTTCGCTTTGGCACTCGGATTCCATGACTTGATGAAAGGAACCGCTACAGCTACGGCACCTGCACCACCTACTACGGCGGTTGCGGCTGTCAGGAATCTGCGACGTCCGGTATCGACTGGCGCATTGCTCATCCACTTATCTCCCAGAGGGTGTTGGAATTTTTATATTTCAATAATTTAACCCCTGTTAAGGGTCGTGTTAAATTATCATAGTTTGAGGCGGGGCTCATTATAGCGAAAAATTAGAAGCAGATCATAGTGAAAACACACAACTAAATTGCGGATTAAGCCTCTTTGGCGAAAAAATGTAATTTTTTCTGTTTAAAAGTGAATGTTTTCTGAAGAAAATTTAACATCAACAACCAACTAAGCGTTTGATTTAAATCAATATCAGTTTAAACAAGTTTGACTAATTTAGACCAAAGCAGTACAGCTGAAAAATAAATATTTTTTATAGCAAACGATAATCAAAATTAGTAAAGTTCAGCCACAAAAAAGCCCGATCTATATCGGGCTTTTACTAAAAAACTAATAAGTTAGCTTTTATTTTCCATTCATTGACTTCATGTACTTGAAGAAATCACTGTCAGGCTCTAACACCATAATATCTGAATTACCGGCAAAACTTTCTTTGTAAGCTTCTAAGCTACGTAAAAAGCCATAAAATTCGGCATCTTTATTATAAGCATCAGCATAAATCTTTGCCGCTAGCGCATCACCTTCACCACGAATGGTCAACGCATTACGCTCTGCACCTGCAACTTTAACCGTTACGTTGGCATCGGTTGTTGCGCGGATAATTTCAGCCTGCTCTTTACCTTGGGCACGATGCTCTTTTGCCACAGCTTGACGCTCAGCACGCATACGTTGGTAAATACTATTACTGACGTTTGCAGGTAAATTGATTTGTTTAACACGTACGTCAACAACTTCAATACCCAAATTAGAAGCACTTTCAGAGGCATTAGTTAATGCATCAATTTGCAACTCATCACGTTTTCCAGAGACAATCTCACGAATCGTGCGACGACCAAACTCGGTACGTAAATCATTACTGATTTTAGCTTGTAATAACTTTTCAGCATTGGCTTTAATACCGCCATTGGTAGAAAGATAATACTTTTCAAAATCACTAATACGCCATTTCACGTACGAATCAACCATTAAGTCTTTCTTTTCAGAAGTTACAAAACGGTCAGCTGCACCATCTAAAGTCTGAATACGTGCATCCATATAACGTGGTTTATCTACAACCGGAAACTTAATGTGTAAGCCCGGTTGAAATACGCGAGTCACCTCTTCACCATCAATGTTGTCTTTAACCACTTTACCGAAACGTGAAACGATAGCTCGTTCACCTTCGTTGACAACCATCACAGATGAAAAACCAATGCCCAGGATCACCACAAGAATAATTAAACCAAATCTACCCATGAGTTATCCCCTCCCTTGGCGAGTACGCTCTTCACGAGATAAACGACCATCTGTAGGCATACTCGTTACTGGGACATTCGCATTACCTGAAACCGAGTTAATATGACGTTCAACTTCTGGCTCAACCGCTTTACGGTTAGCTTTATCGTTGTTCATCAGCTTATCTAATGGTAAATACATTAAATTGCCGTTGTTTTTCGCATCAATTAACACTTTGTTAGTATCAGACATGACTTCTTGCATCGCGTCTAAATACAAACGCTTGCGAGTAACTTCAGGAGCTGCATGATATTCAGGTAATAGTTTTTCAAAACGAGCGACTTTACCTTCAGCTTCTAAGACAACACGTTGCTTATAAGCATTTGCTTGCTGCGCCATACGCTCAACTTGACCACGAGCTTTAGGTTCAATTTCGCGAGAATAAGCTTCAGCTTCACGAATAAAGCGCTGTTCATCTTCCTGTGCTGAAATCGCATCATCAAAAGCATCTTTGACTTCTTCAGGTGGACGAGCAGGCAAGAAGTTAACGTCTTCAATTTTAAGACCTAACTTATAGGGCTCAATAATACGCTCTAACTCACGCCAAGTGTCGCGACGAATCGCATCACGACCTGTCGTTAAAATGTCGTCCATACGATTATGGCCAACAACATAACGCAATGCGCTATCTGTCGCTTCACGTAAGCTGGCGTTTGCATCGACAGCACTAAAAACATATGAGTAAGCATCTTGAATGCTGTATTGCACAACAAGCTCAACTTTCACTACGTTTTCATCTGATGTCAGCATGCTGCCTGAAGCAGGAATAGTACGATACGTTTTCACGTCAATTGGAAACACTTCATCAATAAAAGTCGCTTTCCAATGTAGACCAGGGCCTACTTCACCAATGTGTTGACCAAAACGTAGCATGACTCCTCGCTCTGCTTCTTTAACCGTATACAGACCCGATAGGCCCCATACAATTAATGCAATAACGACAAGAATAACGAGGAAGGTAGAATTAAAAGGTTGCCCTGAAGCAGTTCCTCCGCCTTTACCACCAAAACGTTTTGAAAGGTTACGAAAAACTTCGTCGAGATCCGGTGGTCCTTTATCGTTACCACCTTTATTTCCCCAAGGGTCTTTATTACCCTTGTTACCGGGCTCATTCCAAGCCATTTAGCACTCCATAATTGGATGAAATAAATGAGATTAACAAGATACTTCTGCTTCTGATGGTTCAAAAACAAGAGTTTCCAATTCCCCCTGACTCTGTTTCATTAATCGGCGCCAATCGGCTTCCGACAGACGAACAGACAAAATACAGTTCCCCAGATCGTCATACTCTTTCTGCTGTATTGCATCCAGTCGATAAAACTGGCCAAGATAATGTCCAGCAGAGGCTGGTATTTTCAAAGTCCGCTCATAGATAACTGCACCAATTAACTCAGTAACAGCTTGTAATAGCAGATCAAATCCAATGCGTTTTTGTGCAGATACCCACACACGCTCAGGCTTGCCTTCATCGTCATAATCAATTCGAGGGGCAAAGTCTTCAAGTAAATCTATCTTATTACATACCACTAATTGGGTGATGTCATCGGCTTCAATCTCCTCTAGTACACTTTGTACCTGATCGAAATTTTCAGTCATGTTGTCATCAGCACAATCAACTATATGTAATAGTAAATCAGCTTGGCGTGTTTCCTGTAGTGTGGCTTTAAATGCCGCAACGAGGTCATGGGGTAAATGACGAATAAAACCAACAGTATCAGCTAATATCACTGCACCATCTGGTAAATCTAACTTACGCAGTGTCGGGTCAAGCGTGGCGAACAATTGATCCGCTGCATATACCTCAGACAGTGTTAAGGAGTTGAACAATGTCGATTTACCGGCATTGGTATACCCCACTAACGCGACTGTGGCCATGTCACTACGTTTACGAGCTCGGCGACTTTGCTCACGTTGTTTATCTACTTTATCGAGGCGCTTATTAATATTCTTAATACGGCCTCGCAGTAAACGTCTATCAGTTTCGAGCTGGGTTTCCCCTGGCCCGCGCATACCGATACCACCTTTTTGTCGCTCAAGGTGAGTCCATCCTCGGATCAGACGCGTTGACATGTGGCGCAATTGCGCTAGCTCCACTTGTAACTTACCTTCATGAGTTCGGGCACGTTGAGCAAATATATCTAGGATTAATGTAGTTCTATCTAATACTCGACACTGACAAACTGCCTCAAGATTACGCTCTTGAGCAGGGCTCAACGCGTGATTAAAAATAACTACATTGGCTTCTGTCGCGGCAACCATAGCTGCCAGTTCTTCTGCCTTACCCGTTCCAATAAAGAACTTACGGTCCGGTGAACGACGACTACCTGTTATTACCCCTACCGAGCGTGCACCTGCAGACTCAACTAATAGTTGTAATTCCAATAAATCTTCACGACGTTCTTCGTCAGAAAACTCGATATGAACAAGTACTGCTGTTTCTCCAGCTTCATAACGATCAAACAAGAAGCATATCCTTTTTAGTTATTATTCCGCATCATCTTCATCAGAGGCATTAGGACCTTGATGATTTGACACGTTAAATGGACGCGCAGGAACGACTGTCGAAATGGCATGTTTATATACCATTTGACTCACTGTATTTTTTAATAGGATCACGAATTGATCAAAAGACTCAACCTGTCCTTGAAGTTTGATACCGTTTACTAAATAAATTGAAACGGGTACACGCTCACGACGTAGAGCGTTTAAAAATGGGTCTTGTAAAGATTGCCCCTTAGCCATTTTGTAATTTCCTTTTTCTTTTTAAAATACGTAATTCAAGTTTTATTGTTTAGTTTGAGTATTATACAGTAACAACTAATTAGCTAGCCGCATTGTCGCATAAGTGTAACTAAATTATTCTCATCGCCGCTTTGAAGCCACTGCAAATCGGGCCAGCTTCTCAACCATGTTAATTGACGTTTGGCCAATTGCCTAGTAGCAGCGGTCGCTTTTTCGACCATAGTCGCATGATCAAACTCATTATCAAGATACTGCCAACACTGCCTATAACCCACACAACGCATTGATGGCATATCTAAATGAAGATCTCCGCGCGCTTTTAAACGAGCAACTTCTTCTGTAAATCCTTGCTCAAGCATTATCAAAAATCGTTTTGCAATCAAATCATGCAATACTTTTCTCTCTGTCGGCGCTATGGCAAATTGTACTACATCATAAGGTAAAGCGGCTGACTTAGTTTGGGTTAACTCTGTCATTGTTTTACCCGTTATACGATACACTTCTAGTGCCCTAGACAATCTTTGTGGATCATTTGGATGAATTCGCTCACCCGCAACAGGGTCGATTTCACACAACTGACGGTGTAATGCTTCCCAACCTAAGCTGTCAGCCTCAGCAAATATTTGCGCTCTGATTGTTTCATCTGCGCTAGGTAAAGGGGATAAACCCTCTAATAATGCTTTAAAATACATCATGGTGCCGCCAACCAATAAAGGGGTTTTACCACGGGCAATAATTTTTTCTATTTCAGTTAACGCATCGCGACGGAAATCAGCAGCAGAATAACTTTCACTCGGATCGAGTATATCGATCAAACGGTGAGGGGCTAATGCGAGTTCTTCTGCTGTGGGTTTGGCGGTGCCTACATCCATTTCTCGATAAATCAGTGCTGAATCAACCGAAATTAACTCACAGTTATGCTGTTGAGCCATTTGAATCGCCAACGATGTTTTACCTGAGGCTGTTGGCCCCATTAAAAAAATAATTTTTGGCCGTTCGATTGTATTCACGCGTTTTCTTTAATCCATGCTTGCCAAGGTAACACCTTAGCATTCAATAAAATTGTCTGCTTAGTTTCATCTTGTAATAGACAAAACTTTTGCCAAATAGTTTGTGCAGCCATGAACTGTTTGGTCGATTGTTGTGCAATCCATAATGCTAAAGCTTCATTATTGGGTTTAGTTGCATTCATCCATTGTAATAGCTCAGGAATGACTACAGCTAATTGGCTATCCCTCAAATATGGGGGCACTTTTTTAATAATCAACTGCCCATAACGAATTGTTAGTTCAATACCCAATTGGCGCAAAAAAGGTTCATTTTGATCTATTGTTAATTGCCAATCAGGCTCAGCCTTTACAGATACAGGCATGAGTAAGGGTTGCCCAATTAATCCAGTAGCTAATTTATGCATAATTTCATGTTGTAGAACCGCCTGCTGCACGGAAAGTATAGGCATTAATTTTAATTCATTTTCAACAACTAAAACCCAAAACTGACCATCGAGCACATTTGGCATCAGGGCCAAATTGGCTACCTCATGACTGACCACCTTTTTTTGGTATGTAGAATCCCCCCCTGCATGTTCAGGGCTTTGTAGCAATTGTCCATAGCTTGTTATCGCAGCTTGGTTAACGTTTTTTTTGGGCGGTTGAGTAAAAGCACGATTTAATTGTTCATGTTTATCTGCGCTAGCATCATAACGGGGTTTTATATCAGAAGAATATCCACCAAATGAATGACTTGCTTGCCCCGGAACATGCATACTGCCAAATTGGCTAACACTATTGGGGCGATGAGGAACATCATGTGAAGCGTATTCCTCACGAGAAATACACTTAGCGGAATCGGCTAAAGCAACGTCATCGTTCTTTGGCTGCGGGTAAGCATATTCCACTTGCTCTGAATAATTACGTTTATCCGCTGCATTTGACGCAGGTTGATGAGAAACTAAGTCAACCATTTGAGATAAAGCCGACTGCAAAGCTTGTAGAATAAAATCATGCACATAACGAGATTGATGAAAACGTACTTCATGTTTTGCAGGATGAACATTCACATCAACTTGATGCGGGTCTAAATCAAGCATTAGCACATAACCGGGTTGATGTTCGACCCCTTGTTCAGCAAAAGCTTGTCGCACAGCATGATTAACTAATCTGTCGCGCACCAAACGTCCATTCACATAAAAATAGCTGCTATCACTGATCACATTATCAAAGGGTGACTGTAAATAACCCCGAAGAGATAAACCATCATGTTCACAGGAAACGGTCAGTGCATTTTCAGCGAATTGGCGACCGCATATTTGCCCTAGGCGCTGTTGGTGCTGTATATCGGTATTCGCTGGACGATATTGACGTACCAATTTGCCATTATGAGTAAGAGTGAAGTGAATATCGCAACGTGCAATAGCTATCCGCTTTAACCACTCATCAATATGAGTAAATTCAGTTTTGTCGCTTTTTAAAAAACGTCTTCTGGCGGGAGTATTAAAGAATAGGTCGACAACATCAATGGTAGACCCCTGAGGATGCGCTGCTGGAGTAATTTTAACATCCATTTGCGAACCTTCGGCAAAGGCTTGCCATGCTTCTGTTTGCTCAACAGTTTTAGAGGTTAACGTTAGCCGCGCAACTGAACTGATACTCGCTAGGGCCTCGCCCCTAAAACCAAAGCTCATAATGGCTTCTAAGTCATCTAAACTGTGTACCTTAGATGTAGCATGACGTGACAGTGCTAAAGCCAGTTCGTCTTTGGGAATACCTACGCCATTATCACGGATCCGAATCAGTTTGCTGCCACCTTTATCGATGTCGATATCAACACGCGTTGCCCCAGCATCTAAGCTATTTTCAACAAGCTCTTTAACCACAGATGCCGGACGCTCTACCACTTCGCCAGCGGCTATTTGGTTTGCAAGTTGAGGTGGTAACAGTTGAATAGCCATGACTATGCCCTTGGTATAATCAATTGCTGGCCGATACGAACCGTATCAGATTTTAAATTATTCGCTTTTTTGATGCCATCAACACTCACACCATAGCGTCTAGCAATAAGCGATAACGACTCTCCAGATTTCACTTTATGTTTAGTGTTTGTTCTTTGTGCAACTAAGGTGCCTGAAGGTGGGTTATTTTCAAAATAGCGAATAACCCCTTTATGAATCGCATTCGCTAATTTTTGCTGATGGTTTCGGTTGATTAATAACTTCTCTTCACCTGGATTAGAAATAAACCCTGTTTCAATCAAAATAGATGGTATATCCGCCGCTTTTAATACCGCTAGACTTGCCGCTTCAGGGGCTTTTTTGTGTAAATGAGTTACCGACCCAAGATCCCGTAAAATGTCTTTGGCAATGTCATTACTCATCACCATTGAGTTGTTTTTCTGCATATCTATAAGGGTTTGCACTAAATATTTTTCAACATCAGAATTTTGAATAATATCGCCAACACCTCCGAGCAGCTCAGAATGTTTTTCGGTTTGCTCTAACAGTCGGCCTAGCTCACTGTCGGCTCGGCGCATTGAGAGCACCCACACAGATGCCCCTCTTGGCTGAGGCGAGGTAAATGCATCTGCGTGAATAGACAACAATAAATCCGCTTTACTTCGGCGCGCTAATTCAGAACGGCGATTTAAGTCAACAAAGTAGTCTCCAGTACGCGTCATCACTGCCTGCATACCGGGCGTTGCATTGATTTTGTCTGCTAAGCGTTTTGAAATATCCAATACCACCCGCTTTTCATACATACCCGATGGACCGATTGAACCTGGGTCTTCTCCGCCATGGCCTGCATCAATGGCAATGATAATGTCTCGATTGGTTCCTGAAGAATGTATGGTCGTTTTTGCTCTGGCTTCTTCACTGAATGAATCATCTAAATCGACAACTAAGCGATTACCGTATGGCGGCGTTGGGGATAATGTGAAAAGGTTCGATTTAATCGGTTTTGTAAGGTCCAGCACCAATCTAAGTGTGCCTTTCACCGGGGGGCTACTGACTCGAATACGTTTAATCAGTTTGCTATTGTTGCTTAATTTATCCAGTTTGACTTTATTGCTGGCATTTTTAATGTCTACAACTAATCTGTCTGGCCCTGTCAGGGTGAAAGAATCATATTCAGGCGCTTGAGATAAATCAAAAACCACACGAGTGGATTCTGGTGCAGCCCAAATACGCACACTATCAAGATCATTCGCGCTCTGCGCTGCAAATGAAAAGCTGGTTACGACTAAAAAGGCGCAATAAAAAAATATTTTATTTACAGTCATTATTATTTTAATTTTGTCAAAATGGCCTGCCCAGAAGCAGACAACGCGTTAATTTCAATTTCTCGTTGATTATCTTTATAGCGTAAATGTAGATGAATGTCTGCTGCAGGTAGCATTCCCTGACCATGTTCTGGCCATTCAACCAAACAAATACTGGTGGAGTTAAAGTAATCACGAATTCCCATAAACTCTAACTCTTCAGGATCGGCTACACGATATAAATCAAAATGATATACATCAAAACCGTTAAACTCATAGGGTTCAACTAAGGTGTAAGTAGGGCTTTTCACTGCACCGTTATGGCCTAAAGACTGAATTATTCCACGGCTTAAGGTAGTTTTACCCGCCCCCAAGTCACCGGTTAAAAAAATCGTCAATGGAGGGGTTAGACCTTGGGCTACAATTTGCCCCATCGCCACTGTAGCTTGTTCATTTTCAAGATTTTTAACAATAGAAGTCATATCAAACAGCCAATAAACTCATAAAAGATAACCAAACGTACAATATACCAGAGTTCTATATTCAACTCCTACAGCTGCTGTGGGCTTTTTTCAACAAATAAAAATGCCAGCAATCTAATTGCTGGCATTATTGAATGCGGTCGGTACATCACTTAACGCTTAATGTTAGATATCATCCATCCGCAATACACTGTGCACTAATCTTTTTTGTTGAGTTTGCGCAACACGAATAACATCTAATAACGCACTTTTTGCATCATTTGATGATGTCAGCTCTGCGGTTTTCTCAAGAAGCGCAATAAGGCGGTTCTCTAAATCAAGGTGTAACTCTAACAATTGCTCTTCATCCATATTCGCGGGTAAAGATGTTTCATCACAGCGCTTGAGAAAATCTTCAAACACCACATCCTGATACCAAGTATCAAGGATTTTTGCAGGTGCATCTTCAATATAGCTTTCTATGGTGTCGTAAATATGCTTCTCATGTTGTTGAAAGTACTCCAACATTAGCTTAACGCGAGACGAGTCAGCATTTCGATGTAATCGTTTGTACAACTTACTCATACCCAAACGACAATTGGCAATATACTCTAGTAATTCACTTAATTGCTGAATACGCATATCTTACTACCTCACTTTACAGCCTGATATTCTCAGGTAACCTTGTTAATTTCATTATTAGAAATTTTTGTTAACTATTATTTGAACAAGGTCATATTTTTTGATTATGGCAGAGAGATATATTAGGGATAGATGAAGAAATGGGTTGTAGATCACTTATCTGTATTCATTCGGGTTTTAAGCATATAAACATTCACTACTAAAAACTGAAATCAGATGAGATAGATTGAATGTTGCCAAATCATAAACTTAAGACATTGGGGTTAGTTCAACCGTCTAAAAACCATATTATCAAGGTTCAAACCAACAAGGATAGCAAACAACAGGGAGGATTTTGGAGCGGCCTGATCAAATAAAATGTGGTTCAAACCGATGACCAATACCTTGAAAAGAAAAGTATCGACATTTTTTAACAGACACAATTGAGCAATCGTTTGAACAACGATTTATTGAATTTAGATTTAAGATTATTAAATTTAGGAGAATTGGGATTAGGGTAATTGGAATGACGATTAAAACAGAGGAAAGCTTGGAGCGACATATCGCATTCGAATCGATGACCTATACCTTGGCAAAAAAAGCGTATCAACTCTTTCAATTAACTCAACTGAGCTAATTTATTATCAATTTGAATTTGGATTTGGATTTGGATTTGAATAGAGATTTGGAGCGACATATCGGGTTCGAACCGATGACCTATACCTTGGCAAGGTATCGCTCTACCAACTGAGCTAATGTCGCATATTGTTGCTTAACTAGTATCAATCTAAAAGGTATCGTCTTTCTACCGTCCAACTGAGCTAATGTCGCATATCTTGGCAATGAGATTTGGAGCGACATATCGGGTTCGAACCGATGACCTATACCTTGGCAAGGTATCGCTCTACCAACTGAGCTAATGTCGCATATTGTTGCTTAACTAGTATCAATCTAAAAGGTATCGTCTTTCTACCTTCCAACTGAGCTAATGTCGCATATTGTTGCTTAACTAGTATCAATCTAAAAGGTATCGTCTTTTTACCTTCCAACTGAGCTAATGTCGCAAATCTTAGCATTGAAATTTGGAGCGACATATCGGGTTCGAACCGATGACCTATACCTTGGCAAGGTATCGCTCTACCAACTGAGCTAATGTCGCAAACTTTCAAATTTCTGTTCTACTTTCTATGGTTCAGAGTTTGGCGCTCTGTAGAAAGTTGAGGCCGCATTATAGGTAATATTTACTATGCTGCAACCCCTTTTTTCACTCTTTTTACAAAAACTGAATCGTTTGCTTAAATTTTAAATACCTGGCTACGATAAAACTGCAATTCTGCAATCGATTCTTTGATGTCTTCTAACGCCTGATGAGTATTCTTCTTTGTAAAGCCATCCATAGTTGCAGGGCTCCAGCGGCGAACTAACTCTTTAATGGTACTTACATCAACATTGCGATAATGGAAATAATCTTCCAGTTCAAGCATGTACTTATTCAAAAAGCGACGATCTTGACCAATGCTATTACCGCACATTGGTGAAGCTCCCTTAGGAACATATTGAGATAAAAATGCAATGGTCTGCTCTATCGCATCTTGTTCAGAAACCTGACTAGCCTTGACGCGATCAATTAAACCTGACTCACCATGATGCTTTTGATTCCAGTCATCCATCCCCGCTAAAACAGCATCGGTTTGATGAATCGCTAAAACAGGTCCTTGAGCAATAATATTTAAATCTTGATCTGTCACTAAGGTAGCAATCTCAATAATTCTATCCACTTCAGGTTCAAGCCCCGTCATTTCAAGATCAACCCATATCAAATTTTTCGCATCAGCCGCCATTTGTTCGCCTTATTCTATCTATCGCCCTAAATTCAGGCTTTTTTATTTCATTGGGTGTATCATAATCCTTTTAAGACACAAAAAAATACCTTTATTGATGAAGATCTGCCTGTGAGTAAAAAGAAACCCCTAAGCCAAGGCCAATTAAGGCGCATGCGTGCCAATCAATCAAAACGATTAAAACGCTCCGATTCCGCCAGCGATAATGCTGACCTTCAAGATCATTTGCTCACACCAGAACAAGCTGGTGTGGTGATATCTCGTTTTGGACAACATGCGGACATTGAAACCCAAGATGGCACTATTACCCGTTGTAATATTCGCCGCGCCGTCACCAGCTTGGTTACTGGAGACAATGTTATCGTCCGTTTAGCGACTGAAGTACAATCAGGCTCCAATATTGGCGGGATTGTAGAGGCGGTACATCCTCGAAAATCGTCTCTAACACGCCCAGACCTCTATGATGGCGTTAAAATTATTGCCGCCAACATTGACCAAATTCTAATTGTGTCATCGGTTTTACCTAGCTTCACAACTCAAATTATCGACAGATACCTAGTTGCCTGTGAAGATACCGATATCGCACCTGTTATAGTACTAAACAAAATTGATTTATTGACCGATGAGAATCGTCCTGAAATTGAGCAGGCACTTAATCGTTATCGTGAAATTGGTTATCAAGTTTATCAACTCAGTAGCCATACGGGTGAAGGGATTGACGATCTAAAAGCATTATTGAAAGATAAAGTCAGTGTATTTGCAGGTCAATCTGGTGTCGGTAAATCATCGGTGATCAATGCATTAATGCCTGAAGCTGATTTATTAATTGGCGATGTATCTGATAATTCAGGTTTAGGCCAACATACGACTACCACAGCTAAATTATTACATTTTGCCAGTGGCGGGGATTTAATTGATTCTCCGGGAGTACGTGAGTTTGCCCTATGGCATTTAGATGCACAAAGAGTCGGTTGGTGCTTTATCGAGTTTAGAGACTTTTTAGGCACCTGCAAATTCAGAGACTGTAAACATGGGGATGACCCTGGTTGCGCGCTGCAAGAAGCGTTAAAAGAAGGCAAAATAGCCCAAGATAGGTTTTATAATTACAGCCGTATTATTGCCAGTCTTGACGAGCAACGCCATGCTCGACATTTTCGAGCCATCGATGATATCTAAATGAATCATGTGACTCATTGCTTAATAAATATAATAAAATAATCCAACAACCAATATTTTGGTAAAACGACATAAAAAAGTAAGGGAATTCAATTGGACTCATTAAAAATTGCGTTGCAATACATTATGCCAAAACACTTTTTATCACGCTTAGTAGGTAAATTTGCAGCTGCTGAAGCCGGTGTATTAACCACTGCATTTATTAAATGGTTTATCAAACAATACAAAATTGATATGTCTGAAGCCGCTAAAAGTGAGCCAGAAGCCTACAATACATTTAATGCTTTTTTCACCCGTGAATTAAAGCAAGGTTTACGTCCAATAAACCAGCAAGCAAGCATCATGGCACACCCCGTTGATGGTGCTGTCAGTCAATGTGGTCCTATTGAAGCTGGCAATATTTTTCAGGCTAAAGGACATAGCTACACGTCACAAGCCTTGCTAGGTGGTGATAAAGCTGATGCTGAACGTTTTGATGGTGGCGACTTTGCCACAATTTATCTTGCACCTAAAGATTACCATCGGATTCATATGCCGATAAAAGGCACCCTATCTAAAATGACCTATGTACCGGGTGATTTATTTTCCGTTAACCCACTAACAGCACAAAATGTACCAGGATTATTTGCTCGTAATGAACGTGTTGTGGCCATTTTTGAAACAGAAATAGGCCCATTAGCCATGGTGCTAGTTGGCGCAACTATCGTGGCCAGTATTGAAACGGTATGGGCGGGAACGGTAACGCCACCTGGTGGCAAGCAAGTATTTAGCTGGGATTACCCAACAACAGGACCGGAAGCATTAACATTAGACAAAGGCGCTGAAATGGGGCGTTTTAAGTTAGGCAGTACGGTTGTTATGCTGTTTGCTCAAGATGCAATTGACACCTTTGCTGATGGTGTTGAACCAGGCGAGACCACGCGTATGGGTCAAGCTTTTGCAAACATTAACCTTAAATAACCAGTGTTAATGTGACAACTGTTAACCCTCGCTCAGGTCTTATTGAAGTCCATTTAGCCGTACTACTGTTTGGTGGTACGGCGTTATTCTCTAAGCTTATTCCGCTAAGTGCACTTAATATTACTTTTTTGCGCTGTGCGGTTGCGGCGTTAGTGCTGGCATTATTAGTCAAAGCCAGTAAACAAACTCTAACGCTAAGACATAAAAATGATTACTTCATTGCCATCTTGCTTGGCGTATTAGTTAGCTGCCACTGGGTCACCTACTTTGCCGCAATGCAACTGTCCTCTGTTGCAATAGGGATGATCGCTTTTTTTACTTATCCTGTGATGACAGTCTTAATTGAACCCTTCATAAACCGAACCCAATTAAAAGTGGTTGATGTTTTATCAGGTATGGCTGTATTGGTTGGTGTGATACTGCTAATCCCCGAGCCCAACCTCGACAACGATATTACCTTAGGTATTATCATTGGCGTCATATCGGCAATGTTATTTACCGCACGTAATTTGCTGCATAAACGCTACTTCACCGGTTATAGCGGCCCTCACGCCATGTTTTATCAAACCTTGGTTGCCGTCGTATTTTTAAGCCCCTGGCAAGATGTGACCTTGGCAGACTTAAATCAGCAAACGGTGGGATTAATTATTTTATTAGGGGTTGTGTTTACTGCAGCGCCACATGCATTATTCACTACAGCATTACGCTATTTAAGTGCTAAAACAGTAGGATTAGTGTCATGCTTACAACCTTTTTATGGTGCTATGTTGGCCTTAATTATTCTTGATGAGCAATTGAGTACTAGAACTTTATTTGGCGGTGCCATTATCGTCGCCACAGCCTTATTTGAAACACAACAAAGTCATCAAAAAAATAAGCGCTAACAATAGTTCTTTGCTACTATCCCCATGTCTTTCTTAGAGCTTATTATTATGTTACGTCTGACTAAAACATTGCTCATCTTCATTTTAACCCTCGGCTTTACCTCGTTAAGCTGGGCGAATTCTCCGTTGCAATTAAATAAACCTTTTGGCTTGAACCAAGCTAATAGCCAGCCTGCTGCGTTAGATATCAATACGCAGATAGCAACACTCAAGGACCTCATCAGTCAATCTTCGGCAGAAGAGCAGCATTTTTTAAAAATGGATAAAAACAGTGCTAGTAAAAAAAGAGCACTCGAAAGACAGGTTAACGCCCCTAATATTGCTCCTAAATTAAAAACAGACACCAGTATTACAGAGCAGACATCAACCGCATATCAAACGTTATCGGCCTTAAAACAAACCGATACAGACTTAAATGAACAACTCAACGCCTTAATTGCTCGCCAACGGTTGCTCCCTAATTTGCTGACTCAAATTGAAGCAGCAATCAGCCAACAGAATAAAACTCTAGCCCCTCCTCTGGAGACACCTGTCGGCGAGCGCTATGAGCTTCAAACCCGTTTATTGCTTCAACAAAAGGCCAGTTTAGCAGCTGAATTAGATACCAGTCCAAAGCAAGCAGAAATTATCCGCTTACGTCAGCAACTGAATCGTTTGCAGCTTAACCAACAAGAAGGGCTCATTGAGCTAATAAACCATCACAACATTGAAAATCGTCAACAAAAAACGGCTTCTACTCTAGCGGTTAACTTGATTGAGCAGCAGCAATTTTCAGACCCACTGTCTCAGCAAATTCACTCATACAATCAAGAGCTCGGCGAACGTTTAATATCGTTGAACAGTAAAATATCAAACTCGATTGATTTACAAGAACAAACGGAAAAACGCTATCAAAGGTTGGCACTGCAATTAACCAATGTTCAGGAGCAACTGACGTGGGTAAAAAGTAATGCGACTTTTGGTGAGCGATTTCTAGAAATATTACATTCATTACCTAAACCTCCTAATCAGGAACTATTACAAAGTGATATCACAGATAGTCGCTTTGAGCGTTACCAATTAGAGCAACAGCAATCAGCTAATGCACAACAACTCAGCGCTGCAAATATGCTGAGTGAAGAACAAATAGCCGTACTGCGATCACAACAAACGTTAATAGACCAATTAATTGAAAGCTATGATCATTACTTATCAGAGCTGGCGAAACTGAACATCAGTTATGACCAATATATTGTTTTGCATGAGACCCTCAAAAACACCCTAAATGAACAATTATTCTGGGTACCCAATGCCGCACCTATCAACACCTTATGGCTTAAGGATTTAACACAAAGTGGCTTGTGGTTATTTCAAGATGCGCAATGGCAGCAGTTAATCGATTCTTTGCACAATTATGACTATCCATGGGCATGGTGGATTATCATTGTCATCCTGTGTTTTATGGCACAAGATTTATTAACCCCCCATTTTAATCAAGTCATGCATCGATATAGTGAATATGTCGGTAATGTGACCCAGGATAAATTTAAATACACTGTAAAAGCCTTAGTTTTTACACTTATTTATTCCATATTTAAACCGCTTCCCATCTTACTGGCGGGGATCATTTTATTTGATTCATCGAATAACTTTACCCATGCCATCGGTGCTGGTGTGTTATCTATCGGTGTGGTTTACCTCATTTATCAATTTGCGTTTATATTGTCTCAAGATAAAGGCATCTTAATTAGCCACTTTGGCAGCCCCAAAGATCTCATCCAAGACTCCCATAACAAACTCCAAACCTTGATGATTTTCTCATTGCCGGTTATTGGTATTTTGGGATTTACAGAAGCGATTGATAATACGACGTTTAGAAATAGCATTGGCCGCGGAGCCTTCATTTTTTTCTGTTACATATTATGGTTAATGTATAAGTTTTTACTGGGTACTATTCAACAATATCGCAGTGATAAACTCGATAACCTCAACATGAAAATGTTCCAAAAAATCATGTGGACTATATTGCTTTCAGCGCCAATCATCAGCGCCGTGCTCTCGGTGATAGGGTATTACTACACCGCGTTCCAAATGCTGATCCAATTACAAATATCGCTTCTTTTTGGTTTCGGTTTTTTATTGGTGTATCAACTAATTAAAAGATGGATGCTCATTGAACGCCGCCTGATCGCATTTGATCGAGCAAAAGCCAAAAGAGCAGAGCGTATTGCCCTAAGAGAAAGAGAAGGTGCTAACGATATTGAATCTCTCGATAATTTTGAAGAGCCAGTAGTCGACTTAGAAACCATATCCAGTCAATCACTCGATTTGGTAAGATCACTGCTTATTTTGGCCTTTTTTGCCACCACTTTAGCCTGGTTATCACAAACCCATACCGCGTTACTGCCATTTTTAGATGGCATTACCTTATGGACCACCACAACCAATTTAAATGGTATTGAACAACTTTTACCTATTACCTTAAAGTCACTGTGTATCAGCGGTATTATCATCGGTTTATCGGTAATGATATCCAGAAACCTCCCCGGTTTATTAGAGCTTACCTTGTTACAGCGTCTGGATTTATCGACTGGAACTGGATTTGCGATTACCACCGTCAGCAGCTATTTGGTGCTGTTTATTGGTACGTTAGCAAGTTTTGGCTCCTTAGGTATGGAGTGGTCAAAACTGCAATGGCTAGTCGCCGCACTTTCAGTTGGTTTAGGTTTTGGCTTGCAAGAAATTTTCGCCAATTTTATCTCAGGTTTAATCATCTTATTCGAAAAGCCGATTCGAATTGGTGATACCGTCACTATTCGTGATTTAAGCGGCACGGTAAGTAAAATTAAAATCCGAGCAACGACAATTGTTGATTGGGATAGAAAAGAAATTATTGTCCCCAACAAAGCCTTTATTACTGAACAATTAGTTAATTGGTCATTGTCTGACCCCATTACGCGCGTCATTGTCACCGTTAACGTAGCCAGAGATTCAGACCCCAATAAAGTTGAAATGCTATTACGTCAGGTGGTGAGTGAATGTGAATTTGCATTAAAAATACCAGAACCTGATGTTTGGTTTGCTGGTTTTGGCAGTCACACGTTAAACTTTGAAGTGCGCACCTATGCAAAAGATATGGATGCACGCTGGCCACTTCGTCATTCATTGCATAAACAAGTAGTGCAAAAGCTCAAAGACAATCATGTGGAATTAGCTTATCCACAAATGGATTTACATATTAATCAGAAACCGTCTGAAAATAAGTCAGTCTTTACAAAACCATAATCAATAACACTGAGGCTAACCTATGTTGATATTTGCCCATCGAGGCGCAAGTGGTTATCAAACTGAAAACACATTAGCCTCCATGCAAGCTGCATTAGACCTTGGCGTCGAGGCGGTGGAACTTGATGTCCACAATGTGGAAGGGCAATTGATTGTATTTCATGACCGCCGTCTTGAAAGCAAATCGACGGGTAACGGCTTAATCAAACAAAAAACGCTTGCTGAATTACAACACATCAACATAAAAGGACACCCGATCCCGACGTTGTGGCAGGTGTTGAGCTTGATAAACGGTCAATGTATCGTCAACATAGAACTAAAAGGCGATAACACCGTCGCGCCTATGTTAGCCATGTATGATGATGTTATTAGTCAGCTAAACTTTACCCCTGATCAGTTGCTTTTTAGCTCTTTTAATCATCCCTATCTAGCCCAACTTAAACAGGCTAAGCCTCACGCCTATGTCGCCCCATTACTGGGCGGCATCCCCCTTGATTTAGCAAAGTCGGTCAGCGATTTAAAAGCATATTCATTGCATATCGATTTGGGGTTTATCAGTCAGGCACTGATTGATGACGCCCACCAGCGTGGCGCTAAAGTGTACGTGTATACGGTAGATAATCCTGATGACATTCGCGCATTACAAGCGATAGGCGTTGATGGGGTGTTTAGTAATTATCCCGATAGAGCCAAAGCGGCGATAACAACCAATGAAAACCAATATCACGGCTGGTTTGAGTCAGGGGTAAACTAAATGATCGCTCGCCGCTAAACGGACGTACCCTTAATGGACAAAAGACATTAAATGGCGTACATAAACAAGGACAAGTATGAGCATTATTGTTGCACTGAAAAATATCAACAAAGGCTTTAAAGATGGCAGTACATTTCATCAAGTGCTTGATGATGTCAGCTTAAGCTTGCATCAGGGACAGACTGTCGCCTTAACCGGCCCAAGTGGCAGCGGTAAAAGCACTTTGTTAAATATCATTGCCGGTTTTGAACACTTAGACTCTGGTCAGCTATTACTGCCATCAGCCACAAATACCCTCGCTTCAATCCACTTAGATGACACCTCGCCATGGCAAGATCAACACTGGAGCCGATTTAGGCGTCAGTCACTCGGCGTCGTATTTCAACAATTTAATTTACTCACGCCTTTGAATGTCAAAGATAACATCAGTTTTTCTTTGTCATTAAATCAGCAAGCATGGAGCCCATGGTGTGATGATTTATGTGAGCAATTAGGCATAGTTGAGCTGTTATCTCGTCCTGTAGAAACTTTATCAGGTGGTCAGCAACAACGCGTTGCCATTGCTAGAGCCCTCGCCCACAAGCCGCAATTACTGTTAGCAGATGAACCTACAGGTAATTTAGATGAGCAAGCAGGGATGCAGGTAATGGCACTGTTAACGGATTTAGCCAAACAATCCAATACGTGTATTCTAATGGTTACCCACAGTGATCAATGCGCCGCCTTTATGCAAACTCGCTGGCATCTGCAACAAGGGCATATTATTGAAACCCATGTTCATGCATCGGCGTAATTACCTATGACACTTTCATTGCCACTTATATATCGCAGCTTAGGGGTTTTCAGTCGTCATTACCTTAAGGCGCCTATTCAAGCCAGTGCCATTTTATTGGGCATCATTCTCGCCGTCACCCTGTTAATAGGCGTCAAAGCCACCAATGAAAATGCTAAACAAAGCTACGGCAATGCCACCGAATTACTTAGCCAGCGTGCGAGCTTTTACCTCAGTAATAACGATCAAACCAGTATTGATGAAGGTGTTTATTTCGCCCTACGCCGTGCAGGTATTCCGGCATTAGCCGTCATAGAAGGTATCGTGAGTGATCCCCAAGGACGTTCATGGAAAGTCACAGGCAGCGATATTATGGCTGCGGTATCAATTAAGCCAACATCTCCCCCCCAAACAGCTTCTCCAACGTCGCCCCCCCCATCAAAATCAATACCACTGGAGCGCTTGTTAAACGGCCATGCTGCGGTGATGATGTCAGCTAGTGTGGTTGATAGAGTGAATGCATTGGCCAAAGGGCCATTAGTACTAAATGATATTCCGCTTGAGCTGATTGCAGTAGAAGAAAGCCTTGGCTTAGGTAATAACATGTTAGCGGATATCTCATTTGCTCAGCAGTTATTGCAAATGCCTGATCAGTTAAGTTATATCGCGGTATTTTTTCCCAAAAAAACCGACGTCGTCGATATCGAGGCGCAAACAAACATCATCATTAATGCGCTCGAAGATGCCAAACTGGATAGCCGCCAAATCAGCATAAATCGTCAAGATGATGGTGAGTCGCTCAGCGCACTGACCAATAGTTTTCATCTGAATTTAGATGCAATGAGTATGCTCGCCTTTGTTGTGGGATTATTCATTGCCTATAACGGGGTGCGCTACAGTTTGATGAAGAGACAAAAGTTGTTCATTCAACTGCTCCAGATGGGAATAGGCCGCCATAATTTACTTTGTGCACTTGTGGTTGAAATCGTCTTGCTGGTTGTTATTGGCAGCATTGTCGGCTTTATTATGGGACTGCAACTCTCACAATGGTTACAACCCATGGTTGCGATGACATTAGCACAAATATACGGTGCTAAACTCTTACCCGGTTTGTGGCAATGGCAGTGGTTTGCTCAGGGGTTGGGGCTAACTTTATTCGCCTCATTAGCCGCGTGTTGGCCATTACTATTGCAATTATCACGGGTTCCGCTGGCTCAGGGAGGACAACGTCAGGCTCAGTTAATGCCGTTTGAAAAACTATTCAAACGCCAAGCGTTTGCGGCCTGCCTAATATTAGCGACAACTGCACTACTGTTTAGTATTACCACCCAATATAAACTCAGTTTACTTTTACTAGGGTTAGTGACAATTGCCATTCCATTACTTTTACCAATGACTATCAATGTCTGTGTAAAACTAATATTACCTTTTATGCCAAAAGGAATTTGGCATTACGTGGTTGCTGAAACAAAAGAGATTATCGCCCCGCTTTCTTTAGCCATGATGGCAATATTGTTAGCATTATGTGCCAACATCTCCATGAACACCTTAGTGGGCAGCTTTGAAGTCACCCTAAAACAGTGGTTAGATGCTAGGCTTCATGCTGATTTATATATCAAGCCTAATCCCAATGCTATCCCTGAAATTAATGCATGGCTGCAAGCCGAACCTAAGGTCAGTGCGATATATCAACAATGGAGCACCAAAGCCAAGCTTGAAGTTAAGACTCAATCATCGGTGCCTATTAACTTAGTCAGCAGAGATATTTACTCTATCAAACACACCACAGCATTTAAGTCCCCCAGCACAAGGTCTGCATTATTCTGGCAACAATTCCAACAGGGGCAAACGGTACTGATCAGCGAGCCTTTATCAATAAAATACCAACTCAATGTGGGCGATAGAATTAAAATAGACAAACTACATAACCAGTCTTCTAAAACATCTGCAGCTATACAGACTCAAGCAACACCCGAATTCATCATTAGTGGGATCTATTTCGATTACGGTAACCCCGTTGGTGAAGTCATCATTGCTCCGAGTGTTTGGCAACAACATGCATTGCCACTCCAGCCCATCAGTTTAGCGGTTAATTACCAGGGTAACATTGAAGCACTACAGCAAGAATTGATCACCCAACAAGGGTTATCATCTGCTCACATGTATAGCCAACAAAGCATTAAAGATGAAGCCATTAAAATGTTCACCAAAACCTTTTCGATAACCGTCGTACTGAATAGCTTAACCTTAATGGTCGCAACCATTGGCTTGTTTAGTGCTTGTATTATGCTGACTCAAGCAAGGCTAGCACCTTTAGCAAGGTTGTATGCGTTAGGGGTGAGTAGAACACAACTCAGAGTGATGGTGACCTCTCAGATGATGTTAATTGTATTATTTACCTGCTTGCTTGCACTGCCCATGGGAGCAATATTAGGTTATTTACTTATTAACAAAGTTACCTTACAAGCCTTTGGCTGGACCATTGCCATGCTATGGGACTGGCCTGCATATGGACGCGTTGTCGTAATCGCAATGATAAGTTGTCTGGTTGCTGTGGCGTTACCTTTATATTGGCAAACACGTAAGCCACTCATAAGTAGCCTGCAACAGGAGTCATTATAATGAACCGCTTACGCACGATATTACTTTGTGGTTTGACGCTGCTTGGTTTGATGCTATGCACGAGTGGTTGCCAACCTAATGCGCAAAAAAATGACCATAATGATAAGCAAAATTCTGGCATTTCGATGGGTAAGTTATTAGCCGCAGATGATGCTTTATTACAATACCATCAAGTGAGTAGAGATAATCGCATTGAGTTTCCTAAAGATCATTTACCCCACGAAGGATACCGGATCGAATGGTGGTATATCACTGCCAATCTAACCACTTCAGAAGGTGAGCAAGTCGGTATTCAATGGACTCAATTTCGCAGCGCATTAAGTCCTCCAGACACACAAGAATCGAGCCCAAAATCGGCATGGGCGACTAATCAGATGTTTATGGCGCACGCCGCGCTTACAACCCAAACGAAACATTATAGCGCGGAAAAGTTTTCCCGTAGTCACCCTGAGTTTGCCCATGTCAGTGCCGTTCCCTTTTCAATTTACCTAGAAAATTGGCGCTGGCAAAGTGAAACTCAACACCCCTTCCCGGCCACCTTGAGTGTTGAAGAGCCTGAATTTGCATATCAACTCGAACTCAACAGCACGGCGCAATGGCAGTTGCAAGGCGATCAAGGATTCAGCGTAAAAAGTGCTGATGCACAAGTCGCCTCGCATTATTACAGCCAGCCTTATATTGAAGTCACGGGCACCATCACCCGTGAAGGTAAGACAGTGTCTGTATCAGGGGATGCCTGGCTAGATAGGGAGTGGAGTTCACAGTTATTAACCCAAAGCCAACAAGGATGGGATTGGTTTTCTATCCGCCTCAATGCACAACAAACGTTAATGATGTTCAGGTTAAGAGGCCAACATCCACAAGATAGCTTTTATAGTGCCAGACTGATGTTCGCTGACGGCACTGGCCGCAATATTAACAGCGCGACTCACCCCGATGATATCGTCATGCAGCCAATATCGTGGCATACCCAAAATAACACTCGCTACCCAACAGCCTGGAAAATCGACATTCACAGTGAAAACATTCATATTGCCACCCAAGCCTTAAACCCTAGTAGCGAGATGTCACTATCCACCACTTACTGGGAGGGGCCGATAAAAATCAGCGGCTCACATTCGGGCAAAGGGTATATGGAGCTAACTGGGTATTAATCACGACCAATAACACTCCTTTATGAGTATGCTAACTATTTAGCTAGGACTCTATAAAAGCGTTATCTAAATCAGCATTTTCATTAGTAATAAAATGGGATCTACCTCACGCTAAAAAATGTGACATCGAGCAACTATTAATCAGTATACCCATTCAGGGGTATACCCTTACAAATTATCAGGTTTACACTCAATAACATAACAAACATGAATTACATGTGTATTTGTGAGTTTAAATCAATAAAGAGTGAGGGACACCATGAGCATAAGCCGTCGCGAGTTTCTAAAGGCCAACGCAGCTGCAGCAGCAGCCTCTGCCGTTGGCTTAGCAATACCTATTAGTGTCGTGAACGCTGCCGAAGGTAGCAATGACGTCAAATGGGACAAAGCCCCGTGTCGTTTTTGCGGCGTGGGTTGTAGCGTTTTAGTGGGAACCAAAGGCGGCAAAGTTGTTGCTACCCAGGGTGACCCAGAAAGCCCAGTCAACAAAGGCCTTAACTGTGTTAAAGGCTACTTCCTATCAAAAATCATGTATGGCAAAGACCGCCTAACATCTCCTTTATTGCGCATGAAAGATGGCAAATACCACAAAGAAGGTGAATTCACTCCTGTAAGCTGGGATGTTGCACTTGATACTATGGCCGACAAATGGAAAGCCAGTATTGCCAAAAAAGGCCCAACCTCTGTAGGTATGTTTGGTTCTGGACAATGGACAATTTGGGAAGGCTACGCTGCAGCTAAACTGCATAAAGCCGGCTTTTTAACTAACAACCTAGATCCAAATGCTCGCCACTGTATGGCATCTGCGGTAGGCGGTTTTATGCGTACCTTTGGTATTGATGAACCAATGGGATGTTATGACGACTTAGAAGCGGCTGATCATTTCGTGCTTTGGGGCGCGAACATGGCTGAGATGCACCCTATTTTATGGGCACGTCTTACTGACCGTCGTTTAAGCCATAAAGATGCTCGCGTTCATGTGTTATCAACCTTTGAAAACCGCAGCTTTGATCTTGCTGATAACCCAATGATTTTCAAACCACAAACGGACTTAGTCTTACTTAACTATATTGCTAACTACATTATTCAAAATAATGCTGTAAACAAAGACTTCGTTACCAAGCACACCAAATTTGCCCTTGGTGTCACCGACATTGGTTATGGTTTACGTCCTGAGCATCCGCTACAGAAAAAAGCTAAAAACCCTGACAACGGTGGAGCAACCCCAATTAGCTTCGAGGAATATGCTAAATTTGTTAGCACTTACACCGCTGAGTACGCATCTAAAATGAGTGGTGTACCGGTTGAAAGCCTTGAAACTATGGCCAAAGCTTATGCCGATCCTAACATCAAAGTGATGAGCTTGTGGACCATGGGTATTAACCAGCACACCCGTGGAGTGTGGGCTAATAACATGCTTTACAACATCCACTTGTTAACCGGTAAAATTGCCACACCAGGGAACAGTCCGTTTTCATTAACAGGTCAACCTTCAGCTTGTGGTACTGCACGTGAAGTCGGAACATTTGCCCATCGTCTACCTGCTGACATGGTGGTAAATAACGATAAGCACCGTGAAATTACCGAAAAACTATGGCAACTTCCTGCAGGCGCTATTCCGCCAAAACCAGGTTACCATGCCGTACTTCAAAGCCGTATGCTTAAAGATGGTAAGCTCAATTGTTACTGGACTATGTGTACTAACAATATGCAAGCTGGCCCTAACATCAATGATGAAATTTACCCAGGGTTCCGTAACCCTGAAAACTTTATTGTTGTATCAGACCCATACCCAACCGTAACCGCAACCGCCGCCGACCTTATCCTCCCAACAGCAATGTGGGTAGAAAAAGAAGGTGCTTACGGTAACGCCGAACGCCGTACCCATATGTGGCATCAACAAGTGCCTACACCTGAAGGCGCAAAATCTGATCTATGGCAATTAGTTGAGTTCTCAAAACGCTTTAAAGTATCTGAAGTTTGGCCAGCTGAACTTATCGCTAAAAAGCCTGAGTATGCAGATAAAACCTTATACGACATTCTGTTTGCAAATGGTGTTGTGAATAAGTTCCCTGCATCTGAATGTAAAGGCGCCTATAACGACGAGAGCAAAGACTTCGGCTTCTATCTGCAAAAAGGTCTGTTTGAAGAATATGCGCAGTTTGGCCGTGGCCATGCGCACGATTTGGATACCTTTGACAACTACCATGAAAACCGTGGTAAACGTTGGCCTGTTGTTGACGGTAAAGAAACACTACGTCGCTTTGTTGAAGGCAGCGATCCCTACGTTAAGGCTGGCGAAGGGTTTAACTTCTATGGCAAGCCAGACGGTAAAGCTGTCATTTTTGCACTGCCATATGAGCCTGCAGCAGAAGAGCCTAACAGCGAATATGATTTATGGATGTCAACGGGTCGTGTTCTTGAACACTGGCACACTGCATCGATGACCGCCCGTGTACCTGAGCTACACAAAGCTTATCCTGATGCACAAATCTTTATGCATCCTGAAGATGCTAAAGCGCGCGGCGTCAATCGTGGTGATGAAGTCATTGTGGCCTCACCACGCGGTGAAATCAAAACACGCGTTGAAACCAAAGGCCGTAACAAGCCACCTAGAGGTGTGGTGTTCATGCCATTCTTCGATGCTAGACAGCTTGTAAACAAACTATTGTTAGATGCAACTGACCCGTTATCGAAAGAGACTGACTTCAAAAAATGCCCTGTTAAGGTCATGAAAGCATAAGTCAGGTACACCATTAAAGATGTGGTGAGTTTAGGCTAATTAGCGTGACTTGATTAGCCGCTCACCACGACAAGAATTTGAAACATTCATCTAGGATGTTACGGAGTAAAACATGAAAATATTATTGAGTGTGGCGACATTAGTCCTTGGTTTAACCGCCTTTGGTGGACAAGCTGAAACCGCGTCTGTAGAGGTTAAATCATTACGCCAGGCTGAAGTCAGTACAACATTATCTGCTGATGCTGTGCCGACTTACCCAAGTAAAGGCAAAGCGATTGAACGTACCTTTATCCATCAGCCACCATTGATCCCGCATAAAGACAGCTATTCTATTACCACCAAAAAGAATGGGTGCCTAACCTGTCATAGCACAGAAAAAGCGACCAAGATGAAAGCCACTGCGGTTGATAAATCTCATCTTGAGGCTGATGGAAAATTTAACAATGAATACTACTTCTGTGTTCAGTGTCATGTCGCACAAGCTGACAATAAAGACGCTATCGTGGGCAACAACCACAGCAAATAAGCTTGATGAATAACTAAAAAATGCCACTTCATTTGAAGTGGCATTTTTATTGGTTAAATATCTAATCTTAAATGAGGTTTCTGGTTATGGCATCACAACATTAAACCAAAAATTGTAATCATCTAACATGGCTAAAAATGAGCTAAATAAAGCTTTATCACCAGCCATTTTAATGTCGCCATTCTTAATCGCATCATCAAAAGACATTTCTTTTAATTGAATACGATTCATGGTTTTCATACTCATGACCAACGCCACATCTGGGTCTTTCACCTGATTTTTACTATGATGTAAAACTGCATTTTCAACGGTCAATGTGAAGTTTTGCTTCAGATCAGTAAAGTCGATATTAATATCAATATTTTTACCTTCCGCTTTAGCTGGATCAAGCCTAACGGCAAGATAGTCAAACAACATTTCTGGGGTCATAGCGCGAATAGTATCTGGTGTAGCCGTTTGAGTGCCACCAGCTGAAGGAATGCCGTTGCGTAACTCATAAGCGCCTTGTAAATACACCGAGCGCCATGGGCCTGACTCAGCTTGATATCCTAACTGCTCAAGGCTATCTGCCAGTAATTCTTTAGCTTCCGTACTATTAACGTTCGCAAACACAGCATGTTTCATGACTTCAGCAACCCAACGGTATTCACCTTTGGTAAATGAGTCACGCGCTTTAGCAATCACCGCTTTTTCACCGCCCATATATTCCATATATTTTTTGGCGACTTGCTCTGGCGGTAAATTATTTAAATTTGCTGGATTACCATCATACCACCCCATATAACGTTGATATACCGCACGGCTGTTATGGCGTAAGGTGCCGTAATAGCCTCGTGTAGCCCAGTTTTGCTCAAGTTCGGCAGGCAATTTGATCATTTCTGAAATCTCTTCCCCCGTATAACCTTGGTTCATTAACCTTACAGATTGATCATGGGTAAACTTATAAATATCACGTTGCTTTTTAAAGTAAGGAACAATATTTTTACTTTCCCATAATGGCCAATGATGACTTTGGAACTTGACCTCAACCTTATCACCCCAAAGGTTAATAGTTTCATCTAAAAAGCTGGACCAAATTAGCGCATCACGCACCTGAGCACCACGCAGGGTTAAAATATTATGCATGGTATTGGTAGTATTTTCTGCCATCCATAATGCTTTAAACTGTGGGAACCAAGTATTCATTTCAGCTGGCGCTTCCGTACCGGGCGTCATCTGAAATACCATTTCAACACCATCAACGGTCACTGATTCACCCGTTTTGGTAATTTCTTTGCTCGGCACAAGCAATCCTGCTAAACCAGTAGAAACCGTCATGCCTAAACCACCGTTAACACCGCCTTTGGCATTTCGAGGTAACAAGGCCCCGTACATATATACAGCACGACGTCCCATGGCATTACCCGCTATCACATTCTCAGAAACCGCATGCTCTGTAAAATGTTCTGGCGCGATCACTTGCACTTTACCCGAGGCCACATCATCGGCTGTTGCAAGGCCAGTTGCACCGCCGTAGTGATCAATATGACTATGGCTATAGACAATGGCAACCACAGGGCGTGGACCGAGTTGTTGATTAATAAAATCCAGAGCCGCTTTAGCTGTTTCAGGTGAGATAAGTGGATCAAATACGATCCAACCCGTTTTCCCTTTAATAAAGGTAATATTACTTAAATCGAAACTCCGAATCTGATAAATATTTTCACGAACCTCAAATAGACCATGCTGCATCACTAATTGAGAATTTCGCCACAAACTTGGATTCACGGTATCAGGGGCGGATTTTTCTTCACTGATGTAGGTCTTGTATTGCTCAAGATCCCAAACAACATTTCCTTTAGCATCCTTAATAGTAACAACATCAGGCTTGGCAATAAAACCACGTTTGGCATTTTCAAAATCTTGTTTATCACTAAATGGCAACGCTTCTAGTACAGCATTATTAGCTTGTTTTGTATGGTCGGTGGCGGGTTTAGGTTGGGTTGCAGCAACAGTATCAAATGAAACTGCAAGTGAAAGCATGGCAGCAGAAAGATGTAACAACTTCATGTAAAACTCCTTTTCACAAAAACTTATTGAATCTGATTAAATTTAAACCACTTTACAGTTTAATTCTATTATTTAATTTTTATCTTGCTTTACAAATGTTCACTACTGCCATTCTTCAAATTTTAAGCATAAAAAAACCGCTGCAAGCAGCGGTTTTTTAAACTGTTAAATTAAGAATTACTTCTTAGCTTCAGCAGCTTTACGTTCTTTAACTTGAGCAACAACTTTCTCAGAAACGCTGTTTGGACATGGTGAGTAGTGAGCGAACTCCATAGAGAACTGACCACGACCAGAAGTCATTGTACGTAGTGAACCGATGTAACCGAACATTTCTGATAACGGTACGTCAGCCTTGATACGAACACCAGTAACGCCAGCGTTTTGATCTTTGATCATACCGCGACGACGGTTTAAGTCACCAATTACGTCACCAACGTTATCGTCTGGGCTGAACACGTCAACTTTCATGATAGGCTCAAGAAGTTGTGGCTTAGCTTTAGCGATTGATTGACGGAAAGCGCCTTTAGCAGCGATTTCGAACGCGATTGCTGATGAGTCAACTGCGTGGAATGCACCGTCAGTTAATTCAAATTCAACGTCTAACACTGGGAAGCCAGCGATAGTACCTGTGTTCATCATGCTACCGAAACCTTTCTGAACCGCAGGCCAGAATTCTTTAGGTACGTTACCACCAACAACTGATGATTTGAACACGAAGCCAGTGTTTGCTTCACCTGGACGGATCTTATAGTCGATCTTACCGAACTGACCAGAACCACCAGACTGTTTCTTGTGCGTGTAGCTATCTTCAACTTCTGCTGTGATAGTTTCACGGTAAGCAACTTGAGGCTCACCAACGATTAGTTCAACACCATAAGTACGCTTAAGGATGTCTACTTTAATGTCTAAGTGAAGCTCACCCATACCTTTAAGGATGGTTTCACCTGAGTCTTCGTCAGTTTCTACGCGGAAAGATGGATCTTCTGCAATCATTTTACCGATAGCGATACCCATTTTCTCTGAACCACCTTTATCTTTTGGCGCTACAGCGATAGAGATAACTGGCTCTGGGAATACCATGGCTTCAAGCGTACATGGGTGCTTAGGATCACATAGTGTGTGACCTGTTTGTACGTTCTTCATACCAACGATAGCGATAATGTCACCCGCTTGCGCAGATTCAATTTCGATACGGTCATCGGCATACATCTCAACCATACGGCCAACACGCTCAGATTTCCCAGTGAACGAGTTAAGGATGGTGTCACCCTTTTTAAGACGACCAGAATAGATACGTACGAATGTTAATGCACCGAAACGGTCATCCATGATCTTGAATGCTAGTGCTTTTAATGGCAAGTCAGCATCAACGATGGCGAATTCGCCGTTTTCAACACCTTCTTCGTCAGTAAGAGGTTGTGGATCAACTTCATCTGGTGCAGGTAAGTAATCAACAACAGCATCAAGCAATAACTGCATGCCTTTGTTCTTGAACGCACTACCACAGTATGTTGGGAAGAATGCCATTGTACGAGTACCCGCACGGATACAACGCTTGATGTCTTCCATAGATGGCTCAACGCCTTCCATGTATGCTTCCATTACGTCATCGTCTTGCTCTACAGCAGTTTCGATTAGCATTTCACGGTATTCTTCAACTAAGTCAACCATGTCAGCTGGCACATCTTGAACTACGAAGTTTTCTGGTAAACCAGAATCATCCCAAATGTGTGCTTTACGAGTTAATAGGTCAACAACACCAGTGAACTCGTCTTCGATACCGATAGGTAGAACCATAACCAATGGGTTAGCTGCTAAAACGTCTTTAGTTTGCTTAACAACACGTAAGAAGTCAGCACCCATACGGTCTAACTTGTTTACGAAGATGATACGCGAAACTTCAGAATCGTTAGCATAACGCCAGTTGGTTTCTGATTGAGGCTCAACACCACCAGAACCACAGAATACGCCGATACCGCCGTCAAGTACTTTAAGCGAACGATATACTTCAACTGTGAAGTCAACGTGGCCTGGAGTATCGATAACGTTGAAACGGTGGTCATTCCAGAAACAGCTTACTGCTGCTGACTGGATAGTAATACCGCGCTCAGCTTCCTGTACCATGAAGTCAGTAGTAGATTCACCATCGTGAACTTCACCGATTTTGTGGATCTTACCGGTTAGCTTAAGGATACGCTCGGTGGTCGTGGTTTTACCCGCGTCAACGTGAGCGAAGATACCAATGTTTCTGTATTTGGATAATTCGGTCATGATTCAACTTTAATGATTAGTTTAAGAAGTAGACGGAGCATGCGAAAAAACTACCGACACACCGCACATCAGGTTATTTAAGGCGCATATTGTAAATTGGAACCTTGCTGGGCGCAAATGGCAGTTGCAATATTTATGATGTTTCGTCAAAAAAAATACGTTTTTTAGACCTTTAATCTATAAAAAACAATAAAATAAAAATAATCGAATATTTTTTAATCAAACAGTAAAAAAACCTAAGTTTTAGCAAAAAGAGCCCATTCGAGCATTCCTGTGTCAGATACAGAGGTTGATATTAAAAAATGCGCTCGATTCGAACAAAAAAATACCCGCTAATAGCGGGTATTTTTATCACAAGATAACAACATTATTTTACTGCCATCTTGTAGGCTTTAATTAAGCTTCAACTGGCGAAATCACAAATAACAGATCGTTTTGGGAAACTTGCTGACCGTTACTGTTTAAAATACGCTCAATTCGGTATGTCTGATCTTCAGGATACAACACCGCATCTTGACGGTTGAACCCCGCCAAGGTGACTTGAGAGAACATTTTCATCGCTTCAGTAAGTGCTAGGGTTTGGTCAACCGTTACTATGTCGCCTTCCTTAACAAAATCAGCTTCACCTGGTGCTGGAGAGCTATAGAAAATACCCGCGCCCTGTGCCAACACTTTAAGCTCATTACTTTCACCAACACGCAGTGATTCAGTATCCACTTTAACGGTTTCGGCAGCCGCTTCCATTTCAGCGATAAGCTCAGGAATATCTAACTCGGCCATTAAGCGTGGTAAGTAATTGGTATCATAAACACCTTCGTTAAAGGTGGTATCCTTCAGAATACGTTTCAATAACGGAATGTTAGTCGCAATACCTTTGATCACTACAGTATCTAGATAGTCATACATTTTCTTGACGACATCTTCACGATCGCTACCGCGAATAATGATCTGTGCGATTAAGCTGTCATAGTATGGCGAGACTTCTTTACCGGTTTCAGCAATCGAAATCAGCTCAACATCATCACGCTGTGGCATGATGCATTCAGTAATTTTACCTGGGTTAGGCAGCAATTGCAGAATACCATGGCTGTCTAAGGCGGCTTTTTCGGCCGTGACACGCACTTCCATGGCATAACCTTGCTCAACCGGCTCTAGCTTCTCAATTGAGCGACCTGCGGCGATATCAAACTGTGCGCTGACGATATCTATACCTGAGGTAGCTTCAGTAACTGGATGCTCAACCTGTAAACGGGTGTTCATTTCCATGAAGTACACTTCGTTAGCATCTAAGTTGTAGATAAACTCAACCGTACCTGCACCCATATAGTCAGTAGCATCACCTAAGGCACGGGTATAATCCATCACCTTTTGCTTCAACTCTTCAGGCAACATAGTTGAACCAGATTCTTCAATCACTTTCTGGTTATTACGTTGTACAGAACAATCACGAATACCCAGTACTTTGGTATTACCAAACTTGTCACGCAGTAACTGCACTTCAATGTGGCGTAACGAGGTAACGTATTTCTCTAGATATAAGTCGCCATTACCAAATGCCGCCGCAGCTTCTGTTGCGGTTTTTTGGAATAAACCAATCATGTCTTCAGGACGTTTAACAACCTGAATACCTTTACCACCACCACCTTGAACGGCTTTAAGTAGCACAGGATAACCAATTTCAAGCGCCACATTCACCGCTTGTTCAGCGTTAGTCAAAATACCATGACTACCTGGAACAACCGGTACATTTTGCGCTTGTGAAGTATGGATAGCATTAGACTTGTTACCCATAGTCGTCATTGAGTGCACGCTTGGACCGACAAAGTTTACGCCGTTGTTAACACACAATGCCGCAAATTGAGGGCTTTCAGATAAGAAACCAATACCTGGGTGTAATGCATCTACGTCTTCGTAATCAGCGACTCGCAATACAGAGTAAGCATTTAAGTAACTTTCATCTGAAGTGTTACCACCAATACAGACGAGCTTGTCGTTCTCTTTCAACATATCCGCTGGTACTGAGGTCATATCAGGATCTGATGCTACCAATACCACGTTGATGTTGTTGTCATGGGCTTTGCGAATTAATTTAACCGCGGTACAACCACGAGCATGGATCAAGACTTTGTTGATAGGCTTCATTAGGGCACGGGGATCATCTTGAAGAATCACTTCTTCAACCTCAACCACTTCTGGCACTAATGTTGATAAAGCTTGACCAATAACATCTTCAATATGAGCTGTTGGTAACGGCATTAATGGATCAATACCGCTTAGCTGGCCATCCAAAGTGTCACTGAACGGGTTATAAACCAAACCTGTCATTGCCCCTGGTACTTTGGATAAGTAGTTAGACAACGTCGCGGTAGATGGTAAATATGCAGGTACAACCATTTGACCCGCAAATGGCATGTTTGTCCCTGACAAATAATAGGTTTGCACTAATGGATGGGTCACAAAGCTAGCTTGTGCACCACCGGTACAGTCACCAAAACCAAACATCAAGACTGGTAATTCATTATCACGAATAAAGCGCGTGATACGGTCATTCACTACCGCCATTGAGAACAGTGCTGCTGCACCTTCTTTCGTTTGCATACCACCTGAACTGATAAAACAAATCACCGGTAATTTACGCTTCGCACATTCAATTAATAGCGCACTGAACTTTTCAGCACTGGCCATATCGAATGCACCCGCTTGGAATGCAGTATTTGATACCGCAACACCAACACGTAATTTTTTACCGTTATGTTTAAAATCAGCCAAACCAGTTATTAAACCGCATGGACGAATTTTCTTATCGATAGCATCTTCAATCGACAAACGGAATCCTGGGAAGTTAAGCAAGTTTGCCGACATTTTGTCAGCATTGATCTCGTCAAACTGAGTGAAGAACTTAGCAATAACGCTCTCCCAACCCATTTTGCCTTTTTGCTTTTCTTCACGAAGCACTTTCTGGATTAACAAATCTTGATAACCCATGGTCAAGCGGTTCCAGAAGTCTTTACGACGACCAATACGCACAGGGTTAATTGCCCCTGTGTACTTGTCGTGCTCGTCTTCACTGTCGAAGTATTCTGGTAATAAACGCTCGAAGAAGTAGGTTAAAATAACGAATAATGAATCGTTAAGTTGTGGGAAACCGACACTCTTCCATTGCTCTACGCGGGTTAATAACTCAGCACGGTTAGACTGTGCCATAAAGTATTTAAGCCATTTGTAGAACTTAGCTTTGTCGTTAGCTTCATCATTAGTTGATAACGCGATATCAATCGACTTGTGTAATAACTTATCAACCGAAGTACGAGCTAAGCTTTTAGACATCATCGCTTCTTTAGAAATCGACGCTAAGCTACCGACGACGTTATCATATAGGGCGTTGAAGATAAGAATGTTATGACATTGCCAAATGAAGTCTTCACGCAACTCGTCATTTACAACCACATCCAATACCGTCAGTTGGTTCAGCTCTGGCCAAGGCGCTTGGGTAACAGACTTAGGTAATGACTCTAAATGCTGAATTAAGCCTTTAAAGTTGTTTGCAGCGTTGCTTTTCCAGCGATGATACAAGGACCAACCAATGTTGAACAATAAAGCCTTACGGGCTTTTTTATAGTTCTCTTTTGGTTCACCTAAAATAAAGCGCGTAATCACGTTACGCTCGGTCGACACTTCACTGCGCTTAGCAGTAAAGTTGCCCCATAACTTGTTGAGCTCTTCGTCATAAACCAATTTATCTGGGTTAGTTAACCAAGCTTGGAATACACGTTCTTGCTCTTGCTTGATACGCTCAAGTAAGTCACCTTCAGGTACGCTAACTTTCGATAAACGACCATACTGCTCTAATGAAATAGAGTGAATGCGGCTGCGTAAAGTTAAGTAACGTAAATAACGGTATGCACTACCAAAAATGTTGTGGTGCATCGTCGGGTTGCTAGCGACAGCCAAACCTGTGTTATTTTCAAGTGTGATCAGATTTTTAGACGGCGCTAAGAAACGCTGTAAACTGCGATCGTAGTGTTCTTTTAAATCGTCAGACTCACGCACAAAGTTTACTGCAGCACGTTCAATGGCTTCAATAGAACTGATAATGGCACGACGTAAGTTATGCTGACGTTCGTCTTTATCACTTGGGGTGAAGTCAACAATGCCGTCAATGCAACCCGCGGTATACAACTCTTCAGGTGATACCCCAACTGACTTAGCACATTCCTGCCAAGATAAGTTGTACTTACGTGCAATACTTTGTAAGCCCTGAGGTTGAATAGTATTGAAAATACCATCACGAATAGACAATAAAATGTTGGCGGCAGCCAGTGGAATAGCACCACCAGAATAGCCAGCACCAATAACAATACCTACAGTAGGCACGTCAACGTTGGCACTTTCGGCAATCGCTTTAGAAATGGTATGTGCTTGGTTTTGACTATTAGCCACTTCACCAGCATCAGCACCTGGGGTGTCGATAAGGAAAACAATCGGCATAGACAGCTCAGCAAAGTGACGGATCGCTTTACAGGCCGCTAAATGATGTTCTGGCATCCAAGCGCCGTTTGCAGTACTGCGCTCTTGGGCAATAAAACCAACGCGGCGAGTACGCGTACCGAAGTTTAGTTCCACTTCAGCACGGTAAAATGACCCTATGTGGCTTTCTGAGATGATTTTGCCTTTAAGGTCAGCAATCATACGCTTAGCGCCGGGACGATTTTTATCTTGAGATGGTAAAATAACTTTGTTGACGTATCCGTCAACATCTAAAGATGCCAAACCTTTTAAGTTTGATTGAATTGCATCTTCAGTTAATAACCCTTTAATTTCTTCCGACAAACTCTGCTTACTATGAGCAGGAAATAACGAAAAATCTTTTGCCAAGTGTTCAGCTTGTAAAAATAATGGATCTGCTGAAAGTACTTGGGTCTTGTTAGCGGGCTGCTTTTTGCTGGTCATCCTTAGATCCTCTGCGTCGTTAGCCTCTGAAATTTTTAGCCCGTAAATATAACTTTGTTAATAGGCTAATTACCATATAAACTACCTTGAACGCTTCGTTCCATTTTTGAGACAGTGAGGGCAAGATGCCGGATTTGAACGGTATGATGCTGTTTACAGCGGTAGTAAGGGCTAACGGATTCTCTCAAGCTGCACGAGACATCGGACAACCTAAATCAACAATTAGCCGAAAAGTTGCACAACTTGAAGAAGAATTAGGGGTCCGTTTATTACAAAGAGACTCTAGAAATATCAGTCTAACGCAAATTGGCGCACTGTTTTTTCAGCATTGTGAAACCATCAGTCAAGAAATTGAAGCCGCAAAAGCGATAATTGAAAACACTCATAGTGACATTGCAGGCTCCCTAAGAATTGCCATTCCTGTGTCTTTTTCTCAAGAAGTCATTGGCCATTTATGCTCAAGTTTTATGCGGCTATACCCTAATATTGAATTGGATATTCAGTTTACCGATAACGACATAGGTTTAGTCGGCGAAGGTTACGATATCGCAATAAAATATGGCCCATTACAATCGTCTGACTTAGTGGCAAGATTGCTTTTTGAACGTCAGCCGATTTTAGTTGCCAGCCCCAATTACATCAAAAAACACGGTGCCCCCGCCACGCCACAAGAGTTAACTAAGCACCAAGGTATTTTATTAGGTACCAGCTTATCGGCGCCGATTTGGTCTATTGGTAAAGGAAATCGTAAAATCATGGCGACATTTCAGCGTAAAGTGAGGGTTAATAGCGCCAAAATGGTAAAACGTTTCGCACTGGATGATTTTGGCATCGCCCTGCTGTCCAACACCAGCTGTAAACAAGAAATTGCATCTGGCAGCCTAGTGCCTATATTACAAGAGTGGCCAATGGATCCGATTAAAGTATACGGGGTGTATTCCAGCCGCAGACAACTCGCATCAAATATCAGTGCCTTTTTAGACTTTATCTCTAAACGATACAGCAACCAAGAATCACTGACTTCAATCGTTAAGTAAGCCGCTGCCATTTATAGGCCTTTCTATGCTATAACCAAATAACCATTGCCTGATATGTGCCGCCAGAACAAGGACCGACAAGATGATATCCAAGCACTTACTGAGCTTATCAACCTTATTACTTATAACCACTAGCGCGATGGCTCAGGCCAATACCCTATCAAAAGATGTGGAAGAGTTACGTGTGCCACTGGCCAGTAAAGCCATGCCGCAAGTGGTGGAACGTTACCAAGGCATCTCTGAAAGCTTAAGTAACAAACTCCTGAGCGAAACTAACGAGTTAACCATGACTCAAATGGTTGCTAATGAAGGTCAGCGTTTATGGCAGCAAGCCGTTCGAGATGTGCAATCAGGTAATAGCGATGATCGCACCTTGTACTGGAGTCGTCTTATCATGCGCGCCAGCCTAAAAACTCAACCAGCTGGCTTTAACATGGCAAGTTGGCAGCGTGAAATACTGGTCAGTGCAATAGAAAAATCGTCGCGCGGCTTTAGTGATATCAATTTCAAACCCGACAGCCGCATCAAAATTCTGCTAACAGGATTTGACCCGTTCTTTCTAGACAAAGACATTGGCCAAAGTAACCCCTCAGGGGTAACGGCTTTAGCCTTGGATGGTTACACATTTAACGTTAATGGTAAAAAAGCCCAAATTGAAACCGTGATGATCCCGGTGCGTTTTGCCGATTTTGATAACGGTATGATTGAATCGTTATTAACCCCGATTTATCGTGACAACAGTGTGGATATGATTTTTACCGTCAGTATGGGACGTGAACAATTTGATATTGAACGTTTCCCCTCTCGAAATCGCACCGCCGCCGCCCCAGATAACCTAAATGTGTTAACCGGTGCATCAACAACCAAGCCTATTGCCCCATTACTGAATAACAAAAGCTTAAATGGTCCTGAATTTGTGGAGTTTTCTCTTCCCGTTGCCGCCATGCAACAGGTCAAAGGCAAATGGGCCGTTAATGATAACCATCAGGTCAGCACGGTTTCAGGTGGGCAATTTGATGCAAAATCCCTTAATGAGTTACAGAACGTCATCTCTGTAGAGGGATCTGGCGGGGGATATCTTTCAAATGAAATCTCTTACCGAAGCATATTACTTATGCAACAATTTAATCGAAACCTACCCGTCGGACATATTCACACCCCTATAGTGAAGGGACATGACGCTGAAGTTGAACACCAGATTGTTGAACAAATTAAGGCTATGGTTGCTGCCGCAGCTGCAACTTTGTAATATCAAGCACCTTGTTAATGTATCGATTTTCTCAATAGGTTATTTCTGCAAATGCAGCAGTATTTTAATAAGCATTTACGTCATATTGGTCACGCGCTGGGGTTGGTTAATACCAAACCCAGCACAGCTAAAGCGCGTGTACCAAAACCGCAAATAATCACGCCACTGCAACAAACTATTTTGGATAAAATAGAAGTCGATTACCAACTCGCTGAGCACTACTTTAATAAATCATTCCCTCGCCCAGAAGTGCAATTCACCTTAAGGGGAAAAAGTGCTGGCACCGCACATTTACAGTTAAATAAATTGCGCTTTAATCCTGTATTGTTAGCGGAAAATGTCAGCGCCTTTTTAGATGATGTCGTCCCTCACGAAATCAGCCACCTAGTCTGTTTTCAAGTCTTTGGTCGCGTAAAACCCCACGGTGCAGAATGGCAAAGCATTATGCGTAAGGTTTATCAACGTGTCCCTAAAACCACCCATAAATTAGACACGCTATCGGTTCGCGGTAAACAATTTGAGTATTTTTGTGGCTGCGGCAGTGTGCAACTTAGCATTAGACGACATAACAATGTTGTACGTGGTAAAACCCAATATCGCTGTAAAACTTGCCAACATATGCTGCAAAGCGATCCTATTTAACGCATACGCCTATACTGGTGAAGCAAATAAGTGTCACTCATCTCTGCATGCTAAAACCGTAACCGTTTTTTATTTTACTAGCAGTTCAAAATGGCATTTAGCTAATAGGGTTAACATTAACACATCATTGGTTGATTATTTTTTGGCTTAATGGCAAATTTGAGAACACCTGCTACAAACCAAAGCCATACAAAGGATCTGTATGATAAATAACATCAACAAAACACAAAGCTACCTCGGCATCACTTGGACATTGTCTCTATTCAATATTATATTTTTAAGTCCTGTTGCAGCAGTCTTAATCGCCTTCACTCTTTCAAGCCATGGTTTTCCACTTGAATTTATGTTTGAAAATTGGGGGCTATCTGCTTATATCTGCATTTCATTTATCAGTTCGATTATTTTTATTTTAAAAAGTAAATCGTTCGACTCTCATAATTTTAAATCGACATTTATGTATAGTTACTGCCAAATATCAGCATGACACTTTTTGTACTGTTTATTTTATTCATTTCAAGTAAACCAGTAGTTATGACTATCTCCTCGCATTAACGGCTCAATAAATAGCCTTAAAATCAATATTGAGCAGATTTCATCCCCCATCATTGCATCAGTCGAAAGTATCCCTTACCATCACGCAAAAATGACAGACAAGCTGTGTCTTTTAGCCGCTTGAGTCTGCAGAATTCATCATATTTAAGGTCAGCGCTATTATGCTTTTTCCAACTATCAAAATGCGTTCAATCGTATTTTGCAGCTTGCTATGTGTTTTCATTGCTCCTATTACCGCTCACTCTGCTTCACACCCAACGAGTTTTAATCAGGCTAAAAAAATGATCCGCAAGATCTACCAAAATAATTTGCCTTTGCAGAGCTTTTACTGTGGTTGCGATATCACCATAGCCGGTAAAGTATGGCAGCCAGAACTGGAAAAGTGCGGCTATCAAGTGCGTAAGCAGCAAGTTCGCGCCAACCGTATTGAATGGGAACACGTAGTTCCAGCGTGGGAATTTGGTCATCAACTGCAATGCTGGCAGCAAGGTGGGCGTAAAAATTGTGGTAAAACCAGCCCTGAGTTTAACAAAATGGAATCCGACTTACACAACCTTACTCCAGCCATTGGTGAAGTGAACGGCGATCGCAGTAATTTTCGTTTTAGTCAATGGAATGGCAAAGCCGACCAATACGGTCAATGTGACATGATTGTAGACTTCAAAGGTAGAAAAGTGCAGCCACCAGCAAAAAGTCGTGGCGCGATTGCCAGAACCTACTTTTATATGCAGCAATCATACAAGTTACAAATTTCATCTAGCCAGCGCCAACTTTTCCAAGCATGGGATAAAATGTACCCCGTGGATAAAAATGAATGTAAACGTGATAAGTTAATTGCTAATGCGCAAGGCAATCATAATGATTTTGTCTACAAACAATGTCAGAATCTAGGCTTTAACTAATAACACTCAGCTCGGATAACGCAACCTATGAGAATCCCAAAGATTTACCAAGCGATTGATGCCTTAAATATCGGTCAAATTGTTGCTTTAGATGAAGATGGCGCAGCGCATATTGGCAGAGTGTTACGCATGAATGAAGGCGATCAAATCAGCCTTTTTTGTGGTGATGGTAATGATTATTTAGCTGAAATAACTCAATCCAGTAAGAAAAATGTCTCAGTAAAGGTCTTATCTACAACGGCGAATTTGACCGAGTCACCATTAGATTTACACCTCGGGCAAGTCATCTCTCGCGGTGACAGAATGGACTTTACCATTCAAAAATCGGTAGAGTTAGGCGTAACCACTATTACCCCATTATTTTCTGAACGCTGTGGTGTTAAGCTTAGCGGCGAACGTTTAGAGAAAAAGATCCAGCAGTGGCAAAAAATTGTTATCAGTGCTTGCGAACAATCGGGTCGCAGTGTTGTGCCACAGGTGCGCCCAGCAATGGATTTAATAGATTGGTGCCAAGAACAAACCCAGGCATTAAAGCTGAATTTACATCCGCGAGCCGCTCACGGTATTAATGGCTTAACCCAATTAGGCCAACACAATAAAGTGCGTTTGCTTATCGGCCCTGAAGGTGGCTTATCGGATCAAGAAATTAGCATGACTGAACAATTTAGTTTTACAGACGTATTGTTAGGCCCAAGAGTGCTTCGCACCGAAACCGCGGCTCTCACGGCAATAACGGCATTACAACTCAAATTTGGTGATATCGGTTAATGAGCCCAGCTCACACCCAATAACATAATCACATTTTAAGGATATCTACATGATCAAGCTCGGCATCGTGATGGACCCAATCAGCGACATCAACATCAAAAAAGACTCAAGCTTCGCCATGTTACTTGCAGCCCAGTCTCGCAGCTACCAGTTGTTCTATATGGAAATGCAAGATTTAGCGATGGTTAACGGTAAAGCAATGGGTAATATGCGCCCGTTAACCGTTTACAATGATGCAGCTAAATGGTTTGACTTGGGCGAAGCAACAGATACACCTTTATCAGACCTAGATGTGGTGTTAATGCGTAAAGACCCGCCGTTTGATACCGAATTTATCTATGCAACTTACATGCTTGAACGTGCAGAAGAAGAAGGCACACTTATTGTCAATAAGCCGCAAAGCTTGCGTGATGCCAATGAAAAACTGTTCACTGCGTGGTTTTCAGAGTTCACGCCAGAAACCATCGTTACCCGAGATGCCAAACGCATTCGGGCGTTTCACCAACAAAAGTCTGACATTATCATTAAACCGTTAGACGGTATGGGCGGCAGTTCTATTTTCAGAATTAAGCAAGATGATCCCAACGTGGGCGTTATTATTGAAACCTTAACCAATCACGGCCAACAATACGCTATGGCTCAGGCTTTTATTCCTGAAATCACTTTAGGTGATAAACGCATTTTAGTGGTTGACGGTGAGCCGGTACCATACTCACTGGCACGCATTCCGATGAAAGGAGAAACCCGTGGTAATTTAGCGGCAGGAGGCAGCGGCGTTGCCCAACCCTTATCAGAAAGTGATTGGAAAATTGCCCGAGCACTGGGCCCAGAATTAAAAAAACGCGGCTTAATATTTGTCGGTTTAGATGTGATTGGTGATAAACTCACCGAGATAAATGTAACCAGCCCAACCTGTATACGTGAAATAGAAGCCGCATTCGACGTAGACATTACCGGAATGCTGATGGATGCCATCGAGGCTCGTGTAAACAACGCTTAATAATCAGGAATTTTCATGCTGTTTTTAAACACTTACCGTGGTTTTATTGCTGCATTCATTTTAGCATGTAGCCAATTCGTTACCATAAATGCTGACGCTAATGACAATGATTTAGCAACACAAAAGCAAGCTTTAGCAAGTACGCCAGCGGCGATTGCAATGGCAAACAATGCGCAAAACATTTCTCAATCTCGTCCTAAAAATATCATTATTATGATAGGCGATGGAATGGGGCCCGCTTACACCTCGGGATACCGTTACTATAAAGATAATCCTGAAACCGAAGAAGTTGAGCAAACAGTATTTGACCGCCTTCTGGTTGGCATGGCCAGCACCTATCCTGCCAGAGTCAGCGGTTATGTAACTGATTCGGCCGCGGCGGCAACAGCGTTATCAACCGGTTTTAAAAGTTACAATGGCGCGATCAGTGTTGATGTGGAAAAACGTCAACTTGCCACCTTACTTGAAAAAGCCAAAGCACTGGGATTATCTACGGGTGTCGCTGTCAGCTCGCAAGTGAACCACGCCACACCAGCGGCTTTTTTAACCCACAGTGAAAGCCGTAAAAACTACACGGAAATTGCTGAGCGCTATCTTGATACCGACGCGGATGTAATTTTAGGGGGTGGACAACGTTATTTTTCAGAAGAACTGATCAACAAGTTCACCGCGAAAGGTTACCAGCACATCACAGAAATGAGCCAACTTAACTCAGTGACCACACCTAAGGTGTTGGGGTTATTAGCTGACGTACAATTACCTTGGGTAATCAATGACAAACAAGCTAATCAGCTCAGTTTACTAACACAAAAGTCACTCGAATTACTGTCTCAAAACCCAAACGGCTTCGTGTTATTGGTTGAAGGCAGCTTAATTGACTGGGCTGGACACAGTAACGATATCGCTACCGCCATGGCTGAAATGGATGGCTTTGCCCACAGTATCGAGGTGGTTGAGCAATTTGTGCGCGAGCAAAAAGACACTTTAATGATAGTCACCGCTGATCATAATACAGGAGGGTTATCTGTGGGTGCTAACGGTGAATATGTGTGGAAGCCGGAAGTATTACATCAGGTAAAAGCCAGCCCAGACATGATTGCCGCGCAAGCGATTGCCGCACAGGAATGGCAGCCGATAGTGACAAATTTATTAGGGTTTGAACCAAAAATTCAAGAATTTGCCACACTGACTAATGCCCGTATGCAAGGTAATGAAGCCATGGCGATTGCCTTGCGTAAGCTTATCGACATCTATTCAAATACCGGTTGGACAACAGAAGGTCACACGGGCGATGATGTGCAAGTATTTGCTGCTGGCCCTGGTGCAAAACTATTTTCAGGCCATCAAGACAATACCGATATTGCCAACAAGATTTTTAGCTTACTGCCCTCATCTGCGCAGTAACGCAACATGATTGCTAGCAAAGTAGAATGAATGATTATATGGCCTAAATTTAGCCACATAAGATTACCTTTGAAGCGCCCCCTGTCGCTTCAAATTTTTTAACGGCTCCGCTAAAAAACTGATAGTAGGTCAACGTGTTAACAAATCCATCTCAATTAATATTAAGAAACAGCGACGAATTTGCCGGTCTTAACCTGCTTATCATTAATTATGAGTCCGATACGTTAGCGCAGCAGTGCCTCGAAAGCGCCAAACAGGTTACCGCCTTGGCGTTAGACTTTCACCATCACCTGGCCTTAGCACCTTTAGCAAATGACAACCTGCGCTGTTACTTTGGCCACAAATTACCCGACACGCTTGATGGTGAAAAATTTGATGCTGTCATAGTGTATTTCCCTAAAGCCAAGCCCTTAGCAGAATACTTATTTACCCTAGCAGCCACTCATCTTAGTGACGACGGTTTATTACTTGTCGTCGGTGAAAACAAAGGCGGGATTAAATCTGTTAGCAAATTACTGCCCGATTTTTTCAGCCCTGCAACCAAGCTTGATAATGCGCGACACAGTTTACTATATCGGGCCTTTTTAACCCGTTCTGCGCCTACATTAGTGATGCAAGATTGGATCAGCGAATATACTTTAACGACTCCGCAAGGTGATATTACTATTTGTAACTTTGTTGGGGTATTTAGCGAGAAAAAGCTCGACCTTGGCACAGAGTTACTGCTGTCTCACCTTCCAAAATTAAGCGGGCGTGTATTAGATTTTGGCTGTGGCGCAGGCGTAATTACCGTGGCATTACTCAAACAATACCCGGACCTGAACATTGAATGTATCGATATCAATGCAATGGCACTAGCATCATGTCAGTTGACCTTAAACGCCAACAACATGCAGGCTAAAGTGTACCCATCGGACGGGTTTAACCAAATTAGCGATAAGTTTGACGGCATTATTTCTAACCCACCTTTTCATGATGGTTTAGACAGTACCTTTGCTATCGCCAATGCGTTTGTTAGCCAAAGCGCCGCACGTTTAAATCCCAAAGGGGTTTGGCAAATTGTGGCAAATAGACATTTACCCTATGCCGATAACATTGCCAAGGCTTTTGGCTCAGTCATAGTGCCTGCGGAAAACAACAAGTATAAATTGTACTTTCAAAAACTCTGAACCTGAAAGCTAGGTTAAAGGACACACTTTACAGCCCGCTACAGTCATTGATGCTGGATTATCAAGCTGAATTCGGCTAGATTTAGGCTATGTTGATATTTATCAAACCTAATATCTCAAATAAAAACAATAAACAAAGGATGTTATGTTAGAACCTACTCTTGCCGTATTAAGTGCAGACCTATCAAAGGTCGAGCTGAGGCTTACCCCAAATACTCACGGGCCGATTTCAACTGAGGATGTCACTCAGTTACTTAAGCAGCCTGAATTTGCGATGTTATTTCCGATCACCCCAGCTATTGATAAAGCCGTCAACGAAGTTAACGCCCTTTATGGTCAAAATCCTGGTAAACACGAACTTTTTTTCACTATTGCTGAACGTAAAGATGGCACGATCAATATTAAAGTCAGCGATGACAAAATGCATGCATCAATGACAATCACCTCTGCATGGGGTGGAAAAGACATTGTATTAGCTGATGTGTTGAACACCCTTAAAAGCCATAAAATTAAAATGGGCTTAAGTAAGCCTAAAATCATGGCGTTGATGCAAAGGTTAGATATTTTACCGCCTGGCGAAAGCTGTGAAGGTGAAATTGCCACGGGCAAAGCTCCTGTTAATGGCGAACACGCCATATTAACCCGGAAAGTCCCGTTAGCCCGAGAAAGACTATTGCAACCTCAGGAGCGCGAAGATGGCTCTGTCGATATGCGAAACCTCGGAGCGCAGGTTACCGTTAAACCCAATGATGTGTTAATGATTAAAAAGCCAGCTACCAATGGTGTAGCGGGTTATAACGTGCATGGTGATACCTTAAACCAAATCCCCGGCAAAGATCAGTTAATGATCCCCGGTGATGGTACCGCTTTGCATCCTAACGATGCCAATAAACTGATCGCCACTGTATCGGGTCAGCCGGTAGAAAACCGTAAAGGCATGCAAGTTGATGACGTACTACAAATTAAAAATGTCGATGTAAAATACGGTCATGTCGATTTTAAAGGCAGTATTTTAATCACGGGTGATGTGCACGAAGGCATGGAAGTGAAGTCCAGCGGTGATATTACCGTAATGGGCTTTGTCGACTCCGCCACCCTTGAAGCTGAGGGCGACGTTATTGTCAGTAAAGGTGTCATTGGCCGATTAATTAAAGACCATGAGTTAAGCACCAAAATTTCAGCTCAGGGACAAATTTGTGCTCAGTTTGTGCAATATTCTGAGTTAAAAGCCCAGGGTGAAATCCTAGTCACTAAACAGTTATTACATAGCCACTCAGAATCTGGCAGCACTATTACCGTCAGTGATGCAACGGGTAAACGGGGTGACTTAGTCGGCGGTAAAGCAACCGCTGCTAAAGGTATTCATGCTATTGCCTTTGGTGCAACGGCGGGAACAAAAACCGAATTATTTTGTGGTATGCAACAACAAGAACTAAAGCAAAGCTTAAAAGCATTAGATGAAAGTATTAAGCAATTAGTTGTCGCTGGGCTTGATATCGAATCAAGATTAAGAAAACTACCCCCCAAGACAGAATGGCAAAATGATGCAGGGATGATTGAGCAAGTGAAAATGATGCTTGATCAAAAAAATCAGATTGCCGCTGAACGTTTGAAAGAAGAAATTGAATTCGAACAAATTAAAAATGAAGTCGAAGATTATTACGATAAATATTTTATTAAAGCAGGCCGAAATATATTCGCCAACGTTGAGGTGCATATTGGTAATGCCCAAAACCGTACTCAACGTGAGCACGGCCCTTGTGTTGTAAAAAACATTAATGCTGAAATCAGTTATGACTACAGCAAGTAAATCAGGAAGCCACTAACGTTATGAACACGTATTATCCTGCTAAGTGTGTTCACAGCCATGGATAATGTCCACTGGCCAGCCATCGTGCAACTGCATTTGCACGATGAGCTCATCTACATAAACACCCCTCAAGCGTGGCAAGACTTTCTTATCACTGATGCGATCCATCTGGTGACCGAAGACCTACTGATTGACAGTAGCGGCCAAAGCTATTCATTTTGTCAGCAAGCAAATCAGCACAGTCTTACCCCCTCTGGTAAGTTAACCGTCAGCCAGTTTATCCCTGTAGTACAACAATTTGCTCAATTACAGGGGCATTGCTGCAGCAGTAAGCTGATGTTTACCAGCTTCGAACAAGGTTTTGCGATAATAGATCAGCTAGATTGATTGAGCTATTGCTAACCCTCTGGCAAAATAGGGCTAATTTTAGTGAGTGAACTTGAGAGTGTGCATGGAGTTATTAAATATTGAGTGTTTGGGTAAACGGTTACGTTTAGAAGGCTCAATGGCAGGTTGGCAACAGTTATTCTGGGACAATCAACTGGTATCGCAAAAATCAGCCTCACCAGATAACCAAGTATTTAATATTCATCAATTTGAGTTAACCTTACAGCCATCGTCGCCCCCTTCAGATGAGGCTTTATCACAACCGCTCCAAACTGACACCCTAGTTGAAACTCACCTAAAAAAAATTCCCGTCCGTCTTGAAGTCGACGTTAAATGGCAGCCATTTAATCTTCAATATTGTGTATTAATTGATGAAGAACAGGTTAGTCAAGGACAGCGCACCACTAAAGATATTGAACAACAAGTACCTGAAATCCCAACACCCAAAGCCAACAAAATCAGCATAGTGGGCTTAGCCTCATTAGGTTTTAAACTATTAAAAAGCGCTAAGGTGGTGAAAGCCTTGTTAGCCGGAGCCAGTGTTGCCGCTTATTCATGGCTATTCTCTATTGAATTCGCCCTCGCCTTAATTGCCTGTTTAGTATTTCATGAATATGGCCACATTAGAGCTATGAAGCACTTTGGCATGAAAACCAAAGGTATCTATTTAATCCCCTTTATGGGCGGTTTAGCCTTAAGCGATGAGCGAATTAACACCCGCTGGCAAGATGTGGTTATCTCCATCATGGGGCCAACTTTTGGTTTGTTTTTGTCTATCGCTTGCTTGGTAGCTTACTGGATCACCGGCAATGTTTTTTTTGCCGGCGTAGCCGCCTTTAACGCGTTACTCAACCTGTTTAATCTGTTGCCTATTCTGCCATTAGATGGTGGCCATATTTTAAAAAGCATCAGCTTTTCGATGAATAGCGTCACAGGGTTAATCGCCTGTGTTGCCGGAGCCGCTATTGGGGTATTTATCAGTTACAGCTTAGGCTTAGCCTTGTTAGGTTTCTTATTATTAATTGGTAGTGTAGAGATTGTTTTTGAATGGCGCGGTCGTCATCAAAGTCATTTGTTACCGCTAGACCGTTATGGACAGATCTTTTCAGCTATTTGGTATTTGCTAACCGTTAGTGCGTTAATCGGCATTATTTGGGTTATTGCGGGTACGGGTGATGATATGCTGCGGATGCCGCTAGAGATATTAAAAAGCTAATTGATATGAAGTGAGTTTGAGGTGTGTTTGAAATTTATTGAAGCCGCCTCAACTTACTTTTTGGTAAACTTCCAACGACCGTTAAACCGCTTTTTATGCCGTTTTATATACATCAGGAGTCCAAAGCTCCATTACAAAATGGTGGGAGATCCAGACACTGCGAATGTCACCCACAATCGCCGATAATCATCGTTCACCCAACGTTTAAAAACTCATTTGCTCAAGATTTTTGGCAAACTTGGCTAAGGCTGGCAAACTAGGGGGAGACCCCGTTAACTATAAGCTTTCGATGATAGATACTCACCCATACAAACTTGATCAACTCGACTTAACCATTTTGCGTTTACTGCAAACCCACGGCAGGTTATCTAACCTCGAACTGGCTAATAGGGTCGGCTTGTCGCCTTCCCCTTGCTCGCGCCGTGTTAAAGGCCTAGAAGAGGCCGGTTATATTGCCGATTATACGACGCGTCTGTCGGCGGATAAGTTCAACCTACATTTGACCGCTTATATCCATGTGCGGATGGAAAAACACACGCCGGCGATCCTCAATCAATTTGAAAATAATGTACTGTCCTACGAAGAAGTCCAAGAATGCGCGCTGCTCACAGGTTCAGAAGCCGACTACCAACTTAAAGTGCTAGTACAAGATATGGCGCACTTTCGCACTTTCCTGTTAGATAAACTGACGACAAATGTGCATATCGCGGGTGTGCATTCCAGCTTTGTGTTGAAAAAGGTCAAAGACCACACCGCCATTCCCTTAAGCCATATCAACATTCAACCATAAGCTCTGTAAAAGATACCGCGTCAGACACAGGGTGCTGCGACATCTCAGACTTATCAAGTTCCAGTAGCAGCTTAGGTAAAGTCATAACGTCAAAATAGCTACGAAACATCTGCCGTGCGGTATTTTTTTGACCGTAAGAACACAATTTATGGCATTTTTATCATCGCTATTATTCACTAATGCAAGGTCGCTAGCTGAAGCTATCAGCAATATAGTCTTGTATAAAACCCTCAAGAGAAATATAACACCAACATATTTGTATATTAAGAATAAAAATTGCCAAGCGACACTAATTCAACGCACTTAAATTGCGTTGAATTTCTTATTTATCCGTCTAAGATAAGCCCTCTTTTTACTGGAGGTACAATGCAATCTGCCAATGCAAGCTCGACTAATCATTTCAGCTCACGCTTAGGTTTTATCATGGCGGCAGCCGGTAGCGCCGTCGGCGTCAGCAACATTTGGGCATTCCCCACTCAAGCAGCTACCCATGGTGGCGGCGCCTTTTTACTGGTTTACCTCGTGCTCATTTTTATCCTAGGTATTCCCATGCTGATGGCCGAACTCATGATAGGTCGCCACGGACAAACCAACCCCGCTGATGCCTTGGGCAAACTGGGCTTCAATGGGCTCACCCGTAGTTTAGGTAAGGCCATAGGTTTGATTTCCATTGTCACAGCGGGATTAATCTATAGCTTCTACGGTATTCTTTCAGGCTGGTTTGTCAGCAACGCCATCGCGCCCATTGCCAAGGCTTTGGGCTCGAACGATACCGCCGCTTGGTTAGTGGATTTCTCGCTGTCGCGCAATCTCGTGTTCACACTAATCTTTAGTGTGATAGTGTTTCTGGTATTGCTGCAAGGCGTGCAAGAAGGCATAGAAAAATGGTCGAAACGCTTAATGCCGTTATTGTTGATCATGCTTATCGCAGGCGTGGCCTATATCTTCACCCTTAATGGCGCAAGCGAAGGCATTAGCGCACTATTAATACCTAATTTTGCCAAGGCACTGGCGCCAGATACTTTGATCAGTGCGCTCGGACAAACCTTCTTCTCTCTCACCATAGGCACGGGTGCCATGATGGTTTATGGCAGCTATTTAAGCCAGAAAGAGAATATCGCCAAGCTGACCGTCTGGGTTGCCTTTACCGACAGCGGCATTGCCTTTCTCGCCGCTTTTTTGATTATTCCCGCCATGTATGTGGCCCAACATAATGGCGTGGAGATTTTTAACGCCGAGGGTAAGTTGCTCGATTCTGATGCATTGGTGTTTACTGTTTTACCCGCCTTATTCTCGACCTTAGGCGACACGGCCAATCTTATCATCAGTGTGGTTTTCTTTATTCTGCTGATCATCGCTGGCCTGACTTCTGCCATGTCAATCGCCGAAGTCCCAACTAGCTATGTGATGCAGAAATTCGGACTCAGCCGTCAACGCGCCACCTTGATCATCGGCCTATTGCTGACCTCATTATCCCTATTGCTGGCGGTATTTTTTGAGACGCTATTTAGCTTCACTATCATGCTGACCACACAAATCGCCCAGCCGCTAGTAGCCCTCGGCATTGCAATTTATTTAGGTTGGATTTGGCGCCAAACACTATTACTTAAAGCGATTAGTGAACAAGATGGTATCGATACCACAGGAGTCTTCTGGCGCATTTGGCCAAGGTACGTGAAGTATGTGTGCCCTTTGCTGATTATCGCTATCGCCATCAGACAATTTGTATAACCTCTTTCAAATCTAAAATGCCCGCTAAGTGCGGGTTTTTTATTTAGCAATCGATGATCTCATTAACGTCTTCGAAATAATCAAAGCCTTGCCACCGCCAATGGTGAATACGATGACTGCGGTATTTGTCAATTTATCAATAAAGTTGAACGGCTACGAAGACTAACCTCAAGAGATTTAGGCTGAAGAACCCTACCCAAAAGACTACTCCAAAATCCTAATAATTAATTTTTTAACCTTTAAGTATTTTTTGACACTAAATTTTTAAAATACAAATTAAAAACCAAATTACAATTACTTAAACAAAAACAAACAAGGTTATCTAATGTGAATATCTGTCAAAAAACCATCGCGTTAAAAATATTTATCCTAATAGTATTATTTTATTGCATTTTCGTAAAATTTAAGCTTATTCTAATAAACCAGTGACAACGCTGTCATTTGGTTGAGAAAGGCAAACCAATTGAAAGATTGGGACGCAAAGCCTCCGGTCTAAGGGTCGTTTTTACCTATGATAGCGGGGACACCACAGGGATCCTTCTTCATGCATTTTTTACGCATGAGTTTTAGAAATAACAGCTGTCCTGTTCGCGTTTTTGCCTTATTGGTTTAATTAATTCAATAGGGAAGTCTCATGTTTAATACACGTATATCAACATTAGCGTTGATTATTTCATCTTCGTTATCAGCTCAAGCGATGGCCGCCGCACCAGGTAAACCCACCATTGGTTGGGGTGAAACTAAATTTGCCATCATTGAAGTTGATCAAGCCGCAACAGCGTACAACCAACTAGTGAAAATCAAGGATGCTGCCGATGTATCCGTTAACTGGAACCTTTGGAGTGGCGATATAGGCACAGTGGCGAAAGTACTGCTTGATGGTAATGCAGTATGGGAAGGTCCATCAACTGCGTCTGGTTCTGCAAGCTTCAAGGTACAACAAGGTGGACGCTATCAAATGCAAGTGCAGCTATGTAACAGCGATGGTTGTACGGCGAGCGATGCCAAAGAAATCCTCGTGGCTGATACCGATGGCAGCCATTTAGTGCCACTCAATACTCCGCTTAAAGAAAACAATCGTCCATACGCTAACAAGTCGGGCAAAGTGGTCGGCAGTTACTTTGTAGAATGGGGTGTGTACGGCCGTAAGTTCCCAGTCGATAAGATCCCAGCACAGAACTTAACTCATATTTTATATGGCTTTACCCCTATTTGTGGTGGTGATGGCATTAACGATAGTTTGAAAGAAATCGACGGCAGTTTCCAAGCGCTGCAACGTGCCTGTAGTGGCCGTGAAGATTTTAAAGTCGCTATCCACGATCCTTGGGCGGCGGTCCAAATGCCACAGGCGGGCGTGAGTGACTACTCCGATCCCTACAAAGGTAACTTCGGCCAATTGATGGCGCTCAAGCAAGCCCACCCCGATCTAAAGATTTTGCCTTCGGTTGGTGGCTGGACGTTATCTGATCCCTTCTTCTACTTTGGCGATAAAACTAAGCGCGATACCTTTGTCGCATCGGTGAAGGAATTCCTGCAAACGTGGAAGTTCTTTGATGGTGTCGACATTGATTGGGAATATCCAGGTGGTGGCGGTGCGAATCCAAACTTAGGTAATGCCAATGACGGTGAAACCTATGTGACCCTGATGCGTGAGTTACGTGCAATGCTGGATGAGCTAAGTGCTGAGACTGGCCGTACCTATGAGCTAACGTCTGCAATTGGTATTGATGACAAAAAAATGCAAAAGGTGGATTATCAGGCTGCTCAGCAATACATGGATTACATCTTCCTGATGAGCTACGACTTTAGCGGAGCGTTTACTTACACAGGTCTTGCCAATCAAACGAATCTTTACCCTTCTAGTTGGGATCCTAATACACGTTTCAGTGTTGATAAAGGGATCAAAACCCTTTTAGGTCAGGGTGTTACTCCAGGGAAAATTGTAGTTGGTGCAGCCATGTATGGCCGCGGCTGGACAGGTGTAAATGGCTATACAGATGGAAATCCATTTACAGGAACGGCTACAGGGCCTGTTAAAGGGACTTGGGAAAATGGTGTAGTCGATTACCGGCAGATAGTAAACGAATATATGGGGAATGGTTGGACCTATCTATACGATGACGTTGCCGAAGCGCCTGCTGTTTTTAACGCTGCAACAGGTGACTTAATTACCTTCGATGATGCTCGTTCCGTTAAAGCTAAGGGCCAATATGTGCTTGCCAATCAGCTAGGTGGTTTATTTGCATGGGAAATTGATGCCGATAACGGCGATATTCTTAATGCGATGCACGAAGGTTTAGGCCATGGCGAAGGAACTACGCCACCGGTGAATAAAGCGCCAATTGCCAATGCGGGCGCGGATGTGAATGTCACAGGTCCCGCCGATGTGGTGCTCAATGGTAGCGGATCGCGCGATCCTGAAAATGAGGCGCTGACGTATCTTTGGACGCAAGTGTCTGGCCCAACCATTGCCATTGCGAACGCCGATATGGCGAATGCGGCGATTCAATTGGCTGCAACGCAAACTGATGTTGCTTATGGTTTTAGCCTTAAAGTGACTGATCCAGAAGGGCTATCTGCCACAGATTCAGTGACAGTGACCAATAAGGCGGATACTCCGAACCAAGCTCCCGTGGTGAGTGTAGCTGCCACTGCAACAGTGGAAGCGGGTAAAACTGTTAGCATAGTGGCGAGTGCCTCTGATGCCGACGGTGATGCCTTAACTTACGCTTGGACTGTGCCCGCTGGCGTGTCGGCAACCGGACAAAATAGTGCCACCTTAGTGGTCACTGGGCCTAATGTCACCGAAGCGACCAGCTATGGTTTGAGTGTGCTGGTTTCCGATGGTGCCTTGGATGCGAGCGCATCGACGAATCTCACCGTGACGCCAAAAGTAATCGGTGGTGGTTGTGATGCAACCGATCCTAATGCAGGTAACTATCCTGCTTGGCAAGCCAGTGTGGTGTACAACACGGGTGATACTGTGAGCCACAGTCAGTTGGTATGGAAAGCGAAGTACTGGACGCAGGGCAATACGCCATCTCGCACCGCTGATCAATGGCAGCTACTCAGCCAAGTTGATCTCGGTTGGGATGCGGGTGTGGTGTATAACGGCGGTCAAACCACCAGCTATAACGGTCGTGTGTGGAAGGCGAGTTACTGGACTAAAGGTGATGTACCAGGCGTTGCGGCGGTATGGGTTGATATTGGCACAGCGACATGCCCCAATTAGGTTAACGGGTTTGTATCACTTACCATAAATAAAAAGCTCTGCAATTTTGCAGAGCTTTTTATTTGAAAATAGTGAGCGCTCGAGTGCAGATTCAATACCTTCTATACAATAGAATTTTATACAGCTTTAACCCTCAGGTTCAATTGCATCACTAACATGGGAATTCAAACACATTAGTCATCACTTTATACAACTCTGTCCCTTGATGCACTGACGCCGAGGCGAAGTGCAAAATAGGCACGCAGTCTTTATCTAAACTCAGCGACGTACACGCCTTGTCTGAACCATATAAATCTAAACGTAATATATTCACCAACGTATTGCCAGCCAATAATGGCTCGCCCACTTTAGCGCAATACTCGACCATGCCAGATTGCGGTGCATGAAATTTTTTATAATCCTTTAAGTAACATGCATAACGCGGCATTTTAGCAGGTTGAACAGCTTCTTGAATAACACCGCGATGGCTTAAATACGCCATAATACCTTTAGCATCGACCAGCGCATCAGCCATATCAATCCTCTCTTGACTAGCAAGTTCAAGAGTAAAAGCTGCCACAGGCACATCGAAATGACGGCCTTGACTGGCCGCATATTCAGTGAGTTGCCACCAGGGACAAAAAGCCGCCTCGTCCATGGCGCCGCCAAAACTGTTAGGTATGATCAAACTGTAAGGTATGGAGAAAAACTTAGCTGAGTCCATGTCGTATTCTGGGCAGTACAAATGTTTACAGGATTTTGGCCCAGTGTGCAGATCTAAAACAATATCAGCACTGTGAGCCAAAGATTGTAAATTCACCGCTAAACGGTGACCTGTGGTGATGCCCCAAGGCTGTTGTAGCTTGGTATGACAAGCCTCTGTTAGCGTCGCTTTAAACGATTTAATCAGCTCGTCATTAGGTAAATCTTGATGCTGTTTATACCAGGCTGCTATGTCGATTTTATGATCTAAATATTCACGATTCCAGTTAACCCCTGTAATGGGGTCAAATCGACCTAAGGTAAACTCACCACTTTTTTGGTTAATACCTAGCGGGTTCGCCAAAGGGGCAAATACGATATCCCCTAATACATGACAGTTTTCTAACAGGGTCATCAGCTGGTAAATCACGGCATTACCTTGCACTTCAGCGCCATGCACATTGGCCTGTACATACACTGTCGGAGCACGGTTATCTGTGCCTTTAAAAGTAAATAAAGGCACGCTGAGTACTTGGCCTGCGGCAAGTTCACCGACATTCAGAGCGCTAGTTATTGCTTTGGTCATTAATGACTCCGTCACCCATTACTCAAACAGGTTTTGATGTAATGCTAACACCACTTGCGCAGCTTCTGCTTCATCCACTAGCACACATAAGTTATGTGGGCTGGCACCTTGGCAAATCATTCGCACATTGTGCTTTTCTAATACCTGAAACACTCGACTGCAAATGCCCGCTGTTGAGGCGATTTTATTACCAATAATCGCCACTAAGGCTAGCTTATCTTCAACGCGAACACGGCAATGTTGTGACAATTCTTGCAATAAAGATTCACTTAACAATCCCTGACCACTGGAATCTGAACCTGTTTTGTCTAAAGTAAGTGAGACGTTTACCTCTGAGGTCGTGATCAAATCGACCGAGATTTTATGACGTGCTAATGTGGCAAAGGTTTCAGCTAAAAAGCCCTGAGCATGGAGCATTTGTAAACTGTGAAGATTTAATAAGGTTTGATCACGACGTAATGCAACCGCGCGATAAACAGGCGTATCTTCGACTTGATGGCGGATCCAAGTTCCACCGGCTTCAGGGTCTTTACTTGAGCCGACAAACACCTGAATTTTCTGACGAACGGCAGGTAAGATAGTGGCAGGATGCAAGACTTTGGCACCAAAAGTGGCCATTTCAGCGGCTTCGTTAAAACTGATTTCTGCAATTGGGCGCGCATTGGGGGCTAAACGAGGGTCAGTAGTATAAATACCTGCAACGTCAGTCCAAATTTCAACAGCATGGGCTGATAACGCTTCTGCTAATAGTGCTGCAGAGTAATCACTGCCACCACGGCCTAATGTGGTTGTACGCCCCTGTTCGTCAGCACCAATAAAGCCTTGAGTCACTATCACTTGATTGGCTAATAAGGGCTGTAAAAAATCACCGGACAAGTTGGCAATTTGTTCAATTTGCGGCTCAGCTCGGCCAAAATGGCTATCAGTACGTAATACCTGACGCACATCAAACGCACTTGATGCAGACCCCTTTTCACGGATAACCGCGGCAAATAACACTGATGAGCACTGCTCGCCCATTGAAAGCAACTCATCCATTAGGGCTTTGCTGCGATCGAGTACCAATGATTCGCTTAACACTGACATCCGGCTAAGTAATTTATCAATTTGTGCGGCAATATCTTGCGGGCGGCCCAGCTCGTCAATAATACGATATTGAATTTGCGCGACTTGCTTTAATAAACTTAAACGACGTTCGTCATTTACGTTGGCGCTGGTGAGTTCTACCAGCAAATTCGTCACACCACTTGATGCACTAACGACAACAACGCGGGTATTAGGATTAGATAAAACGATATCCGCGCAACGACTCATTGCAGAGTAATCTGCAACAGAGGTTCCACCAAACTTGGCTACAACTAATTGATTTGACGACATGAAATACGCTCCGAACTAAACTTCGTTCGAAGAGCCTGGTGCAAAGATAACGCACCCTTAAAGAAGGGAAACAGCAATCACCACCAGAAGCTCTCCACCAAAAAAACAGGTGACAATCGTTAGGATTCAACCCAATCGACCGATAAATAAAATAACCAAATTTGATTTATCTCGGCGTTAATCTCCCTCGTAAGCGGTCATCGGAATTGGTCTTCCTCAAGCTTACTACCTAGTTAACGCTCCTCTTCTGTGCCTCCATTAAGGAGGGATGTGCAAAATAGCAATAAACCTATGGCTAAGTCAATGGACAAAATATCAACTTGAAGCGTTAAAAAATAAATGCACTATTTTATGTTCCACACAATGAAACAATCGCTTGATGATGGGACAGATAAAAAATGACAAATTACAGCGGTATTGGTGTGGATGGGATGAGCATAATGTGTAAATCAGTCATAGGTATTAGAAAATCAATACTATTTGTTAATTTTATTGTCTCATAAAAAAATTAACAAATGTGCGAGAGCGGAATTTACTACAACTCAGGTAAATCACTGACTAATTTCAAACGCTGATGAAACAATCCCATAGGTACTTCATCTCGGTGAGGCTCAAAGCAAGCGATTAGTGACAGTAAGCCTTGATTTACATAATAAATAGCATGCTGCCCAAACTCTCTACCCAGCTCAAGCGCTTGATCTTTATCTATAAATATAGCCCAGCTTTTTTCCATATGCGACAAATCAGGAGCCGCACCAATCAAGCAGCGATACGGACTTCGGTATTCGAGAATCTTTGATTGAAGCGCCCTGTCTCTCAAACGGTTTTGGCTTGGGGTTAACACGCTACCTAGGGGATTATGTGCTGTAACAATTGCAAAAGAAAAATCATTGGATAAAGGCTGAGTAAGTAAAAATTCAGTTTTTTGATAATCCTGCCACAGCATGTCGATAACATTTTCCATAATAAATCTCACCAAATAAGCCGAAAACAGTGTAGCAGATAGGTTTAAATAACGAAAGATTTGTGACGTTAGTCACAATACAGAAAAGACACAAAGACTATATAAATCAATTAAATAAATTAAATATACGACTTTAACTAAACCTTTGTTAATAATTTTATTAACAATTCATTTGTTAACAAATACAGAAAAAGGGTACAATAGCCATCAGTAGCTCATAAATCGTCACAAAAAGCCTACTTCAGCGATATTTTGTAACGTTTCTATTTATGATTTATTGAGCTAAAGTTTTACCACTGCACAATAAATGTTCTACTTTTAAAGGCCTGTGAGTAAATACAGAGGTTTAGTTAACATCTACAGGAACTTTTAACGTATTTTAAGTTCACAGTGTATAGCAGCGGTATTACCCTTTTTTGACAAAGACGTTTTTAACGGCTTGTGTAAAACTCATTCGGATATCAAATGAGAGAGTGTTTAAGTTCAGGGTAGACATAGTTAAACACCCAATAATAGAGATTTTTACGTGTGCAGAAGCGCAGACGGACAACGCTAGCCTAGATGCTAGATAACGAATTTTATCATTTTTATTTTAGGTAACTTATTATGCAAAACCCACATATTTTAATTGTTGAAGATGAAGCTGTAACTCGTAACACCTTACGTAGCATTTTTGAAGCTGAAGGCTATGTTGTCACTGAAGCAAATGACGGCGCTGAAATGCACAAAGCAATGCAAGAAAACAAAATTAACTTAGTGGTGATGGACATTAACCTACCAGGTAAAAATGGTTTGTTATTGGCTCGCGAACTTCGTGAAATCAACAATATCGGCTTAATCTTCTTAACCGGTCGTGATAATGAAGTTGATAAAATTTTAGGTTTAGAAATTGGCGCAGATGATTACATCACTAAACCATTTAACCCTAGAGAATTAACTATTCGTGCACGCAACTTGTTAACTCGCGTGAACAGTGCTGGCACTGACAACGAAGAAAAGGGTTCAGTTGAGCACTATCGTTTCAACGGTTGGAGCTTAGAAATCAACAGCCGTTCTTTAGTTAACCCACAAGGTGAGTCTTACAAGCTTCCTCGCAGCGAATTCCGCGCGATGCTTCACTTTGTTGAAAACCCAGGCAAAATTTTAACTCGTGCCGACCTGTTAATGAAAATGACTGGCCGTGAGCTTAAGCCACACGACCGTACGGTTGACGTGACTATTCGTCGTATTCGTAAGCACTTTGAAAGCCTAGCGGACACGCCGGAAATCATCGCGACTATCCACGGTGAAGGCTATCGTTTTTGTGGTCAATTAGAAGACTAATTATCATCTTCGATGCGATTTGGATCAGATGAACAAAACCGAGCATTAATGCTCGGTTTTTTTATGCTTATCCTAATTCTAAACCTTGCTGGGTTATGATTACTGATGCAAATATAGACTAAACCTGACGGTTTTTCTGCGCCCAAAAGCCTAACAGCATAAAACTGCCCAATACAATTAATAGCATCCAATAACCAGGCATTAATTTAAGTTGTTTTGCCAGTATTGGACTTAATGCCACAATGGCTAATCCATAACCAAATGCATTAATCATCACAAACACCAATGTGCGTAAAATAAAACCCTGACCTGTTAATAATCGTCTAACAATACGATTGATATCAACAGCAAACATCACTATCACACAAGCCACAATGGCGGTGCTCACTTCACTTACCCATGGCAACATAAAGCTTGCCAGCTGATTTAACATCGAAATAATTTGATTCAAATACACCTCATATCTACTATTGCGCTATCAACTCCTTGATATCACACTACTGGGTCATTGTTATGGTTAATAAGTTACTATTGCTAACACGAGAAAACGAGGTTTATCGTGATTTATTAATAAAACGCAATTTAACGGATTTAGTCATCTTAGGCGACTCCCCTAATAGTATAACCGAAGCGAATATTTGGTTTGCTGAACCATCTCTTGCCACACCTTTACTGAACCACGCTAGGCAGTTACGTTGGTTGCAATCAACCTTTGCAGGGGTGGATAAGCTGATGTCACCAAAGCTTAGACAAGATTATCAATTAACCAATGTGCGCGGCATATTTGGCCCATTAATGAGTGAATATCTGTTTGGGTATTTACTGGCGCACAATAGGCAGCATCAGCATTACCATCAACTGCAACAACAAAGACAGTGGCAACCTGGTCATTATAAAACCCTTCAAGGTAAACAACTGTTATTACTAGGCACAGGCTCTATAGCACAACATATCGCGACGACTGCAAAACACTTTGGCATGACGGTTATAGGGATTAACCGACAAGGGCAAGCCATATCAGGTTTCGACCTTGTCGATAAGATTGATAATTTATTGCTGCATTTGCCTGAAGCTGACGTCATTGCCAGCGTGTTACCGGATACGCCTGCAACCAAAAATATTCTCAACCGTCACAGTTTAGCCCGACTAAAATCTGATGCTGTATTGTTTAATTTAGGACGAGGCAATGTGCTCGACCTCGATGCATTGGCCGCACAATTAGTACTAAAGCCTGATCAGCAGGCGATTTTAGATGTTTTCAACCAAGAACCCTTACCCAGCAATCATCCCATCTGGCTAGCGGCAAACGCCATCATCACACCACATGTCGCCGCCCCAAGCTTTCCGCAGCAAATTATTGATGTTTTTAGTCAAAATTACGCTTTATGGTGTAATGATCAACCATTAAATTTTCGCGTTGATTTTGAAAAAGGTTATTAATTATCAATCTGTTATAAATACATCATAATGAGTAAACCTGACTAAAAGTGATAAATGTATCATTTTTACTCAAAAGTTATTGCCAATGATAACTGTTTTCATTTAGAATTAGATTCATTGAAGAACGCTATGTTGTTTATAACTTATTTCACTAGATGTAGAGGCTAATATGTACGTTTGTCTTTGTCATGCAATTACAGATAAGCAAATTAAAGAGGCAGTTAGCCAAGGCGATTGCTCATTGGCTGATGTTAAAAAACGTCTAGGCGTGGCAGATCAATGTGGAAAATGTGCCAGAATGGCAAATCAAATTATCCAAACTCAATTAGAGTTCGAGCCAAACTTTTACGAAGTGGCATAACGTTAACATTTTATCCTTGATATTCTTGCGCAGAGTGTTTAAGCGCTCATCGCAATACTCGCAGAACCTCCCTCGGCTGAATAACTTTACCCCTGTAAGTTAACATATTTTCATTGCACAGTTTACGAGCAAAAAATCCGCTTAATTCTGGTAACTTTTTTGTCGATGCAATTGACGATTTAATCAAATAAACAGCGACATCAGCATTGCTCATATTTATTAACTGACAATAAAACTAGAACCCTATACAGATTTACAACGCCTAGATCCACTTGAGCCGCCAATAGCAAGGCTCTGTTGCCAGTGAGCTATGCCAAGTTTTGCAGTAAACCTCTGCTTGATAAGCGTTTATTATGTCAATATGAGGTTATCAACTGATTGATAAAATGCTTATCAATAAAAAAGCCCACGTGTTCACGTGAGCTTTTATGGTTTATCAGAGAATAAAGTTTATGACAATAAGCTATTCTTCACTGTTCTGTGGCTCTGAAGCGGTATCATCAATAGCCAGTTCTACTGTTTCAATATCGACACTATCAACGCGCTGCAAGCCTCTTGGCAATTTAGCCCCTCTACGCCCGCGTTCACCACGATAATGCTCTAAATCGCTGGCCTTAAGTGTTAGCTTGCGCTTACCAGCCCAAAGCGTCACTGCAGCACCATTAGGCACAACATTTAAATGCAGTAATAGCTCTTCACGATTTTTGGCACGTTCACTTGGAATACCGATAATCTTGTTCCCTTTACCTTTAGATAATTGTGGTAAAGCATCTAAACTGAACATCAACATACGGCCTTCACTGGTGATCGCCAGTAATGATTGATCTTTGTCTTTACTGATCAATTTTGGCGTCATGACCTGTGCGTTAGCAGGTAAAGATAATAATGCTTTACCTGCTTTATTACGGCTAACCATGTCTGCATAGGCTCCAATAAACCCATAACCCGCATCACTGGCTAATAAATAGCACTGTTCATCTTCACCCATGATAACGTGTTGCATTACCGCACCAGGTGCCATATTAAAGCGGGTGGTGATGGGTTCGCCCTGACTTCTGGCTGATGGTAGTGTGTGGCTGTCGGTGGCAAAGGCTCGACCGGATGAGTCCACAAATACGGCGGCTTGATTACTTTTCCCCATGGCACTGCATAGGTAACTGTCACCCGCTTTATAGTTTAATCCTTGTGCATCAACATCATGGCCTTTAGCGCAGCGCACCCAACCCTTTTCTGACAACACAACAGTCACCGCTTCCGTTGGGGTTAACTCTTGCTCGGTTAATGCTTTAGATTCTTTACGCTCAATAATCGGTGAGCGACGGTTGTCGCCAAAGGTTTCACCATCTTGAATAAGCTCTTTTTTAACCAGGGTTTTTAAACGACGATCTGAACTTAAAATCAATTCCAGTTTGTCACGCTCAGCCATCAATTCATTTTGTTCAGCGGTAATTTTAAACTCTTCTAGCTTGGCAAGATGACGTAATTTTAACTCTAAAATTGATTCTGCTTGTTTATCACTTAAGTTAAAGCGAGCCATTAATTCCGCTTTAGGCTCATCATGGAAGCGAATGATTTCAATCACTTCGTCTATATTCAAAAACGCAATCATTAACGCTTCTAAAATGTGTAATCGCGCTAACACCTTATCTAAACGGTATTGTAAACGGCGAGTCACGGTTGATACCCGATACTCTAACCATTCGGTTAACATGGGCAGCAAGCCTTTGACTTGCGGACGTCCATCTAGTCCTAACACGTTTAAGTTGATGCGAAAGCTTTTTTCTAAATCGGTTGTCGCAAATAAGTGCGCCATCAATTGATCGCAATCAACCCGATTAGAGCGCGGTACAACAACTAATCTAACTGGGTTCTCGTGATCAGACTCATCACGTAAATCGCTGACCATGGGCAGTTTTTTGGCCTGCATTTGAGCCGCGATTTGTTCTAAAATTTTGCCACTACCTGCCTGATGAGGCAGCGAGGTAATGATGATTTCGTGGTTATCGACATGATAAACCGCACGCATTTTGATAGAACCGCGACCGGTTTGATATATTTTTTCGATGTCAGTACTTGGGGTAATGATTTCGGCTTCTGTTGGGTAATCAGGGCCTGGTACCAACTCCATTAAGCGCGCAAGGTCAGTTTTAGGATTATCCAATAACTCAACACAGGCTGATACTAACTCACGCACGTTATGCGGCGGAATATCGGTAGCCATGCCAACAGCAATCCCCGTAATACCGTTTAATAAAATGTGCGGTAATCGTGCAGGTAATGTTTTAGGTTCTTTTAAGGTACCGTCAAAGTTAACGCCCCACTCTACTGTACCCTGGCCTAATTCAGACAATAGTACTTCAGAGAATTTAGACAGTTTTGCTTCGGTATAACGCATTGCCGCAAATGATTTAGGATCGTCTGGCGCTCCCCAGTTACCCTGACCATCTACCAACGGATAACGATACGAGAAAGGCTGAGCCATTAATACCATCGCTTCGTAACATGCGCTGTCACCGTGAGGGTGATACTTACCTAATACGTCACCAACTGTACGGGCTGACTTTTTAGGCTTTGATTGGGCGGATAGCCCAAGTTCGCTCATTGCATAAATAATGCGTCGCTGAACAGGCTTTAAGCCGTCACCAATATGCGGTAATGCACGATCCATAATCACGTACATCGAATAGTTTAAATAAGCCTCTTCGGTGAATCGGCGCAGTGGCATTTGCTCTACGCCATCTAAGCTTAATTCAATCGCATCACTCATCGGTGCTTTCCTGTGTTTGATCAGCGGCTTTATAGAACAAACGGTACACGTTGCCTTTTAAGTCATCTGAAATATAAATTGCGCCATCTGGTGCGGTTAGCAAATCAAATGGTCGAGCGACGGGAAACTCTCCGTCTAAAAAGCTCACAACGGTTTCCCGATCTGAGATAGTGGTTTTAGGTTGGCTGTGATCTAGGGTTAACATCACAATTTGATAACCCACTTTGCTTGAGCGATTCCATGAACCATTTTCAGCTAAAAACAACTGCTGTTGGTAACGCTCAGGAAATTGCTTACCATGATAAAAATGCACCCCTGTTGGTGCAACATGGGCGGGTAATTCGAAAACTGGCGGAGTAATTTTTAAATTAGTGGGTTTGTCGTAAGCAGGCTCTTTGACATCAGCAGCATGAATATAAGGAAACCCAAAATGCGCACCTTTTACATCAATGCGATTAATTTCATCGGCAGGTAAATTATCACCCATCCAGTTGCGCCCAAGATCGGCAAACCACATTTGATTTGTCCCCGGTTCCCAATCAAAACCTGTGACACTGCGAACGCCTAATGCAACTTGCTCGCTCGCCCCAGTTTGCACGTTAATCGCTAAAATACTGCCATAAGGAGCAGGTGCCTCGCATACGTTACAAGGCATGCCTAAAGCGATATATAAACGCCCATCGGGCCCAAAGCGCATTGCTCGGGTATAACGTTTTTCTAAATCAGGTAAGTTGTTATACACTTCTTTCGCACGAGATGGCCGGCGTAAACGCTCTTCAATCTCTTCGTATTTGATGATGCGGTCTTCTTCACTGACGTACAAATCACCTTTATAGAAAGCAAGCGCATCTGGGTTTTCCAACCCTTTAGCCACCACATATCGCTTATCCACCTGACCATCTTGATCGTTATCCACTAAAGCGTAAATCGTACCGTTTTTTTGTGACCCCACAAATAACGTACCATTATCACCTAAGGCCATTTGCTTAATATCACCTAAATCAGAGGCGTATAAAGACAAGCCAAATCCTTTAGTGACGGTAATCATGACCGATTGAGTTGCATGAGCATAACCGACAATAACCGTGCTCAGCCCAAGCAATACACAGGCTTTAACGATCCATTCCCAACCATACTCGAATGACTTCGATTTGATATACAACATCTAATTATTCTTTTGCCTCTAATTCTTATTATTGGCGGTAAAAAACTGCTGGAATAACGCTTTCAATAAACACGATGTCACTAGAAGCTTGTGTTTAAATTTGCGCTAAATCCCCTTTCGTTTCTAACCAACTCTTTCTATCTGGCGAACGTTTTTTAGCAAGTAACATATCCATCAATGCGTCGGTGCCATCATCATCATCAATGGTCAATTGCACCAAACGACGGGTATTAGGATCCATGGTCGTTTCACGCAATTGCAATGGGTTCATTTCACCTAGACCTTTAAAGCGCGTGACCTGAACTTTACCCTTTTTATTTTCTGCCTTAATACGATCTAAAATGCCGGTTTTTTCTGCTTCATCAAGGGCATAAAAAACCTCTTTGCCTAAATCGATACGAAATAACGGTGGCATTGCAATATACACATGGCCTTTTTCAACTAATACGCGGTAATGCTTTAAAAATAAAGCACAAAGTAGCGTGGCAATATGTAAACCATCCGAGTCAGCATCCGCTAAAATACAAATTTTACCATAACGTAACTCATCGATGTTGGCACTGTCTGGGTCACAACCTATGGCAACTGAAATATCATGAACTTCCTGCGAAGCCAACACCTGAGCAGAGTCAACTTCCCATGTATTCAGAATTTTACCACGTAGCGGCATAATAGCTTGAAACTCACGATCTCGCGCCTGTTTGGCGCTGCCTCCCGCAGAGTCTCCTTCCACTAAAAACAGCTCTCCACGCATCGGATCCTGGCCTGAACAATCAGTCAATTTACCGGGTAAAGCGGGACCTGATGTGACCTTTTTACGTGCCACTTTTTTAGCCGCTTTTAGACGTCGCTGTGCATTACTGATACAAAGCTCGGCTAACTGCTCTGCTAACTCTGTATTTGAATTTAACCATAACGAAAAGGCATCACGCACAATGCCTGACACAAACGCAGAACTTTGACGACTAGACAGTTTTTCTTTTGTTTGCCCTGCAAACTGAGGATCTTGCATTTTAATTGAAACAATAAACGCCGCTTTATCCCAAATGTCTTCTGGTGATAATTTAATGCCACGGGGCACTAAGTTGCGAAATTCACAAAATTCACGCATCGACTCTAACAGGCCTTGTCTAAAGCCGTTAACATGCGTGCCACCTAATGGCGTGGGAATAAGGTTAACGTAACTTTCGTTAAGACTTTCACCACCTTCTGGTAGCCAAGTAATCGCCCACTCTGCGGCTTCAAGTTCACCTTTAAAGCTCCCGACAAAAGGCTCTTCAGGTAATAAAGGTGAATCCTTTACGGCTTCTTTTAAGTAATCGGTTAAGCCACTTTCGTAAAACCATTCATGCACTTCACCGTTTTGCTTATTGGTGAACTTAATTCTTAGCCCTGGGCATAATACGGCTTTGGCTCGCAAAATGTAGATTAGCTTTGAAGTAGAGAAGTTAGCTGAATCGAAATAACTGCTATCCGGCCAGAAATGCACGCTAGTACCAGTATTGCGACGACCACAGGTGCCTGTAACCGTTAGCTCTTCAACTTTGAAACCATTTTCGAAAGCCATTTCGTACACTTGAGCATCGCGACGAACGGTAATTTGCACACGTTTTGACAGCGCGTTAACCACTGAAATGCCCACCCCGTGTAAACCACCGGAGAACTGATAATTTTTATTAGAAAACTTACCACCTGCGTGCAGTTTGGTCAGAATAAGTTCGACCCCAGGAATCCCCTCTTCTGGGTGAATATCCACAGGCATACCACGACCGTCATCAGTCACTTCAAGGGAGTTGTCGGCGTGTAAAACCACTTCAATTTTTGATGCATGACCAGCCAGTGCTTCATCGACACTGTTATCAATAACTTCTTGACCTAGATGATTGGGGCGAGTGGTATCGGTATACATGCCCGGACGGCGTTTTACCGGGTCGAGTCCATTGAGGACCTCAATTGCATCTGAAGTATATTGGTTAGTCATATTCCACACATTTTGTTATTCATTAAGCAAGGGCTTAATTTTGATTGTTAAGGCAGCTGAAGAAATCGACAAATTTTATCAAGCTGTTGCTCGTATCCCACAAAACTGTGGTCGCCATTAGGTTCGAGATGTAATTCACAGCAATGATACTTGTGCAAAGCCTGACGATAATCTAACACTTCGTCACCAGTTTGCAACAAAACCAAGAATCTATCGGGATGGCGAATGACATTTGTGTCATATTCAGCCACAGCAATACGATCTTCATCTACGACCTGATAATGTTCACCAGTGTAGGGATTATATTGGTCGCCCAAAAACTCTTCAAATAAATCATACGGTTTTACTGCAGGATTCACTAAAACAGCTTTGCCACCGTATTTTTCGGCTAAAAAACTTGCAAAATAACCGCCTAATGACGAGCCAATAAATCTTACAGGCTCACCCTCGGCAACGGCGCGTTCGGTTAATGCGGTTAATAATGCCATTGCATCATGGATTGATGTTGGTACTTGGGGCTGATGAAACGTTAAATTGGGATAATGTTGCTGGATGTACTGCGCCGTTTGTACCGCTTTATCTGATTGATTAGAGCTATTAAATCCATGTATATAAAGCAGCATATATCCTCACGCTACGGTTAAGAATCTTAACGCGTTTTCACAAGCTTTTTAAGTAAGTGTTTCGAGAGAAGTTAGTAGCCGCTGGCTTCATTGTCTGGGGTAAAATGATCACCTGCAACACGGTAAACTTCAGAACGAATGCTACCATCGCACAGCAACTCCAGCAAACGATAACCGGGTTGAACACCATCTAAAGCAAAATGATCTGATAAAGGCTTGAATTGAATACATGTGGAAGGTGTAGCCATTAACGCCACATCACCATGCGGCCCAGCATGCTGTTGGTTAACCTGCTGATGCACATGTCCCCACAATAAACCTTTTACTTGTGGATACTGACTGACACGTTCAACAAACTCTGAGCCATTTGCCATGCAATGCTGATCTAGCCAACCACATTGCATTAATATCGGATTATGGTGCATCACCAATAACACATGTTTATCAGGCTCAGCGTTAATAGCTGCATCAATCAAAAGAAACTGCTGCTCGTCCATGAAACCACCTGGTTTACCACGAACGGTAGAGTCCAACATCAAAATTTGCCAGTTACCAGCGAGAATGCGTTGTTGCCCAAACACATCTTTACCCTGCATATGTAACGCCATCATACGCGGGTCATCATGATTACCTGGCAGGTAATGACAAGGCAAATTCACACTGGCAATTTGGCTAACGAAATTATGGTAAGACGTGGCAGAATAATCCTGGCTGATATCACCAGAAGCAATCAGTAAATCGGCTTGTTCTGGAGAGTTTACGAAGGTATCAAGTACCGCTTGCAGACTCTTTGCAGTATTCACACCCAGAAGTTGAGATTCAGGATCAGCAAAAAGGTGCGGATCCGTAATTTGGATCAATCGCACCGATTGGTTGTCTTCAAAAGTGTAATTAACAGCTGACTTCAGCACTTACTATTCCCAAAATCTATTATTTCAAGTTATTACGACGGCACAATACTGTGGCATCCAATTTTTAATAACTCTTCCAAAAATGCATTCACCTGAAATTTCTCGTCTGCCTGATGCATATGTATATTGGGATAATCATATACTGGTTTAAAACTAAAAATCTGTTGGCTAGTTAACACTTCTGCTAATTGGGCATCATGATAAACCCGAACCACAACTTTAGGCGATGATACAAATAAGCTATGGGGTAGCCTGCGTGATATTTCAATTAACTGGGTATATTTGGTATTTTCCAGCAATGTAACCGCTAAAGATCCGAACTCACCTTCAATGGTCCATAGGCTGTCATGCTCAGATTCATCCGGTAACCACTTTAAAATCAGCGCATAGTTACGCCCACATAAGGCTAAAAAAGCGCTTACGTTAGGTTGGTATTTATTTTTTTCTAGCTGATTTAACCTAGTCACCTGATTAACCGCGCTCTCTGTTTGTTATCAACAACATAAAATATTTTAGTTTTCTGACTGATATTGCTGATAATTCAACATCAACCATTGGATCCCAAGTACCGTTGATGCGTTATCAATTCGTCCCGACTGTACCCATTCATAGGCTTGAGCACGGCTAACAACATGCACTTTAATGTCTTCATCTTCACTATCTAAGCCATGTAAACCTTTAGCTTGGCTGGCATCAACCCGACCAAGATATAAATAAAATCGCTCACTGGTGCCACCGGGGCTCACTAAATAACTATTGATATAGTCAATATGACTGGCGATAAGGCCAGCCTCTTCAAAGAGCTCCCGACTTGCTACTTGCTCTGGGCTCTCGCCGGGCTCGATCATACCTGCCACAAGCTCAAGAAGCCAGATTGATTTAGTCGTTGCTAATGCTGGTACGCGCAATTGTTCAATTAATACGACCTTGTCCAAAATAGGATCATAGGGCAACACCACGACGGCATGGCCGCGTTCAAATACTTCACGGGTGATTTCTCCACTCCAGCCACCGGCAAACAATCGATGTTTGAAGCGATACTCATCTAATCGAAAAAAACCTTTATAAAGAACACGTTTTGACAATAATTCAAAATCATCATCAGCGGTAAAACCTTCTGTCGTTTTATTATCTTTCATGGGTATTCCGGCGTTATGTCGGCTAAATGCCAAGTGAAAAGTGCAACTTACATAAATGGTAATAGCATATCGTTATAGCGCTAACTCTAGCGTGAAATAAAATCTGTTACACTTCAAAGTTGACTTACTATGAGAAGTTTTTAATATTCAATATTCTAACAAGTAAAATTTTACTTCTAATGAGTAACCCCTTACTCTGACAACTATAAGACAACATCGCTCAGAAGCGGAATCACTTTTGAACTGACAATGTTGCAATAGAGTAAGTGATGTAACATCTGACTATAGAGTTAGTAAATGTTTATACTATTAACTAGATAGTTAACAACTAAATTATTTATGCTTGGTAAAAAGGTGTTTTACACTAGCAATCCAGCATAGTGCTAGTCGCTTTTATGTAGGTAGTTTCTCTTCATTGAGCGCTTTTATCAAACTAGCCACAAACTAAAACCTTAAAAAAGTTTGTTATTTCTATAACCAAATACATAAGCATTGTCTAGAAGGGCAGAAAATGAAATTCAAAATGGGTTCTTTATACGCAGCGTTATCGTTTGCAGTGATTGCACCGACAGTACAAGCTGACGATTTAATGCAAATATACCAACAAGCGCTGACAAGCGATCCAGTCGTATTACAAGCTCAAGCACAACGTGATGCCTTATACGAAAGGATTGAAGAAAATCGTGCTCCATTATTACCAACCATTAGTGCAACCGTGGGTTACGCTAAAGCATGGAACAAGTATGATGGTCAAGAGACTATTAAGCCTGAAGGCTTTACTGGTGGAGTGAAGTTAAGCCAGTTAATTTACGATCACAGTGCTTGGGTTGGTTTAGACCTAGCAGAAATGGCAGCATCTCAAGCGGATGCCGCTTATGCAACGTCATTACAAACGCTAATTACTCGTGTCACTAAAGCTTATTTTGATGTATTAACGGCTAAAGACACCTTTGAATTCCAAGGTGCTGAAAAAGCAGCAATTGAGCGCCAACTTGAACAAACAAAACAACGTTTCGCTGTCGGTTTAACCGCCATTACTGACGTACACGAAGCACAAGCACAATATGACCTAGCGTCTGCACAAGAAATTTTAGCTGAAAATAATCTTGCGAACAGCTATGAAGCGCTGCGTGAAATTACCGGCATCGATCATAAATCGCTAAACATTTTAGACACTAACCGCTTTTCTGCTGGCGCTCCTGCTCCAGAAAAATCAACCGACTGGTTAAAAATGGCAGAAACGAGCAATCTAGCGTTATTAGCTCAACGCATTGGTAAAGATATCGCAAGTGAAACGATCAAACTTTATAACGCTGGCCATATGCCTTCATTAAGTTTAGATGCAGGTTACACCAAAGGTTTTGACCAAAGCCCAACAGAAGACTTTGATAACAGTAACATTGGTATCACTTTACGCGTGCCAATCTTTGAAGGCTTTAAAGTGTCTTCGCAAGTAAAACAAGCGCAATTCCAATATGTCGAAGCAAGTGAAAAACTTGAACAAACTCATCGTGGTGTTGTAAAAGATGTGCGTAATAACTTCAATAACGTATCGGCTTCTATCAGTTCTATCAGAGCTTATGAGCAATCTGTGGTGTCTTCAGAAAGTGCTTTAAAAGCGACTCAAGCAGGTTTTGAAGTAGGTACCCGTACTATCGTTGACGTATTAAACCGTACTCGTGACTTGTACGATTCAAAGCGTAAATTATCAGATGCACGATATGGTTATATCAATTCAATTGTGGCACTAAAACAAGCTGCCGGTACATTGAATGAAGATGATGTTATTGCCATCAACAATGGCCTAATGCCTCAATAGTGTTAAGTCGCTTGTAAATAAAAACGGCCTATTATGGCCGTTTTTTTATGCATAGAAATCCCTGTTTCAGATTAACACTCACTTAATTGAATATGATTAAGCTTAGGGTCTGATGTTTAAGGTTTGTTTTTTGCAGTGAATTGTTGACCATTTATGCAAGACAAAAGCCTTGTTGAGTGAGTTTTGCTTAGATGACTAAGCTGCACTCCACTCGTCGCGGTTAATTCGTCTTTATCTCGAAAAATACGCCGCCAGCAAAGACCTAGTCTTGTTCGAATTCAAGCCATTAAAAACCAGCCATTCTTTCGAAGAGGCTGGTTTTTAATGCAAATCGTTAAGCCAAAGGCTTAACCAACAATTATGCTTGTGGGCGCATCGCTGGGAACAAGATCACGTCACGAATGGTATGAGTGTTAGTGAATAACATCACTAAGCGATCAATACCAATACCCTGACCCGCTGTTGGCGGTAAACCGTGCTCAAGCGCCGTAATGTAATCAGCATCATAGAACATAGCTTCGTCATCACCGGCATCTTTTGCATCAACCTGTGCTTTAAAGCGGTTGTCTTGATCTTCAGCGTCATTTAACTCGCTGAAACCGTTGGCCACTTCACGACCACCGATGAAAAACTCAAAACGGTCGGTGATAAAATCATTGTCATCATTACGACGCGCTAACGGAGAAATATCCGCAGGGTAGCCAGTAATGAAAGTAGGTTGCATCAACTTAGGCTCAGCTGTCTCACCAAAGATTTCTTCTAAAAGTTGACCACAAGTCCAGAATTTCTCTAACTTGATGCCTAAGCTCTTAGCTAAATCACGCATGAACTCAACGTCTTTAACTTGCTCGTAAGTCATTGCTTGAATGGTTGCATTATCAGGGTTGTGCAGCTGAATGGCTTCTAACATGCTTAAACGAGCATACTTACCACCAAACTCAACGGTTTCTTCTCCGTAAGGCATGCTAGTACTGCCTAATAAATCCTGGGCAATTGAGCCAAGCATTTCTTCGGTAAGATCCATTAAATCTTTGTAATCAGCGTAAGCCATATAGAATTCCATCATAGTGAATTCTGGGTTATGGCGTGGTGATAAACCTTCGTTACGGAAGTTACGGTTAATTTCGAACACACGCTCGAAACCACCTACAACTAGGCGCTTTAGATACAGTTCTGGCGCAATACGTAAGTACATGGCCATGTCTAATGCATTGTGATGAGTAATAAATGGACGTGCTGAAGCACCGCCAGGAATAACATGCATCATTGGGGTTTCAACTTCCATGAATTCTTTTTTGATCATGAAGTTACGAATAGCAGAAACCACTTTAGAACGCATTACAAATGCATTGCGCGAGTCTTCGTTAACGATTAAGTCAACATAACGCTGACGATAACGCATTTCTTGGTCTGTTAAGCCGTGGAATTTCTCTGGTAAAGGACGCAATGCTTTGGTCAGCAATTGGTACTCTTCCATATTGACATAAAGGTCGCCCTTGCCAGATAAATGCAACTGACCTTTAACACCAATAATGTCACCGATATCTAGGCCTTGATAACGTTCTTTTAAATCACCTTGAACAGACTTTTCTGCATAAGCTTGAATACGGCCAGATACGTCTTGGATCACTAAGAAAGGACCACGTTTAGCCATGATACGGCCAGCAATACTGGTTTGAAAACCTAATGCTTCTAACTCTTCCTTGGTGTTCTCACCATATTTAGCTTGTAACTCTGCGGCTTTATGGCTGCGTTCCCATGTGTTTGGGTGCGCGTTAGCTGGACAGTTAGTGCGGATATGCTCTAATTTAGCACGACGCTCTGCAATCAGTTTGTTTTCATCTTGTACTTGTTCAGTCATGGTATATTCTCGTGTGTACTTGCGAGGGCAAGCCCTCGCGCGAATGTTAATTCGATTAAAGTCCTGATTTTAGGCTGGCTTCGATAAATCTATCTAAATCGCCATCCAACACAGATTGAGTATTACGATTCTCAACCCCTGTTCGTAAATCTTTAATGCGCGAGTCATCTAAAACGTATGAACGAATTTGACTGCCCCAACCGATATCCGACTTGGCGTCTTCAGCGGCTTGCTTATCAGCATTTTGTTTATACATTTCCAACTCGTATAGCTTGGCTTTCAACTGCTTGAATGCCGAGTCACGGTTTTTATGCTGTGAGCGGTCATTCTGACACTGCACCACAGTATTGGTTGGAAGATGGGTAATACGTACCGCAGAATCCGTTTTGTTTACGTGCTGACCACCGGCACCAGATGCGCGGTAGGTGTCAATGCGTAAATCTGAAGGATTAATTTCAATTTCAATGTCATCTTCGATTTCAGGATATACAAACACTGAGCAAAATGACGTGTGGCGTTTACCTGAAGAATCGAATGGCGATTTACGCACTAAACGATGCACACCCGTTTCAGTTCTCATCCATCCAAAAGCATACTCACCGGTAAATTTAATCGTTGCGCCTTTAATGCCTGCAACATCACCTGCGGTGACCTCAATTAATTCAGGGCTAAAATCATGGGCTTCACCCCAACGCAAATACATGCGCAAGACCATATTGGCCCAATCCTGTGCTTCGGTTCCGCCTGAGCCTGATTGAATATCAAGATAACAGCTTGCTGCATCATTTTTGCCCGAAAACATGCGACGGAATTCTAAATCAGCAAGACGCGCCTCTAAGCTGGCGATTTCATCGCTGGCATCGTTGAAGGTTTCTTCGTCATCTTCTTCAATGGCTAATTCCAATAAACCTTCTACATCTTCAAGGCCGCTGTCCATATCATCAATGGTCTTAACCACAGCTTCTAATGCTGAACGCTCTTTGCCTAAGGCTTGGGCGCGTTCAGGTTCGTTCCACACTTCAGAACTTTCTAACTCTCGGCTAACCTCTTCTAAACGCTCGCTTTTCGCAGCGTAGTCAAAGGTACCCCCTAAGAAGCTCTGTGCGCTCGGCCAGCTCCTTAATCTTGAATTTTACCGGATTAACTTCAAACATGAATTTTCAACTTTAAAATAGCGGTTAACAAAAGGTATAACGGCGTATTTTACCCCAAGCTTGACACTAAACCTAGACCGAAATAGGCATAATTAACAATCTATGCTGGAATAAATTTCACTCACCTACATCAAGACCAAAATCGCTGGCTATACTGTAATAATGAACCAAGAGAAACCCACTTGTTGTTACCATGAAGATGAAGGGTTTTCTTGCCATGAAGTTGCTGAGCCATCAGGACTTTGTTACTGGCATGACCCCCGCATCATTAAGAATAAGCCTGACGATAAAGTCAGGCTTGAAGCATTCGCTCGTACTGGTGGAATGCTTCGTGGCATAAGCTTAAAGCGCGCTAACTTAAGTGGCATCGATTTAGTTAAACATCACTCTAAAACCGGGTTTGATATGACCCACGCTGAGCTTTATCGTGCCAATCTGCAAGGCGCACATATGTTTAATTTGAATCTCGAGCATGCCAGTTTAATGAAGGCTGACTTGCGAGATGCCAATGTACATTGCGCTAACTTGACCAATACCAATTTATTAGGCGTAAAGTGGAAAGGCACCAAAATTGAAAATATTTATACCGGCAAACAAATCAAACAAGAACGCATGGCAAGAGAAGCCGACAAGCTTGGGGAGGTTGAAATAGCCTTAGACTATTATGAGCAGTCTGAAGAAATTTATCGTGATTTACGCAAAGCCGCTGATCGCGAGGGCTTGTTTGCTATGGCGGGGCACTTTATGCGTAAAGAGCTGATTATGCGACGCCACCAAATGCCGAAATGGTCATCCACTCGGATTATTTCTAAGTCTATTGATCTTTTCTGTGGATACGGAGAAGCCCCTTTAAGGGTCATAGGTTTTTCAATGGTGCTGATTTTCTTTTGCGCTCTGTGCTACTTTTTCACAGGACTCAGCTACAGCAATCAAATTCATCAATTCAACTTTTCAAATAACTTTGAACAGAACATTAATCTGCTACTCAATTGCATTTACTATTCCGTGGTAACTTTTACCACCTTAGGTTATGGTGATTTCATCCCCATCGGCTACTCTAAAGCCGTTGCCGCAATTGAGGCCTTTACCGGCAGTTTTACTATCGCATTATTCGTGGTGGTATTTGTCAAAAAAATGAACCGCTAAAAAGCGGTTCAGGTTCATTTCACAGCTTAAATCTTAAACTGGTCGACCAACTTACTCAGATGATTACCTGAATTAGCGACGCTATTACTCATATCAGCAGCCTGACGGCTTGAGTCGAGTAACTGATTAACGATTTCTTGCACTGAGGTAATGTTGCGATTGATTTCTTCGGTAACCGAGCTCTGCTCGGTTGCTGCGGTCGCGATTTGAGTACTCATGTCATTAATATTGGTAACCGAAGATGTTACCGCGCCTAAGCTTTCCGAAATCGCTTTAGAGGACTCTACCGAGCGAATACCACTTTTTTGGCTTTTATCCATGGCGTCAACCGCCTGCGAAACGGAACGATGTAATTCAGTCAGCATCTCATTAATTTCAACAGTACTGGTTTGAGTTCGACTAGCCAAATTACGTACTTCATCAGCCACCACAGCAAAGCCTCGCCCTTGCTCACCCGCCCTTGCCGCCTCAATGGCAGCATTTAATGCTAACAAATTGGTTTGTTCAGCAATACCGCCAATCACACTGAGTACTGAATTAATCTTCTTCGACTGCTCACTTAGCGATTGAATATTGGTGGCCGCATCGTCGATTTGCATCATCAACTCTGAGACTTCAGACAATGAGTTATCAACACACTCTTGTGCTTGCATGACATAGCCAGATGCCGTTTGGGTAGATTCTGCAACACGATTAGTATTTTGGGCGACATCATGTGCAGTTGCAGACATTTCAGTTATTGCGGTGACTATTTGGTCAATTTCGCTGTTATGGCTATACAGCTGATCCGATATAGTTACCGTTTGTTCATTGATATTTTTAGCAGCATGTTTAACATCATTGGTGGCTACAGATACATCGCTAATGATATTTTGCAGCTTATCAACAAACACATTAAAAGCTAAGCCTAACTTGGCGATTTCATCTTTGCCTTTTACATCAAGACGCTTGGTTAAGTCACCTTCACCGCTGGCAATATCATTCAATGAATTGGCCATATTTTCGATGGGTTGCACCATCGCTTTCGCGGTAAACATGACCCCTACCGTAGTGAGTAGGCCTAAAGTTGATGTCAGAATAATAAACATCATTAAATTTTGATGCATTTGTTCGGTTTTAATTTGCTTAAAACTCGCCGTCACTTCATCAATATCATCAATATAAGCACCAGAACCTAACATCAAATTGGTATTAGGGATCATTGCACCAAAGCCTAACTTCTCTGTTAGCCCTTGGGTATTGGGTTTTTGGTAAAAGTAAGTCACATGACCATCACCATGCTGGGCAGCATTCAACAGGCCAACGACAATTTTAGTGCCGTTGGGATCGGTCATATCCATTTTATTTTGACCTTCAATATCAGGTTGCACCGCATGAAAAACACTATTGCCATCGGTATCGTAAATAAAAAAATAACCTGCTGTACCAAAGCGTAAATCACGTAATGCTTGATTCACATTACCAGCCTCACCTAAAGCGCGCTGATAACTGACCACTCCGACACCAATTTCAACCGCTTCTTTTAATTGCTTTTTACGCTCTAAAACCAACTCTTGTCTAAAGTCAGTGATATCTGCTTCTAATGAATCACTTTCGTTCACATAGAATAACACCAGAACCACACTTAAAATCAAAGTAAGAGGAACAAGAGAAAGGGCAAGCAGCTTATTACGCAGTGATAAATATTCCATAACTTGAGACCTTTTTATGACTTAATCATATATGAACAATATATGTTCAAGTATGAGTATAGACACGTTAAAGGGGCATGCGTTAAAACAGTGGTAATATATGAACTTCCATCACATTTTTTGACCTTTTATATGCCATTAAACTCCGCGGCTGTTGATGAAGCTTATCTAGATAACACCATGATATTGAAATACTAATTAGATTGAATTCATATGGGGAATGTATTTATTGAAACAAACTGGTGATGATGCCAGCAAGGGCAAAACCTACGACTAGATAGACAATATTAGGTTTAAATATTTTTAATAACCCAAAACCTAATATCGCTAAAGCCATATCAAGTGATAAATTAACCGCAGTAATAAAAACAGGTTGGTACAAGGCTGCCAATAGCAAACCAACAACCGCAGCATTTACCCCCGCCAAGCCACCAGCGATAATGGGGCGCTGACTAATCGCCCCCCAGCTATTAAGTGTGACTAACATTAGCAAAAAGCCTGGAACAAAAATCGCAGTTGTCGCAATGAGTGCTCCTAAAATAGGTGATTCTTGCCAAATATCGGCGCCTAAAAAAGTGGCCATGGTAAACATTGGCCCAGGTACAGCTTGTGCTAATGCATAACCAGTTAAAAAACGGTCTTGACTGATTAGTTCACCCACATTGGCTTCCAGTAACGGCAGTACAACATGTCCGCCACCAAACACTAAACTGCCGACCTGATAAAACTGACCAAAAATTTGCCCTAGGCTATCTGGCTGAGAAGCTAGAATGAATGACGCGATTAACCCCAAAATGAAGAGAACTAACCATCCCCAATTTAATTTAATCTCAGGCGCTTCTGGTGAGATATTTTCACCGCGAGTTAACACCAGGCCGCCAATAATAGCCGCGACCACTAATACTGCTATCTGAGTCATTAAAGAAGGGAATAATATGATACAAACCGCTGTCAACATCATTAGACATTGGGCTGTTTTACGTTGGCAAAATTGTTTAAACATGCCAAAGGTTGCGTCAGCAACCACCACCACAGCAAGTAATTTAAGGCCATGAATCGCCCCTGCCACCCAATCTAATTGCAGCCAACTTGCGGTTGAAACCGCAAATAAAAACAACAACAAAAAAGACGGTAGCGTAAACCCCAAAAAGGCGGCCAAGGCCCCCATTAAACCACCTTTATGGTAGCCAATAGCAAATCCTACCTGGCTGGATCCAGGGCCTGGCATAAACTGGCTTAGTGCCACAATACTGGCATATTGTTTTTCATCTAACCAATTTAACTCATGCACAAATGTCTGTCTAAAATAGCCAATATGCGCCGCTGGACCACCAAAACTAATTAAGCCCAATGCCAGAAAACGACTAAATATTTGCCACATATATGCAGATCCTTTGATTAAGATAACAACTTAAGATTATGACATTAATATGAACATTTAATGACTAAGCGGTGTTTTTTCTAACATCACCAGCACTTCATAATGATCTGTGTGTGGAAACATATCAAATAACTGTACTTTGGTGATCCGGTACCCTGATATCATCGCCAAATCTTTTACCAAACTTTTAGGATTACAGCTTGAGTAGAGGATGGCATTAGGCGCAAACTCAGACAAAGACCGACACAAAGATTCACCAATTCCGCGTCTTGGCGGGTTAACAATGATCAACTCTGGTCTGTCATTTACATCAACACCGTTAGCAAAGTCAGTTGAATCTAATGCCCTGAAACTTATGTTGTTCAGCCCCATTTCTGTCGCTGACATTTTGGCGCATTCAATAGCTTCAGCTTCAATTTCAATGCCGGTTAAACGAATCGAATGGCTTGCACAGTGAAGACCAAATCCTCCTACACCACAGAATAAATCCCAAATATGTTGCGGCTTAAATGCGCCTACCCACTCGCGGGCAGTTTGATAAAGTTGTTGTGCTACCGCAGGGTTAGTTTGAAAAAAACTCTTAGGGCGAATATACAAAGGTACATCATTAAACTTGTCGGCTAGACGGGTTTGTTCGGTCAAGAAAATCTCTTGCTCACCCTCTAAAATGGCCATATGAGTTGGTTGCAGATTGACAGAAACCAAACTGATTTTGGGGACATCGGCCATGAGTTTAGGCAATTCACGCTGAATTCGTGCAATGGCTTGCTCACTTCGAAGCACAAAGCGCAGCATAAACTCACCGGAAATATAGCTTCTGGTTAACAGGATAAACTTAAGCTCACCTTTACTTTTATCCACTCGATAAGGCGGAATACCGGCTGTTTGCACAAAATGCTGTAATCGCTGCAGTAGTTGCTGCATATCATCAGGGTATAACTGACAATCACAAAGACTTACGGGTTGCCCTTGGGGATCGACAATACCTAAAATAGGCTGATGTGCCGCCCCTAACACGACCATTTTGGCTTTATTGCGAAAATGATTTTCTTGGCTTGCTATCGGATCAAGCCATTGCGCAACCGGTAACGAACCAAAAAACTGTTTCAGCTTAATCATCTTATGCTGTAATTGCTGTGATATCGGCGTTTGAATATCTCTACAAGATAAGCATTGGCCATTTTCAAAATACTCACATTTCACAACTTGAAGCCTTATCCGAATTTAATACTTTTAATGCGTTATCACACAAACTTTTCAGCTGTTGCAATTGCTCAATATCACCGCCAACCTTACAACGCATCATTTCAGGCACTTTCTCTGCTTGTTGGCGTAATGCTTGGCCTTCTTTAGTAAGATGTAACACACGCACTCGCTCATCTTGCTCACTGCGACCGCGGATCACTAATTTTTTTACTTCTAGACGTTTTAGTAATGGTGTTAATGTCCCAGAGTCTAAATGCAATTTTTCCCCTAAGGTTTTAACGCTGATACCAGGCTCTTTCCACAAAACCAACATGGCTAAATATTGTGGATACGTGAGTGATAACTCTTCCAACAAGGGACGATATGCGCGGATCATCGCGTTAGTCACGCTATATAAGGAAAAACACACCTGATTTTCAAGTGCTAATGGGTTGGTTGATGACATAATTATCCTCTCTCAATTTCGAGTCAGTATATCATAATCTAATTGCGCGCAATCTATAACCTTTTGGCAAGATGCATATTGATACACTATTATCATATAGAATATTGGCAAACCGCCGATAAAATGAAGTAGCACAATTTTTGTGTGTAATGAAAACGAGGTTTCTATGACAATTTCAGTAAATGCCCCAAGCAATATGCCTACTTCTATCGATTCAGCCAGCAGCCTCAAGGTTGCCGTTATGGCTAAAAATCAACAGAAAGTTGAAGGGCAAATGGCAATGCAACTTATTGAAGCAGCGGTTCCTCCTGCGCCAGTGGGAAACACAGGTCACAACATTAATACCACAGCTTAAATATGATTCATCCTGAGTGATAGAGACTTTACCTGCAAGATGACAAGATGTTAATTTGCCACTAAATTGACAATTAAGTTATGATTGTTATCTTGTAAAACAAGATGTTAATTTGCCACTAAATTGACAATTAAGTCATGATTGTTATCTTGTAAAGTAACTATCTCGTAAAGTAACGAAGGAAATCAGCGGATGAAAAATTTATGGATACTGAGTTTAGCCAGTTTAGGGTTAAGCTGCTCAGCTTTAGCAAACTCGTCCTCACCCAGTTATGACTGCAGTAAAGCCCAAGGTTCAATTGAAGAATTAATATGTCAATCTGATGAGTTATCGACGCTAGATAGACAGTTGCAGCCGTTATATTCACAAGCTATTAAGCAACTTAGCAGTGATGATGCCCAAACCTTGAAAGCCCAACAACGCGGCTGGATTAAAGGCCGTAACGACTGCTGGAAAGCAGATGACAAAACCGAATGCACCCTTACAAGTTATCAAACTCGTATCACTGAATTGCAAATTTCAACAGCAAGCATTGAGGTGCCCAGTGCAACGTATTATGTATGTAACAATGAAGCAGCATTTAAATTAAGTGTTTATTTTTATAATGATACCTTAATCCCTGCAGCGGTCTTTAGTTATAACAAGGCGCAACAACTTAGTGAACCAGCCGTAGGTTTACTTACCCGTACGGCATCCGGCGCCAAATACCAAGCTCAAAATGCAACCTTATGGACCCATCAGCAAGAAGCCACCTTGACGCTTTTTGATCAACCACCGATGAATTGCAAAATTCAGAAATAATCTAAAGTAGCATAGACTGTTAAGCATAATCTTATGCCAGTCTATTTTGCTGCTATTCCCCCCCCTGTTAATTTGCTTGTCCCCATCATGATTAACAACAACCAAGTGTGGCTAAACCTTATTCAAAAAACAGGCACACGCACATTTTTTTTACAGAAATAGCGTATCAACACAACAAAAATATTATACAAAAAACAATAACCTAACACTTAACATGCGCAAGATCACACTTCTAAAAATCCCCTGTAATCAGCTTAGCTACTCAGCTTAAAATAAAGGTGTTGCATGCTCTTTCCAGTGAATATTGATTCCGAGCCGTCATGTAACAACATCAAAAATCTCTTCATTTTTGAAATATTAAGCGTTAATTATCACGCTTACAGGTATTTTTATGAAATATATATTTGTCATCAGGCATATCTGTTATGGCGGAGCAGAAACATCAACATTGCTTCTATCTAAAGCATTAGCATCACGTGGACATACCATTGAAATATGGAATTTAGGTAAGAGTACTGAGGATGATCTCAATAGATGGCTCCCCTTCTCATCAGTAAAAGCGATTAAAAAGTGGCAGTTACTTAGTTATAAAGTTAAACCTTCTGAATTATTGGTGTTAGTCAATAATGCCGCACATCGTTACGCACCCAAAAAGGGGACAGTTACGATTGTGCATGGCGATCCAACATATAAGTTAACTCAAACAACATCCTTTTTCGGCAGAGTGAAGCAACGGATTAAATTGCATCAACAGCACTATAGTCGCAATAACTTCGTGATATCTAATCAATTAGCTACCCGACTCACACCCTTTACAAAACAATCACCTGTATACCTACCAAATCCTTTTGATGCGCACTCTGTGGTCGAAAAAGCCAAACAGCCGTGTGATATTGATTTACCAAAGCATTTTATTGTCCATATTGGACGTTTTGGTCCAGAAAAAAAACAAGACATACTGTTAGCCTCATACTTAGAGAATCAAGCACTCAACTCAACAGTGGATTTGGTCTTTATCGGGGATGAACCTCAAAAAAATGGCCCAATAACGGCAAAACTCCACTCAATGGCGAGTAAAAGTGATTTGAGTAATAAGATCCACTTTCTCGGTAACCAAGCTAACCCTTGGAATATTTTAGTAAAGGCAAAATGTCTAGTGCTATGCTCTGAATTTGAATCTATGGGGTATGTGCTGTTAGAGGCAATGGCATTAAATATCCCTATCGTTTCAACGACAACCATTGGCGCTAAAGAGGTGCTGGGTAACGACTTCCCTGGTTTAATTAATCTTTTTCCAGAAATGAAAAATAATCAAAAGGCTAATACCGAATTAGATTATAAGCCATTAGAGAAAAACACCGAAATATTGGCTGAAAAGCTCGTCCAAGTAATTAATAACCCGCTGGGGTTTACCCAAAAACTGTCGGATGAATATAGCGTAGATATCGTTGCTAATAAATTTGAAACCTTAACTCAGATAGATGTTACCGAACAAATTAATAACCAACGAACACACGTTACAACAGTATGATTTAGTCCAATGCCCTCATCAGCTAAGGGGTTAGACATGAGTCTCCCAATGTCTACCCCCCTAAACCTGTTAGTAAAAGAGGGTTGCGATACCCAAAAGCGCAAACAATACTGCACATAATCGATGAATTAATTTCATCGGCAGCTTATCGGCACTAAAATGTCCAAGTAATACAACCGGCACATTAGCAATTAACATACCTAAGGTAGTGCCAAACACTACCATCGATAACGCATCATATTTAGCCGCAAGCACCACAGTAGCAATTTGAGTTTTATCACCCATTTCGGCAATAAAAAATAACATAAAGGTTGCAGCAAAAGCGCCGAGTTTATAAAAACGGTTATCGTCATCATCCATTTTATCTGGCACAAGCACCCAAATTGCGATGGCAAAGAAAGATGCGGCGATCAAGTAACTCGCCCATTGAGGGTCAAGCCAACCAAAGGCAAATTGACCTAGCCAGGCAGCAGCAAAATGATTAATCAATGTCGAAAGGAAGATACCAAGAATGATGGCCGATTTATTGCGAAATCTTGCAGCTAACAGTAATGCAAGTAGTTGAGTTTTATCGCCAATTTCAGCTATAGCTACCGTGAAGGTTGAAGTGAAAAGTGCTTCCACAGAAATATCCTAAAGTTGAGGGTAAAGTTTAACCAAGCACAAGCAATAGCCTACCCTCAAAGTCGCTATTACCGTACTAGGTCTTGCTTAACAAAGTATTATCTTTGTTGTTTATACCATGGCGATATGGCCAATTATGTTGATATAAACGCCTGAATTGATGATGTGTAAAAAACCAATTGAAGCTAGCTACTCCCCTAAACGAGGCGGCAATATACCCTAATATAAATATGGGATCAATATATCGAACTGTAATGCTGCACCATTGCAATGACAAGGTTTAATTAATCGCTCACAAATGTTATGTAATTGTTTCTAAACAGTGCTAAAGCCCTTTAAAGGTGTAAGTCACTTGCTTGAGTTGTTGGCATTCTGCTACTGTCGTTTGCAATTAGAATAATAATTTTTGGGACGCGTTCGTGAATTTTAAAATACTTGGATCGATTTCAATAGTCGCTGGCACCGCAATCGGTGGTGGTATGTTAGCACTACCATTGGCAACCGCAGCATTAGGCATTATACCTGCACTTCTGCTTCTTATCGTCATTTGGGGCATTTCAGCTTACACCGCACTATTAATGCTAGAAATTAATTTGCGTACTGGAGTGGGTGACAATGTGCATGCTATTACCGGTAAAACATTGGGTAAAACGGGGCAGTTAATTCAAGGTGGATCATTTTTAAGCCTGTTATTTGCCCTCACCATGGTGTACTTGATGGGTGGCTCATCTTTACTTGAAACTCGCCTTGCCCCTTTGGGAGTCGATCTAAGCAACCAAGGCGCGGTAATCCTCTTTACCCTTGTATTTGGTGGCATCATTGCAGTGGGCGTCACTTGGATTGATAAAGTATCGCGCCTTTTGTTTAGTGCAATGGTGATGTTATTAGTCTTAGTGGTTGCCTTCTTATTACCTGATGTAAACCTAGCTGTAGTATTAACCAATACCGTCAGTGAAGTCGCTCAGGGCAGCGAATTAAACCATCTGTGGCTTGCTGCGATCCCGGTAGTCTTTACCTCATTTGGATTCCATGTATGTATTGCCACTATCGTTAGATACTTAGATGGCGATGCGATTTCATTGCGCAAAGTGTTGCTTATCGGCTCTACCATCCCTTTAGTCTGCTATATATTGTGGTTACTTGTTACCTTAGGCACATTAAGCGGTCCAACGGTACACGGATTAGAGGGATCACTACCTAAATTGGTGTTAGCGCTTCAAGGATTAGCTGAATCTGAAATTGTTAGTCAATGTATTGATATTTTTGCCAATCTAGCCCTGATAACCTCTTTCTTAGGGGTAACCATGAGTTTATTTGATTATGTTGCTGAACTCACCAGAGCAAGCAACAACTTAGTCGGTAGAATACAAACCTGGTTAATTACTTTTATTCCACCGTTGCTGTGTGCATTATTTTACCCAGATGGCTTTTTTAAAGTACTGGGCTTTGCAGCCATTCCTTTAGTCGTGATGATTATCTTGTTACCTATTGCTATGGCACTAAAACAACGTGCGCAAAACTTAGGTGGATATCAGGTTGCTGGCGGTATACCCGCGTTAATCGTCACTGGATTAATGGGTGTGATTATCGTGATTGCACAGCTCACTGTAGCGTTAGGATAACTGCCACAGTTATCTTGTTTGTAACGGAGTTTTTCCAACACTGTTAAGCCAGTAAAAGTTTTGTTAAAGTCAGGCTCCGGCCTGACTTTTTTATTGGTGCATACCGCCATAAAATCTCGCCCGTAACTCAATCCTAACAATAATATTAAAATGTCATCTTACTTTAGGTGATAATTTATTTATTTGGGTAAACGACCTCAAATAATGACTTAAAAAATGGACTTATCTCAATGAAAAAATGGTTACTAACGGCTGCAATTGCTGCCAGTTTTACTGCACAGGCCGATGAAGGAATGTGGCAGCCACATCAGTTACCCGCTATGGCTGATATGCTTAAAGAAAAAGGCTTAGAAATCGATGCTAAATCTATTTCTAAGCTCACAGAATTCCCAATGAATGCCGTAATCAGCTTAGGGGGTTGTACTGCCTCTTTTGTATCGCCAAAGGGGCTAGTGGTCACTAACCATCATTGCGCTTACGGGTCAATTCAATACAACTCTACCCCAGAGAAAAACCTTCTCAAAGACGGTTTTTTAGCAAAAACATACAAAGAAGAATTACCAGCAACCCCAGGCTCTCGAGTGTATGTCACCGAAGCGGTTACCGATGTCACCAGCAAAGTGACAAGTGGCCAAATGGGCAAAGTCGGTAATGATTTTTATGCTGGTATTGAACAACAAGAAAAAGCCTTAGTGGCTGAGTGTGAAAAAGACGCTGGATATCGTTGTCAGGTATACAGTTTCCACGGTGGTTTAGAATATTATCTTGTTAAACAACTTGAGATCCGTGATGTACGTTTAACCTATAACCCAGCAGGCAGTGTCGGCAAATATGGTGGCGACATTGACAACTGGATGTGGCCTCGTCACACCGGTGACTTTTCTTTCTATCGCGCTTACGTAGGTAAAGATGGCAAGCCTGCAGATTTCCATGAAGATAACGTCCCTTACGAGCCAAAAAGCTTTCTTAAAGTTTCAGCGAAAGGCGTGAGTGATGGTGATTTTGTTATGGTTGCTGGTTACCCTGGCCGCACCAATCGTTACCGCACGGCAAACGAAGTCGAAAACCAATTTGAGTGGGCTTATCCTGAAGGAAAAGTGTTACGTGAACGTTTAATTGAAATCATCAAAGATACTGCGCCAGAAGGCAGTGATGAACGCATTAAATATGAAAGTGCCATTGCAGGTCTAGCTAATTACGCTAAAAACTTCACTTCAATGATCGAGTTTTATGGTAAATCAACCATGCTTGATGATCGTAAAAGTCTTGAGCAAAAGCTTGCTAAATGGATTAAAGCAGACAAAAAACGTCAGTCTAAGTATGGCGAAGTCTTAGTTCAATTAGACAAATTAATCGCTAAAGGTGAGGAAGGTCAAGAGCGTGATTTGCTGATGAGCTATATGGGCTATAGCACAATGATCAACGCATCTGATAGCTTATATCGTCTGGCTAATGAGAAAACATTGCCGGATATGGAGCGTGAACCTGGTTATCAAGAGCGTGATATGACGCAATTTATTTCCGGTATGGAGCGTATAGAACGCCGATATGCTGCCAGCGTTGATAAAGCAATGTTAGCCGACTTAATTATTAAATATGCAGCACTACCTAGTGACCAACGCCTAGCCGCATTCGATAAAGCTTTCGGCATTGATAACAATTTTGATCAAGCTAAGCTAATTAAAACACTTGATACCATGTACGCCAACACAACACTTTCAGACAAAGAAACCCGCATGGCTTGGATAGATAAATCAGTTGCCGACTTTAAAAAGTCGAATGACCCATTTATTCAATATGCTGTGAGTACATATGAAGAGAGAATGGCGCGTGAAAAAGCGAGAAAACAACTCGCTGGCGATTTAATGAAAGTACGTCCACAGTATATGGACGCTATCATTGCTTACAACCGTGAGTTAGGTAAGCCAGTGTACGCTGATGCAAACTCTAGCTTACGAGTGTCTGTCGGTAATGTGAAAGGCTATTCTCCGCAAGATGGGTTAGTCGCGGTGCCATTCACCCGCTTAGAAGGTATAGTCGCCAAAGACACAGGTGTTGATCCATTTGATGCACCCGCTAAGCAATTAGCGCTAATAAAACAGAAACAATATGGTGATTACTATGTAAAATCTATTGATTCTGTGCCAGTTAACTTCTTATCAACACTTGATACCACAGGTGGCAACTCTGGTTCACCTACCTTAAATGGCCGTGCTGAATTAGTCGGTTTATTATTTGATGGCGTGTACGAAAGTATTATTGGTGACTGGGGTTATGACGATCAATCTAACCGCTCAATTCAAGTTGATAGCCGTTATATGTTGTGGGTTATGGAGCATTTAGATAATGCTGATAATCTATTAGCAGAAATGGAAATTGTTAAGTAACTAAAATGAAGAAACTTGGTTTAGGTCTTGTTGAACTTTCAAGGTTATTTTTGCTTCAAACTTCAACAGACCTAACCGTATTGAGTTAATTTACTAAGGTTAAGTAGATTAATTCAAACCATCAAAGTAGTTAAATCAGTTAATTCGGCGGCCATTAATGGTCGCCGTTTTGCTTCAGCGAGATCGCCTAACGTTACCGGTCCTATCGCCGTGCGTTTTAAATCGATAACACGGTAGCCCAAGGCCAAACACATTCTGCGTATTTGGCGATTTAGCCCCTGAGTTAATACAATCTCAAATTGAGTTTCGGTTAACCGCGTTACAATACAGGCTCGGGTCATCACGCTCTGCTTAGCTTGCTGATAACTTACCCCGCTGCTCATTGTATTTAAAAAACATTCATCAAAGGGTTTATCTACCACCACTTGGTAGGTCTTAGTGTGATGAAAGTCTGGATGCATTATTCGTTGGCTAAGAAAGCCATCATTTGTTAGCAACAGTAATCCACGTGAATCTTTATCTAATCGGCCTGCAGGAAAGACTCTAGGGCTAGCGGGTAAAAGATGCAATAAGCTCGCTGGATCAGCTACAAGCAACCGACAATCGACCCCTACAGGCTTATGGTATAACCAATAGACTTTAGCTTCTGGAGGACTAATCAACACACCATCCAGTCGAATATCATCAACCATTTGGGCATGAGCTTCAACACAGATAATATCGCTGTGACCAGCCACTCTGCCGTTAATCAGTACCCGTTGCGCTTCGATTAATCTTGCTGATTGGCGTCTTGAGGCCACACCACACAGGGCTAAATAATGTGACAATCGATACCGAGTCATCGCGAATTAAGCTGCTGCAAAATGACGGGATAATGATTGCTGGTTAACGATATGTTGGCGCATGCTTAACCCTAAGCAAACACACCATAAAATATTCGCTTGGGTCAGTATCCACATACTGGAGGATACCCAGCAAAAATGGTTTGCAATGTCTTCACATGGCGGAAAATCAAGTAATGTCCAGTCCAGCATAAACATCAAATTTAATGACATCACAATTGCCAAAATGGACAGCCCGAACACAACCCAAGTCATGGTGCTTTTTTCTTTGAAAAAATCAGCAAAACATAACAGATGCAACACTAATGAACTCAGTAAATACACAGTTGATACTTTGCGATGCCATTCTAAAAAGTTAATAGGGAAAATCCCCATCAACGCAATGCTTAACCCAACTAACGAGCCTACCACCGCAATAGCGCGACTTAATGGGTCTAAAAAGGTAAAGTAAATCGCAAGGGTACCAAGAAAAAAACAAGCTCCAGCGGCCAATAGGGAAAGATTAAACACCACTGCGAGTTCTGAGTTCATATAATCCCCCAGCATATCTGGCCGGATATTAAAAACACTCAGTTGCATGTCCTTAGCTTCGACAAACAATGCGCAAGCCACGCCAATGCCTGCGATCGCAGCGGCCGCTAATGACATAAACACTATCACCAAGTGTAAATCGTAATTTGTATGCTGTTTAATCAAGGGAGTTAAGAGTAAGAAGTCAATTAAATGAGCTTACCGTTATCTGCATAAAAGAAAAAGCCCTAAACAAGGTTTAGGGCTTTAGATGTAGCTTGCTGCACTTTGCCTACTAAGCCGTTCGCTTGCGGAAAATAACAATAGTCACAGCCACAACAGCCAAAATCATACAATACCAAGCATTTAATACCGCAGTAATAGGGCTAATGGTAAATACCGATGCAATAAGTAGTGCTTGTGCCCCATGGGGAATAAGACCTTGTACAATACAGGCAAAAATATCTAACACACTGGCTGCTCGTTTAGGGTTTACACCATGTTTTTGGGCTAGATCCTTGGCAATTTCGCCTGTCACAACAATCGACACTGTATTATTGGCCACACAGGTGTTGGTTATCGCCACGATACCAGCCATGCCTAACTCTGCTGCACGAGGTGAAGCATCACCCTTTGATTTAGAGAAGCGGCTGATCAAGTTTTCAACTTGATTGTTCACAAACGTTAAACCACCTTGCTGTTGCATTAATGCTGCTAAGCCACCAACTAACATCGACAGAATAAAAATTTCCTGCATATTGGTAAAGCCTGTGTAAATATCATTACCAAACTGAATGGTATTGTAATCAGCAGCAGCCATCCCAGTTACACCGGCAAGAATAATCCCTAAGGTCAACACCACAAAAACGTTCAACCCAGCAACGGCCAAAAATAAAATCGTTAAATAAGGAATAACCTTAATAAATTCAATTTGCTGTGGTGCGATAGCCGCTTGCCCATCACCCGCTAAACCAAACGCAACCAAAGTGATAAGCGACGCCGGAATAGCAAACACAAGGTTCTCACGAAACTTATCTTTCATCTCACAGCCCTGGGTTCGCGTTGCGGCAATGGTGGTGTCAGAAATAATCGATAAGTTGTCACCAAATAATGCTCCAGACATAACAGCACCCGCCATTAAGGCATAATCTATCTGAGCTTGGTCGGCCACACCAAGTGCCACAGGAGCAACCGCTGCAATGGTACCCATAGATGTGCCCATCGCTGTGGCAATAAATGCGGCAATAACAAAAAAGCCAGGTAGAAGTAAATCTGATGGAATAAGTGATAAGCCTAATGCCACAGTAGCATCAACGCCACCGGTAGCTTTAGCCACAGATGCAAAGGCACCGGCTAATAAATAAATTAAACACATCGCGATGATATTGCTATGACCGATCCCTTCAATGAAGGTTTCAATTGCGGTGTTTAGTTTTTGTTTTGACAGTAATAACGCCAGAATAATCGCAGGTAAAATAGCAATAACGCTGGGTAATTGGTAAAACGCGTAATCAACACCTTGGCTTTGAAAATAAACTCCAGCACCAATAAATAACGTTAGAAAAACAAATAGAGGCAACAGCGCGATAAATGAAGCTGTTTGCGAGGGGTTACTTGCGGCTGGTTTAGTCAAAGTTGTCTCTCTTCTTATTTATATTGTCAGGTTGACGTAAGCAGGAATATATTCGATAACATGAATATACATCTCATATCCTACACATCCAAATCAGTTGCGCCAAGAATAAGAGAACTTATCCCAAATTGCAATCTAGACGTCTAGACTTCTTAACCTCCATTAGTGTTTTTACACAAAAAACAATTACTCGTCGCAAAAAACAACCAACGATGCCACACAAACATAACGTTTGTTGGATATTGCAGCAATATTTTGATCTTATCTTGCAACTGCCCTAGCATGAATATGCTTGAAACATGCTTAAGGTAAATGATGAAACCAGATCGCTCTGCGGCAATGAAAATGCTGATTGCCCAAGTGCTACAAGCTTTCCCATTGGATAATCCTGAATTGGCCGTATGCGGCTCAGGCAAAACGTGTGAAGGCTGCCCTAAGAAACTTTTAGAAATTGTTGATAGTGAAATACGCTATTGGCAGTCTGAACTTGATCACGGCGAAACGCCTACATTCGGTGATATTGAAAAATTGGCCAAATTATGTAAAAACGTCAATCGTGGTTTAAAGCGCAACGGGATTATCATTCCATCAGCAGTTAAACGTCTACAAGATTAATTATCACCTTTGGCCTATTTCACTTTCACTTCGATTATCTGCAAATACCCAAGGTTGCGACACTCAACTTCATCAGTAGCTTGATTGTGTTTAAAACCCTTCACTAAACGCAGATACCGCTGCGAATCATCAATCTTAACAACCGACAAATTTATCTTTTTTAAACGAAAAAAATGCCCACTAAAAAGTGGGCATTTTTTGACTTGGATTAAATAACCAATACTTATTCGTCAGCATCACCAAGTGATAGTAACGTGGCATTCCCACCAATCGCAGTGATGTTATTTGTACGGGTTTTTTCGGTCACAAAACGGGTTAAATAGTGCGGTCCACCAGCTTTAGGACCTGTACCAGATAAACCTTGACCACCAAATGGTTGTACGCCAACGACTGCACCAATTTGGTTACGGTTAATATAAACGTTACCCACGTTTACTTTATCCGCCAAACTTAACGCATGACCTTCGTTACGGCTATGAATACCTAAGGTTAATCCAAAACCCGTGCTGTTGATTTCGTCAATCACTATAGCTAAGTCAGCCGCTTTATAGCGAATAACGTGTAATATTGGGCCAAAGTGTTCTTTTTCTAACACTTTAATTGAATCTATTTCAACCGCAGTTGGCGCAACAAAATGACCATTTTCAGTACCTGCAGGTAACTCAAGTTGATTAATTAATTTACCCACTTGTTTAATATGATCGATATGCGCATTTAAGTTCGCTTTGGCTGTTGCATCGATAACCGGTCCAACATCGGTTTTAACAGAGCTTGGATTGCCAATGGTTAATTGCTCCATTGCGCCTTTCATCACATCTAATACGCGATCGGCGATATCTTCTTGTAAAAACAATACCCGTAACGCTGAACAGCGTTGACCAGCACTGGTAAACGAAGAAGAAACAACATCATTAACCACTTGCTCAGGTTGTGACGTCGAGTCAACTACCATGGCATTTTGGCCACCGGTTTCAGCAATTAAAGGAATAATTGCACCGTCACGATTTGCCAATGTACGGTTAATTAATTTAGCGGTACCTGTAGAACCGGTGAAACATACGCCGCCAATACGTTCATCAGCAGTTAATGCTGATCCCACAACAGCGCCCGTACCCGGTAAGAATTGCAGCACATCAGCAGGAATACCCGCTTCATGTGCTAACTGAACCGCACGGTAACCAACTAAACAGGTTTGCTCAGCTGGTTTAGCTATCACGGTATTACCTGCAGCTAAAGCGGCACTGACTTGCCCTAAGAAGATGGCTAATGGGAAGTTCCAAGGGCTAATACACACAAAAATGCCTCGGCCTTGTAAAAACAACTCATTGAGTTCGCCTGTTGGGCCAGGAAGCAGTTCTGGTTTACCCATCATTTTCTTGGCTTGAACAGCATAGTAGCGACAGAAATCAACCGCTTCACGCACTTCGTCAATGCCATCTTGAATGCTTTTACCCGCTTCACGGGTACACAATGCAATTAATTCTTCACGGTTTTCTTCTAATAAATCCGCTAATTTTTGCAGGGCATTGGCACGAGTTTCAACCGGTGTGCGCGTCCAACGAGCAAACGCACTGTCTGCAGATGCTATGGCCGTTTCAATAGCTTGTTTATCAGCAAATGCCACCTTGCCCACCAGTTTCGTGGTGTCAAATGGGCTAACAACATCAACTACATCACCGGTTAACGTTTTGCCGTTAACTAATGGCCCAGCTTGCCACTGTGTTTGAGCATATTTCTCTAATGCCGCAAAAAATGGCTCAGACTCTGAAATAATGTTCATATTTAATCCTTTGGAATTTTTACGTTCTGCACCGAAAATATCAATTGGCTTAACAATCTTATGATTGGCAAAGCTCTTATACCCTTTTAATGTCACGAGTGGATGCACCACTAATGATTCAATTGGGGTTTTCGGGTCTACTAATTTGTGTACAAAAGAGGTGTTAGCACCATTTTCTAATAAACGGCGAACTAAGTACGGCAGTAAGTCTTTATGGGCTCCGATTGGCGCATAAATACGTACAGCCTTAGCACCGCTTTCCGCTAGCATGGTGTCATAAAGTTCTTGGCCCATGCCGTGTAAGCGCTGGAATTCATATAGGCGATCACCCGCCATAGCGCCAATACTGGCAACCGTTTGGGCGTTATGAGTCGCAAACTGTGGGTAAATGTTGCCGCGAGTGGCTTCAGACAGCAAAAAACGTGCACAAGCTAAATAAGAGACATCAGTGCCCGCTTTGCGTGTATAAAGTGGATACCCGCCTTCACCGGCTTGCTGTGCCCATTTTAATTCGCTGTCCCAATAAGCCCCTTTCACTAGACGCAATGGGATTTCATCGCCTTGCTCTTTAGCCAGACGATTGAACCAACATAAAGCCGGCAAACAACGCTTAGAATAAGCCTGAACAACAATACCTAACAGTCCCCAACCTTTGGCTGCATCTGATTGATAAAGTTTTTTGAATAATTTTAGAGACAACTCAAGACGATCAACTTCTTCTGCATCGATAGAAATACCAATGTTCAGCTCGCGAGCTTGGACAATCAGCTTGATTACAGTGTCATACAATTCAGTTAATACGCGATCTTCATTCGCGACTTCATATCGAGGGTGAAGTGCAGACAGTTTGATAGAAATCGTTGGTCTTGGCGCTTCAGCTTCATCATATTGCTGAGCGCCTAAATCGCGAATAGCGTTGCTATAGTCAGTAAAGTACTTTTGCGCATCTTTAGATGTTAGCGCCGCTTCACCCAACATGTCATAGCTGTGGGTATAGCCCAATTCACGTTTTGCTTCGCTGTTTTTAAGGGCTTCTTTGACATTACGACCCAATACAAATTGTTTACCCATAATCTTCATCGCAGCCAACATGGCCTGACGAATAACAGGTTCACCGAGTCTATTGACTAAACGATTTAATAAATTGCTTGGGGTACCGTCTATTTTACGGTCAAGCTTAACAATTTTACCGGTTAACATAAGTCCCCAAGTAGAGGCGTTAACCAATACAGAGTCGCTTTTGCTCAGATGGGCATCCCACTTTGCTCCCGACAATTTATCGTCGATAAGAGCATCTGCAGTGTCGGCATCAGGAATACGTAAGAGTGCCTCTGCAAGGCACATTAAAATAATACCTTCTTGGGTTTCTAAGCTGTACTGCTGCAAAAAAGCATCAATGCCTACCATCAAGCCTTTCTTTTCAAATTGGCGTACTTTACTTACCAATTGATGGGCTCTGCTAGTCACCTTTTGAATTTCTTCATCTGACGAAGGCACTAGCGTAATTAACTCCGCTAAATATTGCTCTTCATCAACAATATAATTATCGGTGACGGCTTTAAATAACTCGTCGAGAGTGGCATTGTCATAGCGACCGCCCAGTACTTCACTCGCTTTGAACATCATAATCGCTTCCATCATGGTCAGTTGAAGGAGGGTAAAAACCAATTTGTGTGATGTACATTGAAATGTTTTATTTTGTATACAATGTACGACGCGGCGGAGTATACAGTCAAAATGTGATCAAGAACACTGTCGAATAGTCGATAAATAGGCTGAAAATCGCATAAAGTGTAGCAGAAGGTGTACTTGTTTATATCAGATGTCTACAACACTGAAATACGATAAACAGCAATGTGTTTAAAGTCAGTGATTTAGTTGAATATTAAAGCAAAGAAGCCAACACATTAGGTGTTGGCTTCCTTATTTGAAAATAAGGTAAAAAAGCAATCTAGCGACTACATCCAGCGACTATTTTTACGGCGCTGAGGACGAGGGAGGTAAACTAAAATAATACCGATTAAGGCGCCAATACCAGCAATAAGGCCGCCTTGTTGCCACATTTTAAATTGCTGCTCATCTTTATCATTATTCACTTTGGCTCTGGCTGTGTCACGTTCAGTTAACGCAGTTTTTAATGCCGCTTGCAACTCAGTGACTTTTTGATTAGCCAGTTCAAGGTCTTGTGCTGCATTATCTGTATTCAATGAAATGCTATTTAGTTGCTCATTGACGTGAATTAGCTCTTTTTCCATCTCAGGAAAACGCGTTCTCAAACTTGGCTTATCGGTAACAAAATCACTGCGGATCCAACCTTCACGGTTTTTGTTATCAATAATTTGAGAATAATCACCTTCAGTTTTACCGTTGAATGTGATTGGTTGACCCGCTTCGACGCTGCCGATAATACGAAATTCAGTACCTGGACCACCATGAATATAGGTGAATACATCGTCTGAAACATAATGCGTCGATGCTTGAGCATGTGCGCCCATAGACAACAATATTAATGCAAAAAAATGAATGACTCTCAACACAATCTTTTCCCTAACGCTATCGACTAGCAGCCATGCTATTTATTTAATCCCATGAATGCAAGAAGGAAGTCATAAGACTTCCTTCTTAAATCACAATTAACTTCAGTTCTTAACTAAAAATTTCTTTAATTATATAGAAGAAAATAATTGATAGGCCTGCACCGGCTGGCAATGTCACGACCCATGACACAACAATATTACGTACCACACCGATATTAATTGCTGCAATACCACGTGCCATACCAACACCCAATACCGCACCCACTAATGTTTGTGTAGTAGAGATAGGTAAGCCCGTACCGGAAGCAATAACAACGGTTGTTGCAGCAGCAAGCTCTGCAGCAAAACCACGGCTTGGGGTTAAGTGAGTAATGTTTTTACCGATAGTCTGCATTACGCGCTTACCGAATAAGGCTAAACCTAAAACGATACCCACAGCGCCAAGTGGTAAAATCCACCATGCAAGCACAGATTTTGAGCCAATTACGCCACCGCTTTCAACAACTGATACGACAGCAGCTAAAGGACCAATTGCGTTTGCGACATCATTTGAACCGTGTGCGAAAGCCATACAACATGCGGTAACTACCATCAATATTGCGAACACTTTTTCTACGTTACCAAACTGGGTTTGACGGTCTGCTTTCTCGCTCATTTTCAAACGCGAAATAGCAACTTTACCAAACACGCCCACAGCAAAAGCAATGACACCTGCAAGTAAATAAGCTTCAAGTGTAGAGAAATGCAATCCAACGTGCTTTAAGCCTTTAGTGATGGTCACTAATGACATAACAAATCCTGCTAATGCCATATAGAAAGGCACATAACGTTTAGCATTGCCTAAAGGATCATCTGTATTGAAAATCAGTTTTTGCACACTTTGGAAAATGGTATAAGCGATAAAGCCTGAAATAGCTGGCGTTACAACCCAAGATCCAACAATACCAACTACCTTGCCCCACTCAACAGAATCAACACTCACTCCAACTGCCGCAAAACCAATAATTGCACCAATAATTGAATGAGTTGTAGATACAGGCCAGCCTAATGCCGAAGCAACCACTAACCAAATACCCGCAGCAAGTAGCGAACCAATCATACCGAAGACTAAATATTCTGGCACATCAGTAAAGTAAGCAGCATCAATAATACCGTTTCGAATTGTACTGGTGACTTCTCCACCTGCTAAGAAAGCACCAGAAAACTCAAATATCATCGCGATGATGATCGCTTGTTTAATCGTAATGGCGTTAGAACCTACTGAGGTTCCCATAGCATTAGCGACGTCATTTGCGCCAATACCCCATGCCATCAAAAATCCAAATGCAGCCGCAATACCGATAAGCATCGGGCCGTTGGTGACTAATACATCAACCATGTCGTTTCCTTGATAACCTTGTGATTAGTTACGAGCTAACATTAGCTCTAGACGGGAACCTACACGCTCAGCAAGATCTGCTAAACCACCCACCCACTCGATAACTTTATATAAGAACATGACATCAACTGGATTCAATTCAGATTCAACAGCATACAGTTGACGACGAACTTGGATTTGAAGATCATCAGAATCTTCTTCAATACTATCCAACTCGTTGATCATTTTCGCAACTAAGTCGACTTCACGACCACGAAACCCTGTTTCGAGTAAGTCATCAAGCTCATTAATTGCTTGTTTTGCTAGAGTTACAGCATCAAGACAACGCTTAAGGTAAGCATTGAATGCTTCTTGAACTGGTTGAGGAATAACTAATTGACGGCCGATCATGCGGCCAGAAATATCTTTTGCCTTGTTAGCGATTTTGTCTTGTTGAGTTAATAACTCAAGCAAGTCAGTACGCTCAACTGGCATAAACAAACCACCAGGCAAAGTTAAGCGGATTTCTCGCTTTAACGAATCAGCTTCTTTTTCTAGCATGCTAATTTGTTTGCGAATTTTAACAGCTTCATCCCAATCGCCTGCCACAGTGGCATCGAAGAAAGGAACAAGGAGAACAGCACATTCATGAACTTTATCTATATGCTGTTCTAAAGGCTTTAAAGGTGATTTTGCAAACACACCTAAAATAGAGTTTACTGGCATTGCCGTTACCTATTTAATTAATTCCAACTTGGAAAAGCGGGCGCATGTTACCTCAAGCGTCCACATAAAGAAACAGTGTAGTTTCAATTTCTCACTACTGCGATTTACTCTTGCAGCTCAGAGTATAATTGATCTGAGCGACGCAATCCTAAGGGATTATTATTACAGAAATGTGACACCATGAACTAAATATGACGCATTTATGAACATTTGATTACAAGACGAGCTAGAAGTCAATGCACACTGAAACTGAGCTTAAACTATTTGTTGCCTTACAAGATTATGATTCACTAGTAAAAACACTTAATAACTTCCCCCATTCAACTTACTGTAAAAGTGATTTACTATTTAATCATTATTTCGATACCAGCACGCTTCAATTGGCGCAATGGGATATGGGATTAAGAATTAGGGGTTCAAAAAACCATCAGGAACAAACGATTAAAACGGCTGGCAATGTTGGATCTGGGCTTCATAGCAGGCCTGAATTTAATGTAACAACTGCAGAAAAAACACCTAACCTATTATTATTTCCTCAACATATTTGGCCAAACAATACAGATTTACATGCCTTAAATAACACATTAAAGGGTATTTTTGAGACCAACTTTAGCCGCGAAACCTGGTTGATGAAGTCCAATAGTTGCACGATTGAAATCGCATTAGATAAAGGCGAAGTGATTGCAGCGCAAAAAACAAAATTGATTAATGAATTAGAGCTTGAATTAATTACAGGCCAAACTGAAGATTTAATCGAGTTGGCATTGCAAATTGCCAACCTGATACCATTGAGATTGGCAGTGGAAAGCAAGGCATTAGCCGGTTACTTATTATCAGGTAAAGTGCCTTATCAATTCAAAACGGACTGGCCGAATCGATTAAACGACGCCATAGCATCGCCAACTCAAAATTTAAAACCACTTCTAAAGATAGCGTTAAATCATTGGCTTGAACTCGAGCGTTATTTGGAACACTTAAGCAACAACATAAGGGAGGCTAGTGAACAGACCCCTCCGATATTTCAATTAGAAAAAAATGCTGAATATGCTAAGTTTTTTAACCAATTAATACATTGTATTGGGATATTGCAAAGCCTAGCTTTTAACGATAAAAAGTTAAAAGCAAGGTTACTACTCGATAGCCAGATAGCGGCTTTTATTAAAATACTACCTAAAAAAGTGGCTTCATTTCATCAAAATTCTGCGTCACCTAAAGAATTATTGAGCATTGAGCCATTTTGGCGCGATATAGGATATGGCAAATTTCAATTAGTTTTATTGGCTTATCTGACTAACTGACTAACTGACTA
>NZ_JAMTCD010000003.1 GCF_025370255.1 Shewanella holmiensis
ATTGGAGCTTCACCTAAGCGTCGTCGGCAATCCGTCAATACACTCGGTGCTACGCGAGACCAGGTGGAATCTCCAGATTGAAGTGCTATATCCATAGAGCTACAGACTTCTTTGATGGACTGGTTACGTATTAATCCCATCCAAAGCACTAGCCAGACTGCCTGCTGCGCAGGCAGACGGCGATTACGGATACTCGCCTTGTTAGCTGAAAGGAGTGATTGTTCGATCCACTTTGAATCAATAGCCTCCATTACAGAACCATAAGACCCACTTTCTTCAACAGACTCATGAACTAATTCAAGCTCTTGCTCAAACATAAAAAATCCCCACCAGAATACTGGTAGGGATTATCATTCATCTTCAAGATCGGTCAAGTGCCCTTAAACGATCGGCATTGCATCTGTGATGGGGCTGTAAATGATAAAGTCGACGCTATCTAACCATATGTTTCGGCTGATTAATTAGCGTGAATATCATCTGCTTTACCGGTTTTAGGTAATGGTTGCGCTTTTAATGGTTGATAAGGACTTTGCACTAGCTGTTCTTTCAAATAGCTGATGGCTTTTTCTAATTGCGCATCGTCACCTTGATAAGTGGCATGGGGTAAGTTACTCACCTCAATATCAGGTTCAACACCATGGCCTTCAACCACCCAGCGGCCATCCATCGCATATTGTGGGAATTCTGCCACGCGTGCCATACCATTATCCGTCACACTGTTACGCCCCGATAACCACACACCTGCCCCAGCAGTTTGTTTACCTATTAATGGCGCAATACCTAGGGCTTTAATCCCTGCTGAAAAGGTTTCACCGTCTGAGTAAGTCATTTGATCGGCTAATACCACCAATTTTCCACGGAAGGTTTGCTGCATATTGGTATTGGCACTGCCATGGGTTGGTTGCCAAAATGCCCACGCTTTACGCAGCAGTTTCTCAATAATCCAGCTATCAATGTTGCCGCCGCGATTACGTCTTACGTCAATAATCAAGCCTGGCTTGTCATAGTTGGTGTAAAACTCACGGGCAAAGCTTTCAATATCGCCTGCGCCCATCGCATATAAATGTAAATACCCAAACTCCCCTTTTGACGCCTCACTCACTTTAGTTTGATTGTGATGTACCCAGTCTAAATAGCGTAACTTGGCATCGGTTGCGGTATTGGTGGGCAATACCACGGTTTGATGCTGATCACGACCACGTTCTAACGTAAGCAATACTTGCTTATTAGCTTGATTACGCAATAGCTGAGTCACATCGCCCAAGTGGCTTACGGGTTTACCATTTATCGCTTTGATTATGTCGCCCACTTTGGCATCAACATCAATACGCGCCAGTGGCGATGCTTGGCTAGGTAGCTCTGGGTCATTTTGATAAATATGTGCTATTTCAACGCCTTTGGTGGTCAGGTTTAAGCGCCCGCCTAATGAGGCTGATTTAGCGGCATCTTTGTCCTGCGGTATATCACCACCGCGCACTTGCGAATGCAGCGAGTCGAGCTCACCCATCATTTGCTCAAAGATGTCGTTAAGTTCATTTCTGTCGGTGAGTCGTTGCAATAACGGTTGATATTTAGCTTTGGTTGCTTGCCAATCAAGTCCACGCATTTGAGTATCAAAAAACTGTCCACGATGCATCAACCAGGCATCTTCAAAGATTTGTTGCCACTCTTGCATCGGTGATATCCGCAGTTGCCATTGCTCTGTTTTCACCCTAGCTTGACTCACATCAGCGGGTAATTTTTCTCCTGCAGCTACAATTAACAACTCTTTAGGATTACTTTGCTTACGCAGCATGATGGTCGCGTTATCATTGGCGAGGGTAAAGTCAGCAATATCGTCAGCAAACACCTCCGCTTTAGGGGCAATGTTATCAAACTTAATCCACTTCAATGCACTTTTATCATTAACGCTATCAACCACATACAAACCTGTGGAAGATTGTTGCAAGCGATTATAATTACCAGCCTCAACAGGTACTTGCCATAAGCGTTGCGCTAACCCCTGCCAATCAAGCTTAGTTTTAGCTTTTTCTACCTTGTCGTCTTGGTTTGCGGCGGTTAATTCTGTTGTTTTGGCAAACGGAAATTGTGCTTTGCTATTCAGTGCTAACGCAAAAATCTGCGTGCGTTTATCAAATACAGGCCCCATGTTTCTGTCGCCCCAAGGTGAGCTTGGAGTGGCTTTAAAGTCGCGGTTAGACAGAAAATATAACCAATCACCATCATGACTAAAGCTAGGCGAAAATGACTCATATTTATCAGAGGTCAAGGTTTGCGCTTTTGCCTGAGTAACTGAATACAAGACAATTTGAGGACGCTGTTTACCTATTTCGGCTTTCGTGAGAGCAATAAATTTACTGTCTGGAGACCAAACAATATCCTGATAAGGCCCTAAACCCTCGCCATCGGCGGCTATTTTTATGTTTTTATTATTCGCTAAATCAAGTAGCCACACATTGCCCATATAGTCATCATGGGCTAAATAACGGCCATTAGGTGACTGACTTAGACTGGTGCGCAGTGTTTTGCCGTCTTTTGTTAGCTGTTTAGCGCCGTCAGTGCCGTCGGCCGGAAATTGCCAAATTTCCTGCTCTCCCGATGCATCACTAATGCCGTATACCCACTGACCATCGGTGCTTAATATGGCATCCCGTACGCGTGTATCTGCTGCTGAAGCAATTTGAATCAGACGGCGATCATCTTTATTGGCAATAGCGACATGGCTACGAGCGGTGATAACCACTTGATCGCCTTTTGGGCTTAAACGGGTTGAGGTGGCAAACTCCATTGGGTCATTCACCCAATGTTCACGGCGATGTGGAAAGTCACTACTTAAATCAACATCAACAACTGATTCTTGATTGCTAGCAAGGTCGAAAAGCTTGATGTCAGCCCCTTGTTGAAACACGACTTTACCTTGATGTAATTTTGCATCCCTAATTTGCCAATCGGTATATTGACTGTGCTGCTTAATATCGTCGCCCGTTAATGAGATTGACCAGATATTGTCATTGCCCGAAGCATCACTGATAAAAAACACTCTTTGTTGCCATAACATTGGCTGACGAACTGACCCCGGGTGCTGTAAGGTTAACTGTTTGGCTTCTTTATCACTGCCTAATTGATAACGCCAAATCTCTCCTTTGGCACCACCACGATACACTTTGGCATTGTCGCCACTGGCTTGAAGACCAAATTGGGTAAAGTAAACATATTCGCCTTTGGCATCAATGGTGCCCTCTATCGCATCCGCAAGCGGTAAATCGGTCACCACTAACGTGTCTGGGTTAATGGTTTTCAGTACCCAGTAATTCGCCGGACCAAAAGCGTTATCGGTTGAATAAACAATATCCCCAGTTGCCGTCCAGCCTTGTAGGCGCACTCGGGAGTTTTCAAAACTGACTCTTTTTGCCACGCCGCCGGCCATAGGCATGACATAAACTTCTGTCGCACCTTCATAATTGGCGGTATAAGCTAAGCGCTGACCATCGTGTGAAATACTCGCCTCGGTTTCTTCTGCCGCTTGAGTCGTTAAACGGCTAGCAACTTTACTGTTGAGCTGGGTTTTCCATAAATCTCCCTCAGCGGTAAACACTAAGGTATTGTCATGTAATGCTGGGGCGCGGTAATAGCCATTATTGGCATAGGCCACCGTTGAAAATGCACTAACACAACCCAGTGCAACCATGTAGCTTAATACTGAACGACGAAGTTTCATCACGAGCCATTTTCCCTTTTATGTTGTTATTGGCAGTAAAGTTACCAGAATGTGATATTTTTGAAAGCGTCAAAGTGTAACCAATGACAACGGTTATGTTTGTCATCTTGATATCCTGACGGCACCGACAAGTTTAATGGCAAATAAAAAGACCAAGCCGAGGCTTGGTCTTTTTCAACTGAATATCCTAATTTAACGTGCGGTCAGTTGCTGTTTAATTAACTGATAATCACTATTTAACGGGTGTTTAGGATCATTAAGTTCAGGAAATCTTTGCTCCATGCTTAACAAATAACGCTCGGCTTGAGGCCATTGCTGCGAGGCTACTAACTGATTCAGTGTCTCCATCGCTTTTTCGGCCGTATCAAGCGTGATCAACTCTGCTTGTTTTGAAAATGACTGTTTCGACTCAAACGTCATGCTGTCACGGCTTGATGGCTTCAGATCTGACATCAACGATTTTGACGCTGAATTATCACTTTGTTGCTTTTGCTGCTCAGCCGCTAACTGGGTATTGTTTTGACTACTTTGTGCTGACATTACTGCGGGCTGCATTTCAGACGGATTAACCGCCTTGGCCGCGCGCAAGTTGCTATCCGCCTGAATGATGTCATCAGCACTGACATTGCTTGTAGCGGGTAATGGCGCTTGCATCAAAGACATCGGCGTGTGGGGTTCATCAGGTACCGCCATCTGAGCAGGATCAGAATGTTGTTGCATTGGCATCATCATAAACAAGCCGGCCACAATCGCAACCGATGCCGCTGTCGATAATTGCCAGCGATACTGCTGCCAACCTTTTAGCTCAACAACAGTGGTACTGCCAGCCTTAGCCTGGATATTTTCCGTTTTAGCACGCTGAAGTTCGGCTTGCGCCATTGCTAAAACAGCTTCATCTAATTGTGCCGATGGCTCTTCTTTTACACCATGATGGTATAGCGTTGAAATCTCATCCCGCAAGGCTAAGAAGGCTTCATCATTATCTTTAACCATCTTTATGCCTCCTGAGTTTTTTGGCTGACACATAACTTAATGCTTTGGTAAGCATATCGAATACGACTCTTTGTCGCTTCTAATGTCACTTTGGCAATATCGCTAATGGCTGCGGCGGTTAATCCTAACTCGACATTCAGCAAAAAAGCTTCTTTTTGCACCGCAGGTAATAAATCAATACATCCTTGCAGCATCTTGGCTTGCTGCTGTTGCTGCAATTGTTGGTCTGGCTCAACGTCACTGGCGGCATTAAAGCTGTCCATGGTTTGGTCTTCACCTAAAGCCTGAGTGTCATCTAATGGCTTTACTGCACGAATATGATCAATGATCAGGTTGTGAGCAATTTTGTATAACCAAGTGGTGAATTTTGCACTCACTTGATACGTTGCCACGGCTTTGATCACCTTGCCCCAAACCTCTTGGTATAAATCTTCGGCTAATGTGTTATCACGTAATTGACGAACAAAGTAACGATATAAAGGGCCTTTATGCTTTTTGTATAGCTGTTCAAAAGCACTGAGATCGCCCGCTTGATATGCCAGCATTAACTGCTCATCGGTTGTCGATACACCATTATCGATTTCGGTTGCAACGGCTGCACTTGTATCAGGTTGTAGTGTCATCCACTTTCTCTTTAAATCAATGTGTTGAATTAGGTGGCAATCATTGTCGCTCGCCTTTAATTATCGGTTCAGGCATAGGATAAGCTTCTGCTGCCGCTTTGTGGGGATATTGACGCTCGTCTGCATCATCATAAAAGCCACCACTTTGCGGGGTTCCTTGTGCAACTAATAACTGAGTAGAGCGCATTAATTGTAAAAACTCATGCCGATAACCAAAAGGGTCATCTGCCATTGCCCCTGCGGCTAAGCTAATTAACTTATCATAATCAATATTATGTACATAATGATTATGATTAATCAGTTGACCAAAACCGGCAACTGCAGCGGCAAACCGAAAATCATCACTCGCCTGCTGTAAATTTTTATACTCAATATTGGCTAAAATGGCCTGGCTAATAAGCTGGCTTTTCGATGCGGCTAATTGCCCACCATTGAAAGGCTTATATCGAAGCGATAAAAAAGCAATTTCATCGCTATCAAACGACTGACGATGAGATAAAGCCCCTGGGCGCTTGCCCATTTCAGTCGATTTATAACGTAATGGTGGTTGGGATAATTGTGAATTGTCGTTATACCGTAACTCATACAATGCAGTGACGCTTTGGCCTGCACCAATTTCAGCGGCATCAATTTTATCGTTATTAAAATCTTGACGCTGTAACTGGCGACTTTCATAACCAATTAAGCGATATTCCGCCACAATAGCAGGATTAAATTCGATTTGAATTTTTACATCAGCGGCAATGATATCCAACGTTTGCGATAATTGATCATAAAGCACTTTTCGAGCCTCATTCAGGGTATCAATATACGCATACTGGCCGTGGGCTTTTGCCGCCAGCTCTGCAAGAAGTCCATCATTAAATTGTGCAGTTGAAGCCCCCAGTCCAAAACCGAGTGTTGTTAACCCTATACCACTTAGCCTTTGTTGAGCTACATAGTTGACCAATTCAGTTTGATTGGTCATGCCAAGATTAAAATCACCATCGGTTGCCAACAAAACCTGATTAACCCCATGCTCAATAAAATGTTTTTGAGCTAACTCATATGCTAACGCAAGCCCTTTGCCCCCATTGGTTCCGCCACCAGCGTCGAGGCTATTTAATCCTTGCCTTATTTGCGATAAAGCATTGCCGTTCACACCATCTAATACTTGGCGAACGCCATCGGCATAAACCACTATCGATACTTTATCTTGGGCATTTAATCCTGAACTAAGCAACAATAGCGCTTGTTTTAATAATGGTAATTTGTCGGCCGATGACATAGAACCAGACACATCAATCAAAAACACCAGGTTTCGGGCCTTAATTTGATCTGGCATTAATTGGTAACCTTGCACACCAATGCGAAGCAGTTTTGTATCCTGATTATAGGGTGATGGGGCTAACTCAGTGTGAAGGCTAAAAGGGGCCTCATTGGCATTAGGGATCGGGTAATCGTAATCGAAGTAATTCACTAACTCTTCAACTCGAATGCTATTTTTTTGCGGCAAAAGACCCAGGTTTATTTGTTGCCTAAGCGTGGTATAACTTGCTGTATCCACATCAATGGAAAAAGTAGAAACGGGCGTTTCAGCCGTGACCATATTGCCATTTTGAACATAACGAATAAAACGTCCCTGGTTTTGCGTTGGCGCATCCGTTGTTATCATCGAGCGAGTTAAGCCATGCTTTGATAATGGCTCAGCGGATACCACTGCAGCATCGACTTCAAAACTGTCTTGGGTAAGTGTTTCCGTGGTTTCATTGGCAGATAAACGTGTTTTATGCGCGTCTTCGTTGGCGGTTTGATGCTTACAAGCTGTTAAAACCAGCGCCAAAATAATCAGTCCTAAACGACGATAAGCCGTGAGCAACACAGGTTGCTTCAAAGCATGAGAATGATGTTGCATAAATAACCCTTTATTGAAGACGTTTTAGCTTACAAACGATGTCAATTTAAAAAAGGGTTATAAAATGGCAATTATTATTCTGATTTAAATATTTTATCAAACGCGGGTTTAATTAAGGCTTTTTCATCCTCATCTAAATTACGATTATGCTCGTCGATAAAAGCCTGTATAAAGCTGGGCTTACTCATAACAGCATCAATACTGTCAATCAACTGTCTACCCGTTGGCGTTTTAGAACATGCCATATAACCATAGCTAGGTTGTAATACGCCTTTGATAGGAATGGCATAATGCTCAAATTCCAAACCGATTTTTTGTTTAATAAAACCCACTTCAGCTGAATATTCCAAAATTCCCACGACCCTATCTTTGGCTAACATCTCTAATAGTTTATTAGTTGAGTTCATACCACTACGAAAATAAAAGTACTCAGGATGTTCTGCAATAATCGGGTTAAGGTTATCACCATAGGAGCGGGCAGTAACCACACCAACATTACCTTTCATACTTGGCGGAAGATGTTTAAAGTCAATAATATTAGGGAATAAATGGAGATTCTTTTTTAATACGATAAATCTTAACGGTGGGTAAACAGTAATAGGTTTCTGACTAAAATATGACACCTGCTCACGTTCTGCAGATTTAAATTTATTATACATACAAGCATTGCCTAGCTTGTTTAAGTCACTCCACGAGCGGCTATAACTGGCTTGCTGCTGAGTAAAGTTAAATAAGTTATCTCTGTGGTCGAGTAGAACAGCAAACATACCTAGTGGTTGTGCTTTAGTTAAATCACTTTGGTTACTGTCGGTTTCAGCTAATAAAATGCCTTCTAATGGCGCGGCTTTTACTGGCATGCATAAGATAAAAGCACCGAGAAAGAGTGAGCACACTAAAGATGTCAATTGATTCGATTCGGCCATTTTCAAAACTGAAATAGTGGCTCTTTTCATCGCAGAATAGATCACATAATACTCCTACTAAAAACGGTAATGCTTATCCTTTTGTAAAAATTGCAGTCCTTTAACGAACAACGCCATTCAAACTTAACTTAGTTTGAATGCTCAAAAATCATTATTAACTCATCCCCTAATAATGATTTATCTTCCACTGATGCAAATTCCTGATGAATGCTAATCAACGCCTGCTGAAAAGAAGCCTGACTCATGGCTTTATCAATGGCATTTATCAATTGCAAACCATAGTCGGTTTTAGAGCAAACCATATAGCCTGGTGAAGGCTTACTCACGCCTTTAATTGGAATGCTCTTAATTTCATAGCCAACCCGATGTTCACTAATATAAGCATTCACGGTATCGGCATACTCTATGAAGCCGTCAATGCGATTAAGTGAAAGCATTTCAAGCAATTTTTCTACCGAATTGGGACCATCACGAAAAAACAGCAATTGCTTTTTATTGGCAATTTGTGCGTCGAGCACACCATAAGAGCGGTTTTTAGCGAGCGCATAACGCATTTGTTGTGACGCTTGAATGGATGAAATATCAAAATCGGTCGAATAATGCTTAGCATCTTCACTGCGTACAATTAATCTCAATGGCGGGTATAAGGTAATAGGATACTGGCTAAAATAGCCCATTTCTTCACGGGCTGGTGTTTTGACCTTGTTATACATACATGCATTTTCAAGCTTGGGCATTTCCATCCACCCGCGGGTCATACTCATTTCTTGAAAGGTAAAGGTTAAATCTTGCTGGCTATTTTGTGTCAATAAATCAAGCACGGCCATAGGCTTCATTTGCGTCACATCAATCGAATTGTTAGAAAACTCACCTAATAGAACAGCTTCAAGTTCTGCACTGTTTGCCACAAAAGGCAAAATAGAGATGACTCCTCCTATAATTAGACTGTTAAATGTCGTCATTTTCCGAAACCTTTATCAAGATATTTATTTTTTGATTATTCATGCTCTAAATAATAGTCGACTCATTCTAATCACACACATTATTGAACAAATAACTTAACCTTTCAGAATAACGTACCGTTTACAACGTAATAATGCACTAAATTTATATCTTATAACTAAATAAAATCTAAATTGGTGCACGTTAACTCTAAAAGCGGTTAATTATTATCCATCTCAGTATCCGAATATCTAAACTAAGTGTTAGCCTCACAAAACACTAAACCGCAGCGCAACCCCCTCCAACATGATATTATCTGTCACCTTTTTATCGCCTTATTATTGATGCGATTTCCCCTGTGCTATACAGCATAGAAAATACGCTAAATATACCAATTGAATAAGTACATTAAGGAGTAAACCATGCAAGCTCTTGTTGCTGTTGTTATGGGTTCTAAAAGTGATTGGCCAACAATGGAAGCCGCTGCAGAAATTATGGATAAACTGCAAGTGCCTTATCACGTTGAAGTGGTTTCAGCTCATCGCACTCCAGACAAACTAATGGACTTTGCCAGTACCGCTGCCGACAAAGGCTATAAAGTGATTATTGGTGGCGCAGGTGGCGCGGCTCATTTACCTGGCATGATTGCCTCTAAAACACGTTTACCGGTTTTAGGCGTTCCAGTGCAAAGTAAAGCGTTATCTGGCATGGATAGCTTGTTGTCGATTGTACAAATGCCTAAAGGTATTGCTGTAGGTACTTTGGCGATTGGTACTGCTGGGGCATTTAACGCCGGATTACTTGCAAGCCAAATTTTAGCAACATCAGATACTCAGTTAGCGGCCCGAATTGACGCTTTCCGTGACGAGCAAACTCGTTCAATTTTAGATAATCCAGATCCGAGAGAAGACTAATGAGCCAGCAACATACGGTTTGGGTATTAGGTAATGGCCAATTAGGTGCCATGCTGAGCCACGCAGGGCAACCTTTAGCGATTGACGTTCGTCCTGTCGATATTATGACCCCAAACGGTGATATTTTACCGATTGAAAGTTCACATGTGATCACCGCCGAACGTGAGCAATGGCCAGAATCAAGCACCAGTTTACAACTGAGCCAGCATCCTCACTTTATTAATGGTCCAGTGTTTGGCCGACTAGCCGATCGCTTTACCCAAAAAAGCCTACTGGATGAACTGTCAGTTGCGACAGCGCCTTGGCAATTGGTCAATGACTCAATCAGTGCTGATGAGCTGCACCAAGCATATGGTGATCGAGTATTGTTGAAGCGCCGCACCGGCGGTTATGACGGTAAAGGTCAGCATTGGCTAAAACAAGCGCAATCGACCAGTATCCCAAATGATTGGCGTAACCAAGCTATTGCTGAGCAAGCGATTAATTTTGACGAAGAAGTCTCATTGGTCGGTGTGCGAACTCAAGATGGCAGCTGCTTATTTTACCCGCTAACGCTTAACTTGCATCAAGATGGTATTTTAATGGCTTCTATTGCGCCATTAAGCAGATTAAATCACCTTCAAGCTGAAGCTGAAGCCATGCTTGCAACCATTATGAATGGTCTTGATTACGTTGGCGTGATGGCGATGGAATGTTTTCGCGTTGGCGAACACCTGTTGGTCAATGAATTAGCTCCGCGCGTTCATAACTCTGGCCATTGGACCCAAGCTGGATGTCATATTAATCAGTTTGAATTGCATTTACGCGCGTTATGTAATCTGCCAATCCACACACCACAAGTAAACTTTCAATGTGTCATGGTGAACTTAATTGGTGTCGAAAAAGATGACCGTTGGTTAAGCCTGCAAAATGCGGAATTATTTTGGTATAACAAAGAAGTCCGTCCTGGACGTAAAGTGGGCCATTTAAATCTATCGGTACACGATACCGACGCGTTAAATGCAACCATTAAACAATTAAAATCTTGGATGCCTAGCCAATATCAAGCGCCTCTCGATTGGGTTTTAGCTGAATTTGCTTAAACTTTTTCAGCAGATACATCATGTTTAAGCACTAATAAAAAAGGAGCCATCGGCTCCTTTTTTATTCGTGCTTAAACATGAAATTAAACACAAATTCGACCAAGCACGCGTTCTAGTTTATCTGAGGTTTTACTTTGCGCATTAGCACCTTGTGTCGCTACCCTCAAGCCATGGGAAACATCTTGGCTTAAACGAGAAATTTCATTCGCTCTTTGGTTAATGCTTTCGGTAGAAGATTGTTGCCCTTGAATGCTGTAAGTCATATTGCTAGCCACATTGTCGAGTAAACTGTACGCCTCTTCAATATCTTTAAATGCCTTTGTCACTCGCTGGCATTGTGCAACACTTTGCTGGCTAATTCGCTGACTTTCGCCGATGCCTGTTACCGCATTTTGGGCTTTATGTTGCAGTTGCTCAACAATGGTTTGGATTTCTACCGTTGATTCTTGAGTACGATGTGCCAAAGCTCTGACTTCATCTGCTACAACCGCAAAGCCTCTTCCTTGCTCTCCCGCTCTCGCCGCTTCAATTGCTGCGTTAAGTGCAAGTAAATTAGTTTGTTCGGCAATGCTTTTAATCACCTCTAACACATTACCAATTTTTAAGCTGTCATTGTTAAGCAAGCTTAAATCATTAACCATGCTCTCAATTCCGTTCGCAAAATCTGTCATCGCAGCTTGATTATCGATAGCGTCTTTATTGCCAATTTGCAGCAGTTGATGCACTTCTGCTGAGGTAGATTTTAATTCATCGGCATTACTGGATAACTCATTTGCTGTATGAGCAATCTCTTGTAGCGATAAAGTTATTTGGGCATTTTCTTGAACACTTTTATCAACTGAATTTTCAGCATGATGCATTTGTTCGGTTAGTACCTTGGCTTCTTGTTTAAAGGTTTTGGCATCGATACGAATTTCATCAAGGACCACTTTTAATCCTTCAATAAACTGACTTAATTCGTTAGTAATAGTGGCAAGCTCATCGGTTTGATGATCTTTAAGTGGCGCCTCTGGGGCTTTTTCAGTATTCACCACCAACTGCAAATATTGATGTAATCTAGCCAGGCGAGACTGTAAGTGATGCTGGATGCTCCACAGGCCCACCAGCCACTGACAAACCACTAGACCGATGATTAATCCAATAACCGTTGTTTTACTGATATTGCTATCCAACATACTGACTAACAGTAAAAAGGGAACAACAATAACTAAAATTGGGACTAACAATTTACGGTGAATCGATTTTTCGAAAGAAGTCTGCATTATAATATCCGATCGTATTGTTATTATTGTTGAATTCGACACCGTCTGTAAAAACAAGATTTTACAAATCGGTTACATTGTATCGACACATTAGCGGTAATTTAAAGTAATAAAATTCGATTCAAAAAAATACCACCTTATCTGGTGGTATTATGGCTTGTTGATCGCACTGAGGTGGCCCTAACCAAAAAATAAGCGCCACAACCAAGAAGAATCAAGGTCATCTTTACAGGTATTATATTGTTGAGCATAACGCTTAGCACGGTTATCGACTTTTTGAGCCACAGGCACTAACCACTTTTTGGCTTTATATGAGCCACGCTTATAGCCCCCCCAACCTTCGTGATAGTTCAAATACTGATTTTTCGCATCCCATTTAGACACGCCATTGACTTTATTGGTTTTATAAATAAACCACCCCATAAAATCCATTGCATCATCAAAATCACTGCGACTAGACCAGGAGTTACCCGTTTCTCTTACATAATCATCCCATGTTTGCGTTTTTGCCTGAGCATAACCATAGGCATCGCTTGCCCGTCCCGTGGGAATAAACCCTAAAAAGTATTCCATCGGTGGAGCGGCATTATGCTTAAAAGAACTTTCTTGATACATCATGGCTAAAGGCACATGAACAGGCACGCCCCATTTTTCTCGGGTATTTACCGCTGCTTTATACCAAGAGCGGTTTTCTTTGAAGATGGAGCAAAGGTTTTCGGGTTCAGCAGGTGGAGAGGTTGCACAACCGGACAATACAATGGTGCAGCATAAACTCATAATGTACAGAAACGGTTTCATAACACCTCAATAGCCAATAAAAACAAAAAGTAAGTGTCACATCAATAAACGCATAATGCAATTTAAGGTAGAGGATCTATTTCACATTGATGCGATTCTTGTTGAAATACCACTGGCTGCCAAAAGTCACTGTTACGCCCAACATAGATTTTGTCAGTAAACATTTGTGCACCAATATGGTAACGCTGATCGGCCTCGACATTGACTGTCAGTATTTTTGTGCCGCGCGCAGAAAGTGAGACTTTCAATTCTGGTGAATTAATAAGCTCAACCACTGTGAATTTATGTTCACCCACAGGCAATACATAATTAGGCCTAGAAATAACCGGAACACCATCAAGGTGAGTTACCACGATGCGATAAAGGTATTTTCCAGGATCAGGTTTAAGATAAGCTGATACTGTGCCACATTGATTAGCATTGTCCGATGATGCACAACCCGATATTAAGCCAATAATCACAATTAAGGTGAGTAACACCTTTGCAGAACAAGTATGACCTAAAGTTTTGTCATTCATTCAACAGACAACCATTAATTAGGCTTTGCAGCCGCTGTATAATTCAGGAGAAGCCACTTCGTTAAAGTATTCTTGTAAAAACACATCAAAGTTTGGCATTGATTCCATTTCAATCTGATGTTGCTTGTTAAGTGATAACTCAGCTTCATCTTTATACTGTTGTTCAGTTTCTGGACTTAAGGGGTATGTTGTTAAAAACTCATGGTAGTTATTAGCTAGCTGGCTTACCCATACTCCGTGATCAACGTCTTTGGTGATTATTTCATTCAACACACGGCCTGATAATGTCAGGCTTGGGTCATCAATAGCTGCAGCCCAATGGTTTAAAGCATTTTGATAACCATGTTCATGCTCACCATCTAACAATATCGCTAAACGTGATAAGTCAGCAAACATATGTTTAAGCCATGCCTGTAAACTAATGTCGTCGCCATTTTGCTTTAACATTAATCCCGGTCTACGTCCTTCAAGTACAACGGCTTTTAGATTAGCAGCAATTTCTTTTTCGCCGTGCTCATCGGTTAATGCCGAAGGTGATAACAAACAATAAAGTAAAAACAGATCCAAAAAGCGCACTTGAGTGGCATCAATGCCTACTGGGCTAAATGGATTAACATCTAAAGCACGCACTTCAATATATTCCACTCCGGCTCGCATCAACGCTTGTGAAGGTTTTTCACCGGCTTTAGTGACACGTTTGGCACGGATTGGTGAGTAAAACTCATTTTCAATCTGCAAAATATTGTTATTTAACTGGCGATATTCACCATCGACTTTAACGCCGATTTTTTCAAACTTTTTAGAGGGCATTCTAATTGCAGCTTGAACCCCATCAAGATACTCAGGTAAAGAGTTATAACTGATATTGAGCGTATCTTGCTCTTTATTGGTATAGCCCAAATCACTCATTCGTAGTGATGTGGCGTAAGGTAAATAAAGGGTTCCTTTGCCGGTTTTTTCAAAGTCAAAGTCAATCGTTTGATCTTTGACAAACGAAGAACATAACGCAGGTGATGAACCGAACAAATAAGGCAGCACCCAAACTAATCGGCGATAATTGCGGATCAATCCGAAGTAAGATTCTGAGATAAACTCACAACGGCTTAATGAATCTGAACGCATCTGAGGGTTGTTTGATAATTTGCTATCAAACAAACGCTGCCATAACTCAGCAGAGACAGAAAAATTAAAATGCACCCCTGAAATAATCTGCATTAACGCACCATAACGGTGAGTTAAGCCTTTTCGATAAAGGGTTTTCATCAGGCCATTGTTGGAGGTGCCATATTGTGCAAGCGGAATATTTTTCACATCGCCGACATAACAAGGCATGCTAACGGGCCAAAGTTTCTGGCCATTTAAATTACGAACGGTGTAAGCATGGGTTTGGGTTAACCCTTCCAGTAAAGTATCAATGTTGTTATTAACAGGCGTAATAAACTCAAGAAGTGCTTCGCTGTAATCGGTAGTGATCCTTGAATGTGTTAACGCAGAACCTAACGCTTGAGGATGCAAATCTTGCGCAAGCCGACCACTATCGTCAATACGCAATGCTTCACGTTCTATGCCACGTAACATACCAAGTAAGGCTGTTCGCCCTTCACTGTCGCCTAGTTGGTCGACGATTTCATTGAAAGATTTCAATATACTATTCTCTACTGATGGATTCGCATGATTAACAGCTAGACCCGATAATACCCGAGATTATTACCAAATTGGCAAAAAAACTGTAAACAAAAACGGCAACAGAGATTCTGCCACCGTTTTAACTGACTTCTTAATACTTATATTGGGTTAAATAGGTTCAATTCAACCCAATGATTTAATGAATTAATTTATTACTTGAATTGGGTAACCTAATGGAGCCAACTGCTCTTGGATAACGTCTTTATCACCCACAACCAATATCACCATAGTATTGATATCCAATAGCGATTTAGCAAGTGAGTTTAATTCAGTCGTCGTAATAGAATTAATTATCTCAGTTTGTTGCTGGGTAAATTGAGGATCTAATTGATATCGCTGAATCCGGCGAATAAACCCTGCTTTTTGATATGGCGTTTCAAAATCTAACGCTTGGCCTTGAGTGATAGAATTACGTAAAAAAGCTAACTCCTCATCATTCATTCCCGCTTGTTGATAGGCTTGAATTTCTTTAATAAATTCTGCAATTGCAGCACCAGTAACATCGGTTCTTACGCTTGCAGAGGCAATAAATTCACCCGTGTCTTCTTGGCCACTGAACTGAGTTCTTGCGCCATAGGTATAACCTTTATCTTCGCGTAAATTAAGGTTTATGCGGCTATTAAAAGCCCCCCCTAGAGGATAATTCATCAAGTTAGCCTTAAAATACTCACCCGTGCCATCATAGGACAAAGCACGTTTCCCGATATTAATTTCCGACTGCGCTGCATCCGGTTTATCAATAATGTAAATAGTCGCTGGTGCCGCATAAAGACGTTTGTTGATGGGGGATAACGCCGTTGCCTTTCCACCCCACTGACTTAATCCGCTTAGCATTGGCATCACACTATCTTTCGCTAAATCAGACACCATCACCATTTGTGCACTTCCAGCAGTATATTGTTGCTGATAAAAGGCTTTAACGTCTTCAAGGGTTATCGCTGAGAGTGATTCAACGGTTCCCAGCTGACTACTGCCCATCGCAGTGTTTTTACCGTACAACAAAGCAGAAAAACCATTACTCGCTAGATAACTCGGATTGGTCATAGCCTGCTGTAAGCTTTGTAATTGTTGCTGTTTTACCCTTTCAAAATCAGCGCTATTAAAGCCTGGGGTAAATAAACGCTCTTGTAAAATAGCCAATGTTGCAGCAAGGTTTTTAGACAAACTAGAGACTTGAACATAAGACTGTGAGCCTCCAGCACCAAAACTAATGCTAGAGCCTAACATCTCGAGTTTATGGGCTAACTCTTCTGTGCTGTGTTTCGTGCTAGATTCCCCCATCATGGCCGCGGTTAGCTGAGCTAAACCGGCTTTTTCCACTGGCACTGCACGGTGTCCACCTTCAAGGTAAATCACAAGTTCAGCGGTAGGCGTTTCTTTACTTTCTGTGCCCATTACCTCTATGCCATTACTCAATGATGACGTCCAAAGAGTGGGAACAGTTAATACAGGAGCTTTACCTGGCGGAGGCATTTTTGCCCGTTCAAAACTTGACACTACAGGCTTAATATCGGTCAAGCCTGTGACGGCCTCAGCAGCTACAGGTAAGAGTGCGGGTGAAAAGTTATCAGCCTTAGCGACAAGTTGTGATTGCCCTTCAGGCACCACACTCATCACCACTTTAGGTTTGTCTTTGATATACTGCTTAAACACTCGCATCACATCATCTTTAGTCACACTGTTATAGCGTGCTAAATCCTGTGCGACCATATTAGGGTTACCGTAAAACGTTTGATTAGCCGCTAGGGTAGACACCTTGCCTCTCACGCTTTGTAAACCAAAAATAGTGTCGGCCTCAAACTGAACTTTCACTTTTTCAAGATCCTCGTCAGTGACGCCGCGTTGTTCAAATTCAGCGATGGACTCGTCAATTTTGGCTTCAAGTAAATCTAACTTGCCGCCTGTTGCCGGGTTTGCCAGAGCATATAAAGTAAATTGACACGCCAATTCCTGACAGGGATGGCCAACTGAAGCCTGAACCGCATAGCCTTCTTTTACGAGGTTTTTATATAACAAAGACGTTGGCCCACCACCAATGATATTGGCCAGTAAATCGAGGGCTGCTTCATCAGGGTGACCGGCATAAACCGTTGGCATACCAATATATAGCAAAGGTAAATGCACTTTGTCTTCCATTGATAGATAGCGGGTTTTATCTAATGTTACTGGCGTTTTAGCGGCTGAATCAACTTGAGGACCAGATGGGATTTCCCCAAAGTACTTATTCACCCATGACAATGTTTGTGACTCATCAAAATCACCACCTATGGTTAAAGTGGCGTTATTCGGACCATACCATCGCTCGAAAAAGTGTTTCACATCATCTAACGTTGCACGATCAAGATCTTCAGGCCAACCAATCACCGGCCAAGAGTAAGGATGTCCTTCGGGATAAAGCGCCTGTGCAAAGCGTTCACCTAAACGGCCGTAAGGCCGGTTATCGATCCGTTGAGCACGTTCATTTTTAACCGTTTCACGTTGTACCTCAAATTTTTCAGACGTTAATGCAGGTAAAAAGAAGCCCATTCTGTCTGATTCTAACCACAACATTTTCTCTAACTGATTACTGGGTACAGTTTCAAAATAATTGGTTCTATCTGAGTTTGTTGTACCGTTTAATGTGCCACCAGCTTCGGTGACCACTTTAAAGTGTTGCTCATCACCAACATGTTGTGAGCCTTGAAACATCATGTGTTCAAATAAGTGAGCAAAGCCACTTCGTCCAGCGAGCTCACGAGCAGACCCTACATGATAAGTCACATCAACGTGCACTAATGGATCTGATCTATCTTGATGTAAAATGACGGTCAGCCCATTGGCTAAACGATATTTCTTATACGGAATGCCGATTTCGCTGTCACTAACTGAAACCGTTTCAATTAAACTCACACCCGCTGGCAAGCTTGCTTGTGCTGTGGTGACATCAATAGCATCATTTGCGCTTTCAATGGCGCACCCTGATATTGCCGCACTGACTGCGACAGCAAGTATCCACTTTTTCAAAACACTCTCCTTGAGTTTATAAATAAGATCATTAGGGATTAAATGGTAGCCATAAAAGCAAATACAATCAGACTATAGCGAACCGTTTTACCTAATAAAATAATCAATGTTGAAGGCACGACCGGTAATTTAAGCCAACCAGCAATTAAGCACAGAATATCGCCAACAAGGGGTAACCAAGATAATAATAATGCCCACACGCCAAATCGTTCAAACCAACGCAATGAACGTTGGTAATGTTGGTTATTAAAATCTTCAGGCGATTTAGCAAACCGTCCTATTCGACCTAAATAATAACTGGTTAAAGCGCCAAGAGTATTACCAATACTTGCTACGACCAACAAAGGTAGCCAAGGTTCACTGTTGTGTTGTAATAAACCAATAAGTAAAACTTCTGATCCACCTGGTAACAAGGTTGCAGCTAAAAAGGCTCCAGAAAACATAACCCACAATTCAGACAAAACCTATCCCCATGATTTAATTTTATTTTTATTGAATGCATCGCATTATGAACAAAGTAACTATTTAGTTAAATCTAGTTATTATATTAACATCGTTATATATAATTATAAGTTATATCAAATTAACGTTGTTTGTCTGTATTTGCCTATCTAGAATGCCATTAAATTTGCTTCATCTATCTAAATAAACTAGTTTGCACAAACCGCTGAAGACGGATAAGTTAACTGCTATTAGCATGTATATCACCCGCATACTGCTTAATCACATAATAACAATGAGATTTCCCGATGATTTTAGACACATTTAAACGTATTCCTTTCTGGCAGAAAGTATTAGCCGGCTTCATTTTAGGTACCCTTGTTGGTGTCGCGTTGGGCAGTTCTGCCGTGGTTTTGAAACCCTTAGGTGATTTATTCATCAGCGCAATAAAAATGCTGGTTGCCCCCTTAGTATTTTGTGCCATCGTCGTCAGTATTACCTCTTTAGGTGGCCAAACAAATTTAACTCGTTTAAGCATGAAAACCTTAGGTTTATTTATGTTTACCGGAACAGTAGCATCATTTATTGGGCTTGCTGTGGGCAGTTTAATCGACATGGGAGGCTCACTTGAATTAGCCACCAGCGAGGTTCGAGAACGTGATATTCCAGGCTTTACCCAAGTCTTACTGAATATGATCCCTGTTAACCCGTTTGCATCTTTGGCGGAAGGTAAAGTATTGCAAATTATTGTATTTGCAGCCTTGGTGGGAATTGCAATCAATGCCGTGGGCGAAAAAGCAGAACCACTGAAAAAAGTGATGGAGGCCAGCTCTGAAGTCATGTTCCAACTCACTCGCATGGTACTTAAACTGACCCCTATTGGTGTTTTCGGCTTAATGGCATGGGTTGTTGGCGAATATGGCTTAAGCACTTTGTTACCGCTAGGTAAATTTATCATTGCCATTTACATAGCCGCTTTAATCCATATCATTTTTGTTTATGGTGGTTTAGTGAAATTTGCCGCAGGCCTCAGTCCGATAAAATTTTTCCGTAAAGCGATGCCTGCACAACTGGTAGCATTTAGTACAGCCTCGAGTTTCGGCACCTTACCCGCCAGTACCCGTTGTAGTGAATCTATGGGAGTGTCAAAACGTTATAGTGCTTTTGTATTGCCATTAGGTGCGACAATGAATATGGATGGTTGTGGCGGAATTTACCCTGCGATTGCCGCTATCTTTATTGCACAAATCTACGGCATCCCCCTAGATATGACTGATTACATGCTGATTGCCGTAACCGCAACAGTTGCCTCAGTGGGTACAGCTGGCGTACCAGGCAGTGCCATGGTGATGTTAACCGTCACCTTAGGCGTGATTGGTTTACCATTAGAAGGAATTGCGTTTATTGCGGCAATCGATCGCATTATCGACATGATCCGCACCGCAACCAATGTTACGGGTGATATGATGACCGCGGTGGTGATAGGTAAAAGTGAAGGTCAATTAGATGTCGCCCAGTTTAATGCTGAAGACGGTATCGCTGAGCAACAGCCCAATTAAATAACAGCCAAATAATTAAGCGAGTAAGGAGCGCCTAACTCGCTTTTTTGTATCGATAAAAAATAAATGCTGATTAAAAGCTTGTAGTAACTCATTGTCAGACGTTATCGGCGTCGCAAGAGATATCATTATCTTGTTAGTCAGAAGATACTTAACATCTAATGGCTAGTGGCTAGTGGCTAGTGGCTAGTGGCTAGGTATATTGCACATCCGCTATATAATCGTAATCATTGACGATATTAACTAAGCTGAACGCTGGTTAATTATGATCTAATAACCAAGATCGTGAGACATATCTTCGTGGCAATAGAACTCATCGAAATGATAACCACCTACTGAAGTCGCTTGATTACGCGCTGAAAAAATAATACCCACAAAGATAAAGCCTTAAAATAAAGCAAGAAACAAACTTAAATTGAATAGGCAATAAAAAAGCCAATGCAATCGCATTGGCTTTTGTTGCCTGCCATATATCACTAAATGGCAGAGTGTTTATTTTAAAATTATCCTAATACCGCAAGTAATACGCCAGCGGCGACTGCACTGCCTAATACTCCTGCAACGTTAGGTCCCATTGCATGCATTAACAAGAAGTTTTGATGATTAGCTTCAAGGCCGACTTTATTGACTACTCGTGCCGCCATAGGCACTGCCGATACACCCGCCGCGCCAATAAGTGGGTTCACCTTACCACCAGATAACTTACACATTAACTTAGCCATTAATACCCCTGCTGCAGTACCAATTGAAAAGGCTACCGCACCCAGTACTAAAATCCCTAAGGTTTCGATACGTAAAAACTCGCCCGCAGACAATTTTGATCCAACGGCCAGACCTAAAAAGATGGTCACTATATTAATTAGCTCATTTTGGGCTGTTTTAGACAGGCGATCTACTACACCTGACTCACGCATTAAGTTACCTAAACAGAACATACCCACTAAAGGCGTTGCTGCAGGTAAAAACAAAATGGTTAATCCAACGACCATCAACGGGAAAATAATCTTCTCACGTTTACTCACTTCACGTAGCTGTTCCATTTTGATACTACGTTCAGCCGGTGTAGTTAACAGTTTCATAATCGGGGGCTGAATTAATGGCACTAATGCCATATATGAATATGCCGCTACCGCAATAGCACCTAAGAGATCAGGAGCTAGCTTTGAGGCTAAGAAAATAGCAGTGGGTCCATCGGCGCCACCAATAATCGCAATAGCCGCAGCATCTGTCATACTAAATTCAAAACCTGGCACCAAGTTAAGTGCAATTGCCCCTAATAACGTTGCAAAGATACCGAATTGAGCCGCTGCACCCAGTAATAAAGTTTTTGGATTTGCTATCAATGCACCAAAGTCAGTTAATGCGCCAACCCCCATGAAAATAAGCAGCGGAAAAATACCCGTTTCAATTCCCACGTGATACGCATACCAAAGTAAACCACCCTCTTCGGTAAAACCTGCATTAGGAATGTTGGCTAAAATTGCACCAAAACCGATTGGTAATAATAATAACGGCTCAAAACCACGTGCGATGGCGAGATATAACAATAAACAGCCAACCCCCATCATTAACAACTGGCCCGCTTCAAAATGTGCAATGCCTGTTTCAGCCCAAAAGGCCATTAATCCTTCCATAATGCCCTCTACGCCAAATCAAGTAATGTTGAACCTACGGTCACGCTGTCACCCTGCTTAACAGCAAGATTTGTTACAACGCCATCTTCATTGGCTCTCACTTCGGTTTCCATTTTCATCGCTTCAAGAATGATAACCACTTCACCAGCTTTAACTGCTTGGCCATTAGCAACTAACACTTTGAAAATATTGCCTGATAATGGTGCCGTCATCGTTGACTTGACCACACCAGAAGAGACTACAGCAGATTGAGTCGCTACGGGTGCTGACTGCGCAGTTGATGGAATGATTTGGGTAATATCGCCACCTTGACTGACTTCAACCACATAGCTTTTTCCTTCAACATTAACCGTGTAAGTTTCAGGACCTTTATCAGTAGCCTTGACCACTAAATCATCCGCTGAGGGTACTGGCTCAAATGCATCTGGATTACCACGGTTTTTCAAAAACTGTAGGCCAATTTGGTTGAACAAGGCGTAAGTCATAACGTCATCGTCAGTTTCGGCGGCAAGTGTAAAACCAAGCTCTTTCGCTTTATCGGCTAATTCGATTCGTAGCTTATCCAATTCTGGTTCGATGAGATCAGCAGGGCGGCAAGTAATCGCTTGTGCACCATTAAGCACTCTAGCTTGTAATTCTGCATTTACCGGCGCTGGTGTGGCACCATATTCGCCTTTTAACACCCCTTCGGTTTCTTTAGTCATCGACTTGTAACGCTCGCCCATCAGCACGTTAATTACCGATTGCGAACCAACAATTTGTGATGTGGGTGTCACTAAAGGTAAGAAACCTAAATCTTCACGAACGCGAGGGATCTCTTCAAGAACAGCATCCATCTTATCGGCAGCGCCTTGCTCTTTAAGTTGGTTTTCCATGTTAGTTAACATGCCGCCAGGTACCTGCGCACGTAGGATCCGTGAATCAATGCCTTTTAATGCTCCTTCAAAGCGAACATATTTTTTACGCACTTCACGGAAGTAGGCTGCAATTTCTTCTAACAACACCATATCGTAGTTTGTAGCACGTTCTGTGCCCTCTACCATAGCAACAAGCGTCTCTGTTGCGCTGTGACCGTAAGTTTGGCTCATGGATGAGATAGCGGTATCTAAAACATCAACACCGGCCTCAATCGCTTTTTGGTAGGTTGCTGTACTTAAACCGGTTGTCGCATGGCAATGCATTGAAATCATTAAATCGGTCTGCGATTTTAAGCGGCTGATAAGTTCAAACGCTTCCATTGGCTTGAGCAAACCCGCCATGTCTTTGATACATAATGAATCAGCACCCATATCTTCAAGGCGTTTGGCCATATCAACCCAGGTATCTAGGGTATGCACTGGGCTAGTCGTGTAAGAAATGGTCCCTTGAGCATGGCCACCGACATGCTTAACAGCCTTTACCGCAGTTTCTAGGTTGCGGACATCGTTCATTGCATCAAAAATTCGGAATACATCTACACCATTAGTGTGCGCTCGCTCAACAAAACGTGTAACGACATCATCGGCATAGTGACGGTAGCCTAATAAATTCTGGCCACGCAGCAGCATCTGTTGTGGTGTATTTGGCATGACCTTTTTAAGTTCACGGATACGATCCCATGGATCTTCACCTAAATAACGAATACATGAATCAAAAGTGGCGCCGCCCCATGACTCCAAAGACCAGTAACCGACTTTATCAAGTAATGGCGCTATGGGTAACATGTCATCAATACGTAAGCGTGTTGCAAGTAAAGATTGGTGGGCATCGCGCAGGGCGACATCGGTTAAGGCTAACGGCTTGCTCATAAAAACTCCCAAAAATAAAACTTACGCACGGTATTGGTGGATAGCTGAAGTAATAGCTGCAACTAACTTAGGATCTAATTGATTAGTGGCTATTGGACTTGGCGGTACATCAGGCTTAGCAACAACTTCTGGTGCTGGACAAAACTTTGCGACAATGGCAATTCCCACAATAAGTACACTCAAGAAAATGAATACTAAACCCATCCCCATTATCATTATGCCAAGAGCATCAACTAATTGTTCGCTGATCGATGTCATACTTCCTCACTGAAATTAAACGTTAAAAAGAGTCTCGTTATTAAAAATACTGAATGGGGTTATATCTAAAAAAGTACATTAAATCGCAGCTTCATTGAGCACCGGCCACTCAAAAGCATAAATATTCAATAAAAGTTATTTTTTATTTATGAATATTAAGACATCTAATTTAGAAGCAAAGCCGTTCAAGACTGATTTACGTTACAAAATATAAACAATGTATACCAAAAACACCATCCATTTGTAAAATGGTCTTACCAAAAATAGTTATCACAAATCAAAACAAATGATTAATTCTTACTTTTAACCCCAATAAATTATTAATTCATCACCTAATGACTCAAAAACTTAACCACAGCCAACTGTTTCGTAAATGTTAACCACACTAGAGCAGAAAATGCTTTAGTTTGATTCACGAAAAAGTTTGCTAGCAACAAGCCTGCATAAAAATTTACATTGATTCACAAAAACAGCACAAACTGGAAGTTTAAACACGCTAAAGCTCATCAGTCGCCAAGGCAATGACAAGTAAGCCACCGAATAAGACGCATTTATGAGGGAGATTGAAATGAAGTGGTTATATGGAACGACATACCACAAAGGTATTTGAATACCAGAAATAAGATATTTGAATACAAGAAATCACAAAGATATCTATATTGGCATAGTTATGTTGGCCATCAAAATCACGGTTCTGAATAACGCCTCTCATCCGCTGAGTTTAAATACACATTTTATTGGCACACATTAGATATTTAAAAAGCAAAAAAAAACCTGCATTGAATGCAGGTTTTTTAATATGGTGCGCGTGGGAGGATTCGAACCTCCGACCGCCTGGTTCGTAGCCAGGTACTCTATCCAGCTGAGCTACACGCGCAAAACTTTTTAATCCATTCAATCATAGTCTATTTATGCTAAAAAGCATGATGACATAGAATGAATGGCGGAGAAGGAGGGATTCGAACCCTCGATGGGAGTTAAAGCCCATACTCCCTTAGCAGGGGAGCGCCTTCGGCCACTCGGCCACCTCTCCACACAAATATGGTGCGCGTGGGAGGATTCGAACCTCCGACCGCCTGGTTCGTAGCCAGGTACTCTATCCAGCTGAGCTACACGCGCAAATTTGGGGGGTGTTGCAATATGAAGAGAAAATGGTGCGCGTGGGAGGATTCGAACCTCCGACCGCCTGGTTCGTAGCCAGGTACTCTATCCAGCTGAGCTACACGCGCATCTTATATTTTCATCTATCATTTTCTTAATAATGGTGCGCGTGGGAGGATTCGAACCTCCGACCGCCTGGTTCGTAGCCAGGTACTCTATCCAGCTGAGCTACACGCGCAATATTATCAAGTAAGAAATGGCGGAGAAGGAGGGATTCGAACCCTCGATGGGAGTTAAAGCCCATACTCCCTTAGCAGGGGAGCGCCTTCGGCCACTCGGCCACCTCTCCGTTTTCTTGGCGCACATATTACTGTCTGCCGGAAATAAGTCAAACCCTTTTTAGGAAACCGATTGTCATTTGAACTGTTTTTAATCACATTGTGGAGTTAAACGGCATATAAGGCTGAAAACTCTGTTCTAATAGGTGAATAAATATAGTGAATAAAACGACCTTGAAAGCTGAAAACAAAAAAGCCAGCAAAAGCTGGCTTAATCATTTTGATAAATTTAATCAACAATAGATTAGAAATTACCACCTTCAGACGAGTCTGATTTTTCAGATTGAATTCTTTGGTAGATCTCTTCACGGTGAACAGATACTTCCTTGGGTGCGTTAACACCAATACGTACTTGGTTGCCTTTAACACCTAATACAGTAACAGTGACTTCATCACCTATCATCAATGTTTCGCCGACACGGCGAGTCAAAATTAGCATTCGGTTGCTCCTTTAGTTCACACTGCATAACACGCTTTGTCCGTAATATGCGTTTATTATAAGGTCTGCTCAGTAAAAGTCATAGTACCTTCAATTCGAAGTTTGACGATTAAGCGCACACAATTCAAAAAGTAACAATTAGCTTAAAACCAAATAAAAGTCACCTAACAGCACCATTCAAAAATGATTTTGGTAACGAGTCGTTTATAAACTGGTTAAACACGATAATACTAAAAAGTAATTCGTCCAACATAAGCTAACGAAAAATGCGCTGTGAAACAGACCAGCAACAAAACTTTGTTTACTATGCCAAAAGTGCTTAACACACTCAAGCCCTAAAGCATAATAACCACTTTAAGGCCTGAATAACCAGCAACAAAAGTCAAACAGATGTAACGTTGCTCGATTATTATTTACAATTAGCTTAAACGTTGTTCTAACCAAGGTTGTACAAGCGCTAATGCCGCATCAAGATTTTCAGGTTGTGTACCGCCAGCTTGAGCCATATCTGGACGTCCACCGCCTTTACCACCAACCTGCTGAGCAACCATAGCCACTAACTCGCCGGCTTTAATTTGCTTAGTTAAATCATTGCTGACGCCAGCAATTAAATTAACTTTACCTTCACTGGCAATACCCAACACAATAACCGCAGATTTTAGCTTTTGTTTAAGCTCATCTTGCAACCCACGTAATGAGCCAGCATCAACGCCCTCAAGCTTTTTCACTAACACTTTAATGCCATTAATCTCAATAGCATCACCAGCGAGATCTGCACTGGCTGCGGCAGCCAGTTTATCTTTGATTTGCGATAAATCTTTCTCTAACTGCTTCACTTTATCCAACTGAGCTTTTAACTTTGTGATAACAGATGCACTATCAGATTTTAGCAATGAAGCCGCTTCTTCAATTTGAGCCTGTTGTTCTGCGATATAGGCCATTGCCGCAGCGCCAGTGACCGCTTCGATGCGACGAACACCTGCAGCAATACCACCTTCAGAAGTTACCTTGAACAAACCAATGTCACCTGTACGGCCAACATGTGTTCCACCACACAGCTCTATTGAGAAGTCGCCCATGGTTACAACACGTACCTGAGCGTCATACTTCTCACCAAATAACGCCATAGCGCCTTTTTCTTTGGCCTCATCAATCGCCATTTCAGCGGTTTTAAGCTCATGGTTACGACGAATTTGAACGTTTACTAATTCTTCAACTGCTTTTAACTCAGCAGGTTTAACCGCTTCAAAATGTGCGAAATCGAAACGCAGTCTTTCAGGGTTAACTAACGAGCCTTTTTGGCTAACGTGTTCACCTAGCACTTGACGCAAAGCGGCATGCAGTAGATGCGTTACAGAATGGTTTAGTTCGGTACGATGACGTAATTTTTTATCAACTTGAGCAGTAAGCACTTGGCCAACTTTAATGTCACCAGAAATAACTTCGCCTTCGTGTCCTGTGGCAGGACCAAACTTTTGCGTATCAGCCACTTTAAACACAACGCCTTCAGCAATTAATTGACCTTGGTCGCCGACTTGACCACCTGATTCGGCATAAAATGGCGTGTTGTCTAATACAACCACACCCGTTTGGCCTTGGGTTAATTGTTCAACGGCTTTACCGTCTAGGTACAGTGCTTTGACAGCTGCATTACCGACAAGCTCTGCATAACCACAGAAAGTCGTTTCGGTATCAATAATCAAGTTACTGTTATAGTCAGTGCCAAAATTACCTGCAGCTTGTGCACGCTTGCGCTGCTGAGCCATTGCCGCTTCAAAACCCGCCTCATCCACTTGAATATCACGCTCACGACAAACGTCTGCGGTTAAATCAACAGGGAAGCCATAAGTGTCGTATAGCTTAAAGGCGGTTTCTCCGTCTAATGTTTTAGCGGTTAACTCGTTTAAAGCTGAGTCTAAGATTTGTAGTCCGCGCTCAAGTGTACGAGCAAATTGCTCTTCTTCCGCTTTCAAGGCTTTTTCGACAATAGCTTGCATTTGACCAAGCTCTTTTGCTGCATCACCCATTACTGAAATCAGTGTAGGTACGAGTTTATAGAAGAAAGATTCGTTTGCTCCTAGCTTATTGCCATGACGTACAGCGCGGCGAATGATTCGACGTAAAACGTAACCTCGACCTTCATTCGATGGCATAACACCATCGGCAATAAGGAAAGCACATGAACGGATATGGTCAGCGATAACGCGTAAAGACTTATTCTCTAAATCGGTAACACCAATGATTTCTGCCGTTTTAGCTATTAGGGTTTTAAAAATATCAATTTCATAGTTTGAATGGACGCCTTGCATAATTGCGGCAATACGTTCAATACCCATACCGGTATCAACAGAAGGTTTTGGCAGAGGCTGCATTTCACCATCAGCTTGACGGTTATATTGCATAAAGACGATGTTCCAAATCTCAATGAAACGATCGCCATCTTCTTCAGGTGTGCCAGGACGACCACCCCAGATATGATCGCCGTGATCATAAAAAACCTCAGTACATGGACCGCAGGGACCGGTATCACCCATTTGCCAGAAATTATCAGAGGCAAAAGCTGCACCTTTATTATCCCCAATTCGGATAATGTTCTCTGCCGCTACACCTATTTTTTTATTCCAGATTTCAAATGCTTCATCATCTGTTTCATAAATAGTCACGCATAGACGTTCAGTAGGCAGTTTCAAGGTTACGGTTAAGAATTCCCATGCAAAACGAATGGCTTCTTCTTTAAAATAATCACCAAAGCTGAAGTTACCGAGCATTTCAAAAAAAGTATGGTGACGCGCGGTATAACCCACATTGTCTAAATCGTTATGTTTACCACCGGCACGAACACAGCGTTGTGAGGTAGTTGCACGAGTATAGCTACGTTTATCCATGCCCAAGAACACATCTTTGAACTGGTTCATACCCGCATTGGTAAATAACAGTGTTGGATCATTAGCTGGAACGAGCGAACTACTATCTTCTACCTGATGTCCGTTATCTTCAAAATACTTTAAAAAAGCACTTCTTAACTCTGCTGTGGTCTGAAACATGGAATTGTCCTGAAATAGAGTATACAAAAGTTGTCAGCCTGCAATACAGGCCACTAAATGTGGGTATTATATACTGAATTTACTTTAATATGCGAGATGAGAGAATGGATTAAGGTATCCATAAAAAGCGATAATATTTATCACTTGATTTGAGCTAATTTGACTTGAATTAGTATTGGTCAAATTATGTTTATACAGAGATTAGTCGAGTTTATGAGCCATAGTCTATGAGGCATAGTGTTCGCACTACGTATGATGACACTGGACGCCCTAAAGTTACAAGTGACTTTAAAATCAAATGAAGTGTTAATACTGAAGGGATGAGCCATATATTGTTGGCGTGTTAAGCGGACTTTATCAAGGGAATAGTCGCGGCGCGCAAGGTGCGCTACCGCGATAGATTTTACAAACCAGCTTAGAATACTTCGCCTGTTTCTAAATCGATATTTTCATCAACATCAGTGGCAGAACTTGCACCAGTGCCTGAACTTAACAACATAGTACGTAATGTTTGTTCAATTTCCTGCGCTACTGCTGGGTTTTCTTTAAGGTATTTACCGGCATTAGCACGGCCCTGACCTATTTTGTCACCCTTATAGCTATACCAAGCGCCCGCTTTATCAACTAACTTATGAGCAACGCCTAAATCAACAAGTTCACCTGTACGGTTAATACCCTGACCATACATAATTTGGAACTCAGCCTGTTTAAATGGTGCGGCAATTTTATTTTTAACCACTTTAACGCGAGTTTCGTTACCGACAACTTCATCACCATCTTTAATCGCACCAGTACGGCGAATATCAAGACGCACAGAAGCATAAAACTTAAGCGCGTTACCACCTGTAGTAGTTTCTGGGTTACCAAACATGACACCGATTTTCATACGGATTTGGTTAATAAAGATAAGTAAGGTGTTTGACTGCTTCAAGTTACCAGCAAGTTTACGCATCGCTTGGCTCATCATACGAGCCGCTAAGCCCATATGTGAATCACCAATTTCGCCTTCAATTTCGGCTTTTGGTGTTAATGCCGCTACCGAGTCAACAATGATCACATCAACTGCACCACTACGAGTTAATGCATCACAAATTTCTAATGCTTGTTCACCAGTATCAGGCTGTGAACATAATAAGTTATCAATATCAACACCAAGCTTTTTGGCATAAATTGGGTCCAATGCGTGCTCCGCATCGATAAAGGCACATGTTTTACCTTCACGTTGTGCAGCAGCAATGACCTCTAAGGTTAGTGTTGTTTTACCAGATGATTCTGGACCGTATATTTCAACGATACGCCCCATTGGTAATCCACCAGCACCTAACGCGATGTCTAATGAAAGTGAACCGGTAGAGATAGTTTCAACATCCATTGTGCGATCTTCGCCCAACTTCATGATCGAACCTTTACCGAATTGTTTTTCAATTTGACTTAACACTGCGGCAAGTGCTTTCTCTTTATTTGGATCAGCTTTCATTTTAAACCCCTTCCAGACAATAACTGCAAAATTGGCAATTAATGGATAATATGCTTTTGGTAAATGTGTTGTTAACCGACATTATTAACATCGGCCAGCTCAATATGTTGTCAAGTATACTGTATAGTCATACAGTATCAAGCCCTGAGGTTAAATTTTTTTATTAACAAATAAAATCAGTTAATTAGTAAATTAATGGCGATAATAGGTATTTGTATTTTTCTAATCTAGGCAAATTTTGGTAAGATTAGCCGCATTAAAGTAGCATGATAATTCACAGCTAGATTAGATGAATTACGACAAGTAAACATAAGAGTATGACATAACCAATGACCGCAATTGATAACCTTGATTTAGAAAAACATACCCCAATGATGCGTCAATACCTGACCATGAAAGCGGCTCATTCAGACATGTTGTTGTTCTATCGTATGGGCGACTTTTATGAGCTTTTTTATGAGGATGCAAAAAAAGCATCTGAAATGCTTGGCATTTCATTAACTGCACGTGGGAAAAGTGGTGGAGACCCAATCCCAATGGCAGGCATTCCGTACCATGCAGTTGAAGGTTATCTGGCTAAGTTAGTTCAAATTGGCCAATCGGTTGCGATTTGTGAGCAAATTGGCGATCCTGCAACCTCAAAAGGCCCGGTTGATCGTCAAGTTGTTCGAATTGTCACCCCAGGCACCCTGACCGATGAAGCTTTACTGCAAGAACGCCAAGACAATTTATTAGCTGCACTGTATCAAGGAAAAGTTGGCTATGGATTTGCCACATTAGATATCTCATCTGGTCGTTTCGTTATTTCTGAACTCGCATCAAGAGAAGCTTTAGAAGCAGAAATCCAACGTACCCGCCCTGCTGAGTTACTTTACAGTGAAGATTTCACTGATATGTTGTTAATCAATCAGTTAAAAGGTATTAGACGTCGACCTGAATGGGAGTTTGATTACGATACTTGCATTAACTTATTATTGAATCAATTCGGTACAAAAGATCTGCATGGTTTTGGTATTAGTGACGCTCGCTTAGCATTGCAAGCCGCTGGCTGCCTTATGCAGTACGTGAAAGATACTCAAAAAACTGCTTTACCTCATATCAATTCTATTGTTCGCTTCAATCAAACTGACTCTATTATTTTAGATGCTGCAACCAGAAGAAACTTAGAGTTAACTCAAAACCTTTCGGGTGGTCGCGAAAATACCCTTTCATGGGTATTAGATAACACAGCAACCCCTATGGGTAGCCGCATGCTTCAGCGTTGGATCCATCAGCCTCTAAGAGATCGCCTTCAAATAACGCAACGCCACAGTGCAGTTAATGAGTTAATTGAACAAGATATTTATCCACTACTGCATGATCAGCTAAAAGCATTAGGTGATATCGAAAGAATTATGGCTCGTCTTGCTTTAAGAAGTGCCCGTCCACGTGATTTTGCCCGCTTGAAACAAGCATTGGCATTACTGCCAGAGATTAAACAAACATTGCAAGTTTGCCAGCAACCACATTTGAGCAATTTAGCGATTCTATTAGGCGAGTTTCCAAACGAACATGAGTTACTTGAACGCGCAATCATCGATAACCCTCCGGTTTTGATCCGTGATGGCGGCGTAATTAGAGATGGATACAATAGTGAACTAGATGAATGGCGTAAGTTAAGTGAAGGTGCCAGTGACTATCTTGTAGAACTTGAAGCTCGCGAGAAGCAGGAAACCGGCATTAACACTCTTAAAGTCGGTTACAACCGAGTACATGGCTATTATATCGAAGTCAGCCGATTACAATCCGATCGAGTCCCCATCCATTATCAGCGTCGCCAAACGTTAAAAGGGACTGAGCGCTACATTACGCCAGAATTAAAAGAGTATGAAGAAAAGGTCTTATCAAGCCAAGGAAAAGCCCTGGCGTTAGAGAAGCGACTTTGGGAAGAGTTGTTTGATTTGCTGTTGCCAAAACTGCAAGATTTGCAGCAGTTTGCTAATGCAGCAGCAGAACTGGACGTGGTCAGCAACTTTGCTGAACGAGCCCAAACGCTTGGCTATCATTGCCCTACAATGACCAATGATATTGGTATTAACATAGAAGCTGGTCGCCACCCTGTTGTAGAAAGAGTCAGTCAAAGTCCATTTATTGCTAACCCCGTTTGTTTATCACCCGCTCGTAAAATGTTGATTGTCACGGGTCCTAACATGGGCGGTAAATCGACATATATGCGCCAAGTTGCATTAATCACGTTAATGGCGCACATTGGCTGTTTCGTTCCTGCTCAAAGTGCTTATATTGGCCATATTGATCGTATATTTACTCGAATAGGAGCTTCAGATGATCTTGCTTCAGGTCGTTCAACGTTCATGGTTGAGATGACCGAAACCGCTAATATTCTCCATAATGCGACTAAACAAAGTTTAGTGTTGATGGATGAAATTGGCCGCGGCACATCCACTTATGATGGACTATCATTGGCATGGTCTGCAGCTGAATACTTAGCTCAAAAAGTGAATGCATTAACCTTGTTTGCCACCCATTATTTTGAATTGACTCAATTACCTGAATTAATTAATGGGGTCATCAATGTGCACCTAGACGCCATCGAACATCAAGATACCATAGCCTTTATGCATGCAGTGCAAGAAGGGGCTGCTAGCAAGAGTTATGGTTTACAAGTCGCCGCCCTTGCTGGTGTACCACAAAATGTCATTAATGCCGCTAAACAGAAATTACGTCAATTAGAAAGCCGTGATGACCACCATGATAGCCATAATAGATTACCCTCTCAAATGACATTATCTATGCCTTCTATAGATTACTCACCAATTGCAGATAAATTAGCTCTGATGAATCCAGATGATTTAACGCCTAAGCAAGCATTAGAATATTTGTATCAATTAAAGCAAATGGTTAAGGTGATATAAGCCATCCACAAAACGTTTATAAGTAAAGTTAACGACTCGCCAGAGAAATGAATGCAAAACTTGATGGGGAAATGAATATACAAGTGACGATAAAGTCTTCATCTTGAATTTAATGTTAGAGTGTTTAGCTTTCGAGAGTCGGTTACAATAAAAATACCTATCTAAGATAGGTATTTTTTTATGCTTAATGATATCAATGGCTTTATGTTAATAAACTCCCACAAGATTTAGATTATGAAAATTAAAAAACTCAATACCAACAATGTTAAAGGCTGTTTGAATTAATCTCTAAATAGGGCTTCGACCGATAAACCTTGTTGTCCCAACAAATCTTTTAAACGCTTCAATGCTTCAACCTGAATTTGGCGCACTCTTTCACGAGTTAAGCCGATTTCGGCCCCAACATTTTCTAAAGTTGAAGGCTCATAGCCTAATAAACCAAATCGACGAGCTAAAACTTCACGTTGTTTGGTATTAAGTTCATTTAACCAACCTACGATTGAGTTTGATAAATCTTCATCTTGCACTTGGTGATCGGGACCAACGGAATCATCATCGGCAATGACATCAAGCAAGGCCTTTTCATTGTCGCCACCAAGAGGCATATCAACTGAAGTGATGCGTTCGTTTAATTTCAACATCCGACTAACATCACCCGTGGAGACATCGAGTTTTTCTGCGATTTCTTCCGCCGTAGGTTCGTGGTCAAGTTTTTGTGCCAGTTGTCTGGCTGTGCGAAGGTATACATTTAACTCTTTCACTACATGAATGGGTAAACGTATAGTACGGGTTTGATTCATGATGGCGCGCTCGATGGTCTGACGGATCCACCAAGTCGCATAAGTTGAAAATCGGAAACCTCTTTCGGGATCAAATTTCTCAACTGCACGGATTAATCCTAAATTACCTTCTTCGATAAGGTCGAGTAGCGCTAAACCACGGTTATTGTATCTTCTAGCAATTTTTACAACCAGGCGAAGATTACTTTCGATCATTCGGTTACGTGATTTTTCGCAACCTTTGAGGGCTTTACGTGAAAAAAAGACTTCTTCTTCTGCGGTTAGCAGCGGAGAAAAACCTATTTCACCTAAATATAATTGAGTGGCATCTAAATTTTTATGTAAGTCTTCTTGGACTTTTTCTTCTATGTCTAATTGTTGAACTAATAGAGTATCAACGTCTTGTGGTTTTTTAGCTTGATCAACAGATTTGTCTGCCATAGCAGCGTTTGTTTTCTGGCTCATAATTGCTCTCCCAAACCCTAATTGTGATGTTATAGATCTACACTTTCTTATCCTCCGTTATTAATGTTGCTAAACAATTACTGCTTAGGTAGATATCTTAATGGGTTAACAGACTTACCATGATAGCGAATTTCAAAATGCAACATCACTTGGTTTGCCCCTGTACTGCCCATTTTTGCAACTGTTTGGCCTGCGCTAACATATTGCTTTTCTTTAACCAGAATTCTGTCGGTGTGAGCATAAGCACTTAAATATTCATCATTATGTTTGATAATCACTAAGTTACCGTATCCACGTAACGCATCTCCTGCGTAAACGACTCTCCCATCTGCGGCAGCTTTGATAATGTCGCCGCGATTTCCCGCAATCTTTATCCCCTGATTGCCTTGCTCGCTAGAAGAAAAATATCCAATAATTTTTCCTTTAACGGGCCAGTACCACTTCTGCACTTTACTGGGTAAATCTGCTATCAGTGAACTTTCAGTTTGGTTAATTTTTTGTTGGGTAGTTGTTACAGAATACGCAGGCTTAGCCTTGTGATCAAGATCTTTTTTCGTTGTCGTTGATTTTACTGTTTGCCTTGGTTTTACAGTGCTTTGTGGTTGATTAACTTTAGAATTTTTACTCGAATCTGCACTGCTATACGGCGGGATAACTGTACCAACACTTACGCCTGAAGCACTATTTTTATTAACATTTGCCGTACTTTTTGATGACAACTGAGTTAAATTGAGCCTCTGACCTGGGTAAATGGTATAAGGTGCTTTGAGATTATTCAGTCTTGCGACTTCGGCAAAATGACGCCCTGCTCCCCAAGAAATAGAATAAAGGGTGTCACCTTTTTTAACAATATAGTCAGAATGGGATAAAGAACCACGGTGATATTTAGGTTGGTGAGCAGAAGATGAGAGGTTTTCAACAGGTGCAGGTCTATGTGCCTGAAAGCTGCAACCAGACAAAGCGATAATTACAATGAAGAGTCGCAGCCAAACCATATACATCAAATTAAATCCTATCACTGCAGTCAAAAAAGGTTATGCGAGATCGCCATTAATTAATGGAACAAATTTTACGGCTTCGATGACCTGAGATTCGTATTCATCACCATGACGCGTTATTTTTAACAGTTGTTGATGATCATCCCCTACAGGGATAATCAAAACACCATTGTCGCTTAATTGCTCTAATAAAGCTTGCGGTACAGTGACGGCTGCCGCTGTCACCATAATGCCATCAAATGGACCACGATTGCTCCACCCCTTCCATCCATCTCCATACTTGAAAGAGACATTATGTAAGTCGAGCTTTTTGAGCCGCTGCCTGGCTTGAATTTGCAATGACTTAATCCGCTCAATTGTGCACAGTTCTGGCACTAATTGCGCTAAAACCGCTGCTTGATAACCTGACCCCGTACCAATTTCGAGTACACGTTGTGGTTTGGTTTGCATCAAAAGTTCAGTCATTCTTGCCACAATATATGGCTGAGAAATGGTTTGTCCCTGCCCGATTGGTAACGCCGTATTTTCATAAGCTTTATGCGCCAAGGCACCATCAAGAAATAATTCTCGTGGTGTATTTGCTACCGCGTCTAATACGGTTTGATCCCTGATACCTACTTCAGTCAATTTTTTTGTTAAATTGACTGCTCGTGCAGATGAAACACCTGTCATATTTTAGTTACCCAATCCGCTAGCGTTGAAAGTTGATTATATGCTGTTAAATCAACTGTTAACGGTGTGATAGAGACAAAACCCGCAGCGATTGCGCCAAAGTCTGTACCTTCGCCCGCATCTTGTTCAACACCCACCGGCCCTAACCAATAAATATCTTTACCTGCAGGATCAGTTGTTTTAACCATTCCTTCAGCTTTATGACGCGCACCAAGACGAGTCACTTTAATACCTTTAATTTGATCAAGTGGCAGATCTGGCACATTGACATTTAAAATCTGGTTTGACTCTATAGGGTGCCTCAACAGGCTTTTCACTATTCTTACCGCATACTCTGCAGCACTGTCATAATGCTGCAGTTTTTTCCCAGCTAATGAAATTGCAATTGCCGGTAGCCCTAAAAATCGACCTTCCATAGCTGCGGCTATAGTGCCTGAATATAAAGTATCATCTCCCATATTGGCGCCAGCATTGATACCAGACACCACAATTTCAGGCTCAGCAACACAAAGCTGGCGAATGGCTAAATGCACACAATCTGTTGGTGTACCATTAACCGAAATATAGCCGTTATCTAAGCTATTAATTCTTAATGGATTAGTCAAGGTTAAAGAATTACTTGCTCCTGAACAATTACGATCTGGAGCAACGGTCAACACGTTCGCAAAGGCTTTTAATGCATCAGTTAATGCAATGATCCCTGGTGCATTAACACCATCATCATTACTCACAAGAATATTAATCATTTGAGTGGTTGATCCTTTGGGTAGTAAGTTATTACTCGGACGCTTGAGATTGTTGTTCAGCCACCATAGCTTTCCAATTCATTTCTTGTACATCCTGATAATCCACTAGCTCACGTAGCACTGATGTGGCATAGCTACCAGCGGGTAACATGAACTCTATAACGCAAACATCTTCGTTGACTTGCCATTTCATTGCTTGCGGCTTAAGTAACAATAAACGCCGCTCTTGGCTCAAACCTGCATTTTCAAGTCCGCTTAGGTCTTCTTTATATTCACTCAGTGCCAATGCTTCCATTTCTGCAGCATTGGTCAATGCCAATGGTAAGCCTCTTCCCCATAGAGGTGCAGAAAAACCAATATCTTCTTCGGCTAATCGGTTTAGTAATAACTCATCCCATTGCTCTGCAACAAAATAACTTTTACTGCCCGCGAGCATGACACAGTCGCCAGCTATTGGAGTTAATTGATGATGGGCAAGACGGTAAGACACGACCTGATTAAAGATATGCGAGCGAACCGCAGATAAATACATACTTTTCTTGGCTCGGTCATGAACTTTACGAGCACCTGAAAGCATCTGCCTGCCTTGCATCAAGTTTTTACCATTATGGCCAAAACGTTGCTCACCAAAATAATTGGGCACTCCAACACTAGCAATTTGATTAAATCGCTGCTGCAATGCTTCAATATTGGTCACATTACGCAATGTTAGCGTAAATCGATTACCTAAAAGTGCACCAATACGCAATTTTTTACCATGACGATGGCTGGATAAAATCGTTAATTTATCGCTATTAAGCTGCTGCCAATCTGGTGTTTCTTTACCTGGAATACGGATACCAAACCATTGCTCAGTTTGTGCATTTTTATCTTTTTGGCCTGCATATGTCACTTCTTTAGGATGTACTTTAGAAAATTTTGCTAAAGTTTCAGCAACATGGCCTGTATTTAAACCATCTTTTCGAATATGAAGCATATGATGCTCCCCCTCACCTGTCGGCGAAAAGGGTAATATTTCTTCAACAATGAAATCACTGTTATAAGTGCGTAAATCGGCGGTACTTGTTGGCTTTGAATGTAAATAATGTAATTCAGATATCATGGATAAGCGCTCTATTTTTGTAGCATTAACACGACAGACTCGACGGCGATACCTTCTTTTCGGCCGGTAAAGCCTAATTTTTCTGTGGTTGTCGCTTTAACATTAATGTCTTCAATTGAGGTGTTTAAGTCCACGGCAAGGCATTGGCGAATTGCGTCAATGTGCGGTGCCATTTTAGGTGCCTGAGCAATCACTGTGACATCTAAATTGCCGATGCAATAACCTTTCTGCAGCGCTAAATCATAACAGTGACGCAGTAAGACACGGCTATCGGCACCTGCAAATTGAGCATCAGTATCAGGAAAATGTTTACCTATGTCACCAAGTGACATCGCACCCAGTATCGCATCACTTATAGCATGCAGAACAACATCTCCATCAGAATGGGCAATGAGTCCAGTCTCATAGGGGACTGTCACTCCACCTAAAATAAGGGGTTTATCAGAGCCAAACTTATGCACATCGAAACCATGGCCTATTCGCATTTTCATTGGATAACCTTATTTATTTCAATATTGTTTGTTGGGTTAGGAACAGCTGAGCTAGCTCTAAATCGTCAGGATGAGTCACTTTTATATTATCAACACGTCCTGTTACTAATCCTGGACACATTCCTGCCCATTCCATTGCACTGGCTTCATCGGTAATGGTGGCTTTAGCTTGCAACGCTTGCTTAAGATTGTCCTTAAGCGCTGACGCTGGAAAAAGCTGAGGTGTTAATGCATGCCAAAGCTGGTTACGCTCAACAGTTTGTTCAATGGTGCCATTGGCATTACCACGTTTCATTGTATCTCTAACGGGTGCTGCTAATATCGCCCCTTGAGGAAACTCATTAAGTGCACAAATCAGTTTGTCGATATCGTTATGGGTCACACAGGGACGAGCAGCATCATGTACTAAGGCCCACGCATCATTATCTACAATTTGAAGCGCCGCCAGCACAGAATCTGCACGCTCAGAACCACCGATGACTTGTGTCAGTTTCGGATGCGCTGCCTGCGATAATTGCGTAAATAAATCATCTTCAGGGTGTAATGCCACAATCACTTGTGAAATGGCTGGATGAGTTAATAAACGATCTAGGGTATGAGACAAAATAGTCTTTTTTCCTATCGTTAAATATTGTTTGGGGATGGCTGCGCCCATTCGACTGCCAATACCCGCAGCAGGAACGATAGCGACAATGTTACGAATAGCTGCTGTCATTTGATTAATGGCCAAAACGATTTCGATCTCGTAATTCTGCTCCGACAACACGATAAAAAGTTTCCCCTTCTTTAACGAGGCCTAACTCGTTTCGGGCTCGCTCTTCTATCGCTTCGGTGCCACTTTTTAGATCGATGATTTCTTCTTTAAGAATTTGATTTCGGGCAATCAATTTGGCATTGCTTTCTTGCTGAGCTTGAATTTGAGTTTGCAGCAGAAAATATTCAGATAAATTATTTTCGCCCATCCACAATCTGTATTGGAGTAACGCTAACAGGAACGTTAAAGCGAATAAAAGTTTCTTCATAGTAGCTAAGCAAATTATCCGAAATGATGAATAAGCTTATGATACAACAAAAAAGGCCACCGAGTGGTGGCCTTTTTAATCAGCAAAGCAAAATATTATGCTTGCCCTTTAACTTCTTTAAGACCGTTGTAAGGTGCTTTTGAACCTAGCGCTTCTTCGATGCGTAATAACTGGTTGTACTTAGCAACACGGTCACTGCGGCTTAATGAGCCAGTCTTGATTTGGCCTGCAGCAGTACCTACCGCTAAATCAGCAATAGTTGAGTCTTCGGTTTCACCACTACGGTGAGAGATAACGGCTGTAAAACCTGCATCTTTAGCCATTTTAATTGCAGCCAAAGTTTCGGTTAACGAACCAATTTGGTTAAATTTAATCAGGATAGAGTTGGCAATACCGTTATCAATACCACGCTTAAGGATTTTTGTATTGGTTACAAATAAATCGTCACCCACTAATTGAATTCTATCACCAAGTAATTTGGTCTGGTGAGCAAAACCGTCCCAGTCAGATTCATCTAAACCATCTTCAATAGAAACAATTGGGTACTGGTTAACAAGATCTTCTAAGAAGTAGTTAAACTCTTCAGAAGTAAATTGCTTACCTTCACCTTTAAGATCGTAAATACCTTCTTCCTTGTTATAAAACTCAGATGCTGCACAATCTAAAGCTAGGGTGATGTCTTTACCTAATTCGTAGCCAGCGTTAGCAACAGCAATTTTAATTGCTGCAAGCGCTGCAGCATTTGATTCTAGGTTTGGCGCAAAACCACCTTCATCACCCACTGCTGTAGAGTGGCCTTGAGACTTAAGCACTTTGGCTAAACTATGGAATACTTCAGCCCCCATACGTAGACCTTCGCGGAAAGTCGCTGCGCCAACAGGTTGGATCATAAACTCTTGTATGTCTACTGAGTTATCAGCATGCTCGCCGCCATTAATGATGTTCATCATAGGTAAAGGCATTGAATACACACCAGGTGTGCCGTTTAAGTCAGCAATGTGTGCATATAAAGGGACTTTTTTAGATGCTGCTGCAGCTTTTGCCGCCGCTAAAGACACTGCAAGAATAGCGTTTGCACCAAAGTTAGCTTTGTTTTCTGTGCCATCTAAATCGATCATGATTTGATCAAGTTCAGCTTGCGCTAATGCATCTTTACCGATTAATGCTTTTGCAATAGGACCGTTGACTGCAGCAACGGCTTTTAATACGCCCTTACCTAAATAACGTGATTTATCACCATCACGTAATTCTAATGCTTCACGGCTACCGGTTGATGCACCTGATGGTGCAGCTGCCATACCAATAAATCCGCCTTCTAAGTGCACTTCGGCTTCAACTGTTGGGTTACCGCGTGAATCCATGATTTCGCGACCGATGACGTTAATAATGTTAGCCATAATTCCCTCGTAAATAATGTCAGTAATACTGAAAGTTTAAAATCAAATAAAAAATTAACACCAATAAAAACCCATTTATAAGCTTTTTCTAGACTTTTTATTGGTATTAACTTTCATTTTGGTAATTTAAATCCACAACAGCTAGGATAAATCGAATTGAACCTGACAGCAACTATCAATTTATCTACAAGTCGATCTAGCGCAAGTTGTGATTAAGTTTATTCAGACTCAGTAACAAAAAAGCCGCTGACATCATAGTCAGCGGCTTGATTAATTAGTTTAAATCTCTTTTCTGATAAGCTAAAGAAGCAGAAATAAAGCCTTCAAATAGTGGATGACCGTCGCGAGGTGTTGAAGTAAATTCTGGGTGGAATTGACCTGCAACAAACCAAGGATGATTTGGCAGTTCAATCATTTCAACCAATTTACGATCAGAAGATAAACCACTAAATACTAAACCCGCTTTTTCTAAACGTTCAACGTAGTTGTTGTTGACTTCATAACGGTGACGGTGACGTTCAATACACGTGGCACCTTTGTATGCAGTTGCCGCTTTAGAACCATCAAGTAAATGACAAAGCTGTGCACCTAAACGCATAGTACCGCCTAAATCTGACGCTTCATGACGTTGTTCAACATCACCATCTTCATTAATCCATTCAGTGATTAAACCGACTACTGGATATTGGGTATCTTTGTTGAATTCAGTTGAATGTGCGCCGTCAAGATTAGCCACGTTGCGGGCAAACTCAATAAGAGCAACCTGCATACCGAGACAAATACCAAAATATGGTAGGTTATTTTCACGAGCAAATTTTGCCGCTAAAATCTTACCCTCAACACCACGCTCACCAAAACCGCCTGGTACTAAAATACCATCAAGTCCCTGAAGCACTTCTTCGCCTTTAGCTTCAACCGTTTGTGAATCAATATATTTAATATTAACGTTAACACGGGTTTTCAAACCTGCATGTTTCAACGCTTCATTAACTGATTTATACGCATCAGGTAGTTCAATATATTTACCCACCATACCAATGGTGACTTCGCCATTTGGATTAGCTTCTTGATAAATTACATTTTCCCACTCAGATAAATCAGCATCCGCACAATCAATGTTGAAACGCTTGATAACTAAATCATCTAAACCTTGTGAACGTAATAGTGCTGGGATTTTATAAATACTGTCTACGTCTTTTAACGAGATAACCGCACGTTCTTCAACATTACAGAACAATGAAATTTTAGCTTTTTCATTCGCAGGAACCGCGCGATCACCACGACAAACTAACACATCTGGCGCAATACCAATTGAGCGTAGTTCTTTAACAGAATGCTGAGTCGGCTTGGTTTTAATCTCACCTGCAGCACCTAAGAATGGCACTAAAGTTAAATGAATAAATAGGGTACGTTCACGTCCTAGTTCAGCACCTAATTGACGGATAGACTCTAGGAATGGTAGTGATTCGATATCACCCACTGTGCCGCCAATCTCAACGATAGCAACATCGTGACCTTCGCCACCTGCAATCACTTTTTCTTTAATCGCATTGGTAATATGAGGAATAACCTGAATGGTTGCCCCTAAATAATCACCACGACGTTCTTTACGTAATACTTCTTCGTAAATAGAACCGGTAGTAAAGTTATTACGACGGTTCATTTTAGTACGAATAAAACGCTCGTAATGACCTAAGTCTAAGTCAGTCTCAGCACCATCTTCAGTCACGAACACTTCACCGTGCTGAGTTGGGCTCATGGTACCCGGATCAACGTTGATGTATGGGTCCAGTTTCATAATGGTTACATTGAGGCCACGAGCCTCTAAAATTGCTGCTAACGATGCTGCTGCAATGCCTTTACCTAGTGATGAAACAACGCCACCAGTAACGAAGATATACCTTGTAGTCATGCTGAACCTGAGAAAATGTGTTGGAAAATACGTGCTTGTAAGAAAGCACTAGGACGGGGCGATAGTATACCAAAGTGATGTCGATTCGACAAACCAAAACAGCGATAATTTCGCCTATATACGCTTTGCCAATTAATTAGGTCATGTATTTAGTCTGAAAGTGAGGCTTTCTCTTGGCGTTTTACTTGATCCCAATAGCAATCTAGTTGCTCAAGGTTATGGTCTTCAAATTGTTTACCGCTTTGCTGCACACAATTTTCAACGCCTCTAAAACGTCGTTCAAATTTATGATTCGCCTGACGTAATGCTTGCTCAGGATCCACATTTAAATGACGAGCGAGGTTAACAACCGCAAACAATAAATCACCCATTTCATCGACCACTTTAGGTTGGTAATGCTGAGGATCTGACTCGACTAATTTTGCTTCAACGAGTACTTCATCGACTTCCTCATAAATTTTGGCCACGACAGGCTCAAGCTCTGGCCAATCAAATCCAACTTTTGCCACTCTTTTTTGAATTTTAATTGCCCGCTTTAATGCTGGTAAAGCTTGAGGAATATCATCGAGTAAAGATAACTGCAGCTTATCAGCACGCTCTTGTGCCTTAATGGCTTCCCAACTCTGCTTTACCTGGTTGGCGGTATGCTCAGGTGACGCAATAAATTGCGAATTAAACACATGCGGATGTCGACGAATAAGCTTGGCGCAAATTCGCTCAACGACTGTTGCGAAATCAAACTTGCCCTGTTCATTGGCGAGCTGGCAATAAAATACCACTTGAAATAATAAGTCGCCAAGTTCATCTGGCAACTCATCCCATGCGGTTCGCTCAATTGCATCGGCAACCTCATAGGCTTCTTCGATGGTAAAAGGCACAATAGTTTGAAAATCTTGCGCTAAATCCCACGGACAACCATCAAGGGGATCACGTAATTTTTGCATGATATCTAGCAGAGGCTGAATCTGCGTATTGTGCTTTGTATCCATAATTGCCTAAGTCAATTTAGCTAAAAATGTAAAAGGGGGAATTACAAACGTCGCGATTCAATCACACCATCAACCTGTGACAGTTTAGATAACACCCGAGATAAATCATCAACATTATATAACTCAAGCTCTAACTCGACGGTTGCCGTTTGAGATTTAACATCTGACGTTGAACTCATAGCCATAACGTTTGATTTTTCAGCGGCGAGAACCGTGGTTAAATCGCGTAATAAACCACTGCGATCATGAGCAACCACTTTCACCCGGATACGATAACCGCCAGAGTAATTCTCGCCCCAAACCACCTCAACTGCACGTTCAGGGTGAGCGCGCATCAATTCTTTGACTTGCTCACAATCACTGCGATGTACTGAAATACCACGCCCCATTGTAATATAGCCAAAAATTTCATCGCCAGGGACGGGTTGGCAGCAACGAGCAATGTGGCTGAGTAAATTGCCGACACCATTGACTTCAACTTGCCCTTTACCTGGCTTTTTAGGACGATGAACGGCTTTCTTTAGAATGTCTTCAACCAAATCGTCTTCGGATGCAGGCGCAGCACGCAACTTACTTTCAATAAAGTTAACAACCTGATTTAAGCGTAAATCGCCCCCGCCAATAGCAGCAAGCATGTCATCCATACCGTTTAGATTAAAACGCTCTACCGCAATATTGGCATCTTTCAATTTTAAGCCCGCACGCTGCAATTCTGTTTCCAGCATTTCTTTACCTGCGATAATGTTCTTATCGCGGTCTTGCTGTTTAAACCAATGCTGAATTTTTGAACGGGAACGAGAAGACTTGATATAGCCTAAATTCGGGTTTAACCAATCACGTTTAGGATTAGCTATTTTTGAGGTGATTATTTCAATGCGCTCACCGGTTTCAACCTGGTAAGTAAATGGCACAATTCTGCCATCAACCTTGGCGCCAATACATCTATGCCCAACTTGAGAGTGAATATAGTACGCAAAATCTAATACCGTAGAGCCGAGCGGTAAATCGACCACCTCGCCGCTAGGGGTGAAGACATATACGCGGTCTTCGAACACCTGACTACGCACTTCATCAACCAAGTTACCGCTTTCGGCAACGTCTTCTTGCCATTGCAAAATTTTACGCAACCAATTGATTTTTTCTTCGTAGCCGCTTTGCTTAACGGTATTGGCGCCCTCTTTATACTTCCAGTGAGCGGCGACACCTAGTTCGGCATCCTGATGCATGGCCTCTGTACGAATTTGAATTTCAACGGTTTTACCTTCCGGCCCGACAACGACAGTGTGAATAGATTGATAACCGTTGGGTTTTGGATTGGCTACATAATCATCAAACTCACGCGGAATGTGATGCCATAAATCATGCACCACCCCCAAAGCGCCATAACAGTCCTGCAGCCTGTCGGTCACAATTCGCACTGCACGCACATCAAATAGCTCGTCAAACTTGAGGTCTTTACCTTTCATTTTGCGCCAAATACTGTAGATATGTTTAGGTCTACCGTAAACTTTGGCACGTATCTGATCATCATCTAAACGCTGTTGAAGTTGAGTGACAAATTTGTCGATATAGACTTCACGGTCCATCCGTTTGCCATCTAATTGTTTGGCAATATCTTTGTAAACGCTTGGATGAAGGTAGCGAAAAGAGATATCTTCTAGCTCCCATTTTAATTGACCTATCCCTAAACGGTTAGCCAATGGTGCATAAATATCTGCAATTTCCCTTGCCAGTAACACGCGGGTTTCTTCATCGGCATTTTTGACAGCGCGCAACGAGCACACTCGTTCGGCCAGCTTAATCACCACTGCCCGAACATCTTCAACCATGGCCAATAACATTTTACGAATATTATCAATTTGAGGCTCGGCGCTGCGGCTATCGGTGACTTTCAAGGCTCCAATGGCATTCATGGTTACGACACTGGCTACTAATTTGGCTAATGAATCTCCGTAAACCTCATCTATCTTATCTTCGCTAATCTGCCCTGTTTCTAAAATGACAAATAACAATGCCGCTTGCAGCGTTTCTAGATCCATATTTAATGGCGCTAAAATTTCAATCATTTCGCGGGCACGAGTCAGCAATTGCGTATGTGCAAACTTATCTTTAATAGGCAATGCTTCCATTTTCCTGAGCATATCTAGGAGCATTTGTGCATCATTTGCATCTTCGATGTACCTTGCTACCCAATCTTCAAGATTGAAATCATCTGTATTGAAATGCGCTTCGCGAACTGAAACCATGTTTTTTCCTTACCCATTGCCATTTACCAAAACAGCAATGTTATGAACTTTTTGCCAAACGGACCATTAAGTGAAAAGGCTTAATCTGCAAATAAAAATGGCAGCAACCCAAGGTAACATTCACTTTTAACGGTCAACAGCACCAAATGTTAGAGAGACTATATTGAGCGTAACGGTTTTATTTATCAATTCAATAAAATGTAAATGACTATGTTTAAGACACATTCAGTTCAAATAATGCCATTGCTTCAATATGATGCGTTTGTGGAAACATATCGACCATACCAATCTTACTTAATTGGTATCCTTGATCAATTAGCACTTTACTGTCACGAGCCAAACTGGCGGGATTACAAGAAACATAAACCACCTTTTTAGGGCGCATTTTTTTAAGCCATTGTAAGCTTTCAAAAGCACCTGCTCTCGCGGGGTCTAAAAGTAGCTTATCAATTTTGCCTAACCATTTTTCATGGGTAAGATCTGCGCTCAAATCGGCATGGTGAAATGATAAGTTGTCTAACTGATTTAACGCCGCATTGTTTTTTGCCTGCTGAACCATATCAGGTACACCTTCCACACCAATCACTTTTGCCGCACTTGACGCTAGCGGGAGTGAGAAATTACCTACGCCACAAAATAAATCAAGCACCCGCTCATCTGCCTGAGGGTCGAGCCAACTCACTGCCTGTGTGACCATATCATGATTAATAGGACCATTGACCTGAACAAAATTACTAGGAGTAAATTCACAGCGAACCGTTTGTTGCGGATGGTTTTCAGCGGCTAATGAATAAAAAGGGAGTGTCACCTTTTGCTTACCTGCCTCGGTTAACAATTGAGGATGCAATTGGGTCAGTTGATTGTCATTGTCTTGCAGCAATAAACAGATGTCATGGGTGGCAGCAAACTCTGTCAACCAACGGATATCTGAAGCGGGTAAGATTTTCGTCACACGCAATACAGCAAATAAGCCATTTTCAGCTTGGCTTAACTCTAAATGACCTAAATTTGATTTTGACTTCAATTGATTCAAATTCGCAGCAAAAGGCGTGATCAAATCCGATAATGGTTTTGCCAGCACATTACACTGGGTAATTGAGACAATTTTACTTGAAGCCGTTTGCCTAAAACCTAACTGCAAGTGGTTAGTGTTTTTATCAAAAACCGTCGCTAAACGGGCTCTGCGACGATAATGCCATGCTTCACCTGTAATGGCTGGTGCCACTATTTCATCAGCAACCAAATCTCGGCCTAGTTTGCTCATTAAATCAATTAATGCATTTTGTTTATGATCGCGTTGCGCCGCGACATCTAAATGTTGTAAATCACATCCCCCACATTCAACATAATGAGGACAGTTTGGTTCACGACGTTGCGCTGATGCTTGATCTATTTTAATCAACTTGGCCTTGGCATAATTTTTCTTTTGCTCGGTTAATTGCACAGTCACCTTTTCATCAGGTAATCCACCGGCAACAAACACCACTTTCCCTTGATATTGGGCCATACCTGCGCCTAAATGATCCAGTTGAGTGATTTCAAGACTAAGCTTTGAAGATAATTGCTTAGATTTGTTTGGTTTAGCTTTAAAAAATTGTGCCATTTCGGCCTCTAAAAATGAATAAAACACTAGTCAAGAGTGCGCAATTTCTGGCAGTCTAGACTGAATATCAACAATATTTTGTAGGAACGTAAGCCCAAAACATGAAAAGTACCGAAAATATGACTAAATACAGCCTACGTTCATGGGTACTGGTACTGGCATTGGCTCCTACCGTTGTGGTGGGTATTCTACTTGGAAGTTACTTCACCATAAACCGCTTTTATGAACTTGAAGAAACGCTTATGGAAAAAGGTAGCAGTATTATAGAACCTTTAGCATTAGCCAGCGAGTTTGGGATTGTCACTCAGGATCGCATTTCAACAAAAAAACTGCTCTCCGCTTCACAGATGAAAAACTCTTCTCTGGTATTGTCTTTAGCCATTTTTGATAGTCAAAATCAATTATTCGTCACCTCTCATTATCACAAAGACTTTGAGATAATGCGTACGCAGTTACCATTATCTGAATTAAATGCAACCGAGTTTAGTACCCTAGATGATATTTTAATTATCCGCAGCCCAATTATTGCAAATACAGATCTTGATCCGCTGGCATTTATCAAAAATGACTCGAGCAATTATTCCGTCGAAAGCGGCTTTCAACAAAACCACCTTGCAGGGCAAAGCATCGCTAAGCCTATTTATAATAGTAAGCAAGAACAAGTGCTGGGTTACATTGCCATTCTTGTCAATAAAGAAAATGCTCTACTTGAACAGCATCGTGCTGCGATTGCCGCTTTCATTATTGTATTGATTGGAGTTCAATTTAATTTATTTTTTACCTTTCGCTTAGTCAAACATGTTAACCATCCAATCACTGAAATGGTACGTGTGGTTGCCAAAATTCGAGAAGGCAAACTTGATACCCGCCTAGACGGCAATTTAATTGGTGAGCTGGATTTATTAAAACGCGGTATCAACGCGATGGCGGGCTCATTAAGTGAGTATCACGATGAAATGCAGCAAAATATTGATCAAGCGACATCTGATTTACGCGAAACCTTAGAACAAATTGAAATTCAAAACGTGGAATTGGACTTAGCCAAAAAACGAGCATTAGAAGCCAGTCGCATCAAGTCTGAGTTTTTGGCCAATATGTCTCACGAATTACGAACGCCACTTAATGGCGTTATCGGCTTTGCAAGACAACTCATCAAAACCCCACTGCATTCTAGCCAGCTAGATTACATCAAAACAATTGAACGAAGCGCCAGTAATTTATTGGGGATCATCAATGACATTCTGGACTTCTCCAAACTTGAAGCCGGTAAAATGGTCTTTGAGAAAATGCCTTTCGCATTGAGAGAGACCTTAGCTGACACATTAAATATTGTTTCGGGAAGTGCGCGTGAAAAAGGCTTAGAACTGGTAATAGATATTGACTCTAATGTTCCTGAGAGCGTTAGTGGTGATGCGATGCGAGTGAATCAAATTATCACCAATCTAGTTGGTAATGCGATTAAGTTTACTGATAAAGGTAGCGTGATTCTCAAGATTACCCTGGTGGGGTCAACAGATGATAATGTCACTTTAAGGTGTGAAGTTATCGACACAGGTATTGGTATTGACGAAAGCCAGCAAGAGTATTTGTTCCAGGCATTTGGTCAGGCAGACTCCTCCATTTCTCGCCGCTTTGGTGGTACGGGTCTTGGTTTAGTTATCACTAAACGTCTAATTAACCAAATGGGTGGACAAATAGGTTTCACATCAAGTCCTAATAAAGGGTCTAACTTCTGGTTTATTTTACCACTGAGTATCAGCCAGTTTGAAATTGGTGAAGTGCTGCCAATGGATGTGCTGTCGGGTAAATCAATACTATTGTTCGAGCCTCGCGAATTAACCCGTGATGTGTTGAATCAACGTTTAGAAGCATGGCATTTAAAACTGACTAGTGTCGGTCAATTAGATCATCTCAATACAACGTTTGAACAGCCCAACATCCATTTTGATTATATATTAATGAGTTGCCATGGCTTTAGCGATCCTGAGCAAATAACTGTCACGTTAAAACAAGCTAAACAACACACTAACTGCCTTATCTTATTACACGATTGTATTGATCAAGAGGTGATTGTGAATCACTTCAAGCCTAATACCGATTTATTGCTCACTGTGCCAATTAGTGATACTCAGTTGGCAAGACACCTAATTTATCCTCCGACACCTGAAACGTTACAGCAGCTAATGCCTTTAGCTGTAAAAGATAACAATGAACGACTAAATGTTTCAGTGTTAGCAGTAGATGATAATGTCGCAAATTTAAAGTTAATTGATTCTTTACTACAGGAGTTAGTATTTAGCGTCACCACTGCCAAAAGTGGTGAAGAAGCGATCAAATTAGCTAAGTCTAAAAGCTTCGAATTAATTTTCATGGACATTCAAATGCCTGGTATTGATGGCATTACTGCGTCTCAAAAAATTCGTCATGAATCGATGAATCGCCACACTCCGATTATTGCTGTAACCGCACATGCTATTGCTGAAGAGCGGGCAAATATTCTTGCATCGGGAATGGATGGTTTCTTACCAAAACCAATTGATGAATCATCATTAAAGAAAGTGATTAATCGCTGGGTAGCTAAACCCAAATTCACCCATTTTGATCTTCACACACTCAATTGGGACTTGTGCTTGCGACAAGCAAATCAAAAACCAAATCTGGCACTTGAGATGCTCAAAATGATGGTTGATTCCATTCCAGAGACCATAAACACCATAGAATCCGCTATGCAAAACCAAGATCAGCAGGCCATGCTTCAAGCGGTGCATAAATTACATGGTGCAAGTTGTTATTGTGGAGTGCCTACCACGCAAAAGCTTTGCCAAGAGATAGAATCTGCGTTGAAACATAAAACCCAAACCAGTGAACTAGAACCGGAAATACTTGAGTTACTTGATGAGCTAACTAAGGTAGAATCAGCAGCAACACAAGTATTAGAACAGTTATCAATGGACATCAAGCATGACTAACAAACCTGGATTTTTTAAACGTTTAAAGGCGTTATCTTTACCTCAAAAGCAATTATTTGCTGTAGCCTTATGCCAGCGTATGTTGCCAAATTATGAATTATTCTCTGAAGTATGTGAGTTTGGTCAACCCATGGTGTTATCAACAGCATTAGAGCTATTGTGGCAAAGCCAATATGATAAAAAAACCAAATACAATGTTGATGTGCACCTACAACGTATAGAGGAAAACACACCCGATCCTGCTGATTTTGAAGCATATGGAGTGTACCCCGCAATGGACGCCGCTGTAGCAATATCAACGCTTATGAGTGCCATTTCTGCTAAGATGGAAGATGATATTATTAATATCAGCAAACTGTCTTCAAGCACTGTCGCTAATTATATTGAAGCAATAAGCGACGAGAGCCTAATGGACGAAGCCTTAGATGACTTTGTTTTTGCTCACCCAGTGATGCAAGAAGAAAAAGAACTGCAAGATATGCTGTTAGATATTATTGAAGCGAATCCAGACATTAATCCAGAGTTAGTTAAAGGCTTAAGAAAAGACATTATTGAAGCTGGCGTATCTAATATTGGTATTAGTATGCAATAGTCGTTAACAAGACGATTATAGAAACAAATACCACTAAAAAACACATCAAAATTAACAGCCTGAAATTCCTTAGGCTGTTTTTTTATGCCCTTTACCGCCATTCAATCCAGCAAAAGAAAAACTATCATTCTGAGGCTTTAGCTTATTGAGTATCTACAGTGGAGTCCTTAGAAATATCGCTTACTCAAGATCTTCATACACAAACATCTAGGGGCTGTTGATCTTTGCTGGTGGAATTTTGTTCGAGATAAAAACGAATTAAGCGCGGCGAGTGGAGTGAAGCCTAGCAATCTAAGCAAAGTTCACTCAACAAAGCGTAATTCGTTTTTAGCCGAATCCTTCGGACAGCGTTTGTTGGCCATTTTTACTTCGTTATCGGCTTATTATGTAGAATAACTACACAGCAAAGCCTCTGCCTTATATAAATGGCCAACAATTCGCTGCAAAAACAACCTTGAAAGATCAACAGCCCCTAGTGACTCAGTTTGAAAACACTTCAGCATAAATTCGATAATACCTCTTCAGAAAATGACAGTTCATTTGATATGTTATTCAGCAAACTAAGTCAAAAATAACAATACAGCCTTAGCATTGTGTTAGGCATAAAAGCTTACAGTCTAGTGACTAAAGACTAAGTGATTAAAGACTAAGCGATAAAAATCTAACTGTATTAAGCCCAATTGATGACTTTTAGCCATAGTCTAATTGCATCACAACAATCAGAAGTAGTAATGTGGCAACACTATCATTTTGCTAAGGAATTTCTGAGGATGTCGAGTGTATTTACGCCCCTATTTGCGGTATTCGCCATCATGTTACTAGGTGGTTTAGTCCAAAAATTAAAAATATTGCCTGTCGATACGGATCTTATCCTTAATCAATTTGTCTACTATGTCGCTTTCCCCGCTATTTTATTGATTGTTTTAGCCGAAACTCGAATAGAAGATATTATTCAATGGGGATTTATAGCGGGTTTTAGCCTAGCAATGATTATTACCTATGTGATTGTCATTTTTGTGTCTTTATGGAAAACCCCAAAAAACCAAGCAATCTCTGCTATGCGAGCCCTAAACTCAACATTCGGCAATACTGCATTTATTGGCATTCCATTATTAAGCATTATGTTTCCAAATAACAAAATGGCACTAGTCGCTGCAGCGATTGCAAGTTTACTCTCTGTCATTATGTTTGCATTTGCACTGGTATCGATAGAGCTAGCCATTAAAAATAAGCAGACTTCTCAACCCGCAATTTTGATTATGGCATCAGCATTAGCTAAAAACCCGATTGTTGTAGGCAGCTTAATTGGCATTACTTTATCAGCTTGCCATATCGAACTGCCTGATAGTATTTCATTAATGTTTCATCAACTGGGTAACACCTCTAGCCCTTGTGCATTATTCGCTATCGGTATGGTGCTGGTAAAAGCCCTACGCCAGCAAAGTGGTAATAAGCCATTCTCGGCTAGCCTTGTTGCCGAGCTAAATGCAATCAACTTGCTAAAACTGATAGTTCAACCACTCATTGCATTCGGATTGCTCCATATCTTCGGTGTTGCAAAAGAGCTAATCGCCATGGGTGTAATTTTAGCAGCATTACCCACTGCAGCGAGCGTGTACTTACTTGCAGACCGTTATAAAGTGCACGCCAATGTCAGTGCCCAAGCTATTCTCTACGGTACCTTAGTGACGTTTTTCAGTTTGCCGATTATTGAAACGCTACTAAAATCCTATGGTTAAATATCACTCACTAACAGATTCACAAACAACCAAAGATAATTTTCCATCAACCACTTTACTGTATAAAAAATCAGTATATACTGTTTATCAATACAGTAGTTTGGTAGTTTCATTGACAGGAATTCATTATGCTTTGCCAACTCAGCATCAACAATTTTGCTATCGTGCGTTTTTTAGAATTAGATTTTAAAGCCGGTATGACCACCATCACGGGTGAAACAGGTGCCGGTAAATCTATTGCTATTGATGCACTTGGTTTGTGTTTAGGTAATCGCAGTGATGCCAATACGGTTCGACCTGGCGCCAATAAAACAGAAGTCAGTGCTAGATTCACCTTACACGATGTTCCTCAAGCTAAGCGTTGGTTGGAAGATAACGATTTGGATAACGAAGATGATTGTATTCTTCGTAGAACCATTAACAGTGATGGCCGCTCCCGTGCCTATATAAATGGCAATCCTGTGCCAATTACCCAGCTAAAAGCCATTGGCCAATTGCTCATCGGTATTCATGGCCAGCATGCCCACCATGCAATGCTCAAAAGTGAACATCAACTGACGTTGCTCGATAGCTATGCCAATCATAAATTATTAATCGATACTGTGCAGGCAAGTTACCAGCGAACAAAACAAGCTGAAAACGATTTAAAAATTTTAGAACTTGCACAACATGAGCGTATTTCTCGCAAGCAATTACTGCAATATCAAGTTGAAGAATTAGATGAATTTAACTTAGGCGAAGGAGAGTTTGACGAAATTGAGCAAGAACATAAACGTCTTGCAAATGGCACTGAGCTTATCGAGTCATGTCAGGCTAGTTTAGCGTTATTGTCTGAAGACGATGAAGTCAATATTGAGTCATTGCTAAACAAAGTCATTCATTTAGCCGATAACTTACAAACGGTAGACGATAAACTTGCTCCTGTAGCCAATATGCTCAATGAAGCATTAATCAGAATACAAGAAAGCTCGGGTGAAATTGAAGACTACTTAAGCCGTTTAGAGTTAGACCCAGAGCATTTTGCATATTTAGAAAAACGCTTATCAAGTGCTATGCAACTGGCGCGCAAACATCATGTTAGCCCAGAAGACTTATCGGCACATCACGCACAACTAAAAGCTGAATTACTCGAACTATCTGATGATGAAACAAAATTAGATGAAGTCAGACAAGCTTTAGTGACCCATCGCGAAGCCTATCTAGTGCATGCACAAAAACTCAGCCAAAGTCGGACTCGCTATGCAAAAGAGCTTGATAAACTCGTGACACAATCTATTCATGAACTCAATATGCCTAAGGGACAATTTAAGATTGCAGTCAACTTTAATCCCGAGATGAACAATAGCTTAGGCTGTGATCAAGTTGAATTTTTAGTGACCACTAACCCAGGCCAGCCTTTGCAACCCATTGCTAAAGTGGCATCTGGAGGTGAGCTGTCAAGAATAGGTTTAGGCGTTCAAGTTATTACCGCTAAAAAAGTATCAACTCCAACACTTATATTTGATGAGGTTGATGTCGGTATTTCTGGCCCAACCGCAGCAGTGGTAGGCAGAATGCTCAGAAGCTTAGGTGAATCAACCCAAGTATTTTGTGTTACCCATTTACCACAAGTCGCCGGTAACGGCCATCAACACATGTTTGTTAACAAGTTTAATAAAGCCGGGCAGACTGAAACCACAATGAAAAACCTTGATAAAGAACAACGAATTAATGAGCTAGCACGCTTATTAGGCGGAGATGCCATCACAGAAAACACCCTAGCAAATGCTAGGGAGTTATTGCAATAGCACAGTAATAGGGATACCTTTTAAAATCAGGATTATTTATAAAATAATCGTTAAATACATCAAGGAAGAACAATGCTAAAAAAAATGGCAAAAATAATCGGCTATAGTGTACTTTCGTTAACCTTTGTTTTTGTAGTTTTATTTGCAAGTGCACTTTACATTAATTCACAGGATCGTTTTTTGTCTGTGAATAGCCAACAGCTAGAAAAGTGGGCTCAATTAGCCGAAAAGGACGTTGAACACATCAGTGAGGCGGATAATGCGTTCAAATTTTCTCAGCAAATAGTTGGCACTCAGTTAGCTCCGATAACCCTACCTTTAACCGAGGATGACAATCTTGTATTAAGACAATACAAACAAGCTTGTTATCAATCTTCGATAGAGCAATGCCAAACTTTTATTGCTAAAAACCTTTCACAAATTCAATTAATGGTACAAAACCATGCTGAGTTAATTGCTCAATATCATCAATTGATGACTTTGCCAGTCTGGCATGAAAATATTGATGTTAGCGTTGAAAGGCCACAACTGAACTTTGCTGCATTATTTGAAATACAGCAAATTACAGAGATTAATGCGCTGCTTTCGTCTCGACCTGATAGCCCAAGTATCATTAATGACTTCCTCAATGATGACTATCGATTTTGGCATAATGTTTTTCACTCCTCTTCATACCTAATTACTTATAGCCTCGCGGGCAATAGGATGAAAAGTAATTTAGAGCGCGGTGTGAAATTGCTTTCACTCGAAGATGCAGACAAAGGAACTTATCCGATATCCTGGACACTCGATAATGAGTTATCAGTAGAAAGTATCCAACGAGTGTTTGCTGGTGAATACATTTTCGGCAAAAGAGTAATGAACACTTTACTTGAAAATTCATACCAGCTAACGGATTTTGAGTTTTATTCACAATGGATTTTGGGTCATTTTTTCAAAATTAATGACAGTTTGAATATCAATTCCGAAGTATTGTTAGCACAATATCAGAAAGTGATGTTAGAAAAACAAAGTTTGGATAATAAGATAAGTAACACAGATATTAACGCAAAATTTAAGACAATTGATGATGAGTTAATGCAAAAATTTTCTTATTGCCAAATGGATACAACGATTGAGCAACTGTGGGCGCTGCAATATAACCCGATTGGCAAAATGCTAAGCTGCTCTCCACCCTATATAGACAAATATTTTGATATTGTTCAGGACATTAAAAAGCTTCAACAGCAATCCACAAATCTACGAGTCAGTTTGAAGTAACACATTATAATAAAGGTGTTATTATCCGAAGGTATAAGCTGCTATTTGCAAACAGATAGCAGCAAAAATGCCCGCCAGAACATCGTCAATCATAATACCAAAACCACCGTGCACTTTGGCATCTAGCCAGCGAATTGGCCAAGGTTTGATGATGTCAAAAAATCTAAAAAAGATAAAACCGACAATCAACCATGTTAAACCAGCAGGAGCTGCAATCATGGTAATAAGTAAACCTGCCACTTCATCCCAAACAATCGCACCATGGTCATGCACTTGCATATCTTTGGCTGCTTTGTCACAAATATAGACGCCAATAATCACACTGAACACCGTTAACGCCAGATAGACAGGCAAACTCAGCTGACACATTAACAAATAAAGCGGAACGGCCGCGAGAGTACCAAATGTACCAGGCGCTTTAGCCGCTAAACCGCTACCAAAGCCTAATGCAAGAAAGTGGATCGGGTGAGAAAGGCGTAAACGCTTTACGGCGGGATCTTGTGATAGTAAATTCATTAGAAATGCTCAAAACCTTTGAATTCAGGAGTAAAAGGCTGACCATCTAAGGTAAATTTAATTTTATTACCTGAGCAAATTTGGCCAATTTTAACAAACTTTACACCCGCATGAAGTAATGCGGTATCAATTGCCCCACGTTGTGCTTCAGGAACAGTGAAAAGTAACTCGTAGTCTTCACCACCAGTAAGTGCATAGGCTAAAGCCTGCTCAGCACCGACACTCTCGGTGAGTGAACTGGATAATGGGATTGCATTGGCATCGATCACCGCACCGACATTAGAGGCCTTGAGGATATGAGAAAGATCGGAAACTAAACCATCAGATAAATCAATGGCACTTGAAGCTAATCCTCTTAAAGCCTGCCCTGCTAACACACGCGGTGTTGGGTAATAATGGCGGTTTAGTAAATACTCTTTGTGTTCGGGTTTTATAACCTGTTTGTTTCTGAGCATATCAAGACCTAAGGCCGAGTCACCTAAGCTGCCAGTCACAAATACCCAGTCACCAATTTTGGCTCCACTGCGCTTTAGCGCCTTACCTTTAGGGACTTGGCCATTAATGGTGACATTAATACAACGAGGACCGCGAGTCGTGTCGCCACCAACCAATGCCACACCGTAGTATTCCGCAGCTTCAAATAGTCCGCTACTGAAATCAGCAAGCCATTGTTGGTTAACATCCGGTAATGACAGCGCAAGAGTCATCCAAGCAGGCTCTGCTCCCATAGCTGCAAGGTCTGAAAGATTTACCGCAAGAGATTTATAACCCAGTGCATGCGCAGGCATATCTGCAAAGAAATGAACCCCTTCAACTAAAGTGTCACATGAAATGGCAATCACTTTACCTTCAGCAGGTTGAACCAAAGCACAATCATCGCCAATACCGAGCATGACATCGCGACGTTTTTGGCCTTTATTCTTAAAAAATTGTTCGATAAGTTGGAATTCTTTCACGCTAACTCCGGTGCGGATCCTCGCCCTGCTAACTTTGATGCATTTTGATACAAATAAAAACGGTATCCGAAGATACCGTTTCTAGCATTACTTGTTTTTAACGATCTTATCTAATAAACCGTTAACGAACTTATGACTATCATCAGCACCGAAGGCTTTCGCAAGTTCGATACCTTCATTAATGGCAACCTTAAAAGGGACATCTTTTTTGAAAGTCAGTTCAAATGTTGCTAAGCGTACGATGGCTTTTTCTACTGGTGACACTTCACTAAAATCACGATCTAAGTGTGGTTTTAATAACTCATCAATTTGAGCCACTTTAGCAGTTACACCTGCTAATAACTCACGAAAATAAGCAACATCGACACCGTCTAAACTTTGTTCTGTTAAGAATTCATGTTCAACATCAGCAACATTGTTGTCTGTCAGTTGCCATGAATAAATAGCTTGAACGGCTAAACGGCGTGCCTTACGGCGCTCTGAAGGCTTCATTAAATTTCCTACTATACCAACTGTTGTTCTAACTCTTGCAGTACGTTAACCATTTCTAACAGGCTTAATGCAGCTTCGCCGCCCTTATTGCCTGCTTTTGTACCCGAGCGCTCAATAGCTTGCTCAATGGTATCTGTTGTTAACACACCAAAAGAAACGGGGATGTCATACTCTAATGCTACTTGAGCAAGTCCCTTGTTACATTCACCGGCAACCATGTCAAAGTGAGGCGTACCACCACGAATAACTGCACCTAATGAAATAATACCGTCAAATTTACCACTTGCTGCAACACGACGGGCAGCTAATGGTAATTCCACTGCGCCAGGTACACGCACAACAGTAATGTTGTCATCTTGAACCTGACCAAAACGTTTTAAAGTATCAATTGCGCCACTGAGCAGGCTTTCAACAACAAAGCTATTGAAACGCGATACTACGATCGCCACTTTGGCATTTTTCGCTTCGATATTACCTTGAACTATGTTCATTTTTATCTTACCTAATTTAGCTAAAGCACCCAGCTTGGGCGAAAGAGGCGGTATGATAACACAGCCGACCACTCTGAGCGCAATGCAATTATTGAAATTGTTAAACTGAAAGGGTTAATTTTTACTCTGAAACATATTCAGTCACTTGCAGACCAAAGCCTGATAATGAGTGATATTGCTTAGGTGAACTCAACAAACGCATGGATGTCACGCCTAAACTAGACAAAATTTGCGAGCCTACACCCACGCGACGAGAAGTTCCCTGCCATTGCGCTGGAGCAGTTGCTTCACCATTATCTTGCGCTTCAAATGACTTCACTTTGGCTAAAATATGGCTCGTATGCTCTTGGTTGCCCAATAACACTAACACCCCACCTTCTTGCGCAATGCGCGCCATGGCTTTTTCTAATGGCCAACTACGCTTTTGATCGCGCTCTGAATGTAATAAATCATTGAAGGTATTTTGTAAGTGAACTCGCACCAAACTATTAGCAGTGACTTCACCTTTTATCAATGCATAGTGCAGTTGATTATCAATGGTGTCTCTGAATGTGACCATATCAAAATCACCAAAACGAGTCGGTAATTTACACTTAGCTTCCCGTACTACGGTCGTTTCTTTATTGTTACGATATTCGATTAAATCAGCAATTGTGCCGATTTTAATACCGTGCTTTTCACTGAAAACTTCTAAATCTGGACAGCGTGCCATAGTGCCATCTTCATTTAAAATTTCAACAATCACGCCCGATGGTTCAAAGCCTGCAAGACGAGCCAGATCGCAACCCGCTTCGGTATGCCCAGCACGAATTAACACGCCACCGTCCTGAGCCATTAATGGAAATATATGCCCTGGTTGCACTAAATCAGCTGCTTTGGCATTTTTTGCCACTGCGGCTTGCACGGTTACCGCTCTATCGTGGGCAGATATACCTGTGGTAACACCTTCTGCGGCTTCAATTGAAACGGTAAAATTCGTCGAAAACTGAGCGTTATTATTGGTGACCATTAAAGGGAGATTTAGTTGTTGGCAACGGGCTTTTGTCATGGTTTGACAAATTAATCCACGACCATAAGTTGCCATAAAATTAATCGCTTCTGGTGTGACACACTCAGCAGCCATGATCAAGTCACCTTCATTCTCTCTATCTTCATCATCCATTAAAATAACCATTTTACCTTGGCGGATATCTTCGATGATTTCTTCTATGCTATGTAAAGCCATGTGGGAACCTTTAATCGTTATTAATTATGATTGCTTGTGGGGTCGAACTTTAGGTTTACGTTTATCTGTTTTAACCTGTTTATTTCATAAATCCGGCATTAGCTAACATTGCCATTGTTACGCCAGATTTAGGATGATGCTCTGCTTGCGGCTGCATTAACCTTTCAAGGTATCGAGCGATCAAATCAACTTCAATATTAACGCTATCACCCGCTTTCAAATTGATCAGTGTAGTTTCGCTGGCGGTGTGCGGAACGATTGTTAATCTAAATGAGTTCGCTTTCACTTCGTTTACGGTCAAACTTACGCCATCTATAGTTATCGAACCTTTATGAGCTATGTATTTAGCTAACGTCGCGGGAGCTGTTAACCAAAACTCTATGGCCTGACCGCGATGCTCGCACACATCAACTTTGGCAATACCATCAACATGACCGCTGACCATATGACCACCTAAACGGGTCGTCGCGGTAACCGCTTTCTCTAAATTGACTTTTTGTCCAACCTTGTAATTTGCAAAACCGGTTAATGCCACGGTTTCTGCAGAGACATCGGCAACATAGCCGTCAGCCAAACATTGCACCACGGTTAAACAAACACCATTAGTAGCGATGCTGTCACCTAATTTAACATCAGATAAATCAAGTTTACCGCTAGCCACGGTCAAACGAATATCATTACCTTTACGTTCAATTTTTCGTAACGAGCCTAGGGCTTCAATAATGCCAGTAAACATAATGACTCACTTATATAGAAAATGCTCAACACTGCTGAACATGTATAATTAACTATTTTAGCCTAAACGGAATATCAATCGTGTGTCTTGGCCGACATTTCGCTTATCTTTTAAGACTATTTTAGGGATCATGTCCATCGTCTGATAATTGGGCAGCAACAACATATCTCGTCCTTCACTCCCCATTATTTTATCTGCTTGGTATAACACAAGCTCATCCGCTAAATTTTGTTCAATAAAACTACCTGAAAGCGTTGCACCCGCTTCAATCATAACACTATTACAACTAACGCCGAGATGCTGTAATAACTCAGTTAAGCAAACGCGCCCTTGCGAGTTAGCATTAACTCTTAGTAAGCTGACATGTTGAGCAAATGAGCATTTTACCTCATCAGAATAATCACGCGTGGAGACCAACAAAATCGGACTTTGAATGTTAAATAACTTAAACGATGAGGTTAGGCGGGCCTTTGAATCCAACACAACCCTTAATGGCTGATGTAGAGATGAGGGTAACAGTGAGCTTTTCAAGCTACCTAATTGCTCATAACGGACATTTAGGCTGGGATCATCGGCTAATATCGTTTCAACACCAGTAATAAGTGCACAATGACGGGCGCGCATTTTTTGCACATCATCACGGGCAGTCGCGCCCGTTATCCACTTGGATTCACCATTGTTAAGGGCTGTTTTGCCGTCTAAACTGGCTGCAACTTTTACAGTTACCCAGGGAAATCCGGTTCTCATGCGTTTCATGAAGCCGAGGTTCAACTCAAATGCTTCAGATTCTAATAAACCTACGTCAACTTGAATGCCAGCATCTCGCAACATGTTAATACCGTTACCCGCCACTTGGGGATTTGCATCTTTAACAGCAATAACAACCCGAGCAACTTTAGCATTAATCAACCCTAATGCGCAGGGCGGCGTACGGCCATAATGACTGCAAGGTTCCAAGGTAACATAAGCCGTTGCACCTTCGGTTTTGTGACCATTAGCAGCAGCATGGGCTAACGCGTTAACTTCAGCATGACCTTGACCAGCCACTTGATGATAACCTTCACCAATAATCTGACCGTTTTGCACCAAAACACAACCTACACAAGGATTGGGGCGGGTGGTGTACAGTCCTTTGCGAGCCAATTGAATAGCTCGACTCATCATTTGGGTATCAAAAACACTCACGTAAGCCATACACAAAATACTCAGTGGATTTTACACATTTACTTTTGTAACTTAGCGATAGCCTCGCCAAATTGAGAGACATCTTCAAAAGCACGATAAACCGATGCAAAACGAATATAAGCCACTTTATCTAGGCTCATTAATTGTTCCATCATCAAGTTACCAATCATTTCAGAATCAATTTCACGCTCACCTGTCGCGCGTAAAGTGGATTTAATTTTGGTAATCGCCTGTTCTATCTCATCCATCGACACGGGGCGTTTTTCAACCGCTCGGAGCATGCCACCACGTAATTTTTCTTCGTCAAATGGCTGACGACTGCCATCACGTTTTATCACTCTGGGCATAACCAGTTCAGCCCCTTCAAACGTGGTGAAACGCTCATGGCATTCAGTGCATTCGCGACGACGGCGAACTTGGTGACCATCGGCCACCAAACGCGAATCGATAACTTTAGTGTCTGTCGCGCTACAAAAAGGACAATGCATTGAACCTCCACAAAATAAAATGGCCGCTAAAATTAGCGGCCATTAAAGTTTATCCTATTTGTTCATCAAGGTTAAGCTAACCTTTGGCTCAGCTTACACTCTGAACATAGAATCAAGTCTAAAACAGAATTACCCGTAAACTGGGAATTTGGCACATAAAGCCAATACTTGGCCTTTAACGCGCTCAATGACAGCTTGATTTTGGGCATCATCTAAAATGTCACAAATCCAACCCGTTAACTCTTTCGCTTCAGCTTCTTTGAAACCACGACGCGTGATTGCAGGTGAACCGATACGGATACCTGAAGTCACAAAAGGTGAACGTGGATCATTTGGCACTGAGTTTTTGTTCACGGTAATGTTAGCGCTACCTAATGCGGCATCAGCTTCTTTACCGGTCAATTCACGACCGATTAAATCAACTAGCATCAAGTGGTTTTCTGTACCGCCAGACACAATTTTGTATCCGCGAGCTAAAAACACTTCAACCATCGCTTTAGCATTTTTAACAACTTGCTGCTGGTACACTTTAAACTCAGGCTCTAATGCTTCTTTAAAGGCTACCGCTTTACCGGCGATAACATGCATTAATGGACCACCCTGGCCGCCAGGAAATACCGCTGAGTTTAATTTTTTATATAAATCTTCATCATCAGCAGCAGAGATAATGATACCACCACGTGGGCCTGCTAATGTTTTATGTGTTGTTGACGTCACTACGTGCGCATGTGGCACTGGGTTTGGATAAACGCCAGCAGCGATTAAGCCTGCAACGTGAGCCATATCAACAAAGAAGTATGCGCCAATTTTATCAGCAATTTCACGCATTCTAGCCCAATCAACAACACCAGAATAAGCCGAGAAACCACCGATCATCATTTTAGGTTTATGCTCAACAGCCAAACGTTCCATTTCGTCGTAGTCAATTTGACCAGACTCATCAATACCGTAAGGAATGATGTTATATAACTTACCAGAAAAGTTTACTGGTGAACCGTGTGTTAAGTGACCACCATGAGCCAGATTCATCCCTAATACTGTATCACCAGGCTTCAACAATGCCATAAATACAGCGCTGTTTGCTTGGGAACCTGAATGAGGCTGAACGTTGGCGTAAGTTGCGCCAAATAATTCTTTAGCACGCTCAATGGCTAACGTTTCAACTACGTCAACATACTCACACCCACCGTAGTAACGCTTACCAGGATAACCTTCAGCATACTTATTGGTTAACTGAGAACCTTGCGCTTCCATTACACGTGGACTGGTGTAGTTTTCAGATGCAATTAATTCGATGTGCTCTTCTTGGCGACAAGTTTCATCTTCAATGGCTTTAAATAATTCTGGATCGTAATCCGCAATATTCATCGCTTTCTTAAGCATGGTGACTCCAACGATAGGTTTTATAGTAGTAGGGTTGCGCGGTATTCTACTCTGCAAATGCAAACAATCCCAGCCTTACAGCATGAATTTAGTTACTTATGAGCAATAGAAAATCTCATGCGAAAATGAAATAGATGATTTTATTCATAAACTTAATGTTTTTATTGTAAAAAACTTTTGATGATTAGATTCATAGATAGCTTAAAACAGTCACTAAAAACACTGTTCTACTTTTGATACCTAAAAGGGCTAATTCTTAAAAGAAGCCTATACAGAGTAGCTGCATAAAATTCTGTATTTATGCATTATCTAACATATTCTTGCTCATCACTATCACCGCCTATTACTTAATTCCCCCTGAAACCTTGATACATAGACTTAGTGCTCAAGGTTTCATAATGATAAAAAACACCCATTTACATCGAAGCGATAAAATCCGATTTAAGTTAGATTCAGATTCCATTAGAATCACACCTATTCAGTGTTCATCAAATAATGGGATCCCATGGCTCAATTTGTATACAGCATGCTTAGAGTGGGCAAAATTGTTCCGCCTAAAAAGCAAATTTTAAAAGACATTTCGTTAAGTTTTTTCCCTGGTGCAAAAATTGGAGTATTAGGCTTAAACGGTTCAGGTAAATCAACATTACTGCGCATTATGGCCGGTATTGATACTGAAATTGAGGGTGAAGCTCGCCCTATGCCGGGCCTTAAAATTGGTTACCTACCTCAAGAGCCAAAACTCAATCCAAATCAAACCGTGCGTGAAGCCATAGAAGAAGCGGTAAGTGATGCTAAAAACGCTTTGACCCGTTTAGATGCCGTATATGCCGCTTATGCTGAGCCAGATGCCGACTTTGACGCATTAGCTAAAGAGCAAGGTGAATTAGAAGCCATCATTCAAGCGCAGGATGCCCATAATTTAGAACACATTCTTGAGCGTGCGGCCAATGCATTACGTTTACCAGACTGGGATGAAAAAATCGAAGTTTTATCCGGTGGTGAACGTCGCCGTGTTGCTATTTGTCGCCTATTACTTGAAAAGCCAGAAATGCTATTGCTCGATGAACCAACCAACCATTTAGATGCTGAATCTGTGGCCTGGCTTGAGCATTTTTTACAGGAATATAATGGCACAGTTGTGGCGATTACCCATGACCGTTACTTCCTAGACAATGCCGCGGGTTGGATTTTAGAACTTGACCGTGGCGAGGGTATTCCATGGGAAGGTAACTACTCTTCTTGGTTAGAGCAAAAAGATGCGCGTTTACAACAAGAATCGGCAACTGAAAGCGCACGCCAGAAGACCATAGCGAAAGAACTAGAATGGGTTCGTCAAGGGGCAAAAGGTCGTCAATCTAAAGGTAAAGCCCGTATGGCTCGCTTTGAAGAGTTGAACACCAATGACTATCAAAAGCGTAATGAAACCAATGAATTATTTATTCCACCAGGACCACGATTGGGCGACAAAGTTATCGAAGTCAATAACTTAACCAAATCCTATGGCGATAGAGTGTTAATTGATAATTTATCATTTACAGTGCCTAAAGGGGCGATTGTTGGCATTATTGGCGCTAACGGCGCCGGTAAATCAACCTTATTCAGAATGATTTCAGGCACTGAGCAACCAGATAGCGGCAGTATTTCGATTGGTGAATCGGTACAAATTGCCTCTGTTGAGCAGTTCCGTGACTCAATGAATGATAAAAATACCGTTTGGCAGGAAATCTCTGGCGGCCAAGACATTATGAAAGTCGGCAATATGGAAATACCTAGCCGTGCTTATGTTGGCCGCTTTAACTTCCGTGGTGGCGATCAACAAAAAATTATTGGTACGCTGTCAGGTGGTGAACGTAACCGAGTTCACCTTTCTAAGCTGCTTCAAGCTGGCGGTAACGTATTACTCCTCGATGAACCCACTAACGATTTAGATGTAGAAACCCTACGCGCTCTCGAAGAAGCTCTGCTTGAGTTCCCTGGGTGTGCCATGGTGATTTCGCATGACCGTTGGTTCTTAGACCGTATCGCGACTCACATCTTAGATTACCGTGACGAAGGTAAAGTTAACTTCTATGAAGGCAACTTTACAGAATATTCAACCTGGTTAAAAAATACTTATGGTGCGGATATCGTCGAACCTCATCGTTTAAAATACAAGCGAATGGCTAAGTAATTATACTGCTAATAAAACAGGAGCTTCGGCTCCTGTTTTTATTTGTCTTGCCACAAACTGATTGCACGCTCAAAATATCATTAAATTTATATTCAAAAGCTTCAATTTTATTATCAATAGCGTGTTTTTAACACGAATGACCTTAATACCATGGTTTAAAAACGTTATTCCCCCTGACATGCCATTGGTTATTGATAAGTGGTTAGCGGTTAGCGGTTAGCGGTTAGCGGTTAGCGGTTAGCGGTTAAGTTTGGTAAAAATATGACATGTTAACCAGCCCTTATATCTTTGCTAATTGAAATCGGCATTTTTAGCTGCAGCAAAGCGGTTGCAACGACCATTGCAATTAAGCTCACACCATTTCCTCCCACCTCCTCCACAGTGTAACGAATAAATAACCGTACAATTAAACCAATAAAAATCAACAACACATTAAAGCACAAGTAAAACCATTCACATATTTGCATCATCATTATGTTTAGAAACAAAAAAAGCGCAGAGTTTTACACACCTTTACGCTCCAATGATAAAAAATGAATACAATAGCCCCACTAAACTCCCACTCGTGTTTTGGCTAATACTCTTATTGAGATCGCTTTTTTATGAAAAAAATTATCATCCTTATTATTTTACTGACCGCTGCAATTACCGGGATGGTGCTTAGCAAAGATAAGCCACAACCTAAAGAAAAACCGGCTTCAAGAACGATCCCTGTGATCACTGCCAAAGTGGATAATCATCCATTAGCTCAATCCATTACACTTGTCGGTAAATTAAAAGCCAAACAATCGGTGTTTCTTGCTCCGCAAATCAGTGGAAAAATAGATCAAATTAACGTCAAATCGAATCAATATGTCAGCCAAGGACAAGTACTAATCACCATAGAAAATGCCAAAGCCACTGCCAATATGGCAGAGGCCAAAGCATACTACGCCGATGAATTACGCATCCAAGATGAATTCGGACGACTCATCGACGTCAACGCCATAACGCAAACAGAAATTGAAGCACAAAAAGCCAAAGTAGATATCGCTTCAGCAAGATTAGCGGCTGCCAGTGCTGATTTACATTATCACAGCCTAATAGCACCGTTTTCAGGAAACGTTGGCTTAATAAACTTTAGTAAAGGCAAAACGGTTAATACTGGTGAGTCGTTACTGACATTGGATGATTTAAGCCAGCTATACCTAGATCTGAATATTCCTGAACATTATCTGTCGTTATTGACTACGGGAATGACAATCAATGCGACCAGTCGAGCTTGGGCTGATAAGACATTTTCAGGCAAGGTGACCGCGATTGATCCAAGAGTGAATGAAGACACATTAAACTTAACCGTGCGCGCCTCTTTTGCAAATGCAAACAACCAACTAAAACCCGGCATGATGATGTCTGCAACGCTGGTTTTCCCTAGCGTGTCATCGCCAATGGTGCCTGTTCAAGCTTTGGAGTATTCAGGTACTAAGCGATACGTTTACGTAGTCGACCAAGACAATATCGCTAGAAAAACCGAAGTTGAACTTGGCGCAAGAATAGACAATGAAGTACTTATCAATGCAGGTTTAAATATCGGCGATAATATTGTGGTGCAAGGTTTAGTCAATATGCGAGATGGCATAACAGTGAATGACTTATCCGACGCCGCTAATCTCTCATCACCTCAACCTCAGGAGCAACGCTAATGTGGTTAAGTGATACCGCGGTAAAACGCCCTGTTGTTGCCATTGTGCTGAGTATTTTATTGTGTGTATTTGGCCTAGTGTCATTCTCTAAATTATCCGTCCGAGAAATGCCCGACGTAGAAAACCCTGTAGTCACTGTGATGACGACCTATAGCGGTGCGTCGGCAACGATTATGGAAAGCCAAGTTACCAAAGCTATTGAGGATGAATTAACCGGGATCAGCGGCATTGACGAGCTGACATCTACTACCCGTAACGGTATGTCGCGAATTTCTATCGCATTTAAATTAGGCTGGAATTTAACCGAAGGTATCAGCGATGTGCGAGATGCGGTAGCCAAAGCCCAACGAAGGTTACCCGACGAAGTTGATGACCCCATAGTATCTAAAGATAATGGCACTGGTGAGCCATCTATTTATGTCAATCTTAGCTCAAGCAAAATGGATCGTACTCAGTTAACCGATTACGCCCAGCGTGTACTCGAAGATAAATTCAGCTTAATCACGGGCGTGAGTTCTGTCAGCATTTCAGGCGGCTTATACAAAGTGATGTATGTTCAATTACAACCGCAATTAATGGCCGGTCGTAATGTTACCACCAGCGATATTATCAATGCCCTAAGAGCGGAAAATGTTGAAACACCCGGCGGTGAAGTGCGTAATGACACCACAGTTATGACCGTCAGAACCAAGCGCCTTTACAATACTGCTGCCGATTTTGATTATTTAGTGGTAAGAAATAGCAATGATGGTACGCCAATTTACCTTAAAGATGTGGCACAAGTTTTTGTTGGCGCAGAAAATGAAAACTCGACCTTTAAAAGTGACGGCGTGGTTAACCTTAGCTTAGGGATAATTCCGCAATCCGATGCTAACCCATTGGATGTGGCTAAAAATGTTCACCAACAGGTTAAAAGTGTTCAGCAATTTTTACCTGAGGGTACCCAATTAGTTGTCGATTATGATGCGAACGTATTCATTGAACGATCGATTAATGAAGTTTACAACACACTATTTATCACCGGCGTTTTAGTTGTGTTGGTGCTGTATATCTTTATCGGTCAAGTCAGGGCGACATTAATTCCTGCTGTGACGGTACCTGTATCACTTATTGCCGCATTTATGGCGGCCTACAGTTTAGGTTACTCAATTAATTTATTAACCTTAATGGCACTTATTCTAGCGATTGGCTTAGTCGTTGATGATGCCATTGTGGTAGTAGAAAACATATTCCATCATTTAGAAAAAGGTGAACCCCCGTTACTCGCCGCCTACAAGGGCACTCAAGAAGTGAGTTTTGCCGTAGTGTCAACCACACTAGTACTGGTGATGGTGTTTTTACCCATTTCATTTATGGATGGCATGGTAGGACTCTTATTTACCGAGTTTTCAGTCATGCTGGCAATGTCAGTGATCTTCTCTTCGTTAATTGCACTAACGCTTACCCCTGTACTCAGCAGCAAACTGTTAAAAGCCAATGTAAAACCTAACGCCTTTAACCAATGGGTGGATACCCGCTTTCATCGCTTAGAGCAGCTTTATCGAAAAGGGGTAACATGGGCGATAAACTGGCGAGTTGCCGCACCTTTCGTCATTATCGCCTGTTTGGGTGGAAGTTACTTATTAATGCAACAGGTTCCCTCACAACTGGCACCACAAGAAGACCGTGGCGTACTGTTTGCCTTTATTAAAGGGGCTGAAGGAACAAGTTACAACCGCATGATCGCCAATATGGATATTGTTGAACAAAGGCTAATGCCATTGCTAGGACAAGGCACCATTAAATCATTCAGCGTACAGGCTCCCGCATTTGGCGGTCGAGCTGGCGACCAAACCGGTTTTGTCATCATTCAATTAGAAGATTGGGAACACAGAGACACTAATGTTAAACAGGCATTAGCACTTATTTCATCATCACTGAAAGATATCCCTGATGTAATGGTACGTCCTATGATGCCAGGCTTTAGAGGCCAATCGAGTGAGCCGGTTCAATTTGTGTTAGGAGGCTCTGACTATCAAGAATTATTTAAGTGGGCACAGATTCTTCAACAGGAAGCTGACGATAGCCCCATCTTAGAAGGCGCTGATTTAGACTATGCTGAAACCACCCCTGAGTTAGTGGTTACTATCGATAAACAAATCGCCGCTCAGCTGGGTTTAAGTGTAGCAAGCATTTCAGATACCCTTGAAGTCATGTTAGGCGGACGCAGTGCAACCACCTTTATTGACCGAGGTGAAGAGTACGATGTCTACCTTAGAGGTGATGAAAACAGTTTTAACAGTGTGTCCGACCTAAGTAAGATTTATTTACGTTCAAATAAAGGCGAGCTCATCACCTTAGATACTGTCACCAATATCGAGGAGGTCGCCTCACCACAAAAGCTAAGCCATACCAATAAGCAAAAATCGATTACGTTAAAAGCGAACTTAGGTGAAGGGTACACTTTAGGTGAAGGATTAGCTTTTCTTGATCAACGAGCCATCTCACTATTACCCGATGATATTTCCATTGCTTACACGGGTGAGTCTAAAGACTTCAAAGAAAACCAAAGCGGCGTCATGATTGTTTTTGGCCTGGCTTTATTGGTCGCTTACTTAGTATTAGCCGGACAATTTGAAAGCTTTATCAATCCTTTAGTTGTCATGCTAACGGTGCCGATGGGCATATTGGGTGGCTTTATTGGTTTAGCACTCACCAGCCAAGGGATCAATATTTACAGCCAAATAGGGATGATCATGCTAATCGGTATGGTGACCAAAAATGGTATTTTGATTGTAGAATTTGCTAATCAGCTCCGAGATAGAGGGCTGAGTTTAAATCAAGCGATTATTGATGCATCAGCACGCCGATTACGCCCTATTTTGATGACAGCGTTTACAACCTTAATAGGCGCTTTGCCACTCATCCTATCAACAGGTGCAGGCAGTGAAAGCAGAATTGCCGTAGGCACCGTGATATTTTTTGGTATGGCCTTCGCAACGTTAGTCACTCTATTTGTTATTCCTGCAATGTATCGACTGATTTCGGCTTCAACCAAATCACCAGGATACGTTGCCGCTCAATTAGATGAAGCGATAGTAAAACAGCAAAAGTCCAACAACGAGTGTGTTAACATGCCCTAACCCAGCGACCTTTACTCACACCTTGTAGGTTAATAAATGTATAAAATTGCCGTATTTGTCGATGTTCAAAATATTTATTACACCTGTAAGCAGGCTTTTAATCGTAGCTTTAATTACCGTGAATTGTATAAGCAATTAGAAGAGCGTGGTGAAATTGTCCACGCTATCGCCTATGCCATAGCCCCTAATGATGATGGTCAGGTTAAATTTCAGGATGCGTTAAAGCATATTGGTTTTACCGTAAAAACCAAGCCGTATATTCAACGCAGCGATGGTTCAGCTAAAGGCGACTGGGACGTTGGAATTACCATCGATATGTTAGAACTTTCCGCAGACATCAATGAAGTGATTTTACTCTCTGGTGATGGGGATTTTGATTTACTGATACAAGCCATAAATCGTAAATATGATTGTTTAACCCATGTGATTAGTGTGGCGCGATTAACCGCAAAATCATTAACCGATCAATGTCAGTTGCACACGCCTATTGATAATAATTTGCTGCGTTAACACGTGTATTAGCAATGGTTTTATATAGCGTTTTTGTTAACTAGCGCAACTGATTATGTATTATTTGCATCACTCGTCATTGCTAACGATACTCTGGTTAACGCTAATTTTTACGCCAATTGTGAAGCTAATGGTGACCTACGTTAGTCGACATATTGGCTACGGTTATAATCTATCGTTAAGGTATTTCCCCCTTTACTTTCACCTTAAATCACCAAACAGATTTATGTTTAAAAATAACGTAGTTTGAGCTCTAGCGACTGAAACTTAATCTTCATTTATCCCTAGATGAATTAAACCTAACTTGATCATATGACATAAAAAATGGCCTTGTAACGTCAGTAATCAGGCCATTGTCATATTAGTATTTATCGTTAAACTCAACGCTGGATAGCTCACAATACAAACGACGTTTTAATCACGGCTTAAATATCGCTAGAAGCAATTAGTTTGCACTATGAGTCACTAACGTTGGTTTTAATAAGTTATCGTGTACTGGACAGCGATGACAGACAGCATCAAGAAAATCTTGTTTTTGCTGCTCATCTAAATCAGCATCAATGGTGGCAATTAAATCGATTTGTTTAAATCCAACAGGATCATCCGTTTGCAGCCCTGAAAGCCCTGCGGTATTGAGTACTGCTTTCACTTGCACATCAAATTGACGAATATGGATTTTTTTGTCACGAGCCACCATTTTAGCTATGGCAGAAATGCACCCCGCTAACGAGAACAAAAAAGTTTCCAACGGATTTGCGCCTTCATTGCCAGCCGTTGGCTGATCAATAATTAACGTATGCTCGCGAATTTGCGCAGTCACTTTCCAACTTTCACCCATGGTTGTGTTAACTTCAACAATTTTATCAGCCATTATTGCTCCATTTATAACAACATTCATTAGAAAAATCTTATGAACAAATTATACCGCTGAAATGCTTTTATTTGCAATGCTAACTTAAACTTGCAAAATCAACTGGGATAAATTCACTGAAATAAATCTCAAAATCCTCTACACTGCCCATCGCTTATTTTAAATCGTATTTAAACACTGACAGTTAGGAACATCATGCAAAAGCCAAGTAATAGTAACGCATTTATATGGAGTGAATCAGCCCACTTTGCGGTGCAAATTTACTATGAAGATACTGATTTTTCAGGCGTGGTATACCACCCTAATTTTCTGAAATATTTTGAACGAGCGCGCGAACACGTTATTGGTGCAGATGTTTTACAAACACTATGGAATCAACAAGGGTTAGGGTTTGCGGTCTATAAGAGTGACATGATTTGCCATGATGGTGTGGAATTCGCTGATATCATCGACGTGAGAACGCAATTTTGTTTCGAAAGTAAATATCGCACTATTTGGAAACAAGAAATTTGGCGGCCCAATGCCACGAAAGCCGCTGTAACCGCACACATTGAAATGGTGTGTATGAACAACAAAAGACAACTAACGGCAATGCCAGCACAATTAATAGCCTTACTGAATAAAACCATGCCCAAATAACGCGCATAATCATCACAGCAACAATGACACCGTTTATCCCTGAGATAATTTGGGGTAGACCTGAGCGAACTCAGTTGCATCGCAGGGTTTTGAAAAATACTCCCCTTGAATTCTGTCAGCACCAAATTCAGCGAGGATTTGTAACGTACTGAGGGTTTCTACCCCCTCTACTGTCACATCAAAGCCTAACTCTTTGGCTAAAACAATGGTCATTTTCACAATACTTTGTGCTTGTTTTTCTTGCTGGAATCCCTGTAAAAAGGCTTTATCAATCTTCACTTCGTTTACTGGTAAGTGACGCAAATAAGCAAGTGAAGAGTGCCCGGTACCAAAGTCATCAATGGCCACTTTTACCCCAAGCATTTGTAATTGCTCTATAGTATTGATGACCTGTTCATAGGAGGCCATTAATGCACTTTCAGTAATTTCAATCATTAAACATTCAGCGGGAACTAAATAGCGTGTTAATAGATTAGAAATATCGGCGACTATGGGCTTACCATGCAGATCATCACTTGAAAGATTAACTGCAACCTTGACATAAATACCTTGTTCACGCCATTTTGCCTGCTGAGAAATGACTTTTTCTAACACCCAACCACTGATTAAACTGATCATACCGGTATGTTCAGCCAAAGGGATAAATTCATCCGGAGATATTTCGCCTAACCCCTCATGATGCCAACGGATCAATGCTTCCACTTCAACACACTTTCCGCTTTTTATATCCAACTTGGGCTGATATACCATAAACAATTGATCTTGTTTTAAACCTTTAGGCAGGCTGTTAATAATAAGCAGTTCGCGATATTGCTTTTTATCATCATCTTTGTCGTAGTAAGCGATACCTTTTTGATCTGATTTCGCTTTTTTCAATGCTAAATCTAATCTGCGCAGCATAATACTCACGTCTGCATGATGCTCAGTTAACGTTAATGCACCTAATTGTACCGTCACACTGATAGGTTGTTGTTCTATTTCGAACGGTTGCTGTAATTCATCCTTTATTACAAGCAGCTGCTCATGATCGATTACTTCAGGAAAAAATAACAAAAACTCATTACCATTCATTCTGGCAACAAACTGAGCTTTTCTCGATAACGAATTAACCCGCTGTGAAAACGCTTTTAATAACGCGTCACCAAATACGAAGCCGAAAAGATCATTTACAAAACGAAACTGCTTAATATCAATTAATAAAATCATCCCATGTTGGATAGGCATTCGACTTAATATTTTACGTTTAAAACCAACCCGATTGGATAATCCAGTTAACTTATCGCGTTCAACATTAAAGGGAATGGATTTTTGTAAATTGATTAAAGCGGTGATTAAAGGGGTAAATACTTGGGGGATAGAACCAAAGTCGACGGGTGATATTGTTTGTATTTGACGCTCTAAGATATGTGTTAGCTGCTGTAAATAGCGTTTTTGGCGCCAGCAATAAACCCCAGCGGCAATCAACATGACACCGAGGAATATGGCTAAAATCGTCACACAAAACAAATACATTGTCTGCGTCATTAAAAGTGCCTATTCACAGTTTGGCCTTTCGGAAAAATAAGTATCACTATCAAGCTTAATAACACTTATTGGTAGCTTTCCTTAATCGAATGATATAAATCAGTAAATACATCACTGCCTAAATCTTCTGGTGTTACAGGTAATCCGCGTCCAACAAAAACATCAAGGCGCTGTGCTAATTCTTCACCTGCACGTAACTCACCAGTGTAAAACGCCGCTGCACGGATAAAATCTAAATAGGTAACCTGTTCTGGTAAATAATGGAAATCAGCCCAACGCTCAACAACTTCGGTTACTTCTGCAGCAAAATCCCAACTTTTTAATACCGCACGACCAATCGGACCTTGCATTTTTCGCACTAAACCGCGAAGTTGATCTATGCTGGTGAACAGTTCCGGATGCACCTCAGCTTCAGATAATACTGGTAGCGCGCCAATGTTATGCACTAAACCCGCTAACGTTAAAGTTTCGCGATCTAATTTTTTACTTGGGTTTCGCTTGTTGTAAATTTCTAACATGGCACAAGCAGACGCCGTTACTTCAATGGATGTTTGCCATACTTCATCCATCACTTCCCACACCATTTCATTGGTAGAAATAAATAACTGCTCCATTGCTACAGAGGTCGTAATACTTTTAATTTGCACTAAACCAATACGATTAACTGCCGCTGAAATATTCTCGGCTTTATTGCCTCTTGAGTATAGTGCGCTATTGGCGACTTTAATAATTCGCGCAGAAATTGCCGCATCTTGGCCAATAATGTCACCCACTTGTTTCAAACTAGAGTCAGGGCGCGAAACCACTTCTTGTACTCGCATCGCCACTTCAGGCAATGTCGGTAATACAAGGGCATCGGCCTTTAGTTTTTTTAATAAGCTGACCAATAGTTGATGTTCTGCAGACATGCTGTCTCCATCAAAAGTGAAAAACATAATGATAGAATTGTATACTGAATAAAGCACGTTATGCGAGCTAAGCAGAAGAAAATCTGCATAATTTCAAAACATATTTCAAAATCACAGGTTAATGACTCCGGATCTCCCCTATAAATAGACAGCAATACCAAGTTAAAAAATCAAAAAGAGATTCACCTCACAAAAAGAAAGGTCTTACTTGCTCTGCTATTATAACTTCAGTACGATCGCGCCCCCGCAACCTGCGCGCTTTATTTTATCGTTAGATTGAGAGTAATTATGTTTAAACCAGAGCTATTGTCTCCTGCTGGAACCCTAAAAAACATGCGTTATGCCTTTGCTTATGGTGCTGACGCTGTATATGCAGGCCAACCTCGCTACAGTTTGCGAGTCAGAAATAATGACTTCAAAATGGAAAACTTAGCCAGCGGCATTCAAGAAGCGCATGATTTAGGCAAAAAGCTCTATGTAGTCAGCAATATTGCGCCTCATAACGCCAAATTAAAAACCTACTTAAAAGACATGGAGCCCGTGGTTGCAATGCAGCCTGATGCATTGATCATGTCTGATCCGGGTTTAATTATGATGGTGCGTGAAGCATTCCCCGATCAAGTGGTACATCTTTCCGTTCAAGCCAATGCCATTAACTGGGCATCTGTAAAATTTTGGCAACAACAGGGCATTAAACGCGTGATCCTATCACGCGAGTTATCCTTAGATGAAATTGAAGAAATTCGTCAACGTTGCCCTGATATTGAGCTAGAAGTGTTTGTTCATGGTGCATTGTGTATGGCTTATTCTGGCCGCTGCTTATTATCAGGTTACATGAACAAACGCGATCCAAACCAGGGGACTTGCACCAATGCTTGTCGTTGGAAATACGATGTTCATGAAGCAAAACAAACTGAAACAGGCGACATTATTGCTGTCAATCCTGCCGTTCAAATTGAAACACCACCCACTTTAGGTGCTGGCGCACCATCAAGTGAAATTGTGCTGTTACAAGAGCCTGGCCGACCTGGCGAATACATGCCAGCATTTGAAGATGAGCATGGCACCTACATTATGAACTCAAAAGATTTACGTGCGATTCAGCATGTTGATCGTTTGACTAAAATGGGCATTGATTCATTAAAAATTGAAGGCCGTACTAAATCGTTTTACTACGTAGCACGTACTGCGCAACTTTATCGCCAAGCCATTGAAGATGCTGCTGCAGGTAAAGATTTTAATCGCACATTAATGCACAATTTAGAAGGGTTAGCTCATCGCGGCTACACTGAAGGTTTTTTACGTCGTCATGTACATGATGAATATCAAAACTACGATTATGGTTATTCGATTAGTGACACTCAGCAATTTGTTGGTGAATTTACCGGTAAACGAAATGCTACTGGTTTGGCTGAAATTGACGTTAAGAATAAGTTTATTGTTGGCGACAGTGTGGAAGTCATGACGCCACAGGGCAATTTTAACCTAACAATTAAACAGTTAATTAACCGCAAAGGTGAAAGTGTTGAGGCCGGATTAGGGTCAGGACATTTTGTGTTCCTAGAACTGCCAGCTGAAGTCAACACAGATAAAGCAATTTTGATGCGTAATCTTCCACAAGGTCAGGATACGCGTAATCCTCATCAGGCAATTTAAACCATGGCTTTACTCATTGATGATAGCTGTATTAACTGTGATATGTGTGAACCTGAGTGTCCTAACTCAGCTATCACTATGGGTGAAGAGATCTATGAAATCGATCCCGATTTGTGTACTGAATGTGTAGGACATTATGACAAACCCACCTGTGTATCCGTATGCCCAATTGACTGTATCGACCCCGATCCTGCTCATGTGGAATCACAGGATGCATTAATGGTGAAATACGGCATCATTACTGGAAAAATTTAGCATAAAATAATGATACAAAAACGGCGCTTAGAAAGCGCCATTTTTATATGCGGTTAATGGATATCAATCTTCAGCGCTAAGTACAATTAACTAAATTCAGTTTATGCAGCCAAAAAAGTATCAAACAGCTGCGTTCCAGTAAACCATAACTATTCCACTCGTAATCAGGTCATGGGAGTGAGAATTGCGCGCTTTCTAAGAAACAGTTATGAAAGGGTAATGGCTCACGATATCAGCGTCTTTGGTGATAGACATCCTGCAACCAGCAGTCGTAAGCCAGCTGGCTATTCAGTAACATAGGGGGGCTAAAAGAGATAACCTGTGCTTATTGGTATTGTTGCAATGTCTGCAGAGTCACCGCTAGCTTCTCTATCGCTAACTTAGCCCCCTTAGGTAATGAGTCAAGCTCAATCCCCAAAAGTAAATTTTTAACTTCCAGCCCTAACTCTGTGTCGCCATCAATCAATAACTTTCGCTGAAAAAACAATGTATCAGGATCCTCTTTACCTGCGGCGACCAAAAGCAATTCGGGGACATTCGCGGTAAAAGTCACATCGGCTTGTTGTTGATGACATAAAATTAATTGGCCATCAAAACTCAATTGAAATTGTAATCCAATATCTGCCACAGAAATGGCAGCCCATTTGCCCTTCAAAAAATCAAGTTCAGCCTGCTCAATTTGCGGCTTCAACATTAAATTCAGAAGCTTGGATAATAGATCTAACTTTAGTTTGTCAGGTACTAAAGCTAATGACTTTTTACTCACCCGGGGGGCTAAATCTAAAACACGCGATGCAAGTTGTTGAGAAATTCCACTCACTTAATTTGTCCTTGAACAGTTGATTCATTTAATTGCGCAAGTTTAGCGATCTTTTATCAACATAAACCTGTCCTAAATCAAATCATGGCGATTGAATCACTTTTACACTCTCCTACTCTAAAAAACACTAGGATAATCCAATGGAGTTGTTGTGCCCTGCGGGCAATTTAGCCTCCCTCAAAGCGGCATTCAATGCCGGAGCCGATGCGGTATATTTGGGACTAAAAGATGACACTAATGCCCGATCTTTTGCTGGTCTTAATTTTTCTGCGGCTCAAATAAAACAAGCGAGCCAATTAGCTAAACAGCAAAACCGTAAACTCTTTCTAACGCTAAATACCTTTGCAAAACCTGGTCATGAAAGTCGTTGGCAGCAAGCTATCGATTTAGCTGCTGAGTTGCATCTAGATGCTGTGATTTGTGCAGATATATCGCTTTTAGATTACGCCAGCCGAACCTATCCGGGATTAGCATTGCATTTATCGGTTCAAGCAAGTGCGACCAACGTGGCAGCATTATCCTTTTATAAGCAGCAGTTTAATATTGAACGAGCGGTATTACCCAGAGTGCTTTCGGTTAAACAGGTAAAAGATTTAGCTAAAGTCAGTCCAGTTGATTTAGAGGTTTTTGCCTTTGGTAGTTTGTGTATTATGGCTGAGGGGCGTTGTCAATTATCGAGTTACGTTACCGGACAATCACCCAATACCGGAGGTTCATGCTCGCCCGCTAATCATGTTCGTTGGCAAGATGTTGGCACGGATAAATTAACCCGATTAAATGAAGTGCTAATTGATAAATCTAGCCAAAGTGAGCAATTAGGCTATCCCGTTGTATGCAAGGGTCGTTATCAAACCCACGATGAAATGGCACCAGAATACATGCTCGAATCACCGACCAGTTTAAATACTATGAGCCTAATTCCTGAACTGGCTCAGGCAGGTATTCGTTCGCTCAAAATTGAAGGGCGCCAGCGAAGTCCAGCTTATGTAACTCAGGTCACTCAGGTATGGCGACAAGCCATAGATTGCTATCTGCAGTCTCCTGAAACGTTCGCCGATACGCTGCAAAAAAAACCTCAATGGCATTCAGCTTTAGATAAAGTATCTGAAGGCCAAGTCACGACTTTAGGTGCTTACGAACGCCAATGGCAATAGGTATTTGATATGAATTTATCCCTCGGACCACTCACATACTGCTGGAATAAAACAGTAACGTTTGAATACTATGAAGCCGTGGCAGACACGGCAATAGATACGGTGTACTTAGGTGAAGTGATTTGCAGTCGCCGCCGCGAATTAAAATATAAAGATTATCTTGAATTAGCGAGCTTATTAAACAACAAAGGTAAAAAGGTGATTCTGTCGACTTTAACCTTAATTGAGTCGGCATCAGAATTAGTTGAGCTAAAACGTATCATTGATAATGCTGAATTTGCGATTGAAGCTAATGATATGGCTGCGGTGAACCTCGCTCAGGAAGCTGCAATTCCATTCGTAGCCGGCCCCACCTTGAATCTCTACAATCGTGCCAGTCTTGATATCATGCAAAAAATTGGCATGACCAGATTTATAATGCCTTATGAATTATCAAAATATTGGTTGCAGCAAGTGTTGGCTGAAAGCTCAAACACGTTTGAAACTGAAGTGCTCGGTTATGGTTATATCCCTTTGGCACACTCAGCCCGATGTTTTACAGCCAAACACCATCAAAAGCCGAAGTTAGATTGTCAAATTATTTGCCAACAATATCCCAAGGGCATACTAACCCAAACTCAAGAATCGCAACCATTACTGAGGCTCAACGGAATACAAACTCAGTCGGCAGCCAAAGTGAATTTGATTAACCAAATGACCGATATGTCAGCTATAGGAATCAATTATTTTAGAATATCACCATCAGGATTTGAAGATATAGCACTAATCAAACAACTATCTAACCTTGATGAAATAAACTTAACAGGTATCAATATTGAACGCCCAGCCAATGATTGTAATGGCTATTGGTATGGTGAACCAGGAATGAACCTGCAAGACAATGTGACTGTTTAATTTTACCTAAACTTAGGTTAATAGATAAAAATAAAGAGTATTGAAAAGTTTACCGTCAAATTGATATTTTGCGCGGTTAACGAGGCGAATTTAAGCGTAAATGGCCAACTACTTGCTTTTATTTAGTAAAAAATAAAAATAACGGTGAAAACGACTATTTAACATTCATTTTCACCTAAGTTGGCACTATTTATAGCGTTATGATTTTTTTAACCAAGACAGCAAGGATAATACCCATAACACCAAAGTGATGTCGCTACCCCATTGTGTCAATGCCTGCCACCATAAATCGGGTTTAGGGGATAATGTTGCCGAAGAAGCAATAATGTCCATGTACGTAGCAGTTAACAATGGCGCAGAAATGAATCCTGCATAAGGTAAAATAAACACACTTAAATTAAGGCATAAACAAATAGTAGCAAGCAATAATGGCAGCTTAACCTCCCGCCACCCTATCTGAATAGCGTAAGCCATAAAAGCAATGCTGGAAAAACACACTAAAATGAATAAGTAGCTTAAACCATGGAGGTGTAAATGATATACGTTTAAAGGGAATAGACCAGTTACAGCCAAAGCAAGAAAGCTTGCTGAAAAACTGAACCAAAAAGGATATTTAAGCCACCCTTTGGTCACTTGCAAGGCAAATAAATTAGCCAAAGCGATACATAAACTCCCAAAAAATAATCCACCGTTTAGCAGGAGTGCTGACTGTGAATGACCATAATACCCCAATTCACTGATACTTTTTTTAAACAGCAAAAAACCATCAACACTAGCATTTGTTGATTCAATGACTATCGAAATGGCTAACCCCAAGAAAAGGCCAAAACACCCCAGTAAGCCAAAACGTATCGACAGTTGTTTAATTTTATCTTTGTTTGTCATAACACCAATTTATTATTAGTTACTCAAAGCTAGTTTATGCCACATATAAATTAAAAACTGCGCTATCTACGACAGAATGTTGATCTACATCGGTACCATATGGATGTAAATGGCATATTTATTAACTATTTTAACCTCATTACTACTGTAAAAATGACAAAAAAATGCATAGACATTCAACGATGGCACCTCCAAAGGTAAACACAGTGCTATAACAACTACGAACGATCGCAAAAACATAAGCTTAACACATTGATTACATATTAATTTATCATTACAAATGCCACTTTTTGCTTTACAATATAGTTAATCAAAAATAAGTGATAACTATGCATTTATGTGATTCGTTTTACTTAGACTGAAATTGGCGGTAACCTTGCCGCACAAAAATCATGACGAACTTTCAGCAAGCGCCTCATGGACGGATTAGATAATTTATTTGCTGCCAAAATGGGTAGATTTTAAGGTACAGAAACCGTGAACCAAAAAAAACCAATACATAACTTAAAAACGATACTGACTTTTATTATACCGTCTTTAATTGGTCTTTTACTTTTCATCACACCGGTAACGACTGATAAAGGATTAACCATTCCTATTGCTATCGTTTCTAAAGCATTGCAATCGGCAATGGGTGGCTCAATCCAACTTATTGTTACGGGCATTGTCATTTTTATGGCAATCATTTCAGTATTAGCCGCCATCATCCGCCCCGCCTTTATTCGTAAAAGCCACTTTCTAACAGCGTTACTGAATGTTTCTGGTTTTTGGTTATTAATGCGCGTCATCGGAGCCATATTTATCACCCTGACTTGCTTTAATATTGGCCCTGAAATGATTATTTCAGAGAATACTGGCAGCTTGGTCTATAACGACTTGCTTCCAGTATTATTTTCAGTATTTATCTTTGCCGGTATGCTATTACCACTATTATTGAATTTCGGTTTGCTTGAGTTTTTTGGCACCATGCTAACTAAAATCATGCGCCCTATCTTTAATTTACCGGGTCGTAGTGCAATTGATTGTATCGCATCGTGGCTAGGTGATGGCAGTGTTGGCATTTTGATGACCAGCCAACAATATGAGACTCGTTTTTACACCCAACGTGAAGCCGCGGTTATTGGCACCACGTTTTCAGCTGTATCAATCACCTTTAGTTTGGTCGTCATTTCACAGGTAAGATTAGAGCACCTATTTGTGCCTTTTTATCTAACAGTCTGTTTTGCTGGTATCATGGCTGCGATAATTGTCCCCAAATTACCACCATTATCGTGGAAAAAAGACAACTATATTGATAACACACCGCGCCACCCAGATGATGAAATGATCCCTCAAGGACATGGTGTGTTTTCATGGGGATACCATCAAGCGCTAAGCCGTGCATCACAAGCCACCAGCGTTAAGAAAGTTTTTATCGATGGTTTAAAAAATGTCATTGATATGATATTCGGTATTATTCCTGTGGTGATGGCGATTGGCACAATGGCGCTAATTCTCGCTGAATATACGCCAATATTTAACTACTTGGGCATGCCCTTCATTCCGTTACTAGAACTATTACAAATTCCAGAAGCCACTGCTGCGTCGAAAACGATTGTTGTTGGTTTTGCTGATATGTTTATTCCTTCAATTTTAGCTAGCTCAATTGAGTCAGATCTCACACGCTTTGTGATTGCAGCGCTATCTGTCACACAGCTCATTTATATGAGCGAAGTGGGTGCATTGCTAATTGGCAGTAAAATTCCAGTTAACTTTTTAGAGTTATTTGTGATTTTCATTCTACGTACCGTAGTGACGTTGCCTATTATTGCCTTAATGGGTCATCTCATTTTGTAAAATTTTAATATTAAAAACGAAAAAGGAACCTAAATGGTTCCTTTTATGTATTTAGAATCAGCACTGATTAGCATTTCATCAATTTAGATCTACACTTAAACTTAACACTCAGAAAGACAATTAAAAGAGTAAAAGTGTAAGGATCATTTGTGTGATAAAAGCTAGTTTGTCAGTCTGTTCTTATGGCTTAATTTTGTTTATTTTCGGATTCACTACAGCCGTACAAGCTATGGTGAAATTTGACACGATTGAAGCTGAACATGGCTTATCAATGAATACGGTCAATGATGTTGTTACCGATAAAGATGGTTACCTGTGGATAGCCACACAAGCAGGATTAAACCGATACAATGGCAAAGACATCAAAATCTACCTTAAAGAAGATGATAATGGCCCATCAGGAAATCACATAAGCCATTTATTTTATAGCAAAAAAGGTGAGTTATGGTTAGCAACCATTAATGATGGCCTTAACAAATTCGAACCAAAAACCAAGCATTTTCAATATTACAATTCACCTGAACTCGGTTTACCCACAAGTGGTATTAACGACATAAATGAAGACAACCAAGGTAATCTTTGGCTCGCCACCAATAATGGCGTGTATATCTTCTCTCCATCCGAAAATGTACTTATAGAGCATATCAAAGCGGGAACTAAAGGCTTACTTGATGACAACGTCTCGGGATTATTTCTTGATAAGTATTCAAGACTTTGGCTATATCACGAACGAGGACTGCAACTGTATTTACCCGAAGAACAAAGTTTTAGTGCGTTTACAACTTCCTTTTTATTCGACAAAAAAATACTCAGCATTGCGAATGGCGATAACAATAGTATTTGGCTAGCAACGGATGAGGCGGAATTGCTCCATCTTGATCTATCTGTTGGATTACAGAGCCCTGTCATTACCTCACATCAATCCTTTTTTGCTGACAACTTACAGCATAATAGTATTAGTGATTTATTGTTAGATATTGACGGAAAACTTTGGATTGGCTTTAAACAAGCAGGTCTTGCATCTTACTCTCCATCATCACACCAATTTGAGCATTTTTATCACTCACCAAATAACATTCACAGTGTCAGTAGCGAGTTAATCACTCGGCTATGGATGGATGATGAACGTCAATTATGGATCGGCACACACGGCGCTGGACTCAGTAAAGCCGATCTCAATAGCCAAGCATTCCATACCATCAATGAACATTCATTTATGACCAGTAATTTGACTGACACAGATATACGAACTATTTATCGAGATAAACAGGACACCCTTTGGATTGGTACCGCACAGGGATTATTTATTGCCGCTGAAGATGAAAACCAAAACATAACCGGATTTACACTTTTTACTCATCCACAATTTGATTCTAAAAGCTTTATCAGTTTTATTAAACAAGACAATAAACGACAACTATGGATTGGTACTCGCGGTAATGGTTTATACATATTGCATCTCGACACACAAAATATAACCCAATATTTGGCAGACAATCATAATCAGCAAGCTATCTCAAGTAATGTTCTTTATAGCCTTTTTTTTGATCAGCAACAACAGGCTTGGATTGCGACCAAGGATGCGGGTGTGAATCTGTTTTTATCAGAACAACAGGGCTTTACCTCTTGGACGCATGATCCTGACAATCCAAACAGCCTACAAAGTAAAGAAATCAGTAATGTTTTGTCTGCCCCACAGGGTGGTTATTGGATATTAACCTACGGCGCCGGCCTAATTCATATGTCCGTTGAAGGTAAGTTTACCCAACTATCACCTAGCACGATTAAACATTTTCCTAGCAAGCATTTATTCAATGCGTATTGGATTGATGAACAATTATGGATTTCTTCTAGCGATGGCGTTTTTTCATTTAACCCTAAAACCCAAGCGGTTAAATTATTTGATAAACAGCATGGTCTTATCGATAACATTGCCTACCTCATGGTTAAAGATAGCTTAGATCAACTTTGGATTGGTACTTCTGAAGGCCTCAGCGTTATTAATACTCAAGACAATAGCATCCGTAATTACACCCTTATAGATGGGCTTCAAGACAATGAATTTAACTTTAATGCTGGTTTTGTTGATGACGACAACCGCGTTTACTTAGGCGGGATTAATGGATTTAATATGATTTATCCATTTGACTTACCTGTGACACCTGTACCTAAAACACCAATAATTGATGAGTTTTACTTGTTAAATAAGTTGCAGCGAATACAAGATGATCATCGCTTTAACCAACCCTTTGATATTAGCTACGCCAAATTCATTCAACTTAACTATCAAGATGCATTATTTTCTTTTCGATTTCACAGTAATAACTTACATCAAGCACAACAAATGAGTTATGAATATCGCATGCAAGGGTTGCATCAACAATGGTTTGAAGATTTAGGTAGCCATGTTGCGCACTTTTCTGGATTAGCCCCAGGAACCTATCAGTTTCAAGTAAGAGCTAAAAATCATAATAATCAATATAGCCCTATAAAAAAATTAGATATTTCCATCGCACCTGCACCATGGCAAACCTGGTGGGCTTATCTAATTTACGGGCTATTTTTTATCACTATTGTCGCTCTATTTAGCTGGCTTCAAACACGAAAATATCGCTTAAAAGTAGCCATGATGGAGCAAATTTCTAAAAGTGAACAACGCTTACAGTTAGCATTATGGGGTAGTGGCGATGAGTTTTGGGACTGGGACATTCGCAATAAAAGCGCCCATAGAAGTAATACGTTTTTACAATATCCTCAACCAGAAATAGGCCTTATGGATACCCTGGAAAAATGTGTTCATCCAGAAGATTTACAAAGCGTCATAGATAATATGGCCCCTTGCTTTAAACAGCAGGTCAATAAGTTCGAGTTAACATATCGTGCAAAAACAGCAAACGACCTATGGGTTTGGGTGCTAAATAGGGGCCAAGTGATCGACCGAGATAATCAAGGCCGCGCCAACCGAATAACAGGCACAATTAAGAATATTCAATCGCTAAAAGAAACAGAGCAAGCACTCACACGGCTTAATGCTGAACTTGAAGATAGCGTAAAAGCGCGAACAGAAGAGCTAAAACTGACACAAAATGAGCTTATAGATAAAGAGAAAATGGCCACCTTAGGTGGACTGGTTGCCAGTATCACCCACGAAGTGAATACACCGATAGGGATCAGCGTGACAGCCACCTCACATCTAGCAGATAGGGTAGTTGAGTTTAATGAGCGCTATCAAGCTGGAGATGTCTCACATGAAGATTTTGAACTATATCAGACTGAAGTCGCTGATTGCACTAAGCTGGTATTATCAAATCTTAATAGGGCGGCAAAATTAATAAAAAGCTTTAAAGAAGTGTCTGTTGATCAATCTAACGAAGATGTCAGAGACTTCAATTTAAAACAGTACTTGGATGAAATATTTATCGCCCTTAACCCGTTACTGTCTCGTACCAAACACCATTATCGATATGATTGTCCAGATGATATTTTTCTCCATAGCCAACCTGGTGTATTTTACCAAATCATCAGTAATCTATTTAATAATTCGATTATTCATGCTTACCCAGATGGTAAAGTGGGTGAACTTTTTTTAAGCGTAACCCGTGAAAGTGAAGGCTTAAAAATTATTTATTCAGATGATGGTTGCGGTATGTCCGCCGATATAAAAGCACAAATATTCACCCCATTTTTTACCACAAAGCGTGGCCAAGGTGGCAGTGGTTTGGGAATGAACATTCTCTATAATTTAGTAACTCAAGTACTTAAAGGTAAAGTGACTTTAAACACCGAACCTAACCAAGGAGCAAGATTTTGTATCGAACTCCCAGAAGAAATAATCACCCATTCGTAAAAATGATTACTGTTTTATCGACAAAGGTAACGTATGCTAATAGTTAGTAATGCGTTAAATTATTAAGGACTGACCGATGGACGAAAGACGCAAGTTTTCTCGAATTTTATTTGATGCTAATGCTTATCTTGCTCAAGATGATTCGACTTGGCGTACCACAATTCTTGATTTAAGCCTCAATGGCGCACTGGTTGAAATACCAGAACTTTTCACTGGCGCGCAAAATAGCCATATCATATTAGAATTTGTGTTACCCGATTCAGACGTGCAACTAGTCATGCATACTGAAGTGGTCCATAAAACCAGCGAACATTTAGGCTTGCGTTGTTTGCATATTGATGTCGAAAGTATCAGTCATTTACGCCGAATTATTGAGCTTAACCTTGGTGATGCAGAATTACTGAACCGTGAACTGGAAATGCTTATTCAACCGGAAGAATAAGCATCATCATAAACGCACTTTATAGTGCGTTTAATGCTTCAGATAATTTACTCACCCCAATGACTTCCATGCCTAATGGCGGCTTTTTAGGGGCATTAGCTTTAGGCACTATCGCGCGTTTAAAGCCATGTTTAGCCGCTTCGATTAATCGTTCTTGACCATTAGGTACGGGCCTAATTTCACCCGACAAGCCTACTTCACCAAAAACGACGAGGTCGCTAGGTAATACTTCACCTCGAAAACTCGACACCATTGCCAGCAATAAGGTTAAGTCAGCACTGGTTTCAGTTACTTTAACTCCGCCAACCACATTGACAAAAACATCTTGATCAGACATCAACAAGCCACCATGACGGTGCATGACGGCCAATAACATGGCTAAACGGTTCGCATCCATGCCAACTGCAACTCTTCGTGGGTTAGACATTGCAGAGCTATCAACCAATACTTGTAACTCAACAAGTAATGGACGCGTACCCTCCCACACCACCATGACTAAAGACCCCGAAGCAGCTTCATCGCCTCGAGATAAAAATATCGCAGAAGGGTTAGCCACTTCTTTTAATCCTCGTTCGGTCATCGCAAAAACACCCAGTTCATTAATCGCACCAAAACGATTTTTATGGGACCGCAGTGTTCGATAACGACTGTCGCTATCCCCCTCGAACATCACCGAACAATCAATACAGTGCTCTAATACTTTAGGTCCCGCCAAACTGCCATCTTTTGTAACATGACCAACCATAATTACCGCGATGCCATGCTGCTTTGCAAATCGAGTCAGATAGGAAGCTGACTCTCGTACCTGCGAGACACTGCCTGGCGAAGATTGAATGTCACTCATGTGCATCACCTGAATCGAGTCGACAACAATCACTTTCGGCTTTTCCTGTAACGCCACATCGCAAATCGCCTCTACACTCGTCTCCGACAACATTCGTAAATTCTGTGTCGGTAACCCCAATCTATGGGCACGCATAGCAACTTGCTGTAAAGACTCTTCACCTGTCACATATAACGCTGGCATGGTTTGCGCAAGTTGACATAAGGTTTGTAGTAAAAGTGTACTTTTACCCGCACCAGGATGACCACCAATTAAAATCGCACTGCCAGGAACAATGCCGCCGCCTAAGACTCTGTCGAGCTCACCAAATGTGCTGGCAATACGCGGCAATTCATTTAAATCAATTTGATCAAGTGTTTGCACTTTTTTACTGGTCTCGCCAGCATAACCACTAAATTGATGAGTTCGAGTGGCGCTACTCGCCCCTAAACGCACCTCTGTGATTGTGTTCCATTCCTGACAAGCATTACATTGACCTTGCCAGCGAGGGAAATCTTGACCACATTCGTTACATACATATGCTGTTTTATTCTTTGCCATAATGCTCATCAGTAAATATGATTAAAAAAGGTCACAAATGAACGTTATTCCGATCACTGTAAATAAACGCCCACACCATAATTGTTTGCTAAACTTTATCATTGATTGTAAATCAGTATAGAATCCAAATCTGACCAAACAATTGATAAAGCAATATCTTTTCATGCCGATAAGATTAACAGCCAGACTCACTAGAAGCATTAAAAACGATAATAGAAGATGAGCCTAGATAATCACAGCGCGCTAATAGAACAACTCAAACCTTTGCTAATGGAACCTGACTTTCAGGAACTGTTCGAAAGCTTCACGGCGGATGAGTCGAATTCTACCCGTTTTTTACTGAAAATGGAGCTTAATCGTATTTCAGCTCCCTGTACGCGTATTATTGATTTACGTGATAAAACCGAGCTGCCCTGCGAAGAAGTTGTGATTGGCAAACAAAGGCATTTTTTAGATGCGCCATCAAAAGAAGCACTTGAACAAGCCTTACCTATTTATCGTAATAAATACACTTTAGGCGTTTACGAAAATGTGATTAAACAGCACAAAATGCGTAAGCAACAAAGACAAGACTCTCCAACTCAAGATAGCGTCACCAGCATTTCTCCTTTTATCGTACCAGGTGTGGTATTAGGCAGTTATTTTAATCGTAGTGAAGAACGAATGAACTACAGTATTAAAATCTCAGCATCACAACCTGGCAGCGCAGAAGTATTAGGTGCAAGCCTTGATTTATCCATCGGTGGCGCAAGAGTAAAATTGCCTGTAAAGCATAACTTTCAACCAGAAAAGCCATTGCGCGTAAAATTACTTGATTTGAATGAAGAGTTTTATTTTGAAGATCTACAACAAGGTGTTGATTACCAAATTGTTGATATACAGAATAAAGATGACAACGCAATATTCAGATTAAAACGAGTGGGTGGCGGCGAAGAACTCGACAAGGTCATTACTCAGCTAATTCAGGGATACAAGTTTCGCTATAAAGTGGATGTTAACGATGTCATTGTTAACGCGACAGGTTTAGGGTTTGAGCGTCATTATTTACCTTTGCAGCCCCATTTACCTTTGTATATTTCTATCAAAGAAGGTAAACCACACATTACCCATGCGTTACTCGGTCGCGGAAACCATCCTTTGATGCATTTCTTTCAAGATGAAAGGGATGTCAGCCAACTTCCGGGAATGCTGACTAATAATCGTTTAGTGCACCTGATTAAATCGCCCGACATCGTAGAGCATCAAATTATTTTTTGTTTTACTCACGTAGCAAACGGTAAAGTACACTTCTATTCAGCCAGTCAATTTGAGTTAATCCAAAATGGTCACCTAGGACTTTTTTTAGGATTCGGGGCCAAAAAACCAAGCTGGCGTATATTTAAATTAACCAGTCAACGAATTGATCATCAAAAAAATTATAAAACCTCCACCTTACCAGGTGATGATGCTCGCTACGGTGCATTAACAGAGCAACAATTAGCGAGTTTCATCCATATCATTCAAGTCTGTGATTTAACCAACATCGAGGTTAATTCACAGTACCAATCTTGGTTTAATAACCAAGATGTTAACCAACTGAAAGTTTTCGCCCAGCGAAAAATAAATGCCAATAGCATCAAAAAAATATCTATGCCATTTACCGAGCGGCGTCACGAATCTCGTTTTGCTTTCAAAACGTTGGTCACAATTAAGCAAGGTAATAAAACCGCCTCAGGCATTACCCATGACATTTCAAGTCGTGGGTTACAAGTCACCCTAGATGAACCTATGGACTTTACCGCTCCTGCATCGGTCAGTATCAGTTTTCCACGCTTACAGGCTAAAGCGGGTAAAACAAACTTAAATGGCTTGTCATATCAGCTAATACGCACTCGTTCATATAGCAAAGTCCTTCATTTAAGCGCTTTGATTGGCCATGATCCCCACATGGGAGTAGAGTTTTTAAGTAAACTTATCAGCCATAATCAAGACAAACTTGCAAAATTATCAGACAAAGACGGTGAACAAAAAGAACTGGCCGATGGCATGAAAAATCTCATGATGCGAGAGATAGCGAGCGTGCCTTATTTTATCGAGAAGCGCAGTAAATCATTTAGTATTTCAGCTATTGGCATTGGGACTAAAGTAGATGAAATCAGTCATCTATTCTCGCAAGATACTGAACAAATCATGCAGTATAACCTCGCACCAATCATGGAGAATGGGGTTTTCAAAGACCGGATCCTTGAGCCCATTAAAGCCATGAAAACGATCTCTGAACTGCAGTTTTTTGAAGTGTTTATCCAAATTACTCGCCATGCTCGCGGCACTATCAATCTTAATTGTAAAGTCGTCTCAGATTTAAGCACTGAAGAGCAACTTGCCTTTATTGATCAAAGCCAACGATTAGGCCGATTTATGGCATTAAGAGTTTATTTTGGTATGGCCGACAAACCTGATATGACCTATATAAGACGAGAATTGGCTTACATCCAAATTCATGCCAACCACAAAGCCAAACAACTTGAAGAACAACTATGGCAAGTTATAGGTTTAGGTGAGTTTGTCGATATCAGTCAAGAAGTGATATTGCGTTTCCCGCAATTAACCCAACTAAAAGAACCAAGTTAATGTGAAAGATGCGAACAACTACTGGGCTTGTGCTAAGTACCAGTTTTTCACTTTAATAAAGTGATCATCACTTGCCTGCTTATGGGTCAACATATCTGCATGGCCATAATCGTATAAATTGCCATGTTCTTTGGCTAGCAAAGTATATTCAGCCTGCTGAAAACCACACTCGGACATCATATCTTGTACATCGGAAGGATTACCCAGTACCGAGTCATTTTTACCGGCAATAAACCATGTTATAGGCCAGATTGTATTTTTAGCGGCTATGGCATAATTAAAATGATCATCATGATCTATCCATTCACCTCTTACCCAGTCAATTGATTGAGAAAGAGATTGGTGACTTTCATTATCCATACCAAATCGATAGCGATATGCATCAAAAAAGCCCTGTTTAGTGGCAACTAATGGTGCTAACCGATTCCAAAAAACATCAACCATCAGCCACTTGCGTAGGGATTTGATTTTAATGGTACGTTTGGTGCCAAAGGTTAAAAATGATGCCACATTAGCTTGTAAATCAGTAAAGCGGATCAAACTACTTGCCATCAATACACCGCCCCAAGAATGGGCACACCAATGTACTTTGGCAGCTAAAGGATGACATTGTAAAATAAATGACTGTACTAAGGGTAACTGCTCTCTGATCACCTCACCCTGACCAAGGTCATAATACTTGTCGATTAAAGGTGTGCTCTTGCCCCTTCCGGCGGTATCTAGAACATAAACATCAAAACCTTGTTCTGCAAGATAACAACCTAAACCACGACCTGAATCGCTATAAAAAACCCGTCCATTCGACATCGCACCATGTAACATTAAGATGGGAGTAAATTGCTTATTCATCCCTTTCGCTGGAATAAAGCGCACATGTAATTGCCCTTGTCGATAAGGGATAAACAAAGACTGTTGGGTAGGTGATATCAATGTGGCAACTATTCTTATTTAAGGCGTTGATCTAAAACTTAATCATAACTGTCATTAATATCAACCATAATAGAGCAAATATCCTAAATAAAGTTTCAATTTGCTCAAGGAAGGCCAATTTGTCAAAAATGAAGGTAAGCTGTAAGGATAAATAAACCTGCTTTACATTACTGCCTCATTCACAGTGGTTTTCCTGTTGATAGGGCACTTATTATTTGTTAGCAGCTGACGTTGAAAACAGCATTCATAGGCTGTAAAAAGAAAGGCAGAATTATAATCCTCCCAAAAAAAGAGACTTTTGGGGGAGGATTATTTGAATATATTTGACGTAAAAACATTATCTGAGGGATTAATCAGCAATCAGTATGCTTAGCTCTACCCTTGCAAGCAAAATACTAACGCACGTAAATCTAGTTGACTTACCGCTAAGTTTGCCGCAGCAATGAGTTTCGGTTTAGCATGAAAAGCCACACCTAAATCAGCAGCCTGGATCATAGGGATATCATTCGCACCATCACCGATAGCCACAATTTGTCCTGGTGCTATTTGCCACTTTTGAGCGCACTTACTTATGACATTCGCTTTGTATTGCGCGTCAACCACCGCCCCAGTGACTTGCCCTGTGAGTTTGCCCTCCTCAATGACTAACTCATTAGCAAATGCCGCATCTAGCTTTAATAGATGCATAAGGTGATTCACAAATGGCGTAAAACCACCTGAAGCAACAACGACACGCCATTGGTTTGTTTGCAACTCTTCTAAAGCTGCGGTCAAACCGGGCATCAAGGGTAATGTTTTACATAGAGTATCAATAATAGCCGCATCTGCATTAGCAAGCTTACTCACTCTTAAGCGCAAGCTTTGTTCAAAATCCAGCTCACCACGCATAGCACTGGCCGTCACAGCTGCCACTTCTTCGCCTACGCCCGCCAATGCGGCCAACTCATCAATACACTCAATTTGAATTGCAGTGGAGTCCATATCCATCACCAATAAGCCCTTTTGATACAGCAATGGTAATGGCTCTCCAATAACTAATAACTCGGCTGCTAACCCTTTTTGTGTAATAGTGTGCGCGAATGCTGTTATCAGCTCATCAAGCGGCTGCTGAGTCGCTATCTCAATGCCAATCAAATCATTGCTGCGCGAAAGTAATGAAAATCCAGCGGTAACAGATAATGATGCTAACCAGATATCGATGTGTTGTTGAACAGATTGCTCAAACACCACTCGAACACGCTTAGAAAATGATGGCGCAATCTGATTAAGATAGTCGGACTCGTTATAACGCTGGCATAATAGGCCGTTATGCTGATATTCGTTTACAGAGGATGACAACAACCACGTTAGAATAGTATCTCCATTCTTATTGACTGCGCTTGCCGTAGGCGATGCTGTGCGAAGATTGTGCATGGGTCTAACCTCTTTGATTACAACTATCTACTGATGAGTTTTTAGATTAATATAATTTCCACACCACAAACCATTGAAAAATGGCAGTCAGGCGCTATTGAAAGCGTTTCATTAAATAGAAAAATGACTAAGGATTAAAGTGATTTTTGTTAAAGGTCTCAAGAAAAGACAAAAAATTAGCAGGATCATTCAAGTCATTCTTGCCATAGGCTTAGTCTTTGGACTAATCAATCTGTGGCAAAACAGCTTGAAAAACGGTCAAAAACTGCTGAGTTCACAAACACAGCTAATGGCTAGAACCCTTGCCCAACAGGCGGCTAATGGTGCAGCGCCAGCAATGTTTTTACAAAATGATGAGCAGTTGCAATGGCTAGCGTCCACTTTAGCTGCGGATCCTAAAGTAATGTCGGTTAATATCTACAATTCTCAGGGGGTCAGATTGGCTTTTGCCCAGTCAGTCACAACTGATGATTTAGGTCCTGATTCCGAGGCATTACGTCAATTACTGGCAAGCTATCCGCCGTTAATTGAAAATGTGATGCAGCAAGATAATAATTTGGGCTATGTTGAGGTGCGTTTAGATCTCAGTATATTTTTTGATGAAATAAAATATTTACATCAAAAAAATATGGAGTTATTAAAGTGGATGCTAATAACAGCTTGCTTTATCGGCTTTCTCCTGTCGCGAGCATTATCATTCAAACGTGCTGACTTTGATCGTCGTAAAACGCGGATCAAACAGTTTAAGAAGCATTTTGCCGCGCAAGAAACCACTGACCAAGATGAACCTCAAAAATAACCTACAAAAATGGGCGCTATTAGCGCCCATTTTTATTGAAGCTATAACAATACTAAAGCGTTAATGCTGCATCTAAAGTCATAATGATCATGTCATTAAAGGTCGTTTGACGCTCTTCAGAAGTGGTTTTTTCACCCGTACGAATATGGTCAGACACTGTGACAACACATAATGCTTTGGCACCGAGCTCGTGCGCAACACCGTATAAACCTGCCGCTTCCATTTCGACGCCTAACACACCCATTCTTTCCATAACGTCAAACATTTCTGGATCTGGTGTATAGAACAAGTCAGCAGAGAAAACGTTACCAACTTGAATTTTAGTGCCATGTGCTTTAGCTGAATCAACAACTGCACTTAATAGGCTATAGTCGGCAATTGCTGCGAAGTCTTGGTTTTTAAAGCGTAAACGGTTAGCTTGAGAGTCAGTACATGCACCCATACCGATAATCACGTCACGAACTTTTACATCTGTGCTAATTGCGCCACATGTACCAACACGGATTAAGTTTTTAACGCCGTATTCTTTAATTAACTCGTGAGCGTAGATAGAACAAGATGGAATACCCATTCCTGAACCCATAACAGAAATACGCTTACCTTTATAAGTACCGGTAAAACCAAGCATGTTACGCACATCAGTCACTTGCTCAACATTTTCTAAAAATGTTTCTGCAATATACTTTGCACGTAATGGATCACCTGGAAAAAGAACTGTTTCTGCAAACGCGCCTTCAACTGCATTAATATGTGGTGTAGCCATGTTATAACCCCTATGTTTCTATTTTATTTGGTACCGCTTAATAATGTTGATAGTTTAACAAACACATTAAACTTTTTATAGAACCGTCGTTCGAAAATGTGACTAATTTAAGAAAGATTCACCATATTCCATCGGTTCTAACTTAAAATAGCTTGCAATTGACTGTCCCATATCGGCGAATGACTTACGACGACCTAATGAACCGGCTTTTAATCCTGCGCCATACGCTAAAACTGGCACGTGTTCGCGAGTATGTTCGGTTCCTTTCCAGGTTGGATCACAACCGTGATCAGCTGTCAGTAAAAGGAAATCGTCTTCAGATAAAATAGCTAGCAACTCAGGTAAACGTGAGTCGAAATATTCTAGTGCTTTGGCATACCCAGCGATATCGCGGCGATGGCCATAGTGAGAATCAAAATCAACAAAGTTGGTGAACACAATGGTATTGTCACCTGCACGTTTAACCTGCTCTAACGTCGCATCAAACAGTTGTTCAAGACCGGTCGCTTTATATTGTTGCGTAATACCGCAATTAGCATAAATATCAGCAATTTTACCGATACTCACCACTTCACCACCGGCAGCTTTTAACTTGTCGAGTACTGTTGGCGCAGGCGGCTGAACAGCGTAATCATGACGATTACCCGTACGAGCAAAATCAGCTGGACCAGTACCAATAAATGGGCGTGCAATAACACGGCCAATGTTATATGGCTCAAGTTCTTCACGGGCGATTTCGCACAAACGATACAAATTCTCTAACCCGAAAGTTTCTTCATGACAGGCAATTTGGAACACTGAATCAGCAGAGGTATAGAAAATTGGCTTCCCTGAACTCATGTGCTCTAAGCCTATCTCTTCTAAAATCGTCGTACCAGAAGCATGACAATTACCTAGAAACCCATCCAAACCAGCACGGGCTAGAATTTTATCGGTTAGCTCTTTTGGAAATGAGTTTTTCAAATCACTGAAATATCCCCACTCATAAAGTACAGGAACGCCAGCCATTTCCCAGTGACCACTTGGAGTGTCTTTACCAGAACTTAATTCTTCGGCATGACCGTAAGCCCCAATAACATCTACATTGTCACCAAAACCTGCGGCAAATTGCCCGGTAGACTCAAAGCCTGCGTGCCCTAAACCTAAGCGCGCTAAATTAGGTAATTTTAATGGTCCCTGGCGACCAACATCAGCTAAACCTTCTGCACAGGCTTTTGCAATATGCCCGAACGTGTCTGAACCTACATCGCCAAACTTATCTGCATCGCCTGCTGCACCAAGACCGAATGAATCTAACATTAATATAATTGAACGTTTCATACCTAACTCCTATAAATCTTCAGCACGAATATAGCGATATATTTCAGGTGTTTTCTCAGGTTGCGTATCACCAATATGGATAGCCGCTCTAACAGCTGCAGCCGCTTCTTCAAATGCTTGCTCAGATTGAGCATGGATCATGGCAAGTGGCTTATCGGAACTAATGGCATCGCCTAGGGCACAGACTTCTGTTAATCCAACGCTATAATCTAATGCGTCACCTGGCTTACGGCGTCCGCCGCCCAAAGTCACAACGGCCAAACCTAATTCTCGGGTATCCATACTGTGCGCAAAACCAACTTGGTTCGCATAAACTGGACGAATAATTTGAGCATGGGGTAAATACTTGTCGTATGCTTCAACAAAATCGCTTGGACCACCAAGGCCACTGACCATTCTACCAAAGATTTCCGCCGCTTTACCGTTATCTAATACAGCATTTAGTTTAGTACGAGCCTGGGCATCATTTTGTGCAATACCGCCCAAAATAAGCATTTCTGAGCATAAGCCCATAGTGACTTCATACAATCTTGGATTGCGATATTGACCCGTTAAAAAGTTAATCGCTTCGCGTACTTCTACCGCATTACCAGCACAAGATGCCAGTACTTGGTTCATGTCAGTTAACAAGGCTGTGGTTTTAGTTCCAGCACCATTTGCGACAGCAGTAATACTTCGTGCAAGTTCTTCAGATGCTTCATAGGTTGGCATGAATGCGCCACTGCCTACTTTGACATCCATCGCTAAAGCATCTAACCCTGCGGCAAGTTTCTTAGACAAAATTGACGCTGTGATTAATGAGATTGACTCAACGGTTGCTGTGTTATCGCGAATGGAATAAAAACGTTTATCTGCAGGAACAAGATCACCTGTCTGACCGATAATAGCCACACCAGCTTCTTTAACGACTTTACGAAAAAGTTCACTAGATGGCTCAGTTTGATAACCAGGGATCGCGTCAAACTTATCTAATGTACCACCAGTGTGACCTAAACCCCGACCTGAGATCATTGGAACATAACCGCCACATGCAGCGGCCATAGGGCCCAACATCAAGCTAATAACATCGCCTACACCACCAGTACTGTGTTTATCAATAACAGGGCCATTTAGCGATAAACCACTCCAATCAAGTACCGTACCTGAATCACGCATTGCTAATGTCAGTGCAATCCGCTCATCCATGTTCATATCATTGAAATACACAGCCATACCAAGAGCCGCTATTTGGCCTTCAGAGACAGTATTATGAGTGATGCCGTTTACGAAGAATTGAATTTCTGCAGTGGAGAGTGCTTCACCGTTACGCTTTTTACGGATAATTTCTTGTGCGAGGAACATAATATAACCTCCATCTAGGCAATCCATTATGAGCTAGAGTGGGATCGCCGAAAATATCTGTAGCGATGAGGCTTATTGCCTAAAAGACAATAAACCTCAGCTACAACATTGAATAGGAACTAGTAGCCTTGAGTAGGCTTAGGCGCTTCAGCTAATTCTAATGTATGTAATAAACTATTTAACAGGCTAGAGGCACCAAAACGGAATGTATCTGGCGTTATCCATTCTTCACCTAAAATGCCCGCTGCAACCGCTAAGAACTCAGCTGTTTTCGCTGCATCTTTTACGCCGCCGGCTGGTTTAAAGCCTACTTTTCGGTTCTTTTCACTGATCACAGTTAACATGATCTCTGCAGCTTCTAGCGTGGCATTAACAGGTACTTTACCTGTCGATGTTTTAATGAAATCAGCACCTGCATCAATCGATAATTCAGAAGCCTTACGAATTAATGCTGGATCTTTTAATTCACCAGATTCAATAATCACTTTAAGAATGGCTTCATCACCACAAGCTTCTTTACAGGCTTTAACGAGTTCAAAACCCACGGTTTCATCACCCGCTATTAATGCACGATATGGGAAAACCACATCAACTTCATCTGCACCATAAGCAACCGCTGCACGAGTCTCTAATACTGCAATGGCAATATCGTCATTACCGTGTGGGAAGTTAGTCACGGTCGCGATTTTGATGTCTTCACAATCAAGATCATTCAAGGTTTTACGTGCAATAGGAATAAAGCGAGGGTAAATACAAATTGCCGCGGTATTACCGGCTGGCGTTTTGGCTTTGTGGCACAAGTCGATGACTTTTTGATCGGTATCATCATCGTTCAAAGTGGTTAAATCCATTAAAGAAATACCCATTTGTGCCGCTTTTTTTAAATCAGTCATTTTTGCTCTCCATAAATAAAATCAGTAGATAATTTTTGTCAGGGCAACAAAGTGAAGTGGCATATGATTATAGTTATGGCCGAGTCTTCATATATTGCCAGTAAATTGAAATGATTTACTAACCTAAGTATTCAATCTGATAACGAGTACCACGACTTGAATCCTTGAAGACCGGAAAAGGCAAAATAAACAATTTATTTTATCAATTCCGCGAAAAATCCATTTTAGCGCGTTTTGCTTATGCTTAATAAAAGACATTAAAACTCACATAATGCCCTTTAGTAAAGATAAAGTGGAGCCATGCTAGCATGGCTCCAAAGCACAATTAGAAGTTGTACTTCGCAGAGAAAATAGCTGCGTTTTGATAAGCTGCTGTACCTAGCTTGTTATCAGCATAACGGTATTGAACGCCTAATGTAAACTCAGAAGATACGTTCCACCACAATGCTACAGCACCGTTTAAGCCAGTGCTTTTACCATTGGTGTTTTGGAAACCTGCATCGCCAGGGCCTGTACAGGTATCAGTTGTACAGAAACCACGATATTCATCTTCACGAGCAAATTCAATTTCGTTCCAGTTGGTAACCATAAAGTCTTGGCCAGCCATCTTGAAGTTGTAGCCAAGTACCCAGCCACCCATGCCACCGTTGAAACCAGCACCAATTGCGCTGTTGTGAGCAAAGTGAGCACCTAAGAAAGGCTTAACCCATAAACCGAAATCAGTGTTGATGTCATAGCTAACACCTAACACGATGTTTTGCTCATAGAAACCTGAAGAATCAGAAAGGCTGTAAATGTGGCCGTAGTAATTCCAGTTCGTTTCACCCATGTTTACTGCAACAGAACCTTTAGCTGCGATACGGAAAGCTTTGCTACCGTCATCTTGGTCTTTTTGCCAATCCATTTTAGTTGGATTTTCAAAATCGATGAAGCCATAGACATCACCCCAGTTATAACCCGCGCCACCTTCAACTTCGATATAAACGAAGTCAGATTTAGCACCGAAACCATTTTGGATATCACGTGAACGATCTTCTGTACCATCAGACCAATCTAAATAGTTTACTGATACGTTAGCAAAACCGTAGTACTGTTCAGCTTGTACTGTACCAGTTGTCATTGCAGCTACTGCTGCAGCAATTAAAGTTAAAGTTTTAACGTTTTTCATCATCAACCCCATTTTTCATTGTTTGGCTATCTTCAAGGACAGCTTTTGTTTTTAAGCAAGCGCATTTTACCGTTATTGTTGTAAATCACAATATTAAACCAGCAAAAAAACGAATACTAAATTCTACTTTGTGAACAATGTCGCGACTTTCTTGCAACATGCTACTAACAATCTTTGTGTGTCACGGTTAAATGTAATAATTAAAAGCCATCACACTAGACTTAATCATTACTATTTATACTTTGGAAACTGGTGGATTAACGCCAATCATTATGACAACGTAATCTTAAATGTTGGGCTTTACGGCATAGAGCCAGTAAAGCCCGCTTCCTTTGAATATTCAGCGATTAAAGCGCTAAGAATAAACCAGCAAGTGTAGCACTCATTAAGTTAGCTAATGATGCAGCGATAACCGCACGAACACCTAACTTAGCTAAGTCATGGCGACGGCTAGGAGCCATTGCACCTAAACCACCTAATAGAATTGCAATTGAAGATAAGTTAGCAAAACCACACAGTGCAAACGAGATAATCGCTTTAGTACGATCCGTCATTGCTTGACCTGTTGCTTCAACCAAGATGCCGCCATCAGCAACGTCTTTTAGGTAAGGAGCAAAGTTTAAGTAAGCCACAAATTCGTTAACTACAATCTTTTGACCGATGAAAGAGCCAGCAACCATAGCTTCGCTCCAAGGTACACCGATTAGGAATGCTAAAGGCATAAAGATGTAACCAAGAATTAACTCAAGTGATAGACCTTCGAAACCAAACCAGCCACCGATACCACCTAGCATACCGTTAACCATGGCAATCAAACCAACGAAAGCAAGTAACATAGCGCCAACGTTCAACGCTAAGTGCATACCAGAAGCAGCACCTGATGCAGCAGCATCAATCACGTTTGCAGGCTTATCAGTATCTTCTGGTAAGTCTGTCATGTCGTTGTTTGTTTCTTCAGTTTCTGGGTGCATTAGCTTAGCCATCATTAAGCCACCTGGTGCAGCCATAAATGATGCAGCAACCAAATACTCAATTTTAACGCCCATACCTGCATAACCAGCTAATACCGCACCAGCGATTGAAGCTAAGCCACCAACCATGATTGCAAATAACTCAGAGTTAGTCATTGTAGGAATGAAAGGACGAACAACTAAAGGCGCTTCAGTTTGACCTACGAAGATGTTTGCAGTTGCAGACATAGACTCTGTACGGCTTGTACCAAGTGCTTTTTGTAATCCACCACCGATGAACTTAATTACCATCTGCATGATGCCTAGGTAATAAAGAACCGCGATTAATGAAGAGAAGAAAATAATGACAGGTAAAACGCGAACCGCAAATACGAAGCCAACGCCATTACCAAACATTGCGTCAGTACCTAAACCGCCAAATAGGAAGTTGATACCCGCTTGAGAATAACCAATCACATCAGCAACAGCAGTTGAAACACTGCCTAATACTTGTTGACCAACTGGCACATACAATACGAAACCAGCAAAGAACGCTTGAATTGCTAAAGCGCCACCGACCGTACGTAAGTTAATAGCTTTTTTATTTGTCGATAGTAAGAAACCTATCGCAAGTAGGGTGACCACCCCTACTAAACTCATAATTATATCCATTAAACATCACCCTTATTTAATTGTTAACAGTTTTTATTAATGTTGTTAACTCACCTTATTTCCGAGACAGATTATAACCGAGCATTTGAGGAAAAGCGTCGTTTTGATCAAACTTTTAAAGTTTAGTTTCAGATATTTACGCAAGATAACCTCACAAAACAGAGTTCGTTTTAAAAAAAACAATTAAAGCTCATATAGTTGCAAAGTGTTTTTATTAACCTGTTCTAATATAGGAACAGTTGATTTTTTACGCAAAAAAGCAATTTTTTCGATTATCGAAGGCAAAATAAGCGGTGAATTGCGTTTTTCAGGTGAATTTAATGGCGTCATACTTGGCGAATCTGTCTCAATGACAAACGTTTCTAAAGGAAGCTCTGACACCACGTGATGTAGCTTTTTTGCCATAGGATTAAGCAACAAGCCACCTATACCCAGTTTAAACCCTAAAAGTTGATAATGTTTTGCAACCTCGACGCTGCCATAAAAACCATGAATGACTCCGCCATGGGTTAATTTTGATTTGGTCAATAATGCAATTAATTCGGTATGGCATTTCACTGCATGCAATATCACTGGCAAGTGATATTTTTTAGCTAATAAAACCTGTTTAAGGCATAGCTCAACTTGTGCGGGAAAGTTTGGACGAAGCTTATCTAAACCGCACTCTCCAATAGCCACAAATAAGGGGTTTATCAGGTTATGATTAATTTGTTGTTCAAGCTTAGTTATCGCCTCATCTATACTTGACGGTATAAACCAAGGATGGATCCCCAACCCAAAATAACATTGATATTGATTGGCAATTTCTAACTGGCGTGACCATCGCTCAGGACTCACCCCTGGAATTAACACTTTATCAATGCCTCGGGCATTCATCTCAATGAATAATGCATCCCGGTCATGATCAAACTCTGCAAAATCGAGGTGTGCATGGGCATCGAAAAAGGTTTGCTTCATACCGGTCACTCAAAAAAGGGGATAAAAAAAGGCAGTATGCACTGCCTTTAAAAGTTCCACTAAGCCTAGCTCAAAAAGTATTAATTTTCGCGGGTTTTAGCAAACTCAACGTCTGGATAACGCTCTTTTGACAGATTAAGGTTAACCATTGTTGGCGCAATATAAGTTAAATTATTGCCACCATCTAGTGCTAAGTTCGGGCTACACTTGCGGCGGAACTCTTCTAGCTTCCGCTCATCCTTACAGTAGACCCAACGAGCTGTTGACACACTGATGCCTTCATAGATAGCTTCAACGTTGTACTCACTCTTTAAACGGCCAACGACCACTTCAAACTGCAGTACACCAACAGCCCCCACAATAAGGTCGTTAGAGTCTAACGGTCTAAATACCTGCACCGCACCTTCTTCAGCAAGCTGTACTAAGCCTTTTAGTAATTGTTTTTGCTTTAATGGATCTTTTAAGCGAATACGGCGGAACATTTCTGGCGCAAAGTTTGGAATGCCAGTAAATTTAAGTGATTCACCTTGGGTGAATGTATCACCAATTTGGATGGTACCGTGGTTATGCAAACCTATGATATCACCAGGGTATGCCTCTTCAACCTGCTCGCGATCACCTGCGACAAAAGTCAACGCATCAGAAATACGCACATCTTTACCAATACGCACATGATGCATTTTCATGCCTTTCTCGTATTTTCCAGACACCACACGCATAAATGCAACACGGTCACGATGCTTTGGATCCATGTTTGCTTGAATTTTAAAGATAAAACCAGAAAAATTAGCATCTTTAGCAGTAACTTCACGCACTTCAGTATTTCGAGGTTGTGGTTTAGGAGCCCATTGGACAAGACCATCTAGCATATGGTCGACACCAAAGTTACCTAATGCAGTACCAAAATACACTGGTGATAACTCACCTTTTAAAAAGGCATCAAGATCAAATTCATGTGAAGCGCCAACAACCAACTCGAGCTCTTCACGCAATTGTTCAGCTAACTCGCTGCCAATCGCTTTATCAAGTTCTGGATTATCGATGCCCTTAACAATTCGAACTTCCTGAATGGTATGACCTTGACCACTTTGATACAAAATCGCTTCTTCACGGTGAATATGATAAACACCTTTAAATGATTTACCGCAACCAATTGGCCAAGTGATCGGCGCACAGGCGATTTGAAGTTCATTTTCAACTTCATCCATAACATCCATAGGATCACGAATATCACGGTCACATTTGTTCATAAAGGTGATAATAGGAGTATCGCGTAAACGTGTCACTTCCATTAATTTACGCGTCCGGTCTTCAACACCTTTAGCGGCATCAATAACCATTAAACATGAGTCGACAGCCGTCAGTGTACGGTAGGTATCTTCAGAGAAGTCTTCATGGCCAGGAGTATCAAGTAGATTAACCAGACATTCGCGGTAAGGGAACTGCATCACAGATGTCGTAATAGAAATACCACGATCTTTTTCCATTTCCATCCAGTCAGATTTAGCGTGCTGTTTTGAGCCGCGACCTTTGACCGTACCCGCAACTTGAATTGCTTGACCGAATAACAAAACCTTTTCAGTAATTGTTGTCTTACCCGCATCCGGGTGGGAAATGATGGCGAAGGTTCGACGTTTATCGACCTCAACATTTATGCCTGACATGGTAACCTTTGCACTTGATGCTAAAAAAGGCGCAAATTATAGCGCCTATCGGTTAACTTGGCTAGGCAAACTGCCTTTTAGGATTTTGGCAATTGCTCAATGATCTGTTTTACTTTTGCCAGCTCTATACGAGCGTATCTATGCTCAACAAAATCATAAATATTGGTAGCTAACGTTAAACGATAATAATTGGCTGCATCCTGATACTGTCCAAGCTGTTCAGCGCGCTTACCTAAGTAGAAATAGGCTTCACATAGACGTTCTGCATATTCTTTCGCATCACGTAATTCCACTTTAGCAGCTGAAAAAACTTGTTGTTTAGATACATTACCAAGATAGTAATCAACCAGCACACTCGGCCAAGGTTGATCTGCGAGTTTCGGACGTTGGCTACCTAATGTCGTTAAAGCCGATTCAGCATTCATTTTTGATGACATCAAATACAGCCATAACGCACGATAACCGTCTGATGGATCGCGATCATAGAAGTCTTGCATGTCCTTAACAGCTAATTCATAGCGCTCACCGTAGTACAAAGCAATACCGCGGTTTAAAAAGGCATAATCGTATTCTGGAGCAAGTTCTAATACACCATCAAATGCTTCATATGCACTTTCAAATTCACCTTCTTGAGTGTAATAAATCCCAAGGAAATTATAAGCATCAGCAAGATTAGGCTGTAATTTTAACGCTTGATGAAAGTCGATTCGACCTAATAAACGCAAACCAACACTATCGTAAATGACACCTCGATCGTAATGAAATCGCGCTCGTTGCTCATCGGTTAGCTCCATCGTAGCCAAAATTTCATTTAACTTGGCCAATGTCACTTCAAGTTTATAATCTGGCATAATTGGGGCAACAACCATTTGCCCAGAAGCAGCATCATTTGAACCCGATGTTGCCGCACAGCCTGAAAGCAACAAGCTAGCACCAGCCATAATGGCTACAAACGTGGTGCGTAATTTAAATTCCATCCACTTTACTCTAATCAGGTTCAACATTAATCAGCATCATAGCAACCTCGCAGAATTAGTGCTATTTGCTATTAGCTAAATTTGAAAAAAAAATAAAAAAAGGAGACCCAATGGTCTCCTTATTCATCATTCAATACAAAAGCCTAAAATGACAACTTATTCAGCAGCTTCTTTAGTTTGTGCTTCTTTAATTGATAAACGCACGCGACCTTGACGATCCACTTCCATGACTTTAACAGCAACTTCTTGGTTCATTTCTAAATGGTCAGAAACGTTAGCTACGCGCTCATCACTAATTTGTGAAATATGCACTAAGCCGTCTTTACCTGGAAGAATGTTAACAAATGCGCCGAAATCAACGATACGGATAACTTTACCGTTGTAAATACGACCCACTTCAACTTCAGCAGTGATTTCTTCGATACGACGGATAGCTTCTTTAGTTGCTTCGCCATTGTTAGAAGCAATCTTAACGGTACCGTTATCGTCTAACTCGATAGTTGTGCCCGTTTCTTCAGTAAGCGCACGAATCGTTGCACCACCTTTACCAATCACATCACGGATCTTCTCTGGGTTGATCTTGATAGTCGTAATACGTGGAGCATGGTCAGAGATATCATCACGGTGTGAACCAATGGCTTGGTCCATAACGTTAAGAATATGAACACGAGCGCCGTATGCTTGTTGCAAAGCAATGTCCATGATTTCTTTGGTGATACCTTCGATTTTGATATCCATCTGCAATGCAGTAATACCATCACGAGTACCGGCTACTTTAAAGTCCATGTCACCTAAGTGATCTTCGTCACCAAGAATGTCAGAAAGGACAACGAAATCGTCACCTTCTTTCACTAGACCCATCGCGATACCAGCAACAGAAGACTTAATGGGTACACCCGCATCCATAAGTGCTAGTGAAGTACCACAAACAGAAGCCATTGAGCTTGAGCCGTTTGATTCAGTAATTTCTGAAACCACACGGATGCTGTACGGGAATTCTTCAGCAGAAGGCATTACTGCATTCATACCGCGCCACGCTAATTTGCCGTGACCAATTTCGCGACGCTTAGGCGAACCCACCATGCCAGTTTCACCAACTGAGTATGGAGGGAAGTTGTAATGAAGCATAAAGCGATTAGTACGCTCGCCCATGATGCTATCAATTTTCTGTGCATCACGCTCAGTACCTAAAGTACAGGTAACCAATGCTTGAGTTTCGCCACGAGTAAATAGCGAACTACCGTGAGTACGTGGAAGTACACCGGCTAATACGCTTAATGCGCGTATCATATCTGGTTCACGACCATCGATACGTGGCTTACCACTAATAATACGGCCACGAACAACATTTTTCTCTAAGCTACCCAGTAAGTTATCCACTTCACGTTGATCAACTTCTGGATTTTCAGCAATTAGTGCCGCTTTTGCTGCTGCTTTTACAACACCAACTTGGGCATAACGATCTTGCTTCACTTCAATTTGGTAAGCATCAGTCATGCCGACTTCAGCTAAATCTTTAATTTTAGCGACTAAGTCTTGATCTTGAACTGGTGCAGTCCAGTCCCAAGTAGGTTTGCCAGCTTCTGCTTTGAATTCAGCAATTGCATTAACAACCACTTGTTGTTGATCATGACCGTAAGTTACCGCACCTAGCATAATTTCTTCAGCTAGTGATTTTGCTTCTGACTCAACCATTAGTACTGCACTTTCAGTACCTGCAACAACTAAATTCAAGTCGCTGTCAGCAAGTTGGTCAACTGTTGGATTTAATAGATATTCACCATTGATGTAACCTACACGAGCAGCACCTAATGGACCATTGAATGGAATACCAGAAATCGCTAGCGCTGCAGAAGTACCGATCATTGATATGATGTCCGGCTCAATTTGTGGATCAACCGAAACGACAGTAATGATAACTTGAACTTCGTTTTTAAAACCGTTAGGAAATAAAGGGCGAATAGGACGGTCAATTAGACGTGCGATCAGAGTTTCATCTTCTGAAGGACGACCTTCACGCTTAAAGAAACCACCAGGGATTTTACCCGCTGCATAGGTTTTTTCTTGATAGTTAACTGTTAACGGGAAGAAGTCGCGGCTTAAGTCAGCAACTTTTTTTCCTACTACAGTGACTAATACTGTTGTATCACCCATGCTTGCTAAAACAGCAGCATCAGCTTGACGTGCAATAACACCAGTTTCTAAGGTGACAGTATGTTGACCATACTCAAAACTCTTTACAATTGGATTCACGTGACCCATTCCTTAATTAATGACCTTTAAATTACGCGCACAAGTATACTGCAAATAGATTCAATAGTTAAATAGACACTTATCACTTGTTGAAAAAATTAATTTTTTTCATTTAAAACAAGCTCTAAATTGATCTATTTCTGAATAATTAAAATCATTTATCTCGCAAATGATACCTTATCTCTATTGATGATTAACCAAAATACAACCAATCAGGGTTAATCTGATAAATAGGGGTGACAAGCTAAGCTAATTTGACTAAAGTAAGATTGGCGTATTAACGTTTTCTTACCTATGATTCAACTTGTTACGCAAAATTAGAAACACGAGTTTATTTGTCTTAAAACACTCATAAAAAGCAGGCAAATAACCATAAGTCATCAAAGACATGGAATAAACAATGACACCAAGATTTAAATCCTTAACTTGGAAGCAAACTAATCTGGTCGTATTCACAGCACTTTTTTTCGCCATCGCGATTTTTGTTGTGGAAATAGCATTAGTAGTGGTGACAACCAAACAACAATTGACTAGCTCTCAACAAGAGCTCCTTAACTCTGTCGAACAAACGACCACCAATGCGGTTTGGGCCTTGGACGATAAACTCGCCCAGCAAACGTTAGAAGGTATTATTAAAGTCGATAACATTGGGTCCGCGACATTAGAGCTCGATGATGGCTCTCTTTTTGTTAGTGTGGTTAATGAAGGAGAAGATTTTTCTGAAAACTACGTCATATTAAGCAATCGACTTTTTGGTGATTTGAAAGAGATATCACGCCCGCTTTATAGACCTTTTTATTTCGAAGGCAGTAAGAAACAACAATTAATTGGTAGCCTGACGATATTTTATGATACTCAAAAATTAACAACCCATCTTTTTGATCAATTACAACTGAGCTTTATTGCCACATTAGCCCGCGCATTGCTATTAACCTTAGTATTAACAGTGGTTTTTCATCGTTTCTTAACCCAGCCCATCGCACGGATCAGCGAAGCGATTGATAAAATTGACCCCGATTCACCAGATGAAAACTTACTGCCAATCTCTAAAGCCCATAAAGACGATGAATTAGGTTTAGTAGCCAGTAAGTTTAATCAAATCCTTCTTCAGTTTAGCCAAACACAAAATAAACTTCGGAAAATGGCAACCCGTGATCCGCTCACAGGCTTACCTAACCGTACTTTGTTACTCGAAACCCTTAACGTTACGATTCAGCGCTCAAGGGTGCACAAACGTAATTTTGCACTACTGTTTATCGATTTAGACCGATTCAAAAACGTCAACGACTCTTTAGGTCATGCATTAGGTGATCAGTTTTTAGCAAGAATCGCGCGGATCCTTGAGCGTGTGGTTGGCGACAAAGGTAGCGTTGCGCGTTTAGGTGGTGATGAGTTTGTTGTATTAGCTGATGACATTCAAAGCCCTGATCAGGCTGCTGATTTTGTCGATAAGTTATTGATGCAACTAAATACACCACTGCAATTAAATGAACATACTATACATCCGGCGGCATCTATAGGGATCTCGATTTACCCGGATGATGGTAATAGTGCTGAAGACTTAATCCGTCATGCTGATATTGCAATGTACAGTGCAAAAGCGGCTGGCTCTAATCAATGGGCATTCTTTAAAGAGCAAATGACAGAGCGTGCAGCTGTTAGACTTAGAACTGAAGCCTCATTACATGACGCTTTGAAAAACAATGAATTTGTATTATTTTTCCAGCCTAAACTCGACATCAACACCAACAAAGTGATTGGTTGCGAGGCTTTAATACGCTGGCAAAAAGATGGACGCATTATCAGCCCGATGTCATTCATTCCAGTGGCTGAAGAAACAGGTATTATCATTCCTATTGGTCGTTGGGTAATAGAACAAACCTGTAAAACCCTTAGAGATTGGCAAAAAAAATATAACTATGTCATACCGATTGCCGTTAACGTGGCATCACAACAATTTGCTGATGCCAGTTTAGTGCCCGATATAAAACAGTTAGCTTTACGCTATCAAATTAGACCTGAGTTGTTAGAAATCGAAATAACAGAAACATCTTTAATGAATGATATTGAACAAGCCATTGCCAAACTTGAACAATTAAAATCTGCTGGATTTGGTATTGCTGTGGATGATTTCGGTACAGGTTATTCGTCATTATCGTATCTACGACACTTACCTATCACTACCATGAAAATTGATCGGGCTTTTGTGAGCGACTTACCCCATGACAGCGCCATAGCATCGACTATTTTAATGTTGGGTAGACAATTAAACTTAACAATTGTCGCCGAAGGGATTGAAAATGAAGAGCAACTGAACTGGCTTCGAGAAAATGATTGTCCAATCGGACAAGGGTTCTTTTACAGTAAACCTTTGCCGTTAGATGAGTTTGAAAGTAAGTATATTGCCACACAAAGCGCGCAGATAATTCAACTGTAAACCACTTTATTACAGATAACAAAAAAGGAGGCTAAGCCTCCTTTTTTAACGTTCTCAACTTGCGTTAGCAAGCCAAAATCGTATTAACGACGTAAACCTAACTTCTGGATCAACGCAGTATAACGTGCCACGTCAGTACGCTTTAAATAAGCAGTAAGCTTACGACGAGCGCTAACCATACGTAACAAACCACGACGTGAGTGGTGGTCGTGAATGTGCGTTTTAAAGTGACCTTGAAGGTGGTTGATTTGAGCAGTTAATAAAGCAACTTGAACTTCAGTTGAACCAGTGTCGTTTTCACAACGACCGAATTCTGCTAGAATTTTTGCTTTAGTTTCAGCACTTAGTGACATGTGTATCTCCAAAATATATATAAATAATCTTCAGCCGATCACTAACTCAGCTAAAGGAAGCGCGACATTCTAACTAGAATTTTCCATTAGAGCAATACAAATTAACTTCGTATCACGCAAAGGATCCAAATTAATCAGCCGATGTAGCGCTATTTTCATCGCGAATAACAATTAAGCGTTTCGGCGCAAGTTGTCCATCATCGTTCATACTACCGATACCGACAAATTTGCGATCTTCACCAATGGTGATCCGAACTAACTCATCGGGTTTTAATCCAGAGGCTTGTACTGCTTGCCCTTGCATTACGTAATACAACATCGTTTCTGGCAAATTTATCTCAGTAAAGTTAGCCACAGCGGTGTCCATTGGTAATAATAGTGGATCTAACAACTCACTAGCTGGAACACCTTGCTCTATTGCCGACTCTATCAATGCTTCAAGTTGTGCTAACGTTACCATTTTCTCGTATGGATACTCAGCAACCTGAGTACGACGCAGCATAATAACATGGGCTCCACAGCCTAGCATTTCACCAAGATCATCAATGATGGTGCGGATATAAGTGCCTTTTGAGCAGTGAATATCCAGAGTTAATTCATCACCTTCTAAACCCAAGAAATTCAATTCAAAGACGGTTATAGGCCTTGCTTCTCTAGGGACTTCGATCCCTTCTCGCGCGTACTTATATAACGGCTGACCTTGATGCTTTAAGGCTGAAAACATCGATGGTACTTGCATAGTATCACCACGGAAGTGATTTAATGCCTGAAGCAATTGTTCTTGGGTAAAGTTAATCTCGCGCTCTTGAACTATTTCGCCATCTGAATCGCTGGTGTCAGTACGTTGACCAAGTTTAGCAATAACCGTATAACGTTTATCCGCATCAAGCAGATGCTGAGAAAACTTAGTTGCTTCGCCTAAACAGACAGGCAACATACCTGTCGCTAAGGGATCTAGCGCACCGGTATGTCCAGCTTTGTTGGCATTAAAAAAGCGTTTAACCCGCTGTAAAGCATGGTTAGAGCTGATGCCCGTGCCTTTATCTAGTAGAACAATACCATCAATAAAACGACCTTTTTGACGACGAGCCATTAATCTTTCTCCTGGGTTTCGTCTTGGTCGATTTCATCAGCACGACCACTGTCTTGCTGTTTCTGTTTGTCTTTAGTAATTACCTGGCTAACAAGGTTAGACATGCGCATACCTTCAACTAATGAGCTGTCGTACATAAAACGCAGTTCTGGCATCACACGTAACTTCATCCGCCCAGCGATTAACGTGCGAATGTAAGGAGCTGCAGCCGTTAATGCGGCAATTTTCTCTTCAACTAGCGTAATGTCTTCTTCGAAGAAAGTAACGAAAACTCGCGCATAACTTAAATCACGAGATACTTCTACATCATTAACAGTCACAAAACCAATACGAGGATCTTTCATATCACGTTGAAGGACCATCGCGAGCTCTTGCTGCAGTTGTTGTCCAATTCGACGTGTGCGACTAAATTCTTTTGCCATAATTAACCCACCTGAGTCATTGAATCAAAAAGGGCGGCTAATGCCGCCCTTTCACATATTATAGCGTTCTCGCTACTTCGATGGTTTCGAACACTTCAATTTGGTCGCCTACGCGCACATCGTTGTAATTCTTAACCCCGATACCACATTCCATGCCATTACGCACTTCTTGTGCATCATCTTTAAAGCGGCGTAGTGACTCTAGCTCGCCTTCGTAGATAACAACGTTTTCACGTAGTACGCGAATTGGCGCGCTACGCTTAACGATACCTTCAGTAACCATACAACCAGCAATGGCACCAAGTTTCGGTGACTTAAACACGTCACGAACTTCAGCAAGACCAATGATCTCTTGCTTGAATTCTGGGGCTAACATACCTGTCATTGCGGCACGTACTTCATCAATTAAGTTATAAATGATGCTGTAGTAACGTAAATCAACGCTTTCTGCTTCGATAGTCTTACGCGCTTGTGCATCGGCACGAACGTTAAAACCAACCATGATAGCATTTGATGCGGCAGCTAAAGTTGCATCAGTTTCTGTTAATGCACCAACGCCACGAGCAATAATGTTCACTTTAACTTCTTCAGTAGATAAGCCTTGTAATGAATCACAAATCGCTTCTAAAGATCCTTGAACGTCTGCTTTAAGGACGATGTTCAACTCTTGAACTTCGCCGTCGGTCATATTAGCGAACATGTTCTCTAACTTAGACTTCTGCTGACGAGCAAGTTTAACGTCACGGAATTTACCTTGACGATAAAGTGCAACTTCACGAGCTTTACGCTCATCACGTACAACTGTGGCTTCATCACCTGCTGATGGCACACCTGATAGACCTAAGATCTCAACAGGAATCGATGGGCCAGCTTCAGTAATTGGCTTACCATTTTCATCTTTCATTGCACGGATTTTACCGTATTCTAATCCACAAAGAACGATATCGCCTTGGCGTAAAGTACCTTCTTGAACAAGAATGGTGGCAACTGGACCACGGCCTTTATCAAGCTGTGATTCAATAACAACACCGGCAGCCATAGTATCGCGAACCGCTTTAAGCTCTAATACTTCTGATTGAAGTAAGATGCCTTCTAACAGTTCATCAACGCCTTCACCCGTTTTAGCTGAAAGGTGGACAAACATGTTGTCTCCGCCCCAATCTTCAGACATAACGCCGTGTTGTGATAATTCACTCTTAACACGGTCTGGGTCGGCTTCTGGCTTATCCATTTTGTTAACCGCAACGATTAAAGGCACGTTACCGGCTTTAGCATGCTGAATAGCTTCAATAGTCTGTGGCATTACACCATCATCAGCAGCAACAACTAAGATAACAATATCTGTTGCTTTAGCACCACGGGCACGCATAGAAGTAAACGCGGCGTGACCAGGTGTATCTAGGAAGGTGATCATACCGTTTTCAGTTTCAACGTGATAAGCACCAATATGCTGAGTAATACCACCGGCTTCGCCTGCAGCAACTTTTGCACGACGAATATAGTCAAGTAACGACGTTTTACCGTGGTCAACGTGACCCATAATAGTCACTACTGGCGCACGAGTTTCTAACTTAACGTTATCATCGCGGTCTTGAAGCACTTGGTGCTCAAGTTCGTTTTCACGAAGCAAAACAACTTTATGACCCATTTCTTCAGCAACCATTTGTGCCGTTTCTTGGTCAAGTACTTGGTTAATAGTAACCATTGAACCCATTTTCATCATTTGCTTGATGATTTCAGTGGCTTTAACGGCCATCAAATGGGCAAGTTCAGAAACAGTAACCGTTTCACCTAAACGAACGTCACGATTCACTGCGGCAACTGGCTTGTTGAAGCCATGAGCCATAGATTGAGGCGCAGTGTTACGGCGCATATGTCTTTCACGTCCGTCACGAGCATCTTTTCCACCACGTTTTTTATTGGTGTTTTTGTTGCGTGCACGACGTCCACGTTTTTCATCATCCATATCTGAACTATCTTCAGCAGCACGAGCTACTTTCGATGTGGTCACATGGTGATCGCCATTTTTTTCGGCTTCAATACGTTGACGTTCTTCTTCAGCCCAGCGCTTAGAGTTTTCTTCAGCCAATTTACGCGCTTTTTCTGCGGCTTTGTCTGCTTCTTCTTTTTGCTTTTGGGTTAATACTTTTTCTTGAGTCGCTTTGATACGCTCAGCTTCTTCTTTTGCAGCTTGAGCAGCTGGATCTAAAGGTTTATCTGCTTTAGGTTCAGCTTTTGGTGCTTTGGCAGCTTTTGCTTTTGCTTCAGCTTCTTTAGCCGCTTTAGCTTTTGCGTCAGCATCGGCTTTTGCCTTAGCATCTGCTTTTGCTTTTTCTTCAGCAGCCGCTTTTAACTTAGCTTCTTCTTCAGCTTTTGCTTTTGCTTCAGCTTCTTGTTTTGCGATGTCGGTATCTTCGCGCTTAACAAAAGTACGTTTTTTACGCACCTCTACTTTCACATCTTTTGACTGCCCGCCAGAACCAGACACGCTTAACGTAGAAACCGTTTTACGCTGTAATGTCATTTTGGTTGGTGCGGAGTCGCCACCGTGTTGTTTTTTCAAAAAGTCTAACAGCTGCTGTTTCTCTTTTTCTGAAACGGTATCAGCTTTGGTTTTTTTAATACCGGCTTCGTTGAACTGTTCAACTAAACGATCAACACTTTTGCCCACTTCTTGAGCTAATTTATCTAAACTTGTATCTGCCATCAATTAAATCCCCTCTGTTGATCGACTTATGCTTCTTCGCCAAACCAACAGATATTGCGGGCTGCCATGATGAGCTCACCTGCTTTTTCTTCTGTCAATTCTTCTATCTCGATTAAATCATCGATACCTTGCTCTGCAAGGTCTTCCAATGTCACTACACCTTTACTTGCTAAAACAAATGCAAGGTGAGTTTCTAAACCTTCAAGCGCTAATAAGTCTTCACTTGGATGTGCACCATCTAATGCTTCTTCAGAAGCCAGTGCACGAGTAGAAATCGCCGCTTTCGCACGTTCACGTAACGAGGCAACAATATCTTCATCAAATCCGTCAATTGCTAATAACTCTGCTTCAGGTACGTAAGCGATCTCTTCTAATGAAGTAAATCCTTCTTCCGCTAATACTGATGCAAAATCTTCATCTACATCGAGTGAAGATACGAATAAATCGATTACCTTGGCACTTTCTGCCTGGTGTTTCTTATTCATATCTTCAACTGTCATTACGTTTAATTCCCAACCAGTAAGTTGAGTGGCTAAACGTACGTTTTGGCCATTACGACCAATTGCTTGCGCTAGGCTGTCAGCTTCAACGGCGATATCCATCGAATGGTTATCTTCATCAACGATGATAGAAGCGACATCTGCTGGAGCCATCGCGTTAATCACATATTGTGCTGGATTATCATCCCACAACACGATATCAACACGCTCACCACCAAGTTCATTTGAAACCGCTTGAACACGTGCACCACGCATACCAACACACGCACCGATTGGATCAATACGACGGTCATTAGACTTTACTGCGATTTTGGCGCGAGCACCTGGATCACGAGCAGCGCCCATAACCTCAATCAATTCGTCATAAATTTCTGGTACTTCAACACGGAAAAGCTCAATCAACATCTCAGGCTTGCTGCGAGTTAAGAATATTTGCGCACCGCGAGCTTCTGGACGTACGGCATAAAGTAATGCACGCACTCTATCGCCTGGGCGGAAAGATTCGCGGCTTATTAAGTCTTCTTTGAATAACACACCATCAGCGTTGTTACCTAAATCAACAACCACGTTTTCACGGGTGCTTTTTTTAACAACACCGGTAACAATTTCGCCTTCACGCTCAATAAATTGTTCAACAATTTGAGCACGTTCAGCTTCACGTACTTTCTGTACGATCACTTGTTTAGCTGTTTGGGTAGTAATACGGTCAAATACGACTGATTCGATCTCGTCTTCTACATAATCGCCAGGTTGAAGTTCAGGGTTTTCGTAACGGGCAGCTTCAAGGGTGATTTCGCTATATGGATTTTCCAAAGCTTCACCTTGATCATCAACCACCATCCAACGACGGAAAGTGTCGTAGTGGCCAGTTTTACGATCAATTGCAACACGAACTTCAATATCGCCTTCGTATTTTTTCTTGGTTGCTGTAGCAAGCGCAATTTCTAACGCTTCAAAAATTTTCTCACGCGGAACCGCTTTCTCATTTGAAACCGCTTCTGCTACTAGCAGGATCTCTTTATTCATTTGGTCTAGCCTCGTTCTTCACCTGAAACTATTAAAATTTTGCGATGATGTTGCCTTTGCGGATATTATCCAAAGCAACAACCAAGTCTTTGCCATCTACTTTGATTGTCAGCATTTGACCTTCAACTTTAGAAATGGCGCCTTTTAAATTACGACTACCTGCAACAGGCATAGTCAATTGTACTTTTGCATCTTCGCCGATATATGCCGCATATTGCTGAGCATTAAATAGCGGTCTATCAACCCCAGGGGAAGATACTTCTAGTGTAAATTCTGTTGAAATTGGGTCTTCAACATCAAGTACCGCACTTACTTGACGACTCACCTCGGCACAATCTTCAATATTGATCCCATTTTCGTGATCAATGAAAACGCGTACGATTGAGTGTTTACCAGCCTGAACATATTCGATGCCCCAAAGCTGAAAACCAAGTGCTTCAACTGGTACAGCTAACATCTCTACCAATCTTGATTCTAGTGTTGCCAAAAATGACCCCCAAAAAAACAAAAAAAGGGCTAAAAGCCCCTATCAAATCCGCCTTAAAAACACGGAATATCAAAAGTCCATATAACAAAAAACCCCGTAATTACGAGGCTATTTTATTATAGAACCTGTATCTGTTATCAGAAAATCAATAACAGGGAGCTGGTTGCGGGAGCCGGATTTGAACCGACGACCTTCGGGTTATGAGCCCGACGAGCTACCAAACTGCTCCATCCCGCGTCAACTGAGTGCAAGTATATTGACTTACGTCTTACCTTGCAATAACTATTCAGTAAAATCCATTCAACTGAACATTTTTTAACTGGTGCCGAGAGCGGGACTTGAACCCGCACGTCCGTTAGGACACAGCCACCTCAAGGCTGCGCGTCTACCAATTCCACCACCTCGGCTTAATCTGGTAATTAGTCAGGAATCTTAGTTTCTGACTGTTGCTCTACAACTGGTGCATCATCAATGATTTGCTCAGCTGCTGAACCTAAATCGTTCCACTTATCTTCAGCTTTGTTATGGTTAGCACTTAAATTACCGATAATTAAACTTAACGCGAAGAAAGCGATTGCTAAAATGGCTGTGCTTCGTGTTAGAAAATTACCTGAACCGCTAGAACCAAATAACGTACCTGACGCGCCTGCGCCAAATGATGCGCCCATGTCGGCGCCTTTACCTTGTTGAATAAGAATCAGACCAACTAGGCCAATTGCTACCACCAAGTAAACAACTATAAGAACTTCGTACATAATAATTACGCGCTCATTGCTATGGAACATAAACTTAGGAATTCGGACGAATTTAAGCTAGCTCCGCCAATCAGTCCACCATCAACATCAGGTTGGGCGAAAATATCTGCCGCATTACTCGGCGTAACACTCCCACCGTATAAAATCCTGATATTCTCTCCAATAAATGGAGATACTTCAGACAGGCGATTGCGAATAAACGCATGAACTTCTTGTGCCTGCTCTGGAGTTGCACTTTTACCTGTTCCTACTGCCCATAAGGGTTCGTAGGCGATAATTGCATTATCAAAAGCCATGGTGCCATTTTTTTCAATGACGATATCTAGTTCTTCAGCAATAACTTCAAAAGTACGTCTTGCTTCACGAGCTGGACCTGATTCACCTACACATAAAATAGGGGTCAAACCATGTTTTTGAGCCGCAGCAAATTTCTCTGCTACTATGTTACTCGTCTCTCCGTACATACGGCGACGTTCGGAATGGCCAATAATCACATATCGACATCCTGAATCTTTTAGCATCTGCCCGGATATTTCGCCGGTGTACGCACCAAAATCATGTTGACTAAGATTTTGAGCGCCCATTCTAACAAGCGCACCATCTAAGGTTTGCTTATTTGACTCAAGCAGTTGCCTAACACTTTCAAGATAAATTGAAGGCGGGCATAAAACCACTTCAGCTGAATCATTTTGCAGCTTCGAAGCAAACTTCTTGAATAACTCTTGGGCTAATGCCGAATTACCATTCATTTTCCAGTTGCCAGCTACCATAGGTCGTCTGAGTGCCATCACGGTCTCCTCTGAAAGCGGCGTGAATAATAGCGAACCACTTATCAAGTTACAATAGGTAATAGATGAATATTTACAATAAGCTGTCGAAGTGGTTATTTTTCACCCCAGCGACAGCATAAATTAAATATGACTATTTATTTTTAAGATTAGCAGGCCTGTTTTACCGACTCGGCAATTTTATTTGCAAATGCGAGTACTTGATCGTGATCATCACCTTCCACCATAACGCGAATTAACGGTTCAGTTCCCGATTTTCTTAATAGAACGCGACCGCGAGCACCTAGTTGCTGTTCAACGTAAGCCTGGGCTGATTTGACGGCATCTGAATCTAATGGATTATCACTACCTTCAAATCTCACATTGACCAATACTTGCGGTAACATTTTCATTGGTTCGGTAAGAGACTCTAAGCTTGCATTTTGTCGGCGCATTGCAGCCAGAACTAAAATGCCCGCGATAATGCCATCGCCAGTGGTACCGTGATCTAAGTTGAGAATATGGCCAGAGTTTTCACCACCAATACGCCATTCATGTTGCTTTAACAGCTCCATCACATAACGGTCGCCAACATTAGAGCGAACAAAAGGAATATTCAAATCTTGTAAGGCTAAATCAAGCCCTAGGTTGGACATTAAAGTGCCAACAACGCCACCTTTTAATACCCCGCGCTTTTGGGCATCAACAGCCAAAATGTAAAGAATTTGGTCACCGTCAATTACTTCACCACGGCGATTGACCATCATAATTCGGTCGCCATCACCGTCTAATGCAATACCAAGATCTGCATTTTCGGCTAATACGGTTTCACAAATCTTCGCCATTGAAGTTGCACCAACTTTATCGTTGATGTTCATGCCATCAGGTTTATCACCAATAGCAACCACCTCAGCACCTAGCTCACGAAAGACACTAGGAGCGATATGATAAGTGGCACCGTGGGCACAGTCGACGACAATTTTAAGTCCAGTGAGAGTGTGTTCAGCCGGGAAATTGCCTTTACAATATTCGATATAGCGACCAGCAGCATCATCAATTCGACGTGCTTTTCCGAGTAAATGTGATTCAACACAAATTAGCGGTTTTTCTAGTTCTGCTTCAATTTCTAATTCAATCGCATCATCGAGCTTACTGCCATCAGTAGAGAAAAATTTAATACCGTTATCATAATATGGATTATGCGATGCACTGATCACAACACCGGCTTCTGCTCTAAATGTTCGCGTTAAATAGGCAACAGCAGGCGTAGGCATAGGGCCAAGCAATAACACATTTAAGCCTGCAGCGGATAAACCCGCCTCTAAAGCTGACTCAAATAAATAGCCTGATATGCGAGTATCTTTACCGATGATGACTTTCTTTGTACCACTGCGAGATAATACTCTACCAGCAGCCCACCCCAGTTTTAATGCAAGCTCAGGTGTCATTTTGCCTGAACCGACCTTGCCTCGAATGCCGTCGGTGCCAAAAAATTGTCTTTGTTTCACGTTTCCCCACTTAAGTGAATTCACTCAGTTTTTTTCTTTAATCTTGATTAGCTACATGCCTAGCGTAACTGCATGTCTCTGCCATCACCTTTAATACATCGACGGTTTCGGGCACGTCGTGTACACGTATAATATGAGCACCATGTTGTGCAGCTATCAATGCACCAGCCAAGCTGCCAGCAAGACGTTCTGCAGTGTTTCGTTGTAACAGATCACCGATCATACGTTTTCGCGACAAACCAATTAATATCGGTAGGTCGAACTGATGAAATGCCGCTAACCCTGCTAATAGCTGGTAATTATGCGCTAAAGTTTTACCAAAGCCAAAGCCTGGATCTAATATTATCTGGCTTCTTGTGATCCCTGCGTCCTCACAAGCTGAAATTCGTTGCTCAAAGAATTCAAATACATCCTTAAAGACATCTTTATATTCAGGTGAGTTTTGCATTGTTTGAGGTTGACCTTGCATGTGCATCAGGCAGACGGGCACATTCAAACTTGCAGCCATGGCTAAAGCACCCGGTAATTGCAATGCCCTTACGTCATTAATCAAATTTGCACCAGCAGCAACAGCCTGCTTCATCACTTCGGGTTTACTCGTGTCTATCGAAATCCATACATCATGTTTTGATGCGATATATTTGATTATAGGTATCACTCTTTCAAGTTCTTGCTCGACAGTGACTTCAGTTGCACCCGGCCGTGTTGACTCACCACCAATATCGATGATCCTCGCGCCTTGGTCAATAATATGATCAACGTGCTGACATGCTCGCTCAAAAAGGTTAAACGATCCACCATCTGAAAAAGAATCTGGAGTGACATTCACAATGCCCATAACAATTGGCTGAGACAGTTCTAATAGCTTCTCACCATGCGATAATTTGAACATGATTTAATAACCTGTAAATGTTTTCTCATTAAACAAGAAAACCCCTTTCGGGGTTTTCTTTACTCATCAACTCAGCTTATTTAGCAGGTGATTCGTCAGTATTTAATTCGTCTTTTTTAGGTGCGTCATCTGCACTTGAAACGACATCTTCTGCTTTATCATCTTCTGCCGCTTGAGGTTTACTATTCCCTTTATCGTCAGATGAGTCATCAACTTGCCAATCAGCGGGTTGACGAACTTCACGGCGATTCATCAAGTCGTCAATTTGCAATGCGTCAATGGTTTCAAACTTCATCAGTGCATCTTTCATTGCATGTAAAATATCAAGGTTATCAGTCAAAAGCTGATTTGCACGTTGGTAGTTTTTATCAATAAAGACTTTAATTTCAGAATCGATTAACGCCGCAGTGTCACCAGACATTCCCTTAGCTTTGCCCATACTGCGACCTAAGAATACTTCACCTTCTTCTTCAGCATACAGTAATGGACCTAACTTATCAGAGAAGCCCCATTGAGTTACCATGTTACGCGCTATCGAAGTCGCATATTTAATATCCTGAGAAGCACCAGTAGACACTTTCTCGCTACCGTAAATTAACTCTTCAGCTAAACGTCCACCATAAGCTACGGAAATTTGAGACTCTAGTTTGCGACGACTTTGGCTAACTGCGTCAGCTTCAGGTAAGAAGAAAGTCACACCCAATGCTCGACCACGAGGAATAATCGTCACTTTATGCACAGGATCATGCTCTGGTACTAAGCAGCCTACAATCGCATGACCTGCTTCATGGTATGCGGTCATTTCTTTCTCTGCTTCAGACATAACCATTGAGCGACGTTCTGCACCCATCATGATTTTATCTTTTGCACGCTCAAACTCTTCCATACCTACCATTCTACGATTGCCACGGGCTGCGAACAGCGCCGCTTCGTTGACTAGGTTAGCTAGATCTGCACCAGAGAATCCAGGAGTACCACGCGCAATAACACTGGCTTTTACGTCATCTGATAATGGCACTTTACGCATATGAACTTTAAGAATTTGTTCACGGCCACGAACATCAGGTAAGCCGACAACAACTTGACGATCAAAACGTCCCGGACGCAATAAGGCAGAGTCAAGAACGTCTGGACGGTTAGTCGCAGCGATCACAATGACGCCTTCATTTCCTTCAAAACCATCCATTTCAACTAGCATTTGGTTTAGGGTTTGCTCACGTTCATCATGACCACCGCCTAAACCAGCACCACGTTGACGACCGACAGCATCGATTTCATCGATAAAAATAATGCAAGGCGCTGATTTTTTAGCTTGCTCAAACATGTCACGTACACGAGATGCACCGACACCAACAAACATTTCAACAAAGTCCGAACCTGAAATAGTAAAGAATGGTACTTTTGACTCACCAGCAATAGCTTTTGCAAGTAAGGTTTTACCTGTCCCCGGAGGACCTACCATTAAAACACCAGTAGGAATACGTCCACCGAGTTTCTGGAATTTTGTCGGGTCACGTAAATAATCAACTAATTCTTTTACTTCTTCTTTTGCTTCATCACAGCCTGCTACGTCAACAAAAGTCGTTTTTATTTGATCTTCGCTCATCAACTTGGCTTTACTTTTACCAAATGACATTGCGCCTTTACCGCCGCCGCCTTGCATCTGACGCATGAAGAAAATCCATACACCGATAAGCAGCAACATTGGGAACCATGAAATGAAGATTTGCGTCAAGAAACTTGATTCTTCCGCTTCTTGGCCTTTCATCGAGATACCTTTACGATCAAGATCATTGATTAAATCTTGGTCATACATAGGCATGATTGTAGTGAATTTCTCACCTGTACGCTTTGTTCCTTCAATCGTACGTTGGTCACTTTTAATCTCAACAGTATTAATTTGACCATTGCGAACATTATCAAGAAATGCGGAATAATCCATCTTCTGCGAGTTCGAAGAAGTAGGGGAATAACCCTGAAACACCGACATCAACACAACAGCGATGACGACCCAGAGTATTAAATTTTTTGCCATGTCACTCAAATTATTAGACCTCTATTACAGTCTTGCGATAATGGATATTAGACTACTACAACTTGTAACCAGTCGCCACTAAATAGACTTCTCTAGAACGTGCTCTAGAAGAGTCTGGTTTACGGGTTTTTACAACCTTAAATGCTTCTTTAACCGACTTCATATAATCGTCAAACCCCTCCCCCTGAAAGACTTTGACGGCAAAGCAGCCGTTTGGCGCCAATACTTGATGACACATGTCTAACGCTAACTCAACTAAATACATAGCTCGTGGTTGGTCAACAACATCTGCGCCACTCATATTAGGTGCCATATCGGATAATACCACATCCACTTTATCTTCACCTACACGACTAAGCAAAGCTTCAAGTACTTTTTCTTCCCTAAAATCACCCTGAAGGAAATCAACACCCACAATTGGATCCATAGGTAAAATGTCACAGGCGATGACTTTACCTTTATCACCAGCCAATTTAACGGCAACTTGTGACCATCCACCAGGGGCTGCACCTAAATCGACCACTGTCATTCCAGGTTTAATTAATTGATCTTTCTGCTGAATTTCCTCTAACTTGAATGCAGCTCTAGAGCGCATCCCCCGTTTTTGAGCTAATTTCACATAATGATCATCAAAGTGTTCTTGCATCCAACGACTCGAACTGGCCGTACGTTTTTTAGCTACCATCGAAATTCCGCAACGATTGAGAGTTACATAAAGAGTATATAAGGGTAGAATAGCCGTTTTTCAACAGTAACTCAGCAAAAGTTGGTATAAATGAACTTAACAACCAAACAAAAACAGCATCTAAAGGGATTGGCACACAGTTTAAAGCCAGTTGTGATGCTTGGTGCCAATGGTTTGACTGAAGGTGTTCTGGCTGAAATTGATAGCGCTCTTAATCATCACGAATTGATCAAAGTGAAAGTAGCCTCTTCTGATAGAGAACTTAAAAATGCCATCGTTGACGCCATTGTACGTGAAACTCAGTCAACGAAAGTGCAAACTATCGGTCATATTTTAGTTATCTTCCGTCAATCAGCAGAGATGAAAATTGCCATTCCAAAAGCAAAATAGTCTGTGATTTTAGTTAATATAAAGCCGCTGAATTCAGCGGCTTTATATTGTTAAAAATTGCACAAATATTACGGCGTATCGGGTAATGGTATAACCCTGTAATGGTCAGAATTTAAGCCCAGTAATTCAGGAAATGTTGCCCCAATAGAAATTGATGACCACGTCCCCGTTAAAATACCGATAAACATCGCAATTGAAAAACCTTCCAGCGGCGCCCCCCCCATAATCCATAATGCTACTACGGTTAATAATGTCGTACCGGAAGTCACCATAGTGCGCGAAAATGTCGATTTAATGGCTAAATTATTAATATCCGTGATATTCCATTGAGGCTTAATGACTAATTGCTCGCGTATCCTGTCGGCGATAATTATTGAGTCATTAAGTGAGTAACCCAAAATAGCCAATATTGCCGCTAATACGGTTAAATTGAATTCCAGTTGGCTTAAAGCAAAAAAAGCCAACACAAATACAACATCATGCACTAAAGCCAATAATGCACCGGATGCTAAACGCCATTCAAAACGATAACTGAGATACCCCATAATACATAACATGGCCATTAATAACGCTAAGCCGCCTTGCTCAACTAACTCTTGACCAACTTGAGGACCAACGATACTGCTGTTTAATACATTGATGTCACTCTGAAGCGGCGCCAATACTGTTAATAATTCCGGACGTTGATTTTCATCAGGGATATTGGCATAACGCAGTACCCATCGCCCTGGTTCACTAGCCGAAATGACACTGACCTCTTGTTGATAAGCGGCAACCATTAGCGGTTGTATTTCACTGGCGGTGATACGTTTATCGAGTTGAATTTCGGTGACCACCCCGCCGGTAAAGTCCAACCCCCAATTAAACCCTTTGATACCTATTATGCCTAAAGATAACAACATTAGCGCAATAGAAAGGATGCTCGATGCATAGCGCCACTTGGTTAGAAACTTAAGTTTATCTATCGTGTTATTCATTTGAGTTGAGTTCATGATATTACACCTTTATCGCGTGACGAGTATCACGGCCATACACTAAGTTAATGATGGCACGTGAAGCGAAAATGCCTGTAAACATACTAGTTAGCAAGCCTAAACCCAGAGTTAACGCAAAACCTTGAATGGGGCCATTGCCAATAGAAAATAACACTACGGCGGTGATCATAGTGGTGAAATTGGCATCAAATATTGTTGAAAAAGCACTATCAAATCCAACGTCAATAGCACTAGCAAAACTTCGACCTTCTGCTAGTTTATCTTTTATTCGCTCAAAAATAAGTACGTTAGTATCTACAGCCATACCCACTGTAAGCACTAACCCTGCAATACCAGGTAAGGTTAATACTGCCCCTGGAATTAATGCTAACAATCCAAATAACATCACCATATTAGCAATTAGCGCTATATTTGCTACCCAGCCTAAACGCCGGTACCAACAAGCCATAAAGAGTAATGTTAATGACATACCTAATGCTAACGCAGCAAAACCATTGACAATATTTTCAGCGCCTAAACTTGGGCCGATTGTGCGCTCTTCAATGATGGTTACAGGCGCAGTCATAGAGCCGGCTCGTAATAATAATGCCAACTGCTGAGCTTCTTGATGGCTACCTACACCGGTAATTTCAAAATTATTGCCTAACTGACTTTGAATAGTTGCCACGCTAATAACTTTAGTCGTCTGCTGTGATTTCCCCAGACTATTACGGCTATACTCGCTATAAGAAGTGGCCATTGGTTTACCAATATTATAGCGCGAAAAGTCTGACATTAACTTTCCTCCAGCAGAATCTAAGCTGATATTCACTTTTGCCATGCCAAAATCACCAGTGGCGGCACGCGCATCAACAATATGATCTCCAGCTAATACAGGGGTTCTCGCGACATAAATTGGATTGTTGGCTTGATCCTTTAACACTAACGCATTAATTGAACCATTCTCAAGAACAGGATAAAAAGCTAAACTGGCTGTAGCGCCAATGACATTTTTAGCGGTGGCTGGATCCTGTACACCTGGCAGTTCAATACGGATACGGTTGTCGCCTTGGCGTTGCACCAAAGCTTCAGTTATGCCCAGCTCTTCAATGCGGCTGCGCATAATTTGTAAATTCTGTTGTACGGTCAAATTAGTTAATTTCACCTTCTCATTTTCTGATAGCGCTACATTTAGTCTATCTTTTTGTCCTGTTACCTGCCATAACGGATATTGCTCTGCAATAAATTGTCTTATTTGTCCTCTCACCTCAGGCAAAGTGAGGTCAACTGTGACTTCAGCGCTGTCACCAGAGTGAATGCTAACACCGGTTATATGCTGTTTTCTGACAAACTGTTTTAACGAATCACCAACCATAATACTTTGTTGGCGAAAAACTAAATCTAAGTCGACATCCAATAAAAACTGCACTCCACCACGTAAATCCAGCCCCAGCTTAATGGGTTCAAATCCCATATTTAACAACCAAGTAGGCGCTGCAGGTGATAAGGATAATGTCACTTGAGCCTGTTTTTCAAACTCGTTTATTAAGGTGTTTTTAGCAAGCATTTGTTGCTGTGGGTCTTGCAAGACGACTAATACATTCTGCTGCTTTTGCTCAATGCGTTTACTGCTGATCCCCGCTTGATTTAATACCTGATAAACATGCTCAGAGGATAAGGTGTGTGATGATTTTGATGACAGTTGTACAGCTGCATCTTCGCCATACCAAGACGGAAGAGCGCTTAAAAAAAGTATTACTAACGTACTGATAAGCAGCCAATATTTCCACTGAGAGTAATGGTTTAATAGAGTCTTTTTTGATTTAGGTTTCATAACAATAGATCTCACAACATCGTGGAATAATAAATCCACGCAAACAATGCACCACAAGCTATAACTGCATTTATTGCAGATCAACAGCTCAAGGAAAATTCACTAGCGATAGCTAATGGTTATTTTTAATGTTGTGTTATACGTTTAACAAATGTGAGTATGAACGAAGAGTAAATTAGACTCTTTCCAACCGGAAAGCCTTGAAGGGGCTGATACAGTCGATAAAGTCCAGTCTAGTTGTGGACTGAAATCAATTTGATAACCAATTGCCAAACTTGGCACAGGAGGGGAAATAAACTCATATGCTAAAAGGTAGCTTGGTCTAATTTCATCCGAATAGTGTTGAGCTAAATTAATATAGCGTGCTGAATAGGTTGGAACATAATGTATGTCATTAGAGATGGGGAGCTTAGAAGATTGAGTGTTAACACTTGCTATATCAACTAAGTAGAATAAAGAAGTACCGATAACTGTTGATGGGTAATTGGCTGTAATCTCGCCATTTATAACTGAGTCGTTAATATCCACGATCAAATGAGGATGATTAACATCGGACTGATTTGATTGATGGTAAGCGATAACACAATTATCAATAGCAGTAGCAGAGGAACTCGTGCAGCTAGGTGCTGCAGAGTAATTTAATTGAGCTGATATTAAAGTATGATTAGTGGCAAGGAAGCTAGTGCTCAACCCCACAACAATCAATATCATTAATATTTTAGCCCAAGAAAACGTCATATAACCTTAACCTATTAATTAGTTTTATTACTCAATATAGTCGTAAACAATAAATCGCCAATAAAGTGTAAACTGCATGTGATGCTATTAAAAATAGCTTATAGCCAACTTCAGATAATAACTGCACCTGTCATATTCAGCAAATTAATTATTTTGCATGTAACAAAAAGCACTTAACATTTGATATTAAGTGCTCGATATAATTATGCAATAATCGTAAATATCTTTATCTGACTAGATATATTTTACCGACAAAATTTCATAATCTGTGATGCCACCTGGAGTGGCAATCCCCACTTCATCACCTTCATTTTTGCCAATAAGTCCACGGGCAATAGGCGAGTTAACAGAAATTAAATTCTGTTTGATATCAGCTTCATCATCACCCACTATGCGGTAAGTGACTTCAGCATCGGTTTCGATATTCAAAATAGCCACTGTAGTGCCAAAAATAACTCGCCCAGTATTTTCGATTTTAGTGACATCGATGATTTGAGCATTCGATAATTTGCCTTCAATATCACGAATACGCGCTTCACAAATACCCTGCTCTTCTCGTGCGGCATGGTACTCAGCATTTTCTTTTAAATCACCAAGCTCACGGGCAGATGCAATTGCTTCGGTAATTTTAGGGCGTCGATCAAATTTTAAGATTTCTAATTCTTTACGTAATTGATCAGCACCAACAACAGTCATTGGAACTTTATTCATGTTAAGCGATCTCCATAAAACAAAAGCATCCCGTGTCGATAAATTATCAACACAATTAAAATTGGTTTGGAATGACTTACTCTAACAAGTTAAAAGTAATTCGACAGGGATATACACAGATAATGGCAACAGCTTACCTAAGCTTTAACAGACTTGCTAGTCAGATGAGTAAAAATGCTGCCTTTGAAGTAAATAAACAAAACAACCCACTTCAATCGTGGGCTGTTAAAAACAAAACTCATTCAAATTATTGAAAAGATAAAATGCTAAATGATGCGATTTTGCGCTAACTTCTCACGGCGCTCTTCTTCCGCCATGCGGCGTTTACGTTTGTCGCAAGGATCATCACAATCACACGCTTTTTCGATGCCTAACACGCCAAGGCCGCCACAGCTTCCTTCCACAGCTTTTTTCTTAATAATATAACCAATTGACATTAAGACGAAAAAAACTAATAACACCACAAATGTCGCTATTAACTCGCTCATTTTGGACTCCAGTTTAATGGATGGTTTAATCAAGATAAGGCTTGAAGGCCTCACTGTAATAGACCTGATAACCCTGTTCCTGCTTTTCAATCAGCATTATTGCTAAATTCTGCTCTTTGGCAAGTGCTAATGATGCTTCAGTCCCAAGAACCATCATGGCTGTAGCATAACCATCTGCAGTCATTGAACTTTTATGTAATACCGTAGCTGAAGCTAATTTATGCTTAATCGGATAGCCGCTACGCGGGTCTATGAGATGTGAAAAACGCTCGCCATTCTCTTCATGGTAAATACGATAATCACCTGACGTAGCTAATGCCATTGTACCAAGTTCAATGACTTGTTGCACCTCTTGGCCATCTTCACTCGGTTTTTCTACCGCGATACGCCACTCACTGCCATCAGCCTTGTGGCCTTTAACACTAATTTCGCCACCTATCTCAACGAGATAACCAGACACTTGGTACTTGTCTAATAAGCTGGCAATTTTATCCACACCAAAACCTTTGGCTATTGATGATAAATCGACATACAAATCAGCACTATCTTTAATGAGTCGATTGCCATCTATTGTTAGCTCTGATATTCCCGTCTTGGCTTTAGCGGCTTGAATTGCCTCTAACGATGGGGATGTGGTTGGGCGTTTATCAGGGCCAAAGCCCCAAAGATTGACCAATGGGCCTAAAGTAATATCCAATGCACCATCGGTGATCTTGTATAAACGAATCGCTTCTTTTACCACTGTCAGTGTATCAGGAGAGACTTCCGTTCCTTGCCTTATCTGCAGTTTATTAAATCGCGATAACTCAGAATTTGGCCGATAGGTAGACATTTGATTATTGACAATTTCAAGTGCCATATCGATTTCGGTTTGCAGTAAGTTTGCTTCAGGTAATTGATCATTTCGAATCACAGTAATGTGATAAGTTGTGCCCATGGTTTTACCGGCTAACTGTAAAGTCGGTTCAGGCTGAGAACACGCAGTGATAAGGCTTATCACTGCCATAAAAATAACGCTGCGAAGTAAATTAACCATAATGCTCTATTTCTATAAAACAAAAATTGCAGTCCGTTAACGAACTGCAATTTACAAAAAATTAAGGTGCTCTAATAGCACCTTAATTTAATTAACTTAACCGCCGAAGTCATCTAGTAAGATGTTTTCATCTTCAACGCCTAAATCTTTTAACATCGCAATAACTGCTGCGTTCATCATTGGAGGTCCACACATATAGAACTCACAATCTTCTGGTGCATCATGGTCGCGCAGGTAGTTTTCATATAATACGTTATGAATAAAACCTGTATAACCCGTCCAGTTATCTTCAGCTTGAGGATCAGATAATGCAACATGCCATTGGAAGTTTTCGTTCTCAGCCGCTAGGCCATCAAAATCTTCCACATAGAACATTTCACGCTTAGAACGAGCACCGTACCAGAAGCTCATCTTACGCTTAGAGTTAAGACGCTTAAGTTGGTCAAAAATGTGCGAACGCATCGGAGCCATACCAGCACCACCGCCAACGAATACCATTTCAGCATCTGTGTCTTTTGCAAAGAACTCACCAAACGGACCTGAGATTGTCACTTTATCACCGGCTTTTAAACTCCAAATGAATGATGACATCTTACCGCAAGGTAAGCTCAAATTGCGTGGTGGTGGCGTTGCAATACGCACGTTTAGCATAATAATGCCAAACTCTTCTGGATAGTTAGCCATTGAGTATGCACGAATAGTTTCTTCGTCTACTTTTGATTCTAACTTGAAGAAACCAAAATGCTCCCAATCGCCGCGATATTTTTCAGGGACATCAAACTCAGCATATTTAACATGATGAGCTGGTGCTTCAATCTGAATATATCCACCTGCGCGGAATGGAACTGATTCTCCATCAGGAATTTGCAGCTTAAGCTCTTTAATGAAAGTCGCTTTGTTATCGTTAGAGATAACTTCACATTCCCATTTTTTGATACCGAAGATTTCTTCTTCTAGCTCAATTTCCATGTCGGTTTTAACGTTAACCTGACAAGCTAAACGACAACCTTGACGGGCTTCGCCTTTGCTAATGTGATCAAGTTCGGTAGGAAGAATGTCTCCACCACCAGACTTGATATGTACGCGACATTGACCACAAGAGCCACCGCCACCACATGCGCTAGATACGAAAATACCGCTATTTGATAAAGCACCAAGTAACTTGCCACCTGCGCCTGTTTTAATTGCTTTGTCAGCATCACCATTAATACCAATGGTGATATCACCGCTCGCAACCAGTTTCGATTTAGCAAATAAAATCACTAAAACCAACACCAGTACGATAACGGTAAACATACTCACACCTAGATAAACATCTATTGGAGTAGATTCAAGAATACCCATTCACTTATTCCTTAAAGGTTCAAATTAATGCTTCGTCTCAGTACTTCTTACAAAGAAACACCAGAGAACGACATGAAACCTAGAGCCATAAGACCTGCTGTAACAAAGGTAATACCTAAGCCACGTAGACCGTTTGGCACATCAGAATACTTCATTTTCTCACGGATACCCGCTAACAATACAATTGCTAACGCCCAACCGATCCCAGAGCCAATACCAAACACTACGCTTTCGCTTAGGTTATAGTCGCGCTCAACCATAAATGATACCGCACCGAAAATCGCACAGTTAACAGTAATCAATGGTAAGAAGATACCTAACGCGTTGTATAAAGGTGGAAAGTACTTATCTAAAGTCATTTCCAAAATTTGTACTAGCGCTGCAATCACACCAATAAAGGTAATAAACTTCAAGAAGCTTAAGTCTGCTTCTGGAACGCCAGCCCAAGCCAGTGCACCAGGGGCAAGTAAACCTTGATAGATGATTTGGTTAGCAGGTACTGAAATGGCCAAAACCACAATAACTGCAACACCCAAACCCATCGAGGTCGTCACTTTTTTAGACACAGCTAAGAAGGTACACATACCCAAGAAGAAGGCTAATGCCATGTTCTCAATGAATATTGAACGAATTAATAAACTAATATAATGTTCCATTCTGCTTACCCTTTTGCTTCTACTTGCTCTGGCTTATAAGTACGTATCATCCAGATTAAACCACCAATCAAGAAGAATGCACTTGGTGGAAGTAGTAATAAACCATTTGGTTGATACCAGCCACCGTCAGAGATTTTGCTGAGGATTTCAATACCGAATAATGAACCGTTACCGAATAATTCGCGAATGAAGCCTACTGATAATAAGATTGCACCGTAACCTAAACCGTTACCGATACCATCCATAAAACTCATCATTGGAGGTGTTTTCATTGCATAAGCTTCAGCACGACCCATTACGATACAGTTAGTAATAATCAAACCAACGAATACAGATAACTGCTTCGCAATATCATAAGCATAAGCTTGTAATACTTGGTCTACGACAATTACTAAAGATGCAATAACGGTCATTTGAACAATGATACGAACACTGCTAGGAATGTGATTACGCAAAAGCGAAATAAACAAGTTAGAAAACGCAGTCACAACCGTCAATGCTAATGTCATTACGATAGCGGTTTCCATTTTAGCGGTAACAGCTAGGGCACTACATACACCCAAGATTTGCAGAGCAATTGGGTTATTATTGATGATTGGTCCGGTTAGAACCTGCTTCAGTTCTTTAGCATTAGCCATTAGCTAAGTCCTCCATTGCGTGCTTTTTCAATAAAGCGAGCAAAACCTTCTTCACCTAACCAAAATGTTAATGAATGTTGGACACCATTACTGGTTAACGTTGCACCAGATAATGCATCAACACCATGAACAGAAGCGGCTACTGTCGGTAACTTGGTCACTTGAATAGCTAACTCACCATTCTCATTATAAAGTTTTTTACCTTCCCACTTAGCGATCCACTGTGGATTTTGAACTTCACCACCTAGACCTGGTGTTTCACCAGAACCAGTAAAGTCATAATACACAAGGCTACGAATGGTGTTCATATCCGCTTCAACAGCTAAGAATGCAAACATAGTTGACCATAGACCGTACCCTTTAACAGGAATAATCACAGTCTGTAGTTGTTTGTTATCGTCTTTAATCAGATAAACAACACCTGTGTTTGCCACGCGCTTAACCGACGCAATATCGTGCTGCGGTTTGAAAGACGTTGCAGGAGTACGAGCTGCCTTTTCAACATCAAAAGTATCTGCGTTACCTTCTATAAAGTCACCGGTTTTAAGATCAACCAGACGCGCTTCTACGTATTTATTATACGTGTCGATAACGGTTTTCTTTTCAAGCTTGCCAGCTTTAGTATCCACTAAACCCGCCGCTTCAAGAATGTACTTTTGCTTATCTAAAAGCTTATTTTCTTGTTGTGTTGGCTTAAGCAAAACGGCTGCTGTAGACACAAACATCGAGCAGACAAAGCAAAGACCAATCACAACAAATAATGTTTTTCCAAACGAATCTTTATTACTAGCCACGTGCGATCCTCCGTTTGATATTTGCTTGAACGACGAAGTGGTCAAATAACGGCGCGAATAAGTTAGCGAATAAAATTGCTAACATCATACCTTCAGGGAATGCAGGGTTAATCACACGGATGAACACCACCATTGCACCAATTAGGATGCCATAGGCCCACTTTGCAGAGTTAGTAAATGACGCAGACACAGGGTCTGTTGCCATAAACATCATACCGAAAGCAAAACCACCTAGTACCAAGTGCCAATGCCATGGCATGGCAAACATTGGATTAGTGTCGCTACCAATAACATTCAATAACGTTGCGATTGAAGCCATACCAATCATCACACCACCCACAATGCGCCATGAAGCGATGCGAGTATAGATGATGACTAAACCACCTAATAGGATAGCAAAGGTAGAAACTTCACCCACTGAGCCAGGAATAAAGCCCATAAAGGCATCAATCCAAGTCGCGTTGTTTGCGTAATCAAATGTGCCTTGTGCAGCTTGGCTTAATGCAGTTGCACCAGAGAAACCATCAGCAACAACCCATGTCGTGTCACCTGACATACTTAAAGGATAAGCAAAGAACAGGAACGCACGACCAGCTAGCGCAGGGTTTAGGAAGTTTCGGCCGGTACCACCAAAGATTTCTTTAGCTACAACGACACCAAACGTAATACCTAAAGCTACCATCCATAAAGGAATTGTTGCTGGCAAGGTTAACGCAAACAGTACAGATGTAACGAAGAAGCCTTCGTTAACTTCATGACCACGGACAGAGGCGAATAAGACTTCCCAGAAACCACCTACAGCGAAAGTCACTGCGTAGATAGGTAAGAAGAAACATGCGCCATACCACATCAATGATGCAATACCTGAGTCAGCGGTTAACTGAGCACCAAATAATTCAAACAATCCAACTTGCCAAACATCAGGAGTACCAAAGCCTGCAGCTAATGCCACTTGTGCTTGTAAACCTACGTTGTACATACCAAAAAACATTGCTGGAAATGTACACGCCCAAACCGTAATCATCATACGCTTTAGGTCGATGTTATCACGAACATGGGTTCTACCCTTGTTCACTTTACCTGGAGTATAAAATACAGTGGCTGCCGCTTCATAAAGGGCATACCACTTTTCGTATTTTCCGCCTTTTTCAAATTGCGGTTCAATACGCTCGATAAAATCTTTCAAGCTCATTAGCCTTCCCTCTCGATCGTATCTAAACAGTCTCGTAGATATGAACCATAGTCATACTTACCTGGACATACGAAAGTACATAACGCCAAGTCTTCTTCATCTAGCTCAAGAGCACCGAGTGTCACCGCGCCATCATAATCACCTGACACTAAGTCACGTAACAACATGGTAGGAAGAATATCTAGTGGCATAACACGTTCATAGTTGCCAATGGGTACCATCGCACGATCAGAACCACCGGTACTGGTTGTCATTGGGAATAAACGAGAAGGACTTAAGTGACCTAAGAATGCACGAGTAATCGAATATTTATTGGCACCAGGCATTGCCCAACCAAATAACTCTTTTTCGTAACCTTCTTCAACTAAGCTTACTTGTGCGTGGTAACGACCTAAATATGCATGTGGGCCTTTAGCTTCACGTCCATTTAATACCGAACCAGAAATAACGCGAACGTTACCGTCTTGCACTTCATTTAATGTTAACTCAGCAATGCTTGCGCCAATGTGAGTTCTTACTAAACGAGGTTGTTTGGCTTTAGGGCCTGAAATGGCAATAACACGCTCAGTGTTTAACACACCTTGAGTAAATAATTGGCCAATTGCGATAACATCCTGATAGCCAACATGCCAAACACTACGTTTAGCTGAAGCTGGAAGAATATTATGAATGTGAGTACCTACAAGACCTGCTGGATGCTTACCTGCAAACTCTGCCACTTGGGCATTTGCTGAAGGAATATCGGCTCCAGGAGCTTTACATAAGTAAACTTTGCCTTCAGTTAAACGTGCAAGCACTTTTAAACCATTAGCAAAATCATCTTTATGTTCGGCAATGACTACCACAGGATCGGCAGCAAGAGGTTGTGTATCTATCGCGGTAACAAAAATACCTTGCGTCGTAGCATCAACGGCCGGCACTTTGCTGAATGGGCGCGTACGCAATGCAGTCCACAAACCTGATTCAATCAGATTGTCGCGAACAACTTGCGAGTCTAACGTGTCTAATGTACCTGCATCATATTGAGTAAACGCAACGCTATCGTCACCTTCCACCGCAATAACAACAGACTGAAGTACACGCTTTGCACCTCGATTAATTTCTAAAATAGTACCACTGGCTAAAGCTGTATATTTAACGCCTAAATTCTTTTTATCTTCAAAAAGAACCTGGCCTTTTTGTACTTTATCGCCCACTTTAATTTTCATCGTTGGACGTAAGCCAATATACTCTTCACCCAAAGTAGCTAGATGTTTAATGGCTGGGCCATTATGGATAACTTGCTCTGGTCCGCCTGCTATAGGCAGTTCCAATCCTTTCTTAATTGTAATCATATCCACAAGCACTACGTTTGAAGGAAAGACAATGCGCCACGTTCCGCTACAAAAACAATATGTTAACAAACACACCATTATTGAGCTAGCGCAGGTTTAACACGGAAATGCGATCGTAATCACGCTGGTCGCGCGCATTTTACCCCAAATATGAGACTATCGCCACGAAAATAATAGGTGTTTTCAAACCAATGCACCAACTTTGCCCCCTAAACTAGCGCAAAGCAGAGTGTGGCGTTATAACCAATCAATAATAGCGTGGAGGCACCGTGCGAACAAAACTATAGCATTAATTTTAAAAGAAATATTTTTGAAATGAATTTTTTTAAATATTAGAAGTGATGAATAAAGCCCTCGCTAAATTGCCAAGGGCGTTAACATTTTTTAAACACAAGCGGATTATTTATCAACTAGAACAAGCTTTACCATCAAATAAACAGGTTAGCTTAACGTATTAACGCAAGTCTGTTTTTGACTTTCATTAAAAATGACCTTGATAGCCTAGATACGTTGTCATTTCGGTTTGCTGTAACATGCCCATTTGATAATTTTTAGCGACTAAATCTTCATCTAGTAGATTTTCTACACGCACATAAAATTCATGTGATGGTGTCATTTGATACTTTGCTGCTAAATCGACTTTAAGCTGAGAATCAACACCATAATTTCCTGGTGTAAATGCATTGCCTGTTTCTGTCTGATACAGACCATTCGCAACTAGGCTAAATTGTCCCATCATCACACCAATACTGGCACTTAATTGCTGTTCAGGTACCCAAGGTAGCTGCTCACCATCTCTATAGCATCCAATAATGGCGTCACAATCAGTTTGGCCAAATTCTGCTTGGCTGTAGGTATAAGCTAACGACATAGGGATCGAAAAGCTGTCAAATGTCATACTGTAATCAAGATTTACATCAACGCCATTGACAGCAACATCTTTTAAATTCACCTGCGCGGCTTCTTGCCCAGGCAGACAATTTATCCCCCACTGGCAGGTGACATGTTGATTATCAAAATCATGTATATAGGTACTTAAGCCTGCAACAAATGCCCCTTGCTGATATTGCAATGCTAACTGGTATTGCAGCGCCTCTTGTGCGCGTTGCTGGCTATTTCCTGCAGATGCAGCGGTCCAAGCTTGTTTAGCACTTAAGGCAAAAAGCCATGCATCATTTTGATAAGCCACTTCAATAGCTGGTAACCAACCGTCATCAGAAAAATCAGCCGCTGTCATTAAGTCAGTATTATTACCAAGCTCTCGACTCACGCTAACATGTTCGTACCCTAGCCCAATGTTGACTGACCAAGCATCATAGTTAAGTTTGGTATTAACTGATGACGTAATCGCATCCGCTTCATCAGTATAATCTGATACTCCATAAAGAGTATCTTGCAAGGCTAAATGAAGGTTTTCGCCAAGAAAATAATCTAATTGGCTTACTTTTATTTCAGCTTTATCAGTGTGATATCTGGCCTGATACGTCACCTCATGGGCCCCATACATACTGATCCCTTTGGTTTGTACACCAAAGCCATCAAAATCATTGTCTGATATTGCAGTATTCGTTGTTAACCCTTGAGCAGTTGGATTTTTCTCAAATTCAGAGAGTTGCTGCAACAATTGGCGATTAATCAATTGATCATCAACAAACAAGGTGTCCTGCCCCTCCTGCGAGAAGCTCTGATAATAAAAGTCGGTAAACATTGTTGAACCGCTTAAATTCACTTGATGTGCTAAAGCGTAGCGTTGACGTTTGCCTTTTTCATAATCTAATTGTGTTGCCGCATAACGCTTATCAGGCGCTAGTGAAAAATCGTTTTCAGTCAAGCCAATACTGCTATTATCTAGTCTGGTATCTGTAAAATGGTAACTGAACTCTGTTTTTTGCGGATTGCGCGCCCCAGCTAAACTGCCAGCATTGATTTTAAAGAGGATATCGGTTTTTTCATGTTTATCATCAAAACTAGTGTTAAATCCTGCATCATCTTCACTTTTTTGATAATCAACGCCCAAGAGCATGCCATATTCTTTAGTTTTACCGCTGACGATTAACCCACCAGCAGGAGAACCATCTTCATCGATTTCGATGTTTACGATGGTATCTGTGTCACGTTCGCTAATGACAGCGGTAGTGTAATCAAGTACACCAAAAGAGCCTTGACCACCTTGTCCTACATTTGTTTGCTTGTTACTTGAAAGTGAAGATTGAAAAAACAAATTAGGTAAGGAAACAAGATTTTGAGCTGAATAAGGTGCTGCAGAATAAAAAATGTTGTCTTGCATTACCGCTATGCCGTTGGTCGCACCACGGATTGAAATAGCGTTATCTGCATTTGCCACATTGGGATGGACAGTAACCCCAGTTTGAGCAAGTAAGTTAGACGATTGGCGATAATGAAATAAGGAGACGTCAGCCTGCCCCATATCGATATGAGAGTTTTTCGTTTCAAATGATTCAGTTACTGTATCAGCCATACTGGGAAAGCTACCCAGAATTAACACCACTGCAGACGCTACCATTGAAACGCTAAAAGAGCGATCAGACATATAAATCTCCATATTCTATCTTGGCTTTGTAAAATTACGGCTTAATGTTGTATACAATAACGGTTTCAGCAACACAAAAACAGTATCATTCACATACCGCCAAAGAATATCCAACACCTTGCACCCACCAAACCTTAATCGCCAACAAAAATCCTTTATTTACATCAACCTAAACGTCCTACCTAAATACACTTGTTAAAATATAATATTTCAGACACAAAAAAAGCGGCTGTGTGCCGCTTTTTGAATACTTCAATAAGATCAAAGTGTGCCTAAAATCTCACCACTTAGAGCAAGATCATCATTTTTATTAACACTTACACCTGCTGCAATGATGTTTTTGGCAATATCTTGTGCCTGTTCAAGTGAGTGCATTTCATAGGTTCCACATTGATATTCATTTAATTCTGGAATATCTTTTTGTTGTGTCACTTTCAATACATCTTCCATTGCCGCCAACCAAGCATTAGCAACATCTTGCTCTGAAGGCTGACCAATGAGGCTCATATAAAAACCGGTGCGACAGCCCATGGGTGAAATATCAATAATCTCGACACTGTCACCATTCAAATGATCGCGCATGAAACCAGCAAATAAATGCTCGAGAGTGTGGATACCACGCTCACTTAATATATCTTTATTTGGTGCGCAAAAACGTAAATCAAACACAGTAATCGTGTCGCCTTTCGGTGTGCTCATATGTTTAGCAACTCTTACTGCAGGCGCATTCATACGGGTATGGTCTACGGTAAAACTGTCTAATAACGGCATGGTTTTCTCCCAAAAATGGATACGTTTACAGGTTAGAACATTAACAAACGTATTTAACGGTAATGGCGATATAGTAACATTAACATTCACTAACTCTCTAGCGTCATTCATCAAACTAACTCAGTGATTATTTTCATCTAGTCATAAAATAACTAAAAAGCCTTTAAAACGTTTGTGTTTATTAACCTAAATCAGAGCTCGACAAAACTTGAGCCTTATTGGCGTAAGCATGCTGGCATCAACAAAGCGCAATTGTTGGGGATAATCAACTCATAAAAATTTCAACAATAATCAGATTAATACGATGCTCGAGAAAGAAAACGGGACGACAACAAACAAACTATCACTTAGGATCGCGTCATTTCTGCTAATGCATTTTCAGTATATTGAAAATAGCGTTTCACTTGCTTCTCATTTGCTAGGTAAGCTTGGAGTACCTTTTTGAACATAGGATCTTTTTCAGCTTCAGCATAAAGCACAGTATCTCTGGCGCTTTTAAGTTGAGCAATAACCTCTTCAGGAAAACGTTTCAATTGCACATTATGATCATTAACTAAGGTATTTAACGCCTCAATATGCCCTTGAGTATAGTCATCTAACATATCTTGATTAACAGCTCTTGCCGCAGTGATAATAATTTGCTGCAAGTCATCTGGTAGTGCTAAAAAGGCTTGCTGATTAACCATAAACTCCATATTTGAGCCTAGTTCGTGCCAGCCTGGGTAATAATAGAACTTAGCGACCTGATAAAGACCGAGTGGCAAATCATTGTACGGTCCCACCCATTCAGCCGCATCGATAGCACCGCTTTGTAAGGCGCCATAAAGTTCTCGACCAGCGAGTTCTTCAACCGGTACGCCACCGACTTGCTTTAACACTTCACCGCCAATACCTGGTAATCGCATTTTAAGTCCATTTAAATCTTCAATCGAATTGATTGGCTGATTAAACCAACCGCCCATTTGCACCCCAGTATTTCCTCCAGCCATAGGAATAATACCAAATGGCTGGTAAACCTCTTGCCACAGCTCCATACCACCACCGTGATATAACCAAGCATTCATTTGTTGAGCATTCAAACCAAAAGGAATCGATGAAAAAAATTGTGCAGCGGGAGCCTTTCCTTTCCAGTAATACGATGCACTATGAGCCATTTGCACTTTACCTTCACTCACACCATCAAATACTGACAATGCTGGCATCAATTCGCCTGCGCCATAAACACTAATATGTAAACGGCCATTGGACATAAGGTTGACCTTTTGCGCGAAGTTTTCTGGAGCCATTCCTAAGCCTGGTAAATTTTTAGGCCACGATGTTGCCAATCGCCACTCGATAACTGGAGAGGTATGTTCAATCACGGTAACTTTTTGGGGGGCTTGTGGTTCACAAGCTTGAAGTAGCGACACGAAAATGAGAATTGGTAACAATAAACGGCGATACATCTAGATATCCTTTTCTAATTGTATTATGAGTAAGACATTGCTAAACAACAAAAATAACACTTTAGCCAACGTACTAAAAAATAACACTATAGCCAACGCACTAAATGAGGGCAATAAAAAACCCCACTAATTAGTGAGGTTTTATGTGGTATGACTGCTATCAACTATCCTTTGCAGTTTGGCGTACGAGGGACTTCCTCGAGCTCCTGCCATTCCACCTCAGTATAAGTATTGATTGACAAAGCATGAACGCCATTGGCTAATTCATCAGCAAGTGCGCTATTGACCGCTCTGTGTCTTGCTAACGGTCGCTGCCCATCAAACAACTGACTGACAATCACAACTTTGAAGTGAGTTTCAGAATTAGGTGGCACATGATGGCGATTACTTTCGTTAATAACTTCAAGATGTGACGGTGTGAACGACTGATTCAGTTTATCAGTGATTGTCTGTGCAACTGACATAATGACCTACTCTTGGGTTCTTAAAAATCGAAGGTTACTGGGTTAACACTTAAACGTCAAACACTGTCATGGCAAAACGTTAACTGTTAATCACGTTTTATTGTTATAGGCTTATCTTCGATAAAAATCAGGCGTAATTAACCTAAAAGTAAAATTAACCCTTGGTTGTGTTATCGATAAACGCTTAGGTAACGCATGTTGCCAAGTTTGCTGCATACCTGGCGCCATAATGATTAAGTCACCAGAAAAAGGGGTATATGTCACTTTTTGCTGACTTGCTTTATGACGTACCACAAAATCTCGACAAGCACCTAGAGTAATTGAGGCAATTGCACTCCCCGCAATAATTTCTGGCTCATCGTCACTGTGCCATCCCATACAATCATGGCCATCTTTATAATGATTAACCAATACGGCATTAAAATTAAGCTGACAACGATTGATTAAGGTTTGGCGTAACTTTGCAAGCATAGGCGGCCATGGCAAAGGATTGATTAACGTTTTTGAGTATTTACAATCACATCCATCATCACCAAACCAAGCTTGAGTGCGCGGAATAAGGTGTTTTTTGCCGAAAACTTCAATTTCAATTTTAGTCAGTGGGTAATCACTAACTTCATTTAACAATAATTGTTGCTGACGTTGAGTCAAAAAATTTGGATGTAGCGTAACAGGAGGGGCGATAATATTTGGGTCCTGTCCATCAAATAAGTCCAACATCATAGTAAGCCGTTAATCCTTGGTTCGTGGTTAGAAGAGTAATAAACGTAAACCCCTACCATACGACATAAAATGTCGTTATAGTCATTACCGAGCATAAAAAGACGAATGGATTTATATGAACGACATTGAGCATCAACATCAATCATTACCAAATACGGATATTTATCAATATGGTGAGCCATTGCAAGCACAGCAATTGACCCCCATGACTGAGTTAGTATTAACTCACATCGATGATAATTACCCTAAGTTACAACTCTATGTAGCTGGTGTAGTATACAGCCTGATAGCAACCATTATTTGTCTCTTTATTGGTTTTATAACCCCTTTATCAATTACTGCCAAATTGCTGCTTATAGTATTTATCTTAATAGTTGCCGTGTTGATTATTCGTCTAACTTACTTGAAGGCATTGACCGTTTGCTACGGGGTTTTTAAAGATGAATTGATCATGCGACAGGGGTTATTTTGGATGTCAACTACGGCATTACCTTACACGCGTTTGCAGCATGTAAATTTATCTCAAGGTCCGCTGGAACGCCAATATCAACTAGTCACACTGAAATGTTTTAGTGCCGGTTCTGGTGAGGCTGAAATCAATTTACCCGGACTAAACGCTGATACCGCTGAGCACCTACGACAACATTTACTGTATCAAGCCGCTGAAAATCAATCATCTGAGCACAAGGTGATAACGGCGTCTTTGGACTCATAACATGAATGATCTTCAACCACAGGAACCAGACACACAGAAAAATGCGATCCCCTGCGCATTATTAACTGATTGGCAGGCTTTATCTCCCTGGTCGATACTCAGCTTTGTCATGACTTCATTAAGAAGTATATTCACTAATGGCTATGCTTTAGTACCGATATTTTATGCCGGTTGGACAAATGATATTTCATTATTTTGGATCATTGACGGCGCAGCTATTCTAATCGGACTATTAACAACTTTTGCGTTTATTCAATGGCGTAAATTTCGCTACCGAGTAAAGGTAAATCAGCTAGATGTTAAACGCGGACTTTTTTTTACCAAAAAAGATGAAATCCCACTTAATCGAATTCAAAACATTCGTTTTGAACAACCCTTTTATTTTAAGCCGCTTAACCTAGCTGTGTTAGTGATTGAAACTGCAGGATCCAGTAAAGACGAAGCAAGGCTATCAGCTATTAATGCACAGCATGCACATGTTTTAAAACAGCAATTATTGCAGCTGCAGCACGAAGACGTCGAATCATCACAGCTAAAACAAAATGAGAATACGCCACATCAAAGCCTTGCGTTAACGCAACCAATCATCACCCGCAGTTTGAAAGAGTTAATTCTATTTGGTTTTTATCAAAATAATTTTATTTGGTTTGCCATAATCGCTGGCCCAATAGCGGGTCAGATTGAATGGGAAAAAATTGTCCAGTCAGCGCTTTTTCAACAACTCATCACGTGGGTTAATCACACCACCCATGAAAGCTTTATATTGCAATTAGTGTTGTTTGTGGGGCTGTTTATTGCTGGATACGTGCTATTTTCTGCGATTTCAATTATCGCTTCAGTACTAAAGTATTACCCCTATACATTAGATAAACGCCAACAAACACTGCAAAGAAGCGGTGGTATTATTGCCCATCAACAAGATGCGTTAGCGATCAAACGTATACAGGTGATCCATTTCCACCAACCCTTACTTGCAAGGGTTGTTAATCGCTGGACTCTTTACCTTAAACAAGTAAAAGGCAATGAAGTAGAAGAAAAAACCAAACAGCATATGTTAATTCCTGCTGTAAAACCGAATGAAATTGAGCAGATATTTCACCCGCTCTCGTCTTTAAGCCAAACCCCCATTCGTTTACCAGAGGGTTATATGCCAATTAATATTGCTTGGTTATATAAACGTATTTGGCTGCCTTTTATCCCTTTTACTGCATTGTCGGTTTTAGCGTTACTTACGCCATTACCTATTGATAAAGCACTTATTGAAGTCGCACTGGTTGCCGCGCTAATTGTCTGTGCTTTACTTTTTGTCCGCTTTAAAAGATGGGGGTATTTTTTGCAACATGACGCGGTATGGCAACACAGTGGATTATTTGGTAAGCATTGGAAACGCATTCCTTTTGAAAAAATTCAACACGTTAAAATAATTCAAACACATGCCCAAAAGAAAAAACAACTTGCCTATATTGAGCTCGGATTAGCCAGTGGCGCAATTGTGCTACCCTATATTGCTATCGATACAGCCAATCTGATAGCAGCTAGAGCATTCAATACTATTTCGCCGCATTATAAGCAGTGGATTTAATATCGATTTTCGTTCTGGCAATACTGCAACGAGCCTATTTTGAGGTTAAGAGGCTCAGTCTAAACTGAGCTTCCAATAAATTAATCTCACTATCACCATTAAGAGGATTACAACGATTTAAGCAAGTTTTATCACCAAGCTAAATAGCATTAACACATAGGCGGTTAATAGCCCTAAAAGCTAATTTATCTAAGCGAAGTCATTAGCAAAAGGTTATTTCACCACTAGCACTGGGCAATGGGCTTGATTGGCCACCGTTTCAGCTACGTTTTCATGTAAAAAATGCGCCAAACCCGTTCTGCCATGACTTGCAATCACTACCATACCAATATCGCCGGAATTAGCTTCTGCCACGATTTCAGCGGCAGCATCACCACGACGGATGACTGTTTCAATCGGCATTTTGGTATTTAACCCTGCAAGTAATGAATGCATCTTTTTCGCCGCGGCTTCTTCCATGCTTTTAGCCAATTCCTCTGGCGTAACGGCTAATATCATGTAGTTTTCATCACCAAATGGCTGATCAACAACATGCACAATTCTAATACCTACATCATAGAGATTAGCCATTTCGATAGCATACTGGAGAGCATGAGATGCCGTTTCAGAAAAATCCGTTGGCCATAAAATTGTTTTACTTCGCATAATTTCCTCCGGTCACATGGAAATATCTCAATTCAAAATATCTGTTATCTCAGCCATTATATTGAGTGAGATAGTCAGCACAACTGACAAACATTGTTGAAAACAAGATGTCATCTTGAAAATAATACCAGCTAAAACAGACACCCTTTTACCAACCGCATCTAGGCTCATTAGCCCATAAGATACCTTCTAAAGTGTAGCCTGTTGTAAGATGCAATTATTGATATAGCGCATATTATCAACAATTGTTGCATCTATCAGTCGTAGAGGGTAACATCAGACCGACTAATCAGTCGGCTTTTTTTATTGACGTCTAATTGACATTTTTTTGCTGGAGTAACTTATGAATATGACTGTTGAACAATCACAATTGTCACCATTACAACAATTATTGCAGACGCAACGCAGCCACTATTTATCGCATCCCGCCCCTAGCTATCAATCCAGAGTAGAAAAACTAAAACAACTCAAGCAATTACTTTTGCAGTATCAACAGCCAATCGTTGCTGCCTTGATGAAAGACTATGGTCATCGCTCTGAAAACGACACCGTTATTTCAGATATCATGCCGTGTATCAATAATATTAACTACACCCTTAAAAACCTTAAATCATGGATGAAGCCCAGTAAACGTCATGCAGGTTTATTACTTTCACCGTCAAAAGTGTCTGTGCATTATCAACCTTTAGGCGTTGTAGGCATTATCGTTCCATGGAATTTTCCGGTGATGTTATCTATTGGACCATTGATTACCGCTATCGCTGCGGGTAATAGAGCTATGCTCAAAATGTCAGAATTCACCCCACATACCAATCAAGTACTCAATGATTTATTAGGGCAGGTTTTTGCAGAAAATGAAGTCGCGTTAGTAGAGGGAGAAGCTGATATCGCTGCACAATTTTCTGCTCTGCCTTTTGATCATATTTTATTCACAGGTTCAACCATAGTCGGCCGCCATGTGATGCGAGCGGCGGCTGAGAACTTAACACCAGTCACCCTTGAGTTAGGTGGTAAATCTCCAGCGATTATTGCACCAGATATGCCAATTGATACCGCCGTTGAGCGATTAATTTTTGGTAAGTGTTTAAATGCCGGTCAAATATGTGTCGCACCCGATTATGTGCTCTGTCCTGAAGATAAAATTGATGAATTAATCAAAGTCTACCAAGCTAGGTTCAATAAAATGTACCCTGATTTTGATAACAACCCTGATTACGGCAATATTATCAATGACCGTCAGTTTGATCGATTAATAAAAGTGATTGACGATGCAAAATCAAAAGGGGCAAGGGTCGTTTCAGCATCAAACAGTGCAACAACTGTCGGCAAACGCAAACTCGCCACCCAATTAATGACTCAGGTCAATCCAGATATGCTTGTTATGCAGGATGAGATTTTTGGGCCTATTTTACCAATTATCGGTTACAAATCGGTTGATGAAGCAATTGGTTATGTTAATCAACGCGATAGACCATTAGCACTGTATATTTTAAGTTTTGATAGCAGCGCTCAAAATCATATTCTACATCACACCCATTCTGGCGGCGTGTGTATCAATGATACGGTATTTCATGTAGCCGCTGACGACGCGCCATTTGGAGGAATTGGGCCATCGGGTATGGGGCACTATCACGGTAAAGAAGGTTTTCTCACCTTCAGCCATGCAAAAACCGTATTAAACAGTGGTAAAATTAATACCGGTATTTTTGTGCATCCTCCCTATGGCACATTAATTCAAAAAGCATTGATGAAGTTCTTTTTACGTTAGGAATAACCCACTGTGACCATCGAACATGCCACAAAAAAACAAACAGATAAAAAAAACGCCATTTTAACATCGGCTTTGGCGTTATTTGTTCGTCAAGGGTTTCATGCCACATCCACAGCCTCTATTGCGAAGGCTGCGGGAGTGGCTACTGGAACCCTATTTCACCACTTCCCTACAAAAGACTGTATCATTAACCATCTTTTTTTAACTATTAAACAAGAGTTTGCCGATACTATCATCAGCAACAGCCAAGTTACCGGCAATATCGAATCAGATGCAAACGCCCTATGGCAAAATGCCATTGATTGGGCTATCTCTGAGCCATTAAAGCAAAAGTTTTTTCTGCAGTTTTCATTGTCAGCGGAAATTAATGCTGCCACGCGGCAACAAGCAATGAATGGTATTTTAGGTTTTATCGTGGCGTTAATAGAAGAAGGCCAGCAACAAAATATCATTGCGCACTACCCTGTCGATTTGTTGTTGGAAAATTGCCACGGTCAATATTTAGCCGCTATTTGTTTTTTTACCGACCACCCAGAGTTAGGCAAAGACACGTCCCATCGCCATGCCAGCTTTCAATTATTTTGGAAGGCCATCAAAGCTTAAGCCTGTATAATAGCTTTGATGCATCAGTAACATTTTGTATCCAACCGTTGTTAATTATTAATGCCGTAGAGAGATAGTGATAACATGATGTTTATGACTTGTTCTCTATTTAACCGTAACGTGTTTAAAAGGTTAAATATCAGAAATTTAGTACTAAACACATAGAAGGTTATAAAGTCATTTATGCTTAAATACATACGTAATGTTTTATTATTCTTGATTGCCACCCCAGCATCTATGGCGTTGGCAAAGGCTGAACCAGTGTGTTTAACCTCAAGTGACTGTATTACTCAAGGGGAGTGGGACATCTCTTTGGCCGTGGGTTATGGCAAGAAAACGAATCCATTACAAGATTATGATGACATTCCATTGTATGTGCTGCCTTCAATTGCTTACTACGGTGAACAGTGGTTTTTTGACAATGGTAATTTAGGCTACAGCCTAAAAGAGGCGGAAAGATTTTCTATCAATCTTGTGACCAGTTACAGCGATGATAGAGCGTTTTTCTACGATTGGGATCCAAGTAATCTTTTTTTAAGTGGGGATCGCACCTCCGCAGATGTGAATATCATGCCAATGAGAACCATGTCGCGAGAGATAACCGAGCCACCTAAAGTTTTCGAAGAATTAGAAAGTCGTCACTTTACTTTTTACGGTGGCATTGAGGCATTTTATTATGCGCGCTGGGGCTTTTTAAAGTTTGCTTATGCCCATGATTTACTGAATGTTCACAATGGTGAAACGCTTCACTTTAGCTGGAACTATGGCATAGCCATTGAACAATGGGTGTTTGATGCTGCATTACGAGCTGATTGGAAGAGTGCTGAGGTGATTCAATATTACTATGGCGTTAGAGAAAGTGAAAATAGCTATTGGAGCGAACATTATCGCGCCGATTCAGGCTGGAATACCGGGTTAGAATTAACCACACGCTACATTATTAATGAGCAATGGAACATTTTAATGGCATATCGCTACACAGGGTTGTCAGATGAAATAAAAGATAGCCCATTAGTCAATGAAGATAACAGTCAAAGTTATTTTGTTGGCGCAGCTTATAGGTTTTAACGTTGAAGTATTTCACCCTGCGTGCCGCATATTGCTTTTGGAGCATTTTAATTCTATCGATGAGTGCTTTTGGTATAAAAGCTGAAACACTCGAACAACAGGCGCACCTGAAAGCTACGCCTAATTTGTGTTTAACGGATGATCAATTTAGTTACTGTGAAATAGACCTGTTGTTAACATGGGAAACAGTTAATGACGATCTTGTTTGCATCATATCTGATTATCCAACCATACCGCGTTGGTGCTCGGACGATCCAAGCGAAAAATCTGTCAACTTAACAATAAAAACCGATAAAGATATTCAATTTATACTCGTAAGAAAGGACAACAACCTCACCCTTGCTGGCGTAAAGTTGAAAATAAATAAAGCCTCGACACAACAAGTACGCAGGCGCTATCGGAACCCTTGGAGTTTATTTTAATGACCACGCCACAATTTACACATAGAGTTCTATTGGTTGAAGACGACATCAGGTTAGCCAATCTCATTGTTGATTATTTAAAATCCCACGACATGCACGTTGAAGTTGAACGCCGTGGCGATACCGTATTAACCCGTCTAATCAGCTATAAGCCTGATATTATCTTACTAGACATTATGTTACCCGGTCTTGATGGCTTAAGTCTTTGCGAGAAACTACCTGACTATTTCTCTGGCCCTATTTTGTTAATGAGCGCACTAGGCAGTAATGAAGACCAAATTAAAGGTCTTGAATTAGGCGCTGATGACTATATCGTTAAGCCTGTCGATCCTGCTTTATTAGTCGCTAGAATGAACAACTTACTGCGTCGTCAAGCTCAGCCAAACAAACCAGAATCACATTGTCTCAACTTTGGGAAACTCAGCATCGATCCTCACACCCAAGCTATTCGCTTAGGCAATACTGAAGTTGACCTCACCAGTCACGAATTTGAATTGTTATGGTTACTGGCTTCTCAAGCGGGTCAAATACTCAGCCGCCAATATATTTATCAATACCTCTTAAACATCGACTTTGACGGTAAAGATCGTAAAATTGATGTACGTATTTCACGTCTTCGTAAAAAGCTCGGTGATAGCATTGAAACACCTTTCCGTATAAAAACGGTTTGGGGGCAAGGTTATTTATTCGCGCCTGAAGCGTGGAATAATTAATTTAGTCGTAAAATCAATTGAAACGCCTCTTCATCAGCCTGTATCTCCTATTAAGCTTAAGCTTTTTAGGGATCGGCTGGACATTAGATAGTTTGTGGCAAAACCATGTTGAAGATAGTGGTGACGTCGATGCACCGCTCATCGCGCTGGCATTAATACTATCTAAACATTCCGAAGCAGAACGGCAAATGCTGCTTGATGAAATAAGCAAGCAGCATGCTTTTCCACTTCAACTACTGCAGCGAGATCAAATTGCCTTAAATGGTAACATGCAACTTTCTCATAATGAGATTCTCACCAGTCAAACCGATAAGACCCAATTGCAATTCATCGCTGTGGGTAACCAGGTGCTGATTGCTGGCCCGTTTGACATCGATCCTCGAGATAAATTGCGCGGCATATTTACCATCATCTTTTACTTATCCTTAGCATTAGTTGCATTAGTCTGGGTATGGCCTTTATCTCGAGACTTAAAAGTACTGCGAAGTGCCACAAAAAAGTTTGGTGAAGCACATTGGGATACACGCATTGAGCTGAACAGCCGCTCACAGGTTGCCCCTCTGGCGTTGACATTTAATGATATGGCGCAGCATATTAGCAGCCTAATCGACAACCAAAAGCATCTGACTAACGCTGTGTCACATGAAATTAGAACCCCATTAGCCAGGCTTAAATTTGCGTTGGCATTACTGCCTAAATATTGTTTACCTGACAGTGATATGCAACAACGCACTCACTTTTTAAATGAGATGCAAACTGATATCAAAGAAATGGAAGACTTACTGCAAGAATTACTCACTTATGCCAGTTTAGAAACCATGCAGATAGAGCCTGTGTTAGAAAACTGTGAATTAATCAATATCAGTAAGCAGCTTATCATTAGGCTTAAAGATTTAAGCGTGCATCACATTGAGTTAACCTTACCTGATCAGACTGATGAAATTTACATAAAGGGTGAAGGTTCGTTGGTTGAGCGCGCGATTCAAAATCTCATTATTAATGCCCAACGCTATGCTAAATCCACAATCAACATTCATCTCAGTCACGACCTAAATAACGTTTATTTAACGGTTAGTAATAATGGTCCTTGTATTCCTTTAGAAGATCAGCCGCATATATTTGAAGCCTTTTATCGTAGTCAATCACAATATCATGGTAATAAAGGGCATGGATTAGGCTTAGCCATTATCAAAAGGATCATGTTGCGCCATCGTGGTAACGTCAGCATAGAGAGCAATGATCAAAAAACGGCGTTTACACTAAGCTGGCCTAAAAACTAATCCAGCTTAAAATCACTGATATCGCCTAACACATCGTTATCGTCCGACTCATCAAAGTCCAATTGAGTATTGATACTGGCTTGCAATTGCTGTTGCTGTAATTTTCTTGCATTAAAAATAGCGTATTGGCGGCGCCTTTTACGTTGGACACACAAGCGGATCACATCTTGTTTTTGCAGTTCAGAGAAACTCATCCAATTAAAACGTTCATCTCGGCTACGAAAACAGCCCAAGCAATAACCTTTAGGATCTGACTGGCAAATACCGATACAGGGGCTTGGTACTGCAAAAAAACTTAATTGTTCCATAGTTGAGCGTAATTGACTTATTGACGTATAGTTAAGGTTATACTAATAGCAGTAAAATTGTACAATTTTTGGAGAGTCATATTATGTTGCAGTACATTTTTAGTGGAAATTTTTATCGCTGTGTTTTTTCAGCCTCAGCATTACTCATGGCTAGCTTGACAATATCTGGTTGCCAAAGCACACCTAAAAATGACTATGATGTTGACTATGATTTTAGCCAACTGAAAAGCTTTACGCTATTAGATGTGGTTAATGCTGAAGATCCACTGACTGTTCAACGTGTGCGTGAAAACATTATTCAAACACTAACCCAACAAGGTTTTACCCAACAAGCACAACCAAGTGATTTTAACGTTAGCTTTGCCTTTAAAACCGAAGATAAACCCAAAAGTTCAGGCATGTCGATTGGTTTAGGTACTGGAGGTTGGGGCAGTAGCGGCGGCGCCAGCATTGGTACGAGTGTGGGGGTTCCGATAGGAAGCGACACTGCCAAAATACAAACTATTCAAATCGACATAATCGATCCAATTAAAAACCGTTTAATTTGGCGTGGTTCAGATAAGTATGACTTCGACATGGGTGGCCAAGATAAAGCAGACAAGACAGCAGAAACCGTGCAGCAAATTCTCAAACAGTTTCCGCCTAAAAAAATTCAATAACCTTCAACGCCTCATCATTATTAGAAGATTATCATTCAAGGTTTACGTTGAAGGTTAAGACTAACACTTAACCACTGATATGATTTATCGATGTAAAAACCTAAGCTAGCAATAAAAAACGTCCGCTATTACGGACGTTTTTATTAAGGGCTGGCGAAGCCACCTCGACTCCTGATAGTCAATCGGCCTGACTTTATTCAGCCAATGTAACGAGGGTATTAGTGCCCCTCACCAAATAAGTAATTTAACCAGCCTTGCATTCTAAGTAATACTTTTCGCATGACCGACACATGGCTGAAATGTTCAGTATAAATTGCGGCCTGCCCTGCGACACCTGCGGGTAACGAATTAATTAACTCGTGATCATCAAGATCAATTAATACTAATACTCTGCCTCGTTGAAATAACCGATTTGATGACTGCAAGCTGCCACTGAACTGAAGCTCACCTTCAGCCATAGCGGGTAGTATTTTAGCAACTTTACCCTTGAATACCACACCAGGCACAGCATCAAGAATCATCTCTGCTTCATCACCTTCTTTTAAACGCAGTAATGAGTTCTGCCAAAACGCACCGGCAAAATAACGCTCTTCATCAGGAATGAATGTCAATGCTGGGCGAAGTGGAAGTGGAACGGCCATTGCACCTTCCCTAAGCGCTAATTGAGTCACCACACCGTTTGATGGAGCACGTACAATGGTTTGCTCTAATTCAAACTGCGCTTTGTCAAGTTCAGCCTGTAAGCCGGCAACTTTTGTATTAACGCCATCAATATTCGACTCATACGCCAAACGATTACGAAGTTCTTCAGCTCTTGCACCATCTAATTGAGCTAACGATGCTAAATACACCTGACGACGATTATCTAATTCAAGTTCAGTAAACGGAGAGTTTTTCCCGCCTTTTCTACGACCCTCATCATATCTTCTAAAGGCTGACTCGTTACGCGTCGCATCTGCTTGAGCTTGTTCAAACTTTGCATGTGCTGCCTCATATGCGGCTTTCAATTGTGGTACTTGCTGCTCAGCTTCTTTTAATGCAGCTTGTTTTTGCTTCACAGTAGCTGCATAAGGTGTGGGATCAATTCTAAAAAGAATATCACCTTTCGATACTGGCATATTGGGGACAACATTAACTTCAGTGACAATACCTTTTACCCCTGGGGTAATAGGAATGGAGACAAAGTATTCCCGAGCAAATTTAGTATAAGGATGGTTATAGTTCATCAATAACAACAGGGTACCGATTAACACTATGCCCCCTAATATTGCGGTTGGCACAGTCCATTTAGTCAAAGGGATTTTGAATATTTTAAAAATCGCGATACACAGTGCGCCATAAGTAAGAATGAGTAATAAATCCATTATTTAAGTTCCTCACTATGAGATTTAGTGGCTTCTTCAGCGTTAAACTCAGCTGTATTGGTGTTTTCCACAAGTGCTAATCGCTGCGACAGTTCTGTAACCTGTTGAATAAGCTCTTTAACCTCCCCCTCAAGAATCAACTCTCTTTTACGACTATCGCTAAAGCCCCAGCCCCTATCTTCTCGATACAAGGTGGCCCATATCCATAAAAATGGCCAAATGGCATGTAAAGTGAACAAACTCACCCATCCGGCAATATGCAGTGCATCTTGCTGGGGATGATTGCGCTTTTTAGCTATTTCATACGGGATATCATGAATAGCGATAATGCCGTAAAAGATGAAAATCACGACAAAAAACAATACCCCTAACGCGAAGTAATCTAGAAACATTTTAGCCTCCAAGCCAAATTTAACCTTCTGCCCACACATCTTACATAACCAGTTACACTTTACAACGCTTGTTTTATTGCTAGAACAAACATAACAGGTAAATCTAACGAATCTATATCACAAATAATGTTCAAAAATGGCAAAGTTGCTTATTGAACAGGTAAACTGTTCCGATAATAGAACACTAAGAAAGGTTTATTATGAGTCATTCTTCATTAGAAATTTTAGGTACCCCGAATCGTGCTGATGCCGTGAAAGCCATGTTACTTGGCTGTGGTGAATTAGGTAAAGAAGTCGCCATTGAGCTGCAACGATTTGGTATTGAAGTCATCGGGGTCGATAGGTATCCCAACGCGCCGGCCATGCAAGTCGCCCATCGCTTCCATGTCATTAATATGCTCGATGGCGCGGTATTATCGGCATTAATTGAGTCTGAAAAACCAGATATCGTGATCCCAGAAATTGAAGCGATTGCAACGGATATTCTAGTTTCTCTAGAGGCGAAGGGCTTGAATGTCGTACCTTGTGCGCAAGCAGCAAAGCTCACAATGGATAGAGAAGGCATTCGTCGCCTTGCAGCAGAAACCTTAGGTTTACCGACCTCTGCATACTTTTTCTGCGACAGCTTAGATGAACTCACTATTGCAATTAACGAAATAGGTTTTCCCTGCGTCATAAAACCTGTCATGAGCTCTTCTGGTAAAGGTCAAAGTGTTATTAAGTCGGCTGCAGATATTCAACCCTCATGGGATTATGCTCAACAAGGTGGAAGAGCGGGCCAGGGACGCGTTATTGTTGAAGGTTTTATCGCGTTTGACTATGAAATCACCTTATTAACCATTAATGCCATTGATGGCATTCATTTTTGCGATCCTATTGGTCATAGACAAGAAGATGGCGATTATCGTGAGTCATGGCAGCCTCAGAACATGCCTGATCATCTGCTAGAAAAGGCACAGATAGTCGCGATGAAAGCCGTTAAAGCATTGGGTGGTTTTGGATTATTTGGTGTTGAGTTATTTATTCAAGGCGATGAAGTGTATTTCTCAGAAGTCTCCCCTCGCCCTCACGACACCGGACTTGTCACGCTCATCAGCCAAGACTTATCCGAATTTGCTTTACATGTTCGTGCCATTTTAGGGCTACCTATTGGTAAAATAACCCAGTATGGGCCTTCTGCATCTGCCGTTATCCTTGGTGAAGGAAAATCAGACAATATTCGTTTTCAAGGAATGGGTAAAGCACTGGCTCTGCCAGATACTCAACTCAGATTATTTGGAAAACCCGATATTGATGGCCGCAGAAGGTTAGGTGTGGCTTTAGCAAAAGATAACAGCATCGACAATGCGGTCACAAAAGCCAAGAAGGTTGCAGCAGAAATCAGCGTAATTCTGTAACGATCAGCGTTTGTTCTCACTTTCAATATATCAAAGCAAGTACGCCATATTTCAAAATATGGCGTCTGTGTATTTTAGTCGCGAGTTGGTGGCGAGTTATTGGCGACGAGGCAAAGCTTTATCGGCAAGATGGTAATGAACCAGCATGAAAAATCGAAATAACGATTTTAATTTAAGCTGCTGATCATGTTGCCCTGCTGCGATGAGCTTTTTTAGAAGATGCAATCTTAAATAGGCTCGTTCAATTAACTTATCAGCGTGCCAGTGCAGATATTTTTCAAATTCTTTGTAGCCATTAATTGTTGAGCTTTTTAATGGTTTAGCATTGATAGTGTAAGACTGCTGCATAAGCTGTTTGAACACGCAATTTTCCAACCCCGCAACTATCACATCGCTGGGCAGGCGCTGCTTAAAGGCGCTTGCCATGTAATGAATATTTGATTCAATTTCAAATTGCAGTTGGCGTAATTGGGCATCGGAAGCTTTCTTTAAATTGCGTTCTTTGTCGAATACATCATAGAGTTCTTTGTAAATGCTCATGCTAATTCCGGCGATATCCTTAAACCAAGTTAATTGGTGTACCATTTATATACTGAACAACGTTGTTCACCGCTATGTTCATTAAATTTTGTCTGGCTTCCGTAGTTGCCCAAGCAATATGCGGGGTAATACTCATATTATCTGCTGACAATAATGGATTATTCGCTTGAGGCGGCTCAGTTGATAACACATCTACACTAGCATAGCCTTGATTTTGATTAAGCCAATTGGCTAGGGCTTGTTCGTCAATTAGGTCACCTCTGGCTGTGTTTATCACCATGGCATTTAACGGCAGCGCTTTCAAAGTTGTAGCATTGATCATTCGATATGTTGCCTCGGTCAAAGGGCAATGCAAAGATAAAAACTGCGCCTGAGGTAACAACTCATTCAACTCGCACCAGCTTACGCCCTGTGGCAAATGTTTTTTGCGCTGAGGTGTATGAATCAATACTTTCATTCCAAAGGCAAGGGCAATTGTAGCCACTTGCTGGGCAATATCACCATACCCAACTAGGCCTAATATTTTACCTTTTAATGACATTAAAGGCTTTAACGTAAAACAAAAGTCTCGCTGCTGAGTCCACCCCCCCTGTTTAACCGCATGATCGTGTAACGCGACATGTTGGCTGTGATGCAAAATATGAGCAAATACCATTTGCGCAACGGCATCAGGGCCATAAGCTGGCACGTTAGTCACCACTATGCCTTGTTGTTTAGCAAAAGCGACGTCGACAACATTGGTACCTGTCGCAAGTACCCCAATATATTTAACTTGGGGCAGCTGCCTGATCACATCAGCAGTTAAGGCAGTTTTGTTAGTTAATACGATGTCACAATCTTGGCATCTGTTAACGACATCTGCCGCCAAGGTATGTTCGTAAACTTGGCACTGCTCTGCTAAATCGCTAAAACCGTTCCAGCTCAAGTCACCAGGGTTTAAGGTATATCCGTCTAAAATGACTATGTTCATGACTATCCTAACGCTTCAAGACTGACTAAAAGGCAACCGCAACGCCTATATTGGTTTGACCTTGCCACATTAAATCACCTTCAATTTGCCAAACACAACGGGTTTCGTTACAAAACAAACCACCTGTCGAGTTAACAAACGTGGCATAGCCCCGAATATCAGCAAATAAACTGACGTTGTCGGTTAACTCGTACGCCACTCCACCACCAAATCCCATAGATAAATTAGTTTCACTTGAATATTGTTTATCAGGGCGAAGTTGGGTTAAACCGGCACTAGCAGTGATGTAAGGTTTAAAATGACCATTGGGGAAATATAATGTACCGCCCAAATGAAAATAGTTAACATCTAAGTCGGTCAATACCTCGGAAGATAATAATCCTTGACGTAAATCAGTATTATGGCGGCTAAACAGTAGGTAAATGTTCCCTGGATCATTCGTGGTGATGCCAAGCATTAAACCAGCACTTCCGCCCTCGTTCATCTCTAAGTCAGTGGTTGTCTCATCACTGACTAAAACCTCCAAACCATTGCCGCCAAAACTGTAACCGCCAAAAGGAGCAATAAACACATCAGCATGACTAGGAACACTGACGGTTAAGCATCCTGCTATAAGTCCTAATATTATCTTTTTCACCATTGAATCACTCCTGTATTCACGAACAATAAAAATATTACCTAATGTCTAACGCATGCCCCTTGACGTTTTTATCACCTCATAAGCCGCTTGAATGTCTTGTGCTTTATCTTTAGCAATCATCATCATTTCTTCGGGTAAGCCTTTAGCCACCAACTTATCGGGATGGTGTTCATTCATTAACTTACGATATGCGCGCTTGATTTGTTGATCACTTGCAGACTCATCAGAACCCAATACTAAATATGCATCCTTAATAGGCATTTTACTGCCATGACTAGATTGATGATGTTGAAATTCAGCTTGCCAACGGGATAACAAGTCTTTTAATACGCCCGACATCCCTAACTGTTCAGCGATGACTGCTAATACTTGTTGCTCTTTTGCCTGAAGTTCACCATCGGACAATGCGGTTTGAATTTGAATTTCTAAAAACATCTGCAGCAATTCATGTCGACTTTGGGTGACTCTTTTAAAGTCAGCAAGTTGCTTGGATAGATCAAATCCACTTTGACGCCCAGAGCGAAACGCTTCTTGAGCCTCTTGGCGTGCTCGGCCTGTGAGCTGCATTTTATCCATAAGTAATGTGGCAACCCGAATATCCGCTTCAGTAACATGACCCGATGCTTTAGCAACATGCCCCATGACCGCAAAAGTGGTATTAAAGAAAATCGCTTGGCGCTCACCCGCATCTTGGATCAAGCTTGATAATCGTTGACGTTTATCATAAAGGTGCCCCAGCCATAGTCCCAACAGACCACCGAACACTTTGCCAAACATAAAACCTATAATAAATCCGAAAACCTTTCCCCAAATTCGCATCGACTTGTCCGTTATATAAAAAGTGTATTTTAAGTTAGTGACCTTAAGCGGTCATTCAAAGCATCTAATCTGGCTATCGTGCCAACATCGCACCAATATTGCGTTAAACAGTGGCCATATATCTGCTCTTGCGCAATAGATTGTCTTAATAACGGCCCCAATGGCTGTGAACCCTCTGCGAGCCCAGCAAACATTTTGGGATGATAAACGCCCATTCCACTGTAAGTAAATCGAGGCTCACCCTCTAATGCAACCAGCGATAGAGTTTCAAGATCAATATCTTGTGTGCTAGTCACAAGACTAAAATCACCTTGAGGGTGATGCGCCGGATTATCAACAAACCAAATATAAGCATCGGCTTGCTGCTGATTCAACACCAAGAGTGCCTGGGTGATATCAGGTAATTCATCAATAAAAATATCACCATTTAGCAATAGAAAAGGCTCTGTTCCCAATAAAGAAAGCGCTTGTTTAATTCCGCCTGCGGTTTCTAATGCCTCAGCTTCTGCGCTATATTGAATCGATAATCCCCAACGTTCACCATTGCCTAATGTTTCAGGCAACAGATGTCCGAGCCAAGCGTGATTGATCACCACCTGCTTAATCCCGATGGCGGCTAGCTTTTCCAAATGATATTCAATTAGTGGTTTACCATTAACGGCAACTAAAGGTTTGGGTAAGGTATCGGTTAATGGTCTTAAACGCTCGCCTCTTCCTGCCGCTAAAATCATAGCCTTCATTGAGTTAACTCCTTAGAAAGACGATTTCTCTGTTGCACCAAAGGCAATACAACCTTATCAACCCACTCACTTAAAGGTGTTAAGTTTTGGTATCGTTTAGCAATATCAATGACATATTGTAGTGTTAGCGGAATATCGGCCATGTAGCCTGGCTTGCCATCTCGTAGCTTTAATCTTGCAAAAATTCCGGCGGCTTTAAGATGACGCTGTAAGCCCATCAAATCAAACCATTGTAGATACTGCACAAAACTGATATCGGCTGTCATTAATTGATACTTAATCGCCAATGCATAATGATATTCGATTAATGGATTAATTAAATTTTCAGGCCATCTGATATAACAATCTCGCAAAAGTGATACCGCATCATAAGTAACCGGCCCAATAACCGCATCTTGAAAATCAATCACTGCAAGGCGAACTTGTTGTGGATCATCATGATTAATCAGCAAATTTCGACTGTGAAAATCTCTATGCATCCCCACTTTAGGTTGTTGTTCCACATTTTCGACAAGAAGCTGAAAACAGGTTGTTAGCATAGTGGTTTCTGCTGCGGTCATTTCATATTGAAGGTGTTCGCCAATGAGCCACTGAGTGAAAATAGCTAACTCCCGCTCGACAAAGGCCGAGTCATATTCGGGTAAAAGTGATTGCTGCCCCGTCACATGAGTAATGGTAGTTACTTGACTGATGGGAACGAGTAGGTCTAGAGCTTGTTGATAATAATTGCTGACATTGGCTGGCGTAATGACCGACAGTAATTGTGCTTGACCAACATCCGTTTGCAAAACAAAACCATGCTCATTGCAAACATGAATAATTTGCGGCACCAATAGCCCAGCTTGTTGGTAAGCCTTTGCTACCGACACAAAAGGGGCTACAGGCACTAAAGCAATGGGAGAATCTGCGACAATATAATCGACTTTATTAACTGTTAACCTAAAGTAACGTCTAAAACTGGCATCTCCACAAATCAGCGATATGCACACTTCTTGACCAAAGTATTGGGCTAGCCAAGACACTAATAAATTGAATCTTAAATCTGTTTCACTCATCTCAATGGCTCTTCATCAAAAATTGCTTTATTATAGCCAGCATAACATTTGGAAACAGCTAAAGAATGGATTGTTTTGTATATACTTAACTAGCTGCATTTCTTTATCTCTCCAAACTTTCCAGAACAAGAATTCATAATTATTTGACTATAATGCAAATCCGATATTTTCTGGCCTTATGCCTTTTGCCTCATACAGTGTTTGCCCAAGCACCAGCTCCCGAAGCGGAACAACTTCCACTTTGCGTTGTTGAACCTCCTGTTTCACGTTCATTTAATGATCGTGAAAAACTTTCAGGCATTCAAGACACCGACATTGTCATTATTTCAGATAATTCTTCCGCGGCTTTTGATGATAAAGCCCATTTCAGTGGTGATGTAAGTTTTAGCCAAGGCTCTCGGCATATTGCTGCAGATCAGGCTATTTTAGATCAGAAAAAGCAGCAACTAAGTGCCAATGGTAATCTTATTTTTAAAGATGATCAGTTTACGATTACCGCTGAAAACTTACAGGCGCAAATGAGCAGTAACAGTGCCACATTAGAAGGCGCTGAATATTGGTTTCATGGGCAACAAGCCCACGGCGACGCTAAAAAATTACAAATCACCTCAGAGAATAACTTAATCCTTTCCGGCACCAACTTTACAACTTGCCCACCTGGCGATGAATCTTGGTTGCTTGAAGCTGACATGATCAAAATAGACAGTGAAGAGGAATGGGGCGAAATTTGGAACGCTAAACTACGGATTGCTGATGTCCCAGTGATGTACATTCCTTATATGACCATTCCGGTGTCAGATAAGCGTAAAACAGGATTCTTATTCCCAAGTTTTAGCACAAGTACGACAAATGGTGTGCAACTTAGTACGCCTTATTATTGGAATATTGCTCCAGAATACGATTTAACCTTTACACCTGATGTGATGTCATCGCGGGGTTTATTTGTCAAAACTGAGTTCCGTTATTTAGCAGGCGAGCAACAAAATGGCCAACTCAATGTTGAATACTTAGGTAATGACCGTAAGTTATTTAATAACCCTGAACGCTATTTATTCCATTGGAGTCATCAAGGTGCAATCGACGAAAATTGGCGAGTCAGAGCAAATTATACCGATGTTTCAGACAACAATTATTTCAATGATTTAAATTCGGATGTAAACCGCTCAACGGATAACCAATTATCACGAATTGGAGAAGCCAGTTATTTTGAACAAAACTGGGACTTCAACATGCGAGTTCAAGATATTAAAGTGCTTGGCGAAGACGAACGTCCTTACCAAGTGATGCCGCAGCTGAACTTCAATTATCGAAAAATTAATTTCTGGAATGCGATTGATTTTAGATTCAACTCTGAGCTGACAAACTTTCAGCATCAAGATAATCAATACACCACAGCCACACGTTTACACATGGTTCCAAGCCTAACATTACCGATTCAAGGCCCAGCCGGAAGCTTAACTAGCGAAATTAAACTGCTGCAAACCCAATATTGGCAAGCACCAGATGAAAAAGACACCCAGCTTGCTGAATCCGTTAGCAGAACCATTCCACAAGTGCGCCTGCACGGCCAAATTAATTTTGAGCGCCCAACAACGTTTTTTGATAGTGAATTTAAGCAAACATTAGAACCACAATTTCAATACCTATATGTCGGGTATGAAGACCAATCTGACATAGGTATTTACGATACCGCTCAACTTCAAGAAGATTATTTTGGGCTATTCCGTGACCGACGCTTTTCAGGATTAGACAGAATTGCTGATGCAAATCAATTAACCCTCGGATTCACAACTCGATTTTTGGATGGCAATAATCTAGAGAAATTCAAATTTAGCCTAGGACAAACCCTCTACTTTGAAGACTCCAAAGTGCTATTAGAGAACCATTATCTTCAAGAGTCTGAATCTACGTCGGTTTTAGCTGCCGAACTCGATGCTCACCTTTATAAAGATTGGTTTATTAGCGGCTCAATGCAGCACGATACCGAAAACAATAAAAACAAAAAGAATGAAGTGACATTAGATTTCAGACCCAGCAAAGATAAGTTACTGCAGTTTAGTTATCGTTACGTTCCTGACTTGCTAAATACCAATACCAATGATCGAGTCAATATTTCTCAAGCAGGTATCAGAACGTCATGGCCAATAAGTGATGACTTATATTTTGTGGGTAACTGGTATTATGATTTGAATGAATCCCGCCGTATTGAAACCTATACCGGCTTCCAATACGAATCGTGTTGTTGGGCTGTTCGCTTAAGTTATCATTACCGCATCAAAACCAATTACGACGATGACTTATCAGAAAGCATTGATAGTCGTGAAGAGTTTGAAAAAGGTGTTTACTTAAACTTTGTTATCAAAGGGCTCGGTGGTTCTGGACCACTTGGGGTTGATGATATGTTGAATGAAGGTTTATTTAACTACCGAAAACCACTTTACTTAAGGAATTAAGCGGCTTTTATGCTAGCTTATGGTAAATTGCTGAACCAAGATTAAAAAGCGTAGTCCAACGTTAAGTTAATTGAGTTTTACTTAACGAAACAATAACGATAGATTTGGGCTCAACACCCGATTTGACAGAATTAAAGTGCCAAGGATTTTTTGGATGAAACACAGTAAGAAACTTTTTATTGCATTATGCGCACTCGCTATGAGCCAAACAGCTTATTCTGCTCCACAACCGTTAGATCACGTTGCGGTTCAATTAAATGACGGCATTATTTTAGAAAGTGAAATTAGCAATATGATTGCTAATGTTACCGCCAATGCAAAAAAGTCAAATCAGACTTTACCATCGGCTGAAGCACTGCGTACGCAAGTCATCGAACGTCTTATATTGACGCGCTTACAATTGCAAACAGCAGATAGAATCGGTCTTTCAATTGGTGATTTACAATTAGACCAAACCATCGAGAATATTGCTAAAGAGCAAAAATCCACTGTAGCTGAAATGCAACAAGAACTTGAAAAAGATGGCGTAAGTTTTAGTCAATACCGCGAGCAATTACGTGAAGAGATCACCCTAGGTGAAATTCAACGTATTCAGGTTCAACGCCGTATTCAAGTATCACCTCAAGAAGTGAATAATCTTGTTAAACTCATTTCAGAACAGGGATTAAAAGATGTTGAATTTCAAATTGGTCACATTCTGATAGAAATCCCAAGTAACCCATCGAGTGAACAACTTGAATCATCAAGCAAGCGTGCAGACATTGTTCTTAAACGCCTAGATGAGGGTGAAGATTTCCGTAGTACAGCAATTGCATCATCATCTGGACCTAAGGCTCTAGAAGGCGGTATTTGGGATTTCATGAACATTAATGAAATGCCAACCCTGTTTGCTGAAGTCATTTCAGGTGCAAAAAAAGGTGACATATTTGGCCCGATTAAATCGGGTTCGGGTTTCCACATTATTAAAGTGATGGATACTCGTGGATTACAAACACAGGAAATTGACGAAGTAAAATCGCGACACATTTTATTAAAGCCATCACCGATTTTATCCGATGATCGTGCCCAAGCCATGTTAGCTAATTTCCTAAAAGATATTCGCAGTGGCGATGCTGAGTTTGGTAAGTTAGCGCGTCAATACTCTGAAGACCCAGGCTCAGCAACGAAAGGCGGAGAGTTAGGCTGGGCTGAGCCTAGCTTGTATGTTCCAGAGTTTTCACAGACGCTAGCCAGCTTAACACCCGGCCAAATCAGTGAACCATTTCGTACAACTCATGGCTGGCATATTGTACAATTAGAAGAACGCCGCAAAACGGATGCTACAGACAAGTTCAACAGCAATCGAGCGCATCAATTAATTTTTCGCCGTAAATTTAACGAAGAATTACAAAACTGGTTAGATGAAATGCGTAGTGATGCATACATCGAAATATTCGAGCCTGAAAATTTACGAGGCTAATATAATAATGATCAAACGTATCGCGATAACGCCGGGCGAACCGGCGAGTATCGGCCCTGACATAGTCATTAAACTAGCTCAGCAGGAATGGCCTGCTGAGTTAGTTGTTTGTGCCGATCCACAATTATTAATAGATAGAGCTAAATTACTCAATTTACCTCTTGAACTGCGCCTATATGACGCATTAAAACCCGCCCAAGCTCAACAGGCTGGCACACTAACCATCTTGCCCTTTACCTTAGCCGAACCGGTAGAGTGTGGTGTACTAAATGAAGCCAACAGTGCTTATGTGGTGGAAACGCTGCGCGTAGCCGGTGAAAAAAACATGTCAAAGGAATTTGATGCTGTTGTCACAGGTCCTGTTCATAAAGGCATTATCAATCAAGCCGGTATTCCTTTTAGTGGCCACACAGAATACTTCGCCTTACAGGCTAACTGCCCTGACGTAGTAATGATGTTGGCGACACCAGGGTTGCAAGTTGCGTTGATGACCACACATATTCCTTTAGCGTACGTGTCAAAAGCTATCACGCGAGACAGATTGCACCATATTATCAAAATTTTACATCGTGAATTAGTCAGCAAATTTGGCTTAGGTTCGCCCAAAATCTTTGTATGTGGTTTAAATCCACATGCGGGTGAAGATGGTCATTTAGGACGTGAAGAAATTGATGTCATGATCCCTGCATTGAACGAATTACGTGCTCAAGACATTGATATTATTGGGCCATTGCCGGCAGACACCTTGTTCCAACCTAAATATCTAGAACAAGCGGATGTTGTACTCGCTATGTACCACGACCAAGGGTTACCTGTACTAAAATCTATCGGTTTTGGTAAATCGGTCAATATCACCTTAGGTTTACCGTATATAAGAACTTCTGTTGATCACGGCACCGCACTCGATCTTGCAGGCTCCGGAAAAGCAGATAGTGGCAGTTTATTCTGCGCACTTCACAAAGCCATTGAAATGATCGACAAGAGTAAATAAATAAACGTAATGAGCAATAAAGTACACTTAGGCCACACGGCCAGAAAACGATTTGGACAAAACTTTCTCACTGACGAAGGTGTCATTAGCAGCATTGTTGGTGCTATTTCACCTGACAACGACCATGTGATGGTTGAAATTGGTCCTGGCCTTGGCGCGCTAACTGAGCCTGTTGCAGACACAATTGACAATTTAACCGTTGTTGAATTAGACCGTGACTTGGTTGAGCGTTTAAAAGTACATCCAATTTTAAAAGACAAACTCACGATACATCAAGGTGATGCACTGCAGTTTGACTTTACCCAATTACTACAAGATGGCAAGAAAATGAAAGTGTTTGGTAATTTACCTTACAATATTTCCACGCCATTAATGTTCCATTTATTTGAATTTGCTGAACATATCGAAACTATGCACTTTATGCTTCAAAAAGAAGTGGTGCTTCGATTATCCGCCAGTCCAGGTTGTAAAGCATATGGCCGTTTAACCGTTATGGCACAATATTACTGCCAAGTAGTGCCAGTATTAGAAGTGCCACCAGGCTGTTTCACTCCACCGCCTAAAGTGGATTCAGCGGTTGTGCGGTTACTTCCATACGAGCAAAAACCCTGGCCCTGTAAAGATGTGACTGTCATGCGTCATCTATGTACTACCGCCTTTAATATGCGCCGTAAGACACTGCGTAATAATTTAAAAGGAATGTTAGATGATGAAGACTTTGCCGTTTTAGGTATCGATTCAACCTTAAGACCAGAGCAAATAAGTGTCGAACAATATGTGGCGATGGCAAACTTGTTCATTGATAAAAGCCCCGCTAATTAATCTCTACCTTAAAGGGCACATTCATTGAATCTGCCCTTTTGTTTTAGGATCCCCTTATGAGTCAAGCTGAATCTCCGATCAAAATTAAAGTTGAAACAGAATACCTCAAACAGCAATCTGATATCGCAGAACAGAAATTCCTGTTTACGTACACTATCACCATTATTAATACTGGTGATCAAGATGTTACCTTGAAAGATCGCCATTGGATCATCACCGATGCAGATGGTAATAAGAGTGAAGTAAAAGGTCCTGGTGTTGTAGGCGAGACTCCTACAATAGCGCCTAATACAGCATATCAATACTCGAGTGGAACCGTGTTAGATACCCCGATTGGATTTATGGAAGGCGCTTATGGCATGACATACAATGACGGTAAAACGTTCTCCGCCCCTATCCCGACATTCAGATTATCAGTGCCTGGAATATTACAATAGATTATGGCCAATTATTTTGTCGGCGATATTCAAGGCTGCTATGAAGAACTGCAGCGCTTATTGATAAAAGTCAGTTTTAACGCTTCAAGAGATACGCTTTGGGCTGTTGGCGATTTAGTTGCAAGAGGTCCTGGATCACTTGAAACACTGCGTTTTTTCGAATCACTCAACGATAGTGGTAAAGTGGTACTCGGTAATCATGACCTCCATTTAATGGCGGTACAGGGTAACGTAAAACGAGCAAATCCCAATGATCATTTACAAGCTTTATTGAATGCACCAGACTGCCCTAAACTGATTAATTGGTTAAGACTACAACCTCTAACACGCTTTTTACCTGAACACAATTTGATCATGTGTCATGCCGGAGTTCCCCCTCAATGGGATCTCAACACCTTAAAACAAGAAAGTGAAAGAGTGAGTGAGCAACTAGCAAAAGCGGATTATCTTGATGCTGTGATTCGTCAAATGTATCAAAACCAACCCAGTGTCTGGAATAAAGATCTGATAGGCATAGAACGGACAATATATTGCATTAATGCCTTAACTAGAATGCGTTTTTTATATCCAGACGCTAGCTTAGACTTTGAATGTAAACACCCCCCATGCCAAATAAACGATAAAAATTTATCTCCCTGGTTTGCATTTGAATCTAATCTTCAAGCCCCCTACCAAATTGTTTTTGGCCATTGGGCTGCATTAATGGGTAAAACACCGCATACTTATCTTCACGCATTAGACACAGGGTGCTGTTGGGGTGAGCATTTAACTATGTGGCACCTTGAAACAAATGAAAAAATTACCCAAAATAAGTTAAATTAGCGTTAAACTAAAAGGCAAATAAGCCGATACTTAACTATCGGATTTAGAAATACCTGAGTACCCGAGCCCGCATTACAGGGATAAAATAATAATAGGTTGGAGTAACATATGAAAATTAACGTGGCCACTAGGGTTATTGGTGGGTTTTCTGCCGTAACGTTATTGCTGATAATTCTTGGGGGTGTCACCCTCTTAGGCAATAGCAGCATTAAAGATGGGACTCAAATATTACAGCAAGTTAGTCTACCAGCTTTAGAGTCAACAAATTTGCTCAGCGAAAACTTAAGCAGCCAACAACTAGAATCATTACAAGGCTATTACAGTAATCACTCTTCAAAAATTCCTGCTATTGAAAAAAATCTTGCCAACGAAAATAAAAAATTTCAAACAGAGTTTAGTAAGTTAACTAACTTAATCTCTGGTCAAGCACAACTGACGCAACCGTTAAACCAATTGAAATCAGCTTACCTGAGTTATGAAACTATCGCTGAAAAAATGCTTAACGAAAGAACACTAGCGTTATCAAAGCAGGAAACACTACTCAAAATGAGAAGTGATTTAGAAAATGCAGCCGATGATGGCTCATCAATTCTATTGGATATCATTGACTTAGAAACTAGCGAAGATGAAACAGAGAGAAGCCTTGCGGCATCAGCAAGTGTAGTTGATAACACCTTTATCAACTTAATTACCACTGTATATGATTTAGTCGGCGCAACTGAGCAAAGTAAATACGACCTTATAATTAAAGAACTAGATTACATGGTCAGTGAAGCAAAAGGCAAATTAAGCCACATTAATATGCAGGGCCAAGATGTTATCGACAATGATATTTTATCTGATTTAAGCAAAGAAACGGATAAAGTATTTAACCTTTTATCTGGTTCAAATTCTATCATTGCATTAAAAAGTCAGCAGTTACAACACGATGACACATCAACTAGAGCCCTAGACGAAACCCAAAAGAAAGCGAAAGTAGCTAACGCCAAAATGACGGAACTGGCAAATGCTATTGAAGGCTTTACGGATGGTATCAGCACTCAGGCAATCGAAGTTATCGATTCTGCAGCAATTAAAACCATGGTCGTAGTATTAATTGCCATTTTTGTCGCAATATTCGTCAGCATTGCTGTTGTGCGACCTTTAACACGCTCATTAGAGCAAGTTAACCAAGCGCTGAACGTGCTTGCTTCAGGCGATTTAACCCATAAACTTGACGATACTGGTCACGATGAATTTGCCGAGCTATCTAAAAACTGTAATCGTTTAGTCGACAGTTTACGCAGTTTGATTGCCGGTATTTTAGACCGCTCTAACCAACTAGCCGCCGCCGCTGAAGAAACATCCGCGATTACCTCTCAAACCACAATAGGTATTCAAGAACAAAAGAGCCAAGTTGATCAAATTGCTACAGCAACTACGGAACTGAGTTCAAGTGCACAGCAAGTTTCAATGAGCGCGGATCAAGCACTAGAACAAATCAAACAAGCGGATCAAGAAACCCAACATATGCGTGCTCTTGCTGATGAAAGTAAGCTTACCATTCTGGCGCTTGCTGACGAAGTATCTAAAGCAGGTACCGTGATTAATAAGCTGCATACAGACAGTGCTTCTATCGGCTCTATTCTAGATGTTATCCGTGGCATTGCCGAGCAAACAAACTTACTGGCTTTAAATGCTGCTATTGAAGCAGCTCGTGCTGGTGAACAAGGCCGAGGTTTTGCTGTTGTTGCTGATGAAGTGAGAAGCCTGGCTTCACGTACACAAGATTCAACCCGTGAAATTCAACTTATGATTGAAGTATTACAACAGGGTGCGCAACAAGCCGTTGCGGTAATGGAGCTAGGTCGCTCACAAGCAAACTCCTGTGTAGACAAAAATGAACAAGCTAATTTAGCCCTTGAGTCTATCATTAAATCTGTTCACAAGGCTTACGATTCAGGTACCCATATTGCGCACGCGGCGCAAGAGCAAAACCTTGTTAGTCAGCAAGTTTCAGAGAAACTTGAACACATTGCTCTTATCTCTGAAGAAACAGCGACAGGTGCAGAGCAAACTGCACAATCAAGTCATCAGGTTGCTGTGCTCGCTGAAGAGCTTCAAGCATCTGTGGGTGAGTTTAAAGTGTAATCTCGCGACCTTACACTCAAATAAAAAAGGCCATATTGGCCTTTTTTATTTTATGAAATAATGTTCAAGATAAAAACGAATTAAGCACGACGAATGGATTGCAGCCTAGCAATCTAAATAAAATTCACTCAACAAAGATTATTCGTTTTTAGCTGAATTCTTCTAACCGTGTTAATTGACCATTTTATCGCGTTATCACCTTTTATATTGAATAGCGACATGACAAAGCCTTTGCCTTACATTAAGGGCTAATAATTCGTTGCAAAAAATAGGTTGAAAGGTCAACAGCCACTAAATACAAATTTCTGCCAAAAAAATACCGACTATTTAAGTCGGTATGTTTGGTGACAACTATTAACTTATTTAAGCTATTAAGAATTAATCTTCATCACCGGCACCACCACTAACACGATCATTAATCGCAGCAGTGATTGGACTACCACTATGACCATTAGCATTTGCCCAATCAAGAATGGTTTTACCATCGGATTCAACAACAGAAAGATCTGAACCAGGTAAACGCTTCGCAATAAACTCACCAACATCATTTGCATTTGAATTGTAGGCAGTACGCAATAAACTGCTGCCATCACAACTTAATCCAGTATAAATGTTGCGTAATTTTACGCGGGCTTCTTTCAATTTTTTACGTAAACGGTTTTTATCATCTGACTTAACATAATCACATATGTTAGCCACTAACTGATCAGTGTTTGCGACGGCAGGGGCTGACACAGAAGATGCAGCAATCAGGACAGCAACGGCAACAGCCGCAGGCATTAAACGCATCTGACACTCCTTTTATATTATTATAGTATTTTGAACATTCCATCTTGGTGGATATGATTCATTGTTCTTAGGGTAACTCGTGATCAAGTTTACAGTTTTTAACAAAAGTGTTAAAGCTATATTGCAAACCTTTGTCATTTGTTGCAGTAACAGTTTGTTGCCGTTGCCAACTACCATCGTCCCAATCAGGAAAATAGGTATCCCCATCTACATCCAGTTCAATGTGGGTTAAATATAGTACATCTGCTTTAGGAAGCAACTGTGCATAAAGCTGGCCACCACCAATAATTACAAGCTCTTCACATTCCCCTGCTGCCAAGATGGCTTGTTCAAAACTGGTAACGCAGGTTATCCCCTCGGGTGAATAATCATGCTGACGTGTAATAACAATATTGTGCCTTCCGGGTAAAGGCCTTCCTATTGACTCAAAGGTTTTACGCCCCATTACCACAGGCTTGGCTAGTGTCATTGCTTTAAAGTGCTTTAAGTCTTCAGGTAAATGCCAAGGCATTTGGTTGTCTTTACCAATCACTCGGTTGTTAGCCATAGCGGCAATCATTGCGATACGCATACAAAATCCTATGATTAAATAATGGGTCTATTTCGATAATACAGCAAACTCGGCAATGCAAGTCCGACGGCTAAAGCACCAAGTATAAATACGGTTTTTAAACCATTAACAATAACTTGGGCACTTAATTCAGGGCTTACCTGGTTCTGGGCTGTTAACTGAATAAGGGCAATGACGGTATTAAATGCATAAGTGCCTGGCACCATAGGAATAATAGCCGCTACAGCATACATTAATGGCGGAGCAAGATGACGCTTAGCAAATTGAATGGTAATAACACCGACTAATGCTGCTGCAGCAAACGTGGCCCATTCAATTGGCATATTAACATGCATTAGTAAGGTTCTAGCACTATGCCCTAGAGCACCGGCCAAAGCGCAATAGACAAGATAACGCTGAGGAACATTAAATAAAATGGCAAAACCTAATGCTGGAATAGCTGAAAAAAATGCATCATTGAGTAAATCGAGTAATAGTGACGACATTAGAAAATGCCCCCTAACTGCATCGCAATAGTAATACCAATCACTGATGCTAAAGTGAGCAAACTAGCATTGCCCCAGCGAGAAATACCCACGTTAATATGGCCTTTTACCATATCCGAGATGGCATTTATCAACGGAAAGCCTGGAACAAGCATTAATACACTCGCAGCAAGAGTGACTTGAGGTGTGTCAGTAATTGGAAATATATACCCGAGTTGAGCGACAACATTAGTTACAAATGCGGTAATAGCAAAATTAACAAGTAGATTGTAATGACGTTTGGCAAAATACAACCTGACTGCCATTCCTACTGAAGAGGCTAGAAACGTCAGTAGACATGCTATTAAATCGCCACCAAATAAATGACAAAAACTAGCACAAGATATACCGATGATTGGAATAACAATTTTGGCAGGGTAAGTTTTGGGTTTAATTCTAGCAAGGCGACGGCGAACTTCATTCGCGCCGTAGACGCCTTTCTCGGTTAACAGACATAACCGTTGCAATTCGCAAACCACCATCATATTGATCCCATGAGCACGAATACGTCGGGTTGTGGTAATACAACGGCCATGTACAAGACTGGTCAACACAAGGGCATTAGAGGAAATGGAAAGTTCAACACTTGCAAGACCCAAAGCCTTACCTAGACGCTGACTCAATTCTTCAACCAAGTCAGAATCAGCACCATAGGCAAGCAACAATTGGGCACTGCGAACAACTAAACGGGTAATATCATTTTGGTTGTCAGCGTACACGGTAATCCTTGAAAATTAACGTTGGTAAATAACTTCAACATCGTAGTCATCTTCATCGAAGTCATCATCATCTAGGTCGTCACTATCATCATAATTTTCATTAAGGTTATCGTCTTTACCCTGATGGTAATTATCCCATTTGAATTCTACTTCTTTCTCACCATCTTGCTCATCGTCATCGACAGGCAGAGCTTGTATATAGTCTAACAATTTAACACTTAGCTCTTCTGTACCCTGACGACTATATGCTGACATAGTGAAAACCTCGCCTTCCCAGGCAAGTTCTTTAACAATGCGTTGTACTTTTTCTACAACTTCATCTTCAAACAATAAATCGATTTTATTAAAGACTAACCAACGTGGTTTTGCTGCTAATTTAGGAGAGTATTTTTCTAGCTCTGCCACAATAGCTTTAGCAGACTCAACCGGATCGCTTCCATCAATAGGGTTAATATCAACAATGTGCAACAAAGCTCGGCAACGTTCTAAATGCTTTAAGAAACGAATACCTAAACCTGCGCCGTCAGCAGCACCTTCAATCAAACCAGGAATATCTGCAATAACAAAACTTTGCCCTGGACGTGGGTTAACCACACCTAAGTTAGGAACCAAAGTTGTGAATGGATAATCGGCCACTTTTGGTGTTGCACGAGAGACTGAACGAATAAAGGTTGATTTACCAGCGTTTGGCAAACCGAGCAAACCAACATCCGCGAGCAATAACAGTTCAAGTTTAATCTCGCGAACTTCACCTGGTGTACCCAGTGTTTTTTGGCGAGGTGCGCGGTTAGTGCTGCTTTTGAAGCGCGTGTTACCTAAACCGTGAAAGCCACCTTTAGCAACTAATAACTTTTGGCCATGGGTAGTTAAATCGCCTAAACTTTCTTCAGTTTCGATATCAATAGCACGAGTTCCCACTGGAACTTGCAAAACTAAATCTTTACCAGCATGACCTGTACAATCGCGACCTCGGCCATTTGAACCACGCTCAGCCATATGAAATCGAGTAAATCGATAATCAATAAGGGTATTGAGATTTTCGTTTGCTTCTAAAAAGACGCTCCCACCATCACCACCGTCACCACCGTCAGGACCGCCATCAGGGACATATTTTTCACGGCGAAAACTAACACAACCGCTACCACCGTCTCCGGCTTCTACACGGATATTGGCTTCATCAACAAACTTCATACTGACTCCTAACACTCCAACCTTCAAAAACAAATCCGACAGAACCGTTTCATTTTTGAACTATGGCGCTAATTATAACCCTAAATACAGTAAATATCAGGGAGCAGAAAAGCGTTGTGTACGTCAATACATCTTGCGCTTGCTGCAACAAATAATACTTCAAATATGATGTTCACTGTTCGTTATACAAAACAGGATAACATCATTATTTTAAGTAAATCTTGTATCGGTTTTTTAAAGAAAACTGATAACAAAAACACAAAAGCCCTACCAGAGGCAGGGCTTTAGATTCTAGCTTAGTTAAAGAATTAAGCTTCGATGCTAATAAACTTACGGTTATTAGGACCTTTAACTTCAAACTTTACTTTGCCGTCAGTTAATGCAAACAGAGTATGGTCACGACCAATACCTACGTTTACACCAGCGTGGAATTTAGTGCCACGTTGACGAACAATAATGTTACCAGCTAGAACTGATTCACCGCCAAAGCGCTTAACACCAAGACGTTTACTTTCTGAATCGCGGCCGTTACGAGTAGAACCGCCAGCTTTTTTATGTGCCATGAGTTAGACTCCTAAATTATGCGCTGATCGCAGTGATTTTAACTTCAGTGAACCACTGACGGTGGCCGGTTTTCTTTTCGTGATGCTTACGGCGATTAAACTTTTGAATAGTAATCTTTTCACCGCGACCGTGGCTAACCACTTGAGCAACAACTTTACCACCAGCAACTAGTGGAGCACCGATGTGAACGTTCTCACCGTCAGCAACCAATAGTACTTGGTCAAACTCAATAGTTTCACCAGTAGCAACTTCAATTTTTTCTAAACGAACTGTATGACCTTCAGCAACACGGTGTTGCTTTCCGCCACTTTGAAAAACAGCATACATAGCTATTTTACTCCAAATGACTAGCACACTAACTCGATCTTACGAGACTAGGTGCTAAAAAACTTTTAATGACAATGGGCGCGGATTCTACGCGAAGATTTTTAAACTGGCAAGGATTAATTCATCATCAAATGAAAAAGCCCTAACTACTGCACAATATTCATCTATATAAGCTGAACATTACCTAAACATTAAGTAACATCGCCACATATAGAGGCTGCAGTACTATCAGAGTCGTAAATAAATCTTCTTGGATTATCTTTGCTGTATTTTGAAGTGATTTTACCTAAATCCATATAGAAAAGCACTGACTCTTTTACCTTGAAGCACTTTAATTCATTAACTTGCTGCCAAGGGTTAGGTTAAAAAGAGCATTATATTGATAAAGTGCGTTAAATATTCATTTTTAGTCATAACAACTTTGAAAAACAGCTGCTTTCTCCTGTAAGATATGTACCCAAATGCGACCCTATTTAGAACGACGGACAACGTCTTCCACCAATAAACCAGAGAGTATTATGGATTTAACCGCCATTCGACAGTTGACAGACACGGACATGCAAGCCGTAGATCAACTTATTTATAAGCAACTCGAATCTGATGTTGCCCTAATTAACCAATTAGGGTTTTACATTATCAATGGTGGCGGAAAACGTCTAAGACCTTTGTTATCTATCCTCGCTGCACGTGCCATTGACTATAAAGGTCAACACCACGTCAAATTAGCTGCCATTATTGAATTTATTCACACCGCATCGTTACTTCATGATGATGTTGTTGATGAATCAACACTTCGCCGAGGCCGCGAAACAGCTAATGCATTATTTGGTAATAGTGCTAGCGTACTGGTAGGTGATTTTCTCTACACTCGCTCTTTTCAAATGATGACAGAACTTGAGAGCATGCAAGTGCTGAAAGTGTTAGCCGATACCACAAACGTGCTTGCAGAAGGTGAAGTTTTACAATTAATGAATTGTAACGACCCAGACACCACAGAAGAAATCTATATGCGGGTCATTTATTGCAAAACGGCAAAACTTTTTGAAGCGGCAACTCTTTTAGCCGCTGTACTCGCCAATGTGACTCCCGAATGGCAACAAGCACTTGGTGATTATGGTAAATTTTTGGGAACGGCATTCCAGTTAACGGATGATTTACTGGATTACACCGCAGATACTGACGAGTTAGGAAAGAACATAGGTGACGATTTAGCTGAAGGAAAACCAACCTTACCGTTAATTTATGCCATGGAGCATGGTAATGAGCAGGCTAAAAAACTGATTAAAACTGCAATTGAAAACGCAGACGGGACTCAGGCGATTGATGAAATCGTTGCCGCATTGCATGCTTGCGGCGCACTTGATTACACCCAACAAAAAGCTGAACAAGAAGCGCAAAAAGCCATTGACTCACTTTCTGTACTGCCGGACACTGACTACAAACAAGCATTGATTTCATTAGCGCATTTATCGGTTAATCGTAAAAACTAACCAATAATTGCATAATAACTAAAAGCAGTCGCTAAGGTGGCTGCTTTTTTGTATCTTCCTAGTACTTGCCAAGCTATACCTGCCAATCAATTGGCGTGGTTCCATTTTTAATGAGCAATTCATTAATTTTAGAAAAGTGATGGCAGCCAAAAAAGCCTCGATATGCAGACAAAGGTGATGGATGAGGTCCTGACAAGACAGTATGCTGCTCAGCATTTATTAAACGCCCTTTCTTGATTGCATGACTCCCCCATAATACAAATACAATTGGTTTTTCTGAACGGTTTAACAAGTACAAAACATTATCTGTAAAGGTTTCCCATCCAGCTTTGGCGTGTGAATGCGCTAACGACTGCTCAACGGTTAGCACCGTATTTAACATTAATACTCCCTGCTCAGCCCATTTGGTTAAGTTGCCATGTGATGGCGTAACAAAATCATCTATATCTTGATTCAATTCTTTGTATATGTTGGCCAGCGACGGGGGGATTTTAACGCCTGTTTTAACAGAAAATGCCAACCCATGGGCTTGTCCCTCTCCGTGATAAGGATCTTGCCCGATGATCACCACGTTTACCTTGTCTATAGGGGTTAACTCAAAAGCACGAAAAATATCGCCTTTAGGAGGATAAATTATTTTACCTAAAGCATATTCCTGAGTTAAAAAATCATTTAACTCAACAAAATATGGCTGTTGCTGTTGATTTTGAATAAATGTCTGCCAATTTCCCAATCAAATTCCCCCTCGATAACTCATTGATAAATTGCTAATTATTTTCAGCTATTCTAATATAAAATCATTATAAAGATATTAACGGTAATTATAAAACTTATGCCCTTTTATCGTCTTAAACAAAATGGTTTTACCCTAATAGAATTAGTCGTAGTAATTATTATACTGGCAATTCTTGCCGTCATTGCTTTACCTAAATTTATCAACTTACAGCAGGATGCACATGTCTCCAATGTAAAAGGTACAGGTGGTGCATTCTCTTCAGGTATTGGCCTTGCGCATGTTAAGTGGGCTGCCATGGGAAATTCGGGCCCCGCTAACAATTTACAGATTTATGAAAACGCAGGTGTTAACGGTCAACTTGACATGAACTTATGGGGATATCCAGCACAAAATTATCCGCCATTCGAAAGCTCGCCTCGTCTTGATAATAGTGCCGACTGCATCTCGGTATGGACAACCATACTTCAAGATGCACCAAGTATCTCGACCAGCCCCAGCCCAGATACATCTGATTACAGAGCGACTTATATAAATCCTGATCAGTGTCGATATTTTTATAATCAACTCAACACACTTTCTATTTATTACGACTCTCGTAATGGGCAGGTCATCACAGATTCGGATCCTGATAGCTAAGTTTTAACTGAATTTTAACCCAAAACTCGGTACACTTAGCTTTTTTACTGATCATCTAAAGTGAGCATTATGTCTGAACAATCTGCACCTCAAGAAGCCCAAAGCGCAACGACAATTTATCAACTAGCCGATCAATTTATTGCATTAGCGAACCAGCTTGGTCAATCAGAAAATGATATTGGCAAAGTCGGCACAGCATTACGTTATGCTGCTGCACGCTATAATGCCTTTGAAGCGGCGATAAAATCATCTGATTTAGCGGCAGAAAAAGAAAATGCCTTGGCCTGGTTTTCGAATGAATTTAAAGAAATGCTCAATGAAAATTTAGACGACCACATTAAACATCCCCCAGTCAGTAACCCTGAGCAAGAACCAGTAAAAGATGACAGTGTTCAAGTATTCAAGAACTAGAATCATTTTATCTTTGAAACAAAAATGCCATCGTAATGATGGCTTTTTTGTTTCTTAAATCGACTCAAACAAAACTAACGCTAAAAAATAGTTATTATCACTCTGCAGGCCAATGCAATTAACACGACACCTGATAACCTGTCGATCCACAAGGCCTTTTCACGCAGTTTGGGTAATATAGCTGAATGGGATAACACAATAGCAATTAACGTATACCACAGCCCGTCTATAACTAAAGGGGTTAGTACAATTAACGTTTGCCCGGTTATATTTTCAGCAGCCAAAACAAACTGACTAAATAAAGCTAAAAAGAATAATAATATTTTTGGGTTGAATATTGAAATAGCTAGGCCATCTCGAGCTGCTGTCCATAAACTGGTTTTAGTGCCAGCTTGCAGTTTTTGCTGCATTCCACCTTTTGACCGCAAAGCTTGAATTCCTATCCAAGCAAGATATAAAGCGCCTACAAGCGCGATGCCATTAAATAATAATGGTGAGGCTTTCAGTACTACAGCTAAACCAAGTAATGTGACTAAGGCATAAACACCAATTCCAATAGAATGTGCCCAGGCACAAACAATACCGTGCAAGCGGCTACCACCAAGCGTGTGCCTCACAACCATAGCTAAACTCGGCCCTGGTGACATAGCTCCCAAACAACATATAGCCAGCAAACCTAGCCACGTAGTAAAACTCATACTTCCCCTTAGTTATTTTTCAATTTGTGAAAGTACAACAAACTCAATGCTGATTAATCAAAACATATTAAACAGCTATTTGTACCTTATATCAGTGAATTATTTACTTAAGAAAACTTACAACAGGTTCACTATTAACGCTTAACTTCGCATGATTATACCCGAGTTTAGCGTCTGATTTTCATCATATAAATACTCGCTTTTCATTTCGTTCATTCATCGATTAGTCACAATTGAGGTTAAAATAATAAATGACATTAACACCAAATTAAGTAAATCTTGATATGCTAACCCCTCTATTTACTCAATAAGTATTATTATGTCCATTATCGCGTCTTTATTGCTCATTTTATTAATGCTGGCTATAGCGGGTTTATTGTTTGCAAAATACAAAGGTAAAGCGATCCCAATGGCTGTGATTGTAGTACTTGGAGGGTTAGCCATCTGCCTTGCGAGTATCATTGCCTTTGTCCATAGAGGCGAAAATTATAATGCGTATCAAAAACTGCATTGGCAACCATTAACGCCGGAAAAAATTGCTCCCTATGTAGAACAAGGGTATACAGTTTTTGTGGATATTACGGCTGATTGGTGTGTCCCTTGTCAAGCCAATAAAGCTAACGTTCTGCATCGAGAGCAAGTGGTGAATACCCTATTGGCAGACAATATTGTGCTTATGCAAGGTAACTGGTCAGAAGCTGATAGTGTGATCGAACAGTACATGGGTATTCAGGGCGCTGCGGGCACTCCGTATAATAAAGTCTATGGCCCAGCCTACCCCCAAGGTATCGAACTCCCTAGAGAGCTTGCTATCACTCATGTTTATCAAGCGCTAGCTATGATGAACAAATAATATCAATCTTTTCACCAGAGTTCATATTGAGTGCAATGTCGAATTTGATACTTTCTTTGCGCAACACTGCAGGCCAAAAGATTAAAGGTTTGTTCATTATTCATTGAATGAGTGAACCTTTAAAGCTCTGCCTACCATCCAAAAGGTGATTAAACGTCTCTTTTGCCACACCTAAAGTTACCTTGTAAAGTGACCTTGTTATCTGCCGTTAGAATTAACGCAACGGTAAAATTAGCTTTGATATTACTCCTCTACGCTTTGATCATGATATTTAACCTCAACTCGGGGAAATAAACGCCAACAAAACAGCAGATTGCCTTGCTAGCTGCGTTTCATTAACGTGCAATAGGCCAGCTATTGAGGTGTTAATGTGTCTTGATTCCAAAAATGAAAAGTTTGCTACAAAATTAGCTAAATCTATTGAATTCAGCTTATTTAGCCCATCTATTAAGCGAGTTGAGGTTTTTTACAGAACAATGAAATCTACTTTGATTGACCAAATTATTGATTAACACTTGTCATCAGCAGCAATAAAAAAGACTGCCTCAGCAGTCTTTTTATTCAAACATTGAACGATTTCTAGAAACGGTAGTTTACTTTACCGTAGTAGTAGCCACCATTGTAATCAAATGGACCACTTTCATAGTAAACAGCACCTAACTCACCTAATGTACCATCTTTTAGCTTCTGAGCTTCTTGGTCGAATATATTATTCGCACCAACCGAGAAGGTTAAACTATCCATAACTGTGTAGCTCACTTCAAGGTCAAAGGTCACTGCTGAGTCAGCCATTTCAGACCCCCAATCAGAAGTGTCATCAGCGTGGGTGGCATAATATTCACCGAAATAATTAGCACGTAAGTTCATGCTTAAATCATCCCAATTTTGACCCCATGTCAAAGTACCACGATGTGCAGGAATACCATCCTCTAAACGGCGTACTTTACCTGGGTCTGTCGTTTCTTCATTGAACTTATCAACGCTAGTATCAGTCCAGCCATATGCTAGGCTAAATTTAGTGTCACCTGCGAACAACTCAGTATCATAAGAACCTACAATATCCACACCTTGAGTTGTAGTATCAAAGTCATTGGTATAGTAAGTGACTGCAGAAATCAGTTCAGGGAACTCAACACCTGCAGCTCGTAGAGCATCGTAATCTTTAGCTTCTACTTCAATCTGACTTGATTGAGCAAGACGACCTGTTACTTCAATATTATAATAATCAACGGTTAAGAAGAAATCACCACTTTGATAAACAGCACCTAAAGCATAGTTAATTGACTCTTCAGGCTTTAACACTTCGCCACCATAAAATGCCGCTAGCGGATCGGTAGGTGGGGCAATAAATGTCTGAATTAAATCACCATTAACAATAGAGGTTTGGGTGTTAACGACGTTTTCTTGCCCAACAGTTGGCGCACGGAAACCGGTACTGTGTGACGCACGAAACGCTAAATCATCGGTAGCTGAGAACTGCGCGGTGATTTTATAGTTCAGTGTATCGCCAAAGGTTGAGAAGTCTTCATAACGAAGTGCTGCACCAAGCAACCATCTCTCACCTAAATAAGCTTCAACATCAGTATAAACAGCAATATTGTTACGATCATTTTTTCCAGCAGACTCAGGACCAAAACCTTTAAAGCCGTGTGAGCCAATGTTGAAACCTTGATCTGCATATGGACCAGCTATCCAAGAAGCTTCTTCACCTTGGGTGATTTCGAAAGATTCTTCGCGGTATTCAAAACCTGACGCAAAGTTAAGACCATTCATTACATCAAACAAGCGAGAAAAGTCTAAGTTAACAGTTGTTTCAACTTGCTCGTAGGCACCCGTTTCAAAATCTGTAGGCGTATCTAGACCCATAGAAGGGTTTAAAGAGTTACGTAAACTGAAGGTTGCTTTGTTCGAGCCAGTACCCGCACTGGCATCATAATCCCATTCTGCAATTTCACCTTTAACGCCGGCGAAGAAAGACATATCGTCAATCGTACCCGCAAATTGAGGAGTATACCCGCCAGGGCGAATTTGGTTCATAGAGAAACAGTTAGGATCTGCTACCATCGCTTTATAGGCATCGGTATCTAACACATTCGGTACATTAGCTGGAACTACAGCACAAGTAGATTGGTCGCCATTAACTGCACCGACAAGCAATGTTTCACCGCCATCAACAGAGTATACGTTGCCACGGTTATGTGGGTTTCGGTAATAGAAACCACCAATTGCTTCGCGCGATGACACGTTACCAAATGCATATATGCTGTGTTTATCGTTAATATCGAATCCAGCGTTAATGAAGACAGTGTAATCGTCTTTTAACTCTGGGTTACCCCAAATTTGCGCCGGATTTTGAATGAACTCATTACCACCAGCAGCAATAGCCGCGGCATCTGGACGTTGTACGCTGCGACTTGTCGAATCTGCGGTTTTATATTGAGCACTTAAATTAATAAAGCCGTCATCCGTTAATGGTAAACCGATATTGCCATCAATCGTTGTAGCTGCGCCGTCGCCTTCATAATACTCGCCTTGGCTTACTGAAATTGAGCCACCTTCAGCACTGTCTTTTAAAACAAAGTTCATTACACCTGCAATAGCATCTGAGCCATATTGCGCAGCAGCCCCATCACGTAATACTTCAACTTGCTTTAACGCTGCACTTGGGATTACTGAAATATCGGGGCCCTGTGCACCATCGTTTACACCACCACCTTGGAAAGCAATAACCGATGCACGATGACGGCGCTTACCGTTAACCAGTAATAGAGTACTGTCCGAAGGCAAGCCACGTAAGTTAACTGGACGCACTAATGTTGCGGCATCACTAATAGGTTGTGCACGGGAGTTAAAAGAAGGCACTGATGTCACCAACATGTCAATCATGTCAGTCGAACCATTTTTCTTTAAATCATCACTGCTAATAATATCAATCGGTACCGGTGACTCGCCCACTGAACGGGGGGCTGAGCGAGAACCAATTACCGCAATTTTTTCTACTTTCTCACTCACGGCCTCTTCTTCAGCGGCAAAGGCTTGTGAGCTTAACAAAGTACCAGATAGCGCTATCGAAACGGCTAAGCTTAATGAGCTTTTACCGAATTTACTTTTATGATTAATTGTCATTATATGTTCTCAGTCATTATTATTTTGTTTAATGCTTGATGACTATTTCCAAACACATCCTGTGTGAGAAATCGTCTCTCCCAAAGATAAAATCATCATTACAGCTACATTTTTATAACAATATTTACACAAATGCTAATACTTATTGGTGATTTATAGACAGAATTAATAATTAACAAAGAACAAAACACAACCAAATAGCAATTAATCACACAAAAATCAACAACCTAACAGAATAAAAAATAATTCAACTATTTTGAGTTAATTTCAACAGCAAACGTGCGTATTAAAATATTTACACATAAGTGTTACCTTATATTTATTTAAATATGCTCAATAAATCAACTATATAGTTGTATTAGTACAGGATGCTTTACTGGTCATTTGGCGATGACTTAGCCTAAATTCAAAGCGGAACCAAACGTCAATGAAACTCCATCTTAAATAGAGTAAATACTCTTAAATACAATGGCATACTTATCTCAAGACAATCACACAAAACAGCAGTTTTCCATTGACCTGAAACCTAAAAACACACTAATCTAAACACTCGTTTGATTTCTTAACACCCAAGATAATTACAATATAAAAGGTGATCTTTATGGCTTACGATGCAGATTCAACACTTGACCTAAACAATTATTCCTCAATTGTTGATTTAATAGAAAAAAGTTGTGCCAAATACGGCAATAAGACTGCTTATGCTTGCCTGGGCAAAGACACCACATTTAATGAAATAGAAACACTGTCACGAGATTTTGCCGCTTATCTTCAAAACTGCACTGATCTTAAACCGGGTGATCGTGTCGCGATCCAGTTACCTAACATCACTCAATTTGTTATTGCGGCTTATGGCGTTATTCGTGCAGGTTTAGTGATCGTCAATACGAACCCCCTCTATACCGAGCGCGAGTTAATCCATCAATTTAATGATTCGGGAGCAAAGGCATTAGTCGTGCTATCAGATCTATTACCATCATTAGCCAAAGTGGTTAAATCTACGCCGATTGAACATGTTATTTCTACCCATGCTTTAGACCTAATTTCACCACAAGTGCAACCTAAGACGGCGATGAACAATGTAGAGTTCAATACTGTGCTGAAGTTAGGTAAACAACACACCTTTGTACCTGTAAAACCAAACCATGAAGACTTAATTGCACTGCAATACACGGGGGGCACGACCGGGTTATCCAAAGGCGCTATGCTAACGCACCGTAATTTGTTGGCGAACTCAGGCCAGGTGAAATCAAGAATTGCAAGTACAATGACAGAGGGACAGGATATCTTTGTCGCGCCATTACCGATTTATCATATTTATGCTTTTATGGTGAATCTTGTATTGTATTTTGAATCTGGTGGTTGCTCGGTATTAATCCCTAATCCACGTGATGTTGGCGGTTTAATCAAAACGATGAAGTCTTATCCATTTACTGGATTTGCGGGGCTAAATACGCTCTTCATAGGTTTGTGTCACCAACCAGAATTTAAAGCACTCGATTTTAGCAAAATGACGATTACAATCTCAGGCGGCACCGCATTGACAAGTGCGGCGGCCAATTTATGGCAACAAACCACGGGTTGTATGATTTCTGAAGGTTATGGCTTATCTGAAACCTCACCGGTAGTGAGTTTAAATGCTCCGGGCCACCAGCGTCTTGGCACCATTGGCAAACCCGTGTTAGACACTAAAGTTAAAATCTTAGATATGGATGATAACGAAGTCGCTACGGGCACAGCGGGAGAACTGGCCGTCAGTGGTCCTCAAGTCATGTCTGGTTATTGGAATAAACCTGAAGAAACAGCCAAGGTTATGACGAAAGATGGTTATTTCAAAACTGGCGATATTGCGATAGCCTCTGAAGATGGTTACCACTCGATTGTCGATCGTAAAAAAGACATGATCATTGTTTCTGGTTTTAACGTTTATCCCAATGAAGTGGAAGATGTGCTTTCAGGGCATGAACTGATTATGGAATGTGCTGTGGTAGGTGTTGCTGATGATCATTCTGGAGAAGCGGTAAAAGCCGTAATTGTACTTAAAGATCCAGACCAAGATCAGGATGCAGCAAAGTCAGCCATTAACGCTTATTGCCGTACCCAGCTTACCGCTTATAAAGTACCGAGAATTATTGAGTTCACGCAGCAGTTACCTAAAAGCACCGTTGGAAAAATCCTTCGAAGAGAGCTAAGAAAATAGCCACTCGGTTTTTCTGGTTTCGGGATAGTCACACTTCAGTAATAGGCTGATGAAACGCCAAGCCCGTCACTCAAACCCATAAAAAAGATGCTTAGGCATCTTTTTTTATGGGTCAGTTACCTAGGGCAGGTTGATCTTTGCGGGTGGAGTGTTGTTCGAGATAAAAACGAATTAAGCACTCTATTGGTTTACAAAAAGTTCACTCAACAAAGCGTAATTAGGTTTCAGGCTGCTCTGACAATAATTGTAAATTAGCAAACTCGCGATAAAGCTCACTCGATTGCAAAAGTTGATTGTGGGTCCCCGCTGCAACTAACTGACCTTTGTCTAACACTAAAATACGATCAACGTTAATCACAGTGGCTAACCTGTGAGCAATAATCAATGTAGTACGCCCCTGCATTAATGTCTCTAGCGCTTGCTTTACCTTAACTTCACTCACCGCATCAAGTGCACTTGTGGCTTCATCTAACAATAAAACCGGCCTATCCGCCAAAATAGCTCTGGCAATCGCAATTCGTTGCTTTTGCCCTCCAGATAAACGCACTCCTCGCTCACCTAAATAGGTTTCGTAGCCCTGTGGGAAATCAACAATAAACTCATCAGCTTTTGCCGCAATACAGGCCTGCTTGACTTCCTCGGCTGTCGCATCAATTCGTCCATAACTGACATTTTCAAACACACTCGCAGCGAAAATTACCGACTCTTGAGGAACTAAAGCATATTGCTGACGCAATTGTGATAAAGACAAATTGGCAATATCAATCCCATCTAATGATATTAACCCCGACTTAGGTTGATAAAAGCGTAATAGCAACTCAAATAAGGTGCTTTTCCCTGCACCACTAGGGCCGACTAAAGCCACTCGTTCACCGGCTTTAATCTCCACATTTAAATGATTTATCACTGCATTACTGGGCTCTGATGGGTAAGCGAACACTAACTCAGATAGAGATAATGCACCATGTGTTTTACCCATTAACTGCTGCGGTTGTGCCAACTCAATAATATCTTTAGGTACCTGACTTAATTCAATTAAACGCTCGGTGGCGCCTGATGCCCGTTGAATTTCACTGAACACTTCACTAATTGTTGCCACAGCGCCTGCCACCATTACGGCATAAAACATAAAAGCAGAAAGCTCACCTGCAGAGATGTTTCCTAACATGACATCTTGCGCGCCAACCCATGTTACAAAAGCAATCGCCGAAATGCTTAACAGCATCACTGTTGAAATTAGCAATGCACGATACTTTATTCGCCCTTTAGCCACACTCATGACTGCCTCGACCCGAGTAGCAAAAGCCACGTTATCTTCAGCTTCATGGGTATAGGCTTGTACTGTATGTATTTCATGAAGCGTTTCATCAATATAAGCACCAAGATCACCAACCTTATCTTGGCTTTCTCGTGAAAAACGCCTCACCTTATTACCAAAAAAAGCCACAGGCCCTAATACTAGCGGCACCGCCAACAATACTAATCCGGTCAGTTTTACCGAGGTAAACCCCATCATGATAATACCGCCCAACACGGTAACAGACGAACGTAATGCCATTGATAAACTTGAGCCAACAACACTTTGAAGCAAGGTACTGTCTGCAGTAAAACGAGAAATAACCTCACCCGTACGTTGGGATGCAAAAAATGACGGTGATAACGTAAGCAAGTGTGAATAGACTTTTAATCGAATATCGGCGCTAACCCGTTCGCCCAACCAAGTCATCAAATAAAATCGACAAAATACTGCCGATGCACTGACGATAGTGATAGCAACAATGAGTAAAATAATTTCATTTAAGCGGGCGGCATTATCGGCAATAAATCCCTCATCAACCATCAACTTTACCCCTTGTCCCAGCGACAACCAGGCAAGCGACCCTATAAACAAAAACACAACAGCTGCGAAGACCTTCACTTTATAAGGACGCAGGAAACTCATAATCCAAGGGAGAACGCGATAGGATGAAGTGTGCGACGAAGCGTCAACCGACTGTGCCTTCGTGGTGATAAGAGTCAATTTAATAATCCGCTAAAAACTAAGTTAACCAGATAGTAACAACAAAACACCTTATTGTGGATGTATTATCAATAGCCCTCATTGAGTAAAGCTATGCAACCGCTGCTTATTGAATTAACGACCAAATAATGTGTTTGTTAACCTGGCAAGTTCTTATCGATTGCTTTTAACGAGCGTAAAAATATCCCTAAACCGCCCACACTCAAGACTAAAATAACGATCAAGTCGAATGCACTCATATGAGTAAAACGAAAATTAATTGAGCTTATAACGCCAAAAACAAGCCCAACTAAAGACCCAAAAGTGAGAATCCAGCCAAAAATATTTTTCGCATTATAAAACATCAACCCAACACCAAACATAAACGGGATCATAATCATCCCACTTGTTAGGTTCATGCCGCCAACACTATAAAGGCTATGACTAAAACCAAATGAGCTAGTGACCTTAATCGCTTTTAACAGCATATAAAAACCACCACACATCATAACCAAACCAATAAAAAATGACCCAATTCCACCGGATGTTCCACCTGCACCTTTCATATCAATCCTTTGTTTAATCTGTATTAATTTATTTATCTTACGCACAATTTACATAGACTAGCAAATAGTCATATCTGTATCCGCTGATTATCAGTTTTTCATCTAAGCCTATTTTATTAATGGCTAACCTCAGTAAGCACACGCCCTATTGCAAGGCTTGGTTGCATGAGGTTTGCCTTATTTAAAATTCTCGACGCAATATTAGAAAAGTAACCTCACTATCCATTCGCTGCCAAGATTATCGTAATCAGCTTAAGATATTTTGGCGTAAACAATAAAGTAGGCTCGTAGCTTGAATAAAATGAGCGCTAGCATTTAACCACGAAGATACGCTTAACTAACTAGGTTAACTTGAAACTTAACTGTCAGCATATCACTTTAAGATGGCATTAATTGATTTCAATCTTACGCTTGAACTGAGATAATTAGCGGCTTTAATGCTATAAACTTCTGGGTAAATTTATGACTGCTAGCCAATTCTCCTGCCAAGGTATCGTACTTTCACTATTTCGTTACCCTAAACAGCAAGAATCTAATCTGCAGGCATGGGATGCTGGCGACGAGCACCTTGTGAAACATCTGCTTGAGCTGCAGCTAGAACCTGTCAATACTGCGATTATTAATGACAGCTTCGGTGCCCTTCAGTGTGCATTAACTGCAATCAATCCAAATTGGCCGTTAATGGTTGAAACAGACGCAAAAACCAGTTTGTTAGGTGCGCAACAAAACTTACTCGCTAACCAACTCAGTAATGCCCATATCAACAACTTTAATAGCCGAGAATTACTGCCGAGCAATATTCAACTGGTGTTAATGAAGTTACCTAAAAACTTAAGTTACTTCGCCCATCAATTACAGCGCCTGTCACATGTATTGCCAAAGGGCGTACAAGTGTTAATTAGCGCTAAAGCCAAATCAATTAACAAAACAATTATTGAGTTGATTACCAAAAATTTAGGGCCGGCGTCAGCAAGTTTAACCTGGAAGAAAACGCGTATTATTACCTGTATTAGTGATGGGTTTGAGCGTGAATTACCTAAAAAGATAAGCTGGAATGTAGAAGAGTTAAACTTAACGATTGATAACCTTACTAACGTGTTTGCGGCTAACAAGCTCGATATTGGGGCGCGATTTATGTTAGATAATATGCCAAAAGGTGAATACCGTAATATCGTTGATTTAGGCTGTGGTAATGGCATTTTGGGTTTACGTGCTGCGCAGTTACACCCTAATGCAACTATCCACTTTGTTGATGACTCAGAAATGGCGGTAGAATCAAGTCGGATTAACTATCATGCAAATCAACTTCAAGCAAAAGCTGAGTTTCACTGGGATGATTGCTTAACCAATCTTGGTGATGAGACTCCCGACCTAGTGTTGTGCAATCCTCCTTTCCATCAAGGTGAAGCCATAACAGATCATATTGCCTGGCAGATGTTCTTAGATGCATATCGCAAACTGTCAACAGGCGGCGTGTTACACATAGTAGGTAATCGCCATTTAGCCTATCACGTTAAAATAAAACGTATTTTTAAAAATTGCACCACTATAGCATCAAACGGTAAGTTCGTTATTTTGCAGGCGATTAAACAATAAGCGACCGAGTAATTCACTCTTTCGCCTGTAAACGCTATACCTGTTGCTCTCTATCAGCAGGTTCATTTTCAAGTGAGCGAGCAGTTTGCGGCGGTGAAAACAACAGCTTAACTTTCTGCCTTCCACTTAATTTAGGATCTTTAAGGTCAGTCAGTAAATCTCGCCATTCTGCGAATGTTACTGTGATAGGGTTCAGGCTATTAACAGGCTTAGTGATGCCATATTCAACCGTGGCAACTTCTGGCTCAAATGTGCCAAATATCTTATCCCAAATGATTAACACACCAGCGTAATTTTTATCAATATACTGCGGATTACGCCCATGGTGCACCCTATGATGAGACGGGGTATTAAAAATGTACTCAATAACACCTAATGACTTAACGGCTTGAGTATGCACAAAAAATTGCAAACCTAAATTAAGCAATACCGCAAACACAACCCAGTTAGGGTCGAAGCCTATAATGACAAGTGGCAACCAAAACAGCCACATACCCGCTAATGGATACATTAGGCTTTGTCTAAACGCAGTGCTGAAATTCATGGTTTCTGAGCTGTGATGCACAACATGTGCTGCCCACATCCAGCGAATGCGATGACTTGCACGGTGAAACCAGTAATAACAAAAATCTTGTGCTATTAGCAAAACGATAAAACTCACCAATGTCATTTGTATATCAAACAAGCGCCAATCAAACAGCCACAAATACAGCTTGGCAATCAATAATCCGCTAAGCAGGTCGGCAAGTTGATGCATTGCCGCAAGTGCAAAGTTACACATTACTTCAACGCCATGGTATTGCGCGCTGGCAGGTAAACGATTTCGAACAAGCCATTCAAGCAAAATACACACAAAAAATAGCGGAGCAAGCACTAACAACAGCACTTCAGGGTGAGATATCAGCCAATCAAAATTCATTTAGTGTTCCGTTCATTATCCGTAAAGTAAAACTTCATTACCATTTTGCAAAATGGTCTTCCGCTAATCCGAGTTGATTATGCAATTGATATCTTTTACCGTTATTATCAGTCAACACACCGCTGTAATACCCGATATATTGGCGGAAGTTATTTTTTATAAATCCGAGGTTTAGTTTTTCTTTACGGCAATTAAGTGATCTAAAGGTTAAATCAACTTGGCCATCATTTGTGGTTATTTGCCAAAAATCATCACTAATATGACGATTAAACATAAAGTTAGCAGCACCTAAAAAATGCCGTTGACCATTCACCCACATCACATTTTCAGTATTTCCAGTTTCATTTACACCTGCCGCTAAGTTTAATCCTATAGTACCTTGCGGCGTCATAGCGTTTATCGAAGCCCACCGCCAGGCCGTTTTCGCCCGCATGTAACCTGCTGAAAAATCATAACTTGCCAAAGCATGTTGTAATGGTTGTGGCTCACTAAAAATGGTCAGCTCACCAGCAACTGTTAGTGCATTGTGTTTTTGGGTATAGGTCCAGCCGTTATAACCCGTTGGAGTTGATAAGCTCAGCGGTAAACTCAATGGCGGAGCAGACAAGGTCAGTTTGGCTTGAATATTAGTTAGCATAATATTGACGTGCCAATGACCCTCTTTAATTTCAAACTGGAAATGATGCAGCTTACTGCCAACCCTAGCTATCCCATTTTGAGGCGATGCACTTAACCGGCAACCTAAGCCAAATGGTCTTAACCACTCAGACTGCACTAAACGATTCGATTTAATGTCATAAAGATAACAAAAGCTCGACGCAGCATAACGAATATCCGCGATTGCCAAGCCTAAAATATACCGTTGAGTAACAATACTCACAAATTGAAACTGTTTAAAATCAAAATGCTTTGCCATTACCGATGCAGGTTTGTCCATTTCGTTATGGTACTTAAACGCCTTTACATTGAGGTTTTCAACGCTGCCATCAAATAAACCAAAAGTAGGTTGGCCATCAGGGCCGATTAAATTTACCGGAGCCAGTTGCGGTTGCACAAGCTGCATAATACATCCATACCATTAACATCATTATTGCTGTTAACTTGACCTGATCAATGCCGATTGTCAATCAACATAAAGCCAACCTAAGACAATTCCAGCCCTGTTAAAAAGAAAGATTTCTGGTATCCTTTAGGCATCTGTATTTGTTAACACAATGATTTTTAAACTCACCATGAAAAAAATAATTCCAACTGTATTGAGCATTCTGTTATTAAGCGCTTGTGCTAGCAACGAGCCCACTCACATTGCATTAAATCCCACTCTGGGCGCAGTAAGTTTGCATACCAACAATGACACGGCTATCAGTTTTGAAATGGTTGATACTCGCTCAAAAAACTTTATTGTTCAATTTGATCAAGCGCCAAAGCCACCTAGATTAGTCAGTGCCAGTGAACCTGTTCGAGTGCAACTTGATGCTTTGTTTCGTGCTGGCATGCGAAAAGCGGGTTATGTGATTGATCCCGCGGCAAGTAAGCAAGTGCAATTCCAGCTGGAATATTTACTGACAGATGTAACAGATAACACTATGAATTACGAAGCTAAAACGCGTCTGGTTATTAATGTGAAGGCGACTAATTCACGCCAAGAATTTACCAAAAGCTTTAGTGGAAATGGCTATCTCAAAGGTGCATTTAGTCCTGACTTCGCCACAATCGAATTAGACATTAACAAATTAATCGATAAATTAACTACAGAAATTCTAAATGATGATGAACTGCATCAGTTCTTAAATAATTAACGGATAAACATTCAATAGATAAACGCTGACATCAAATATAAGAAAAGGAATACCCATGTTTGCTAGATTAAATGCCATTATCGCAGTTGTCGCAATTGTGCTTATCAGCTTGAGTCATGCTCAAGCCGCCGTTGATATTCAACCCGATACGCTTTATCCCAAAGTAGCATTTGACACCTCTATGGGTAAAATTGTTGTTGAACTAGACCGTACTAGAGCTCCCAGAACAGTGGATAACTTTCTGACTTATGTGGTAAAAGGTGAGTATAACAACACTATTTTTCACCGAGTGATTGCTGAGTTTGTTGTACAAGGTGGTGGATTAACGCCTGCATTAGCAGAGCTTCCTTCCACTGATGCTGTTGTTAATGAGTCTGGAAATGGTTTATCTAATGGATTAGGCACAATTGCGATGGCACGCGATAACGACCCGCACTCAGCCACTCGTCAATTTTATTTCAATGTTGGTGACAACAAAAAACTGGATCCGTCAAAACGTCGTTGGGGATATACGGTATTTGGTGAGGTAGTTGAAGGTATGGACGTACTAGAGGCCATATCTTTAGTTCCAACGGAGCATAATAAAACCTTAAACTGGCCTGATGTTCCTGTTAATCAGGTTATTTTAAATAAAGCGACCTTGTTAGCACGTTAAATCATTAGCTCGATAGTCATTATTTCACTAAAATTGATCCGCTTTATGTCACTCGATAGCGCATTCCTATTCCGAAAAATGCGCTATCGACAAAAACCTTACTTTCTTTATTGTTATTTTTATTGCTATCACCGCTTTAAATCTTTTTTCCATCTGTAACCTATTAAATTAATTCGTTAATCTACCTAGTTTTAACAAAGATTAATTTTTCAGTCCTTGCCTATCGATTTACACTTTTAAGTCTATACTCTAAAGGTAGTTTACATGCTGTTTCCTACACGCATTCATTTCAAGGACGTTCATATGACAGCTAACGATTTTATTGAAACTAAAGCACCACAACTGGCTTTTTACGGTAAAGCCTTCTTAGATAACCAACTAGAATATAAAGAAATTCAACTTTACATGTGGGATGTTCTTGAAGAGTGGCAACACTTAACAGAGATTTCCCCTGCGATGGAATGCCCACAAACTGACACTGAAACCGTATTTTGGTATTTATTACATTGCTTCGACAAATGGCCTGATTGGGCACTTCGAGGTAATCAATTGCTACGCAGCCAAGTGAATGAATGTTGCGATTACATCAATATTGGCGGTACGTTTCCACAAAGTTGTGTCGGTGTTCGGCCCTAGCCATTTGGGTACGGTTATAATAACAACACGCCACTTTTGATACTCACTCACAACAACGAGCCATTGATTTAAGCTAAATTAATAATCAATGGCTTGAACCATTCAATCACACCCCGTAAGCTAGCCCTATTGCCTCTTTAGTCTTGAATTCATGTCGGATATATTAAGTCGTTGTCGTGACCTAGTTGCTGTTTATTATCATAAACGGGTACTTATTTTATTATTGCTTGGCTTTTCAGCGGGCTTACCGTTAATGCTAGTTTTTTCAACCTTAAGCTTTTGGTTAAGAGAGGCTGGTGTTGATAGGGCTGCCATTGGCTACTTTAGCTGGATAGCACTAACATATGCCTTCAAATGGGCTTGGTCGCCGTTAGTTGATCGCATGTCGTTACCTATATTTACCGCTTTTTTTGGCAGGCGTCGAGGATGGATGATCTTCGCCCAACTGTGCTTAATTGGCTCGATCATAGGCATGTCGATGAGTGATCCTTTAGAGGATCTAGAACGACTTGCCCTTTGTGCCCTGCTATTAGCTTTTGCTTCTGCTACCCAAGATATTGTTATTGATGCATTTAGAATCGAGTCAGCCCCTGAAAAAATGCAAGCTGCATTAGCAGCCGCTTATCAGGTTGGTTATCGCAGCGCCATGATCGTCGCCACCGCAGGTGCACTAACTATTGCTGCTTGGGTATCGTCAGATAATCAAGGATACAATCTTGAATCTTGGCAAACTGCGTATTTCATTATGGCGTTGTTAATGGGAGTCGGTCTGATAACAGCATTGTTTGCCAAAGAGCCGCTTGTTGATACTAAAGAAGCCGATGAAGAAGAGCGCTTGCTACAATTGCACTTTTCTGAGCGTTATCCTGATAAAGTTGCTAAGGCTTTTGCATGGATCTACAGCGCCAGTGTGTTGCCATTTAGTGATTTTTTTAGACGTTATGGCAAAACGGCCATTTTGATATTGTTGCTGATATCCTGCTACCGAATTTCCGATATTGTCATGGGCGTTATGGCCAATGTGTTTTATGTGGATATGGGTTTTAGCAAAGAAGAAATCGCTTTTTTAAGTAAAGTATACGGTTTAATCATGACCTTACTCGGAGCAGGGGCGGGTGGCATTTTAGTGATGAAATACGGCACGATGCGGATTCTGTTTTTAGGAGCCTTACTAGTTGCCTTAACCAATTTATTGTTTGCGTGGCAAGCCCACATTGGTTACAACGTATCATTTTTAACCTTTGCTATTTCGGTGGACAATTTTAGTGCCGGCATTGCAACTGCAGCCTTTATTGCCTATTTATCAAAATTAACCAGCAGCGGTTATAGCGCAACTCAATATGCGTTATTGTCATCGATTATGATTTTATTCCCCAAATTTATTGCTGGGTTTTCAGGGGAGTACGTCAATGCATTTGGTTATGTAAACTTTTTTATCGCAGCCAGTTTAATCGGCTTTCCGGTATTGTTATTGATAAGCTTACTTAATAGAGCCAACATCATAGAAGAACAACGCATTGAAGCTAAAGCTAAAGCTAAAACTGAAGCTGAAAATGAGCAGGAGTCAGATAAGAAATAATACGGTGTAAACGCCACAATTTTAGTGAAATTTATGACTCGGCTTTATGAAGATACAATCTAACTTCAATCCGCTAGTGGCAAGCGAAAAGCTGACTTAATGATCATAAAGTAGCCTTGTATTATTGAAAGCTAGAACATAAAAACCGACACTTTAATGGTCGGTTTTTTTTGTTTAGCGCCCAAGCTAGGGTCTATTGGTCTTTCAAGCTCGTTTTGATAGCAAATTATTGACCATTTATACAAGGTTGGGGCTTTGCAATTCAATTATTCTTCTTGATATATATATCACGCCGTAAAAATTGCCAACAAACGCAGTCTGAGGGATTCAGCTAAAAACGAATTAAACTGTGTTGAGTGAATTTTACTATGTTGCTAGGCTGCACTCCACTCTACATGCTTAATTCGTTTTTTCTCGCACAATATTTCACCGAAAAAGATCAACAGCCGCTAGTCTTTAAAGTTATTAAACTGGAAAGGTTGGTCTAATTCAGATTCACGGGCGATACGCATAACAGCTTGCAGATCATCACGCTTCTTACCAGTGACTCGAATACTGTCACCCTGAATGGCTGCCTGCACCTTTAATTTGCTATCTTTAATCAGCTTAACCAATTTTTTAGCCGTTAATGCTTCAATACCTTCTTTAAATTTCACTTTTAAGGAAAAAGTTTTACCACTGTGAACCGCTTTTTCATCCACCTCCATTGAGGCGGGATCAACATCGCGTTTGCTTAATTGCATGCGTAACATGTCAACTAACTGTTTACACTGAAATTCATCTTCAGCAGATAATGTAACCACTAAATCTTTAAGCTCAACATTGGCATTTTTGCCTCGAAAATCAAAGCGCGTGTCTAATTCACGTTTAGTATTATCGACTGCATTGCGCACTTCTTCTTTTTTAACTTCAGACACAATATCCATTGATGGCATAAGAAACCTTAACTAAAACTGGGGAAATTTAATCTATTTTAACGCAATAATGGGCTTTTAGGCGAGATAGACACGGAATATAGATGACTTTAAGCACGAGTTTTCTTATGATGGGGCAAATTTTTGCTAAGCCTCAAGGCAGATGTAACACTTGTGATAAATTATCGGAACTTTTTTAAGCTAGCGTTACTGGTAGCGGTTTTAGTAACCAGCTACTTAGTTTTCTCAAAACCTAATTATCCGCAAACGTTCCAACATATGGATAAAGTTGGCCACTTAGGTAGTTTCTTCGGCTTAGCATTCCTGGCGCATTATGCATTTAAACCCAAATGGTATTATTTGTTCGGGGTATTGGCTGGCTATGCCATGTTAATTGAAATTGTTCAATCCAGATTACCTTATCGCAGTGCTTCAATTGGTGATGTTATCGCTGATTTAGCAGGAATAGTGTTGTTTTACCTACTTAACTTCAGCTTTGTGCAATATAAAAAGCTTAAAGCTAAGTCTAGTCACCCTAAGTAATCGGCCCAATTCTGATGACAAAACATAGAATTGGCGTCGTTGGTGCTGGTGCTATTGGGCAATTAATATTCCAGCAATTATCAACAAGTACATCACCCCTACCGAATAAACTCTCGGTACAATTAATTTGCCGCGAATCCGAATCGCAGCAGCAAACCTTATTTTTTACCAATATAAATCATGCTGTTCAGCACAAAATGATTACGGTACTTGGGCAACACACCCCTAAAATCAAAAAACTTGATGTCATTATTGTGTGCGTAAAAGCCTATCAAGTTGATGATCTGATCGATGCCTTACTACCAACGCTGGCACAAAACTGCCATATTATCTTATTACACAACGGCATGGGGCCTCATATCTCTTTAGCCCGAAAACTATCAGATTATCCGCAAATGGGGTTAAGTTTAGCAACAACCTCTCAAGGGGCTCTTCGCTCGGCTAAATGGCAAATTACTCATACTGGTATAGGGCAAACAACCCTAGGTCATTATTCAGGATTAGCACTTAAACAACCACTTAAAGAAGCTATTTTAGAGGCGATCCCTAATGCCAGTTGGCATGATCATATTCTTAGTGCTTTATGGCAAAAACTCGTCATAAATTGCGCCATTAACCCACTAACCGCATTTTATCAGTGCAAAAATGGTCAATTAGCAAATGATGAATATAAAGCCGAAATTACGCAGATTATTACAGAATGCATTATCGTCGCTAAAGCCGATAATGTTGAACTTGATGATCTTGCTTGCCATGAACTTGTTTATCAAGTGATAACGCTAACCAGTAATAATCTGTCTTCAATGTACCAAGACATTTATCATCAGCGTCAAACTGAAATTGACTATATTAGCGGTTACATTGTCGCTCGAGGTACGCACCATAATATTAATGTGCCGGCCAATACTCTTAATTTACAGCGTATAAAAAGCCTTGAAACAAAATATCAGCAATAAAGCTAATTCCACATGACTAAAATTGCCGCAACGGCAATCAGCAGTAACCCCAGCATATCGTTCACTTTCACCTTTTGCTTAAGCCAAAAACTGGCGATCAACATCATGAAGAACACCTCTATTTGCCCAAGTGTTTTTACATAGGGTACAGCCTGTAAAGACATTGCCGTAAACCAACCTATTGAGCCAATACAACTGGTTATACTGATCAGTAAAGTTAATTTAGGCCGTTTAAATAAATCAGTTAACGTCAGTTTGTCATAAACCAACAAATATCCAACCAGTAAAAGCGTTTGCAAGCTGATCACCGCCAACAATACCCAAGCAGCACCATGAGGGAAAGGCGCATCAAGTTGTAAGCTAGCTTCTCGTACCCACAGCGACGTCAACGCAAAAGCGCTACCACAGGCTAAACCAAGTAATACTGTTTTGATGGATAACTGCTTAAAGCCTTGCTTAGCACTTAATAGCATAATGGCGATACCGCCTATAACCACGCCCAACCAACCGAGTAAAGTCAACTGGGTGCCAAAGAACAACACGCCTAAAATTGCCGCGACCAATGCCTCACTTTTTGCCAGCCCTGCCCCGACCGCAAAATTTTGCATTTTAAACAGTTTAACCATCAAACCTGTGGCCAAGATTTGCATCAAAGATGCACCAATCACAAATAGACAAAAAGAGAAATTAAAATAGGGGATCTCAGTGGGTTGCCACTGATACAAACTGAATAGATAAAAAAGCGCTATAGGACCAGCCCAGATAAAGCGGGCCAATGTGACACCAGCAATGTTAACCTCTTGGCTTAATTGGCTTTGAAATGCATTGCGCCAAGCCTGCATAAAAGCGGCAAGTACCGTAAAAGCTATCCACATTACCTATTCGTCCTTGTGCATTTATCTATAAAAAAGCCCTGAATGTTCAGGGCTTTAGATAGTAGATTACTTACTGGTATCGATATAATCAAACGATTTAACTAAATCATCAACCGCTTTCATTTGATAGAGATAATTTTCTAATTGATGTAATGGTAAAGCACATGGACCATCGCATTTAGCGTTGTCAGGATCAGGATGCGCCTCGATAAATAATCCCGCAATACCTAACGCCATACCACTTCTGGCCAGTTCTGTCGCTTGAGCACGACGCCCGCCAGCTGAATCGGTTCTGCCACCGGGACGCTGCAGCGCATGCGTTGCATCAAATATCACCGGATAACCAGATTGCTTCATTTCGTCCATACCCAGCATATCAACAACTAAGTTATTATAACCAAAGCAACTGCCACGTTCACAAAGTAAAATATTATCATTACCCGCTTCGTTAAACTTTTTAACGATATGACGCATTTCATGTGGTGCTAAAAACTGCGGTTTTTTCACATTAATAATGGCGCCAGTCTCTGCCATAGCAACCACTAAGTCAGTTTGACGAGCTAGAAATGCTGGTAACTGGATCACATCAACCACTTCGGCAACAGGTTTACATTGATACACTTCATGCACATCGGTAATGATAGGGACATTGAAGGTGCGCTTAATTTCTTCAAAAATTTTCAAACCTTCTTCCATACCTGGGCCACGATATGAATGAACGGATGAACGATTCGCTTTATCAAAAGAAGCTTTAAACACATATGGAATACCCAATTTTTGGGTCACTTCAACATAGTGTTCAGCTATCGACATGGCTAAGTCACGCGATTCAAGCACATTCATGCCACCAAATAAAACAAAGGGTTTATCGTTGGCAACTTCAATGCCATTAGCTAATTCAATGATTTTCTGATTCATTTAACCTTCTTAGCGAATTACGCGCCAATAATTTGTAAAAACTGACCACATAGCCAAGCCATGTAAGTACCTAATGCATAACCTAATACTGCCAGTAATACCCCAACCGGGGCGAGAGCTGGATGGAATGCTGCAGCCACGACCGGCGCAGAAGCTGCACCACCAACGTTAGCTTGACTGCCTACCGCCATATAAAACAATGGCGCTTTAATTAATTTAGCGACTAAGAGCATAAATCCTGCGTGTACCAGCATCCATACAATACCCACTAAAAAGTAAATGGGGGTATCCATTATTTTAGTCACATCCATATGTAAACCAATAGTCGCAACTAAGATGTATAAAAATGCTGTTGCCACTTTAGATGCGCCTGCTGCTTCTAAGTGCCTCACAGGGCTAAATGACATAGCTAAGCCGACTGTCGTCACTATCACCACTAACCAAAAAAACTTTGACGTTAAACTGTAATCTGCAGTCCATGGATAATTGGTTTCAAAGAACGGCCCTAAAAAGTCAGCAGCCAAATGGGCAAAACCGGTAATACTAAAACCAACAGCAACGATCATCATTAAATCGCGTTGACTAGGAATGCGAGCATTTTCTGCCTGATACTTTTCAACCTTAGCTTTAAGCACTTCAATGGCACGGGTATCTGCGCCCGTTTTAGCATCAATCTCTTTGGCTTTAGATGCCATAAATAATAGCACTGCCATCCAAATATTGGCGACAATCACATCAACAGTCACCATCACAGAAAATATTTCACCGCCAACATCATAAATTTCTTTCATAGCAGCTTGGTTAGCTCCACCACCAATCCAGCTACCCGCAAGTGTTGTCATTCCCCGCCAAACCGCGTCTGGGCCATTGTTACCAATTAGCGTAGGGTCGATAAATGAAACCAGTAACAAAGCAATCGGCCCACCAATAACAATACCGACAGTACCAGTTAAAAACATGATGACGGCTTTAGGCCCCAGACCTAAAATAGCCTTTAAATCAACGCTGAGAATTAGTAGCACTAAGCATGCAGGTAAAAGATAGCGCGATGCAACAAAATACAATTGCGATGCATGACCGTCAACAACCCCAAATGTATTCAGTAGAGAGGGCAAGAAGTAGCACAATAACAGTGCAGGTATAAACTTATAGAATTTTTGCCAAAAAGGATGTGGCGAAGAACTAGTGTAAAATACAAAACCCAAAATGGCAGCGAGCAAACCCAGTGCGGTGGCGTCATTCGTGACCAGTGCAGACGTCGTCATGCAATTCTCTCCCTTGCAAATGCAGTGTAAAAGCGATTTTCGCTTAAATTATTTTATTATTTTTTTACTGTTTATTTTTATTCTAATGGCTAAACAATAATCACCATATGGGTGAAATAAGATTATTTAGCCAATAAAGTCAGTTGATATTTTATTGTAAACTGGCTTCATACTTAACTGTATGTGGCTTTACCACACTTTTATCAAGGCGAGATGCTGACAACAAATTGCAAACACCAAATGATAAAAGAGTGACATGCTAAAACCACGTCCTTTTCAAATACAGGTATTGGTACCTCTGTATATTAAAAGGAGGATATCATAACAAATCAGGCTCAAAAGAGCCTGATTTGTTAATGATAAATTTGTGAATGTTGGCTAAGTTCCTTTAACTGCATTTTAACCAATTCAATGACAGGATCATGCGGACTATTATCAATAAAATGCTGCAGATCTGACATAGCCACTTTTATACAGCCTAATTGCTGAGCAATAAAAGCACGTTCCCGGTTAAGGTGCACATCGTCAGGATGCCATTGCAACAATAAATTACAGCATTCCATTGCCTGCTCATATTTTTGGCTAACAATACAACCTGCTTTTAATTCATGAAGCATACGGCTAATTAAACGCTTTAACGTGGCAGGCTTAATATGGCTCGGCTTCAATTTCGCCGCATTACCAAGCTCGCCACGCACTAAAGAGTGTAATTGATGTCGACTTAGCTCTTTACCTGTTAATGGATCAAAGTAACTGATTTTATCATTCAATAAGCTACGCAACACCGTTTGCCCTGGCAGTAATACGGCATCTAAAGGTAAATCTAGCTGCTTTGCTAACAGCACCAATAAAGTGGCAAGCGTAGTACTATTACCCTGTCTTTTTAACACGCAATAACACAGATCAGCCGCTTCCACGCTGAAGTAATCATCCCGTGCTTGAAAGCCTAAATCATTATAAAACCAATTAAATAGTCTTTGTAAGCGCGCATTTTGATCGACTACATAATGGCTCAATACTGAGCCTGCAATTTCATACCATGCCCATAAGGCCGGTTGTGCGCGAGAAAAACCTAAATGTTCAGAAAGCTCAAATGCAGTTTCAGGTATAGAAACTGCATCATCAAGTTGAAGTTTTGCCATTAAAAATCAATTAACCCATTAATACGACTTGTTTAAAATGAGCCAGCTTGGCCGCTAACACTAACCAACCGATTGCACCAATAAAGGCGAAAAACTTGAACAGTTTATTTCGGTTAGATTTAAGTGCCATGATCCCTAATACAATATATGCCACAACACAGATGATTTTTTCGGTCATCCATGGATCCACAAACGGATACTGCTTGATCATAAAGCAAAGTGTAAAGCCTGACACTAATAAGAAAGTATCAATTACATGCGGTGCCACTTTAAGAAACTTTCTATCCATAAGCGGTGATTGACGAATATGCAGTACAAAGCGCAAAATAAAAAACGCAACGCTCAAAGCAATAAACATTAAATGTGTATGTTTTACCGCCGGATATAAACTGTAAAATGTTTCCATTATTGTGTTCTCAGTTAGGCATAAATAAAATAGCGGCTAGTTTACTCGATAAACTAACCGCTTTCCAATAGCATTGGGTTCGATCACTAATCAGTCCATGTACCTATAGTGCAGCGATCGTTACTGCCAAAATCACGCACTGTCGCGACCTCTTTGTAACCTAAATCAATCAATTTCTGTCTCACCTTTATCGCTTGTTGGTAGCCGTGTTCAAGCAATAAAAAACCACCAGTCAATAAATGCTCACGGGCTTTATCAGCGATATGATAAAGATCGGCATAACCCTCATCGGCAGCCGTTAACGCACTTTGCGGTTCAAAGCGAACATCGCCCATGTGTAAATGTTCATCTTGCTCGTCAATATAAGGCGGATTAGAGACAATCAAATCAAAGTCTCTATCTTTGACAGCACTAAACCAATCAGATTGTAAAATCTCGACTTGTTCAAGATTCAAATTTGCGCGGTTTGCTTTGGCTAGCGCTACCGCCTCAGGAACTTTATCTATCGCGGTAATGCGCCATTTAGGATTTTCATGGGCAAGAGATAATGCAATAGCACCAGTACCTGTGCCTAAGTCCAACACTCTAGCATTAAATCGCACATCAAGATTGAGGGCGGTTTCAACTAAAATTTCAGTATCTGGGCGCGGAATGAGTGTCGACTCATTAACAATAAAAGGTAACGACCAAAATTCACGCTCGCCGATAATATGCGCAACTGGCATACCTTGTTGGCGTTTTTTGATCATTTGCTGAAAGTTTTTAAATTGCTCGACCGTCAATGTCTTTTCAGGCCAAGTATATAAAAAACTACGTGATTTATTGAGGCAATGAACCAGCAATGCCTCTGCATCCACATGAGCAGATTCAGAGGTTGAGGCCAGTTGTGAAAAAGCCCATTGTTGGGCTTCAACTATTGTGGAATAGGATGACTGGGGCAAGAGATGTCCTTAGTCGCCAGACAAGGCTGCAAGTAAGTCCGCTTGATGCTCTTGCATAATGGGATCTAACAAAGCATTCAAATCACCTTCCATCACTTCACCTAAGCGATAAAGTGTTAAGTTGATGCGATGATCACTGACTCGACCTTGTGGATAATTGTAAGTTCTAATACGCTCAGAGCGATCGCCACTTGCCACTAGACTGCGACGAGTAGACTCTTCTTCACTGCGACGTTTTTCATCTTCAACGGCTTGAATGCGAGCAGCCAAAACACTCATCGCCTGGGCGCGGTTTTTGTGCTGCGAACGTTGATCCTGACATTCAACAATAATACCCGATGGAATATGGGTAATACGAATAGCTGAGTCAGTTTTGTTAACGTGCTGCCCACCGGCACCTGATGCGCGGAAAGTATCGACTTTTAAATCGGCTGGATTAATTGAAATCGCTTCAGCTTCAGGTACTTCGTGCATAACAACCACAGTACAGGCTGAGGTATGCACCCGACCTTGAGATTCTGTTTCAGGTACGCGCTGTACGCGGTGTCCACCTGACTCATACTTCAAGCGGCCATAAACGCTTTCGCCACTCACTTTAACAATAATCTCTTTAAAGCCGCCGTGTTCGCCTTCATTGACGCTCATGACTTCCATCTGCCAGCGGTTTGCTTCAGCATACTTGCTGTACATACGATATAAATCGCCAGCAAAAATAGCGGCTTCATCACCACCAGCACCCGCACGAATTTCCATGAATGCATTGGTATCATCGTTTGGATCTTTTGGCAGTAACAGAATTTGCAATTCATCTTCTAAACGGGCTAATTCAACTTTAGCCTGTTTGATTTCTTCTTGGGCCATTTCACGCATTTCTGCGTCATCTTCTTCAAGCATTTCTTTTGCAGACTCTAGGTCTACTTGGGCCTGTTGAAAATCTTTGAAACCCTTGACGACATCTTCAAGTTGAGAATATTCTTTTGATAGTGCGCGAAAACGCTCTTGATCGGCGATAACGCCAGCATCAGATAATAAAGCCAATACTTCTTCATTTCGCTCAAGCAAGCCTTCAAGCTTGCGGATAACGGATTCTTTCATTTAGCTCGCTAACCTTAATTTTTATCGAGTCCGAGCGCTATTCTTAATTGTCCTAACGTATTCAGATCGCCTTGACGGCTTGCTGCCGTAAGTGCTTGTGTGGGTGCGTGGATCAGGCGATTGGTTAATCTGTTCGCTAATTCCAATAATACTTGCTCGCCATCGCCACCTTGAGCCAATTTGTTCAAGGCACGTTCAACTAACTCGTCTTTAATTGCCACACTTTGGCTGCGATACTCACGAATACTGTCAACAGACTCTAAAGAGCGAACCCATTCCATAAATACATGGGATTGTTCTTCAGTGATTAATTCAGCTTGCTCGGCCGCTTCCTTTCGGGAAGCCATGTTCTGTTCAATGATACTATGTAAATCGTCCACAGTATAAAGGAAAGCGTCGTCTAACTCACCGACTTCCGCTTCAATATCTCTTGGCACGGCAATATCAACAAGCAACATAGGTTGATGACGACGTTGTTTTAGTGCCTTTTCGACCATGCCTTTACCTAAAATAGGTAATGGACTGGCGGTAGAGGATATCACAATATCCGCCTTAGCAAGGTAATCTGGAATTTGCTGCAGGGTAATTGCTGTCGCATTGAACTCTTCACACATGGCTTGTGCACGTTCGATAGTGCGATTAGCCACAACAATTGATGCCACGTCATTGTCTTTTAGGTGTTTTGCTACGAGTTCAATCGTCTCTCCCGCACCAATCAACAGCACTTTTGTGCGACTTAAACTAGAGAAAATGTGTTTGGCCATACTGACAGCAGCAAAGGCAACTGATACCGCTGCAGCGCCGATTTCAGTTTCAGTACGGACTTTTTTAGCCACTGAAAAAGTATTTTGAAATAATCTATCGATGGTAATTGCGGTTGTTCCCGCTTCTTTGGCTTTCGCAAAAGCTTGTTTTACCTGGCCTAGAATTTGCGGTTCACCTAAGACCAAAGAATCTAATCCTGACGATACTCGCATCAAATGTTTTACCGCAACTTGCTCTTTGTAAGCGTAAATACAGGGCATTAATTCTTCATGGCTTAAACCATGATAATCCTGCAGCCATTCTATAATGTCGGCTTCGCTGGCATTATTACAGTAAAGTTCGGTACGGTTACAGGTAGACACGATCACAGCTTCACCCGTTGAGGTACGGCTGGCCAAGCTTTTCATCGCATCGTGTATTCTGTCTGGCGAAAAAGCGACTTTCTCACGCAAATCTACCGTGGCGGTTTTATGGTTTATCCCGATTGCTACTAGGCTCATCTGACTCGTTCTAAGTTCTTCTCGGTATCGTTAATTAGGCCATTCTACTTAATCAGCTCAATTAAAAACACAATAGGGTTAACAAAACCGAATATATGTCTAATTTTTTCTTTCTGGTAACAATATCTTAATTTGAATCGCAAAAGCATTTTTACAACTTTGCCAATGAGCAGTATTATAAAGACATCCTCTGTTTTGTATACGAGTCACTTTTGCAACGTTTTTTTAAATCACAATATTATGCGATAGCATCTGCTCTACTGCTGTTAAGTGCTTGTAGCACGTTACCGACTCAAGAATACCAGCCTATTAACGTGGCAAATACCCAAGAAGCGAGTAACTGGGAGCTTCAGGGCAAGATTGCATTCAAATCTTCAACCGACAAGTTTAGCACTAACTTATATTGGTTCCATCATACTCAGGGTAATGAATTGCGCCTAACTACACCACTGGGGACCAATGTACTGACCTTAAAAAATGATCAAGGCCTTGCAACATTAAATGTTGATGGTAAAACCTACCATGATAATAACGCCCAAGCCTTGCTCGAAGGGGTGAGTGGCATCACCATTCCTTATAATGATATTCCGTTGTGGCTAACAGGTAGAATTGGTACCCACGACAAAGTTATCAGCTATAATTCTGCAGGCCAAATTAAGCAATTCAGTAGCCCTGATGCCCAATCCGACTGGAAAGTAAGTTTTATTAACTGGCAACAGCAAAGCGGGGCTTTGGTGCCGAGACTGTTAAAAATAGAACGAAATGATGTGCAAATTAGAATCCAAACCAATTTATGGCAGGCATTAGACGCCAAAGTAAAAAGCCCAAATGTGAATCAATAGGATAATAAATTGAAAACCACTCTCCCAGTGTCCAAAAGTTGGCCCGCACCTGCTAAATTAAATTTATTTTTACACATAACTGGCCAACGCGAAGATGGTTACCACGAGCTGCAAACTCTGTTTCAATTTATCGATCATTGCGACTACCTTGATTTTCATATCACTGAAACACCAGAAATTCGTCTCCATTCAACTATGTCTGATTCTGTCCCTGACAGCGATAACTTAATTCTTAAGGCTGCAAAATCGTTAAAAGATTACAGCGGATATCATGGCGGTGCAGACATCTGGCTAGATAAATTATTGCCAATGGGTGGCGGTCTTGGTGGCGGCTCATCTGACGCTGCAACCACATTAGTTGCACTTAATGCACTGTGGAATACTCGCTTGCCGAATGACAAACTGGCGGAGCTAGGATTAGCGCTAGGTGCTGATGTACCTGTATTTATTAATGGTTTAGCGGCTTTTGCTGAGGGGGTTGGTGAGAAACTTCAAAGCGTTACCCCTCCAGAGCTTTGGTACTTAGTGATCACCCCTGACACCCACGTTTGTACTCGCAGTATTTTTCAACATTCCGATTTACCCCGTTGTACACCAAAGCTTCACTTGGACACATTAATGTCCAATAAATGGACAAATGATTGTCAAAATTTAGTTATCAAAGAGCACCCTCAAGTTGCCAATGCCTTAAGCTGGCTGGTAGAATATGCGCCGTCGAGAATGACCGGAACAGGCGCATGTGTGTTTGGGGAATTCAAGCATTCGCAACAAGCATTAGACGTATTAGCGCAATTACCGGCTGACATGAAAGGCTTTGTCGCAAAAGGGCTCAATACTTCTCCGCTGTTAGCGCGTTTAAGTAAGCTCGATTAATATTCTTCTGAGTCAATTTTGAGTGCAAACACATAAAATTGATTTAGCCACTAATTTAAGCAAACACCTGAGGTTCATAAAGTGCCCGACATCAAGCTCTTTGCTGGTAACGCTACCCCAAATCTAGCCGCCAAGATTGCCGACCGTTTATTTTGCAAACTTGGAGACGCAGTTGTAGGCCGTTTCAGCGACGGTGAAATCAGTGTTCAAATTAACGAAAACGTACGTGGTGCAGATGTATTTATCATCCAATCTACTTGTGCACCAACCAACGATAACCTAATGGAATTAATCGTAATGGTTGATGCGCTACGTCGCGCTTCTGCTGGCCGTATTACCGCTGTAATTCCTTACTTTGGTTACGCTCGTCAAGACCGTCGTGTACGCAGTGCTCGTGTCCCTATTACCGCTAAAGTGGTTGCCGACTTCTTATCAAGTGTCGGTGTTGACCGCGTGTTAACCTGTGATTTGCATGCTGAGCAAATTCAAGGTTTCTTTGATGTGCCTGTAGATAACGTATTTGGTAGCCCTGTGTTACTTGAAGATATGTTAGCGAAGAAATTAGATAACCCGGTTGTGGTTTCACCAGACATTGGTGGTGTTGTTCGTGCACGTGCCGTTGCTAAATTATTAGATGATTCTGATCTCGCCATCATCGATAAGCGCCGTCCACAAGCAAACGTTGCTCAAGTCATGCACATCATTGGTGATGTTCAAGGCCGTGACTGTATTATTGTTGACGACATGATTGATACGGGTGGCACTTTATGTAAAGCCGCTGAAGCGCTAAAAGAACACGGTGCTAACCGCGTGTTTGCTTATGCGACTCACCCAGTATTCTCTGGTAATGCTGCCCAAAATATCGCTAACTCTGTGATTGATGAAGTGATCGTAACCGATACTGTACCGTTAAGCCCTGAAATGCTTAAAGTCGGTAAAGTTTCCCAGCTAACTATGTCAGCTGTACTTGCTGAAGCAATTCGTCGCGTCAGCAACGAAGAGTCTATCTCTGCAATGTTCCGCCACTAAATATCACGCTCAGTAAACATTTACTGATCCCGTTTTATGAATGCCGTTTGTATTACTACAAACGGCATTTTTTATGGATAAAATTCGTCATTATCGCTTTTGCTCATGGGATTAAGACGCTTTTAAGATTGGATTGTTACCTTGTCGGCACAAAAATAATAGACACAATTTATTGAAGGTTTACTCATATGCACAAGGCATTACTGGCAGTATCAATAGCCGCATCTTTTATGGCGACAGGTTGTTCAATCGCAAATGACACATCAGCAACTCAAACCACTGTCGCTCAAAATGTACAGATGCTAAATCCATTGTTAACACCCAGCACTTTACAGTATCAAGCCCCCGACTTTAGCATTATCAAAGATGCCCATTTTCAACCCGCATTAGAGCAAGGCATTAAAGAGCATTATCAGCAAATTCTGAATATTGCTAATAATAGTGAAGCGCCAACCTTCAGCAACACGATTGTTGCGATGGAAACAAGTGGTGAATTACTGAATCGTACTTCGCAAGTTTTTTACAATCTAACGGGCTCAAATAGCAATCCAACATTGCTTAAGATCCAAGGTGAAATGGCGCCAGTTATGGCCGCTCATTCAGATAACATTCATCTTAACAGTGCACTATTCTCGCGTGTTGACAGCCTTTATCAGCAACGAGATTTACTCAATTTAACCGCCGAAGAAGTGCGTTTAATTGAGGTGTATCATCAACGTTTTGTGTTGGCTGGTGCAAAATTAACCGACCAACAAAAAGCACAGATCCGTTTACTAAACGAAGAGCAATCCACTTTAACCAATGAGTTTAGCCAGCGATTACTAGCATTAACCAAGCAAAATGCCGTGGTGGTTGATTCTGCTGATGAATTAGCAGGATTATCAGACAGTGAGATACGAGCTGCAAAAATGGACGCAGAGGTTCAAGGTCATGCCGGTAAATACGTCATCAATATCACCAACACGACACGCCAACCTGTATTAGCCAAACTTGAAAATCGTCAACTTCGCGAGCGTATCTGGTTAGCATCAGCTAACCGTGGTTTAAGTGGTGAAAATGAAACGGCATCATTAGTGTCACGTTTAGCACAACTTCGCGCCGAGCGAGCTAAATTGCTAGGTTTTAAAAGTTGGGCTGATTATCAATTAGCGCCGCAAATGGCAAAAACGCCTGAAGCGGTTTACAGCATGTTTGGTTCTATGGTGCCTGCTGTTGTGGCCAATACCGAAAAAGAAGCCGCTGATATTCAAGCGATGATCACCAAAACCGGTGGTGACTTTACGTTAGCCCCATGGGATTGGGAATTTTATGCAGAAAAGGTACGCCAAGATAAATTTGATTTAGATTCTGAAACAATTAAACCGTATTTCGAATTTGATCGAGTATTACAAGATGGGGTGTTTTTCACCCTTGAAAAACTTTATGGCGTCACTCTCAAGCCTCGTCCAGATTTGCCTGTTTACCATGAAGATGTCAAAGCTTACGAAATGTTTGATGTTGATGGTAGTTCAATGGCCATTTTCTATGCCGACTACTTTGCCCGTGAAGGGAAGCGTGGTGGCGCATGGATGAGCTCGTTCGTAGGTCAATCGACATTACTAGACACCAAACCTGTGGTTGTTAATGTCATGAACATTAAAAAAGCTCCAGAGGGTGAACCGACATTTGTCAGCTACGATGAAGTCACGACCATGTTCCATGAGATGGGTCATGGCACCCATGGTATGTTCTCCAAAGTGAAATATCCAAGCTTAGCGGGAACCTCTGTATCACGTGATTTTGTTGAATTTCCATCAACATTTGAGGAAGACTGGGCTGCACATCCTGAAGTGTTAGCCAATTACGCTAAACATTACCAAACCGGCGAAGTGATCCCAGAAGCCCTGCTGCAAAAGTTACTGAATTCACGTAGCTTTAACCAAGGATTCGACACCTTGGAATACATGGCTGCTGCATTGGTGGATTTAGAATGGCACTCACTGCCAGCTGATGCACCACAGCAAGATGTTGCAACCTTTGAAGCCGCTGCACTCAAAAAGCATGGCGTTGACATTGCTGCGGTACCACCACGTTATAAATCAAGCTTCTTTGCACATTCATTCCCTGGTGGCTATTCTGCTAGTTACTATGCCTATATGTGGAGTGAGATTTTAGCTGCTGATGCCTTTGCTTATGTACAAACACAAGGCGGCTTAAACCGTGAAATAGGCATGAAGTATCGTAAAACGATTCGTGAAGTAGGCAATAGCGTGCCACCAATGGAAGCTTACCAATCCTTCAGAGGACAAGCACCAACCACAGAAGCATTACTTAAGCGTCGTGGGTTAAACTAACACGCATTAAAACGACAATGCCGCTAATCTTAGCGGCATTTTTTTATCTTGATGACGCGCTGGTAAGTAAAAATTAACTCACCTCAGCCCTTTGGGTAACACATTCATATGAGCCCATTTCAAATTCTCGGCAAATCCAGGGACGGTTCTCATAAATCGTGCACATCATGGTTTCTCTATCTAATGCTGAGCACCAACCATCAGACAAACGTAACATGGTTTCCCCGCCCCACTTATCAAACTCGATATATTGCTTAGGTACACCCGTTTCAGAAATAATCATGACTTCTAAGCGGCAGCAGCATGCCTGGCAATTTGAGCAACTCACAGTTTCAGTAGTAATGTCTTTTATTTCAATCTTCATGTCAGTCTAGGTTTACACTCGTTACACAGCATCATGGTTGGTATTAACGGTATATTTGGGCTTTCTGGTTCGGCAATGAACCTTAAATCTAAATGCCATCTTCCATCCGCAATAAACCGCTCAAAAAACACTACAAAAGAAAGTAGAGTCACTAAGAAGTATGACTACAGGCTACAGGAAAAGGCTAATTATTATCACAAATGTTTTATACAAATGTGGTTTATCATAAGATTTGAGAATAACAATAAAGATAAAAATGGCTGGGGTACCAGGATTCGAACCTGGGAATGCCGAGATCAAAACCCGGTGCCTTACCACTTGGCGATACCCCAATTATTTTTTATTTCGAAAGGAAGTACTTTAGAAGAATTTGATGGTACGGGAAGAGAGACTTGAACTCTCACACCTTGCGGCACCAGAACCTAAATCTGGCGTGTCTACCAATTTCACCATTCCCGCATCAAACTTTTTACGAGTATACCCTAATTTAAACTAGAGTAAACTTTGAAATTAACTAACTGAACTGGCTTCACCATTCCACCTAGAAAATATGGTAGCAATGGCGGGACTTGAACCTGCGACCCCAGCATTATGAGTGCTGTGCTCTAACCAGCTGAGCTACATTGCCACATTTTTTTATTACAAAAAAATGGCTGGGGTACCAGGATTCGAACCTGGGGATGCCGAGATCAAAACCCGGTGCCTTACCACTTGGCGATACCCCAATAATCTTGAAAGATTATCAAACTAACTTTAAAAAGGTCTAACTATACAGCTAAATATGGCTGGGGTACCAGGATTCGAACCTGGGGATGCCGAGATCAAAACCCGGTGCCTTACCACTTGGCGATACCCCAAACAAACTTTTGTGAAAAACCCGCAATAAGCCAGTCTTTCTAATAAATGGTACGGGAAGAGAGACTTGAACTCTCACACCTTGCGGCACCAGAACCTAAATCTGGCGTGTCTACCAATTTCACCATTCCCGCACAACTGTTCATGTTTTACATCTTGAACTCACCAAAGGTGAAGATGGTAGCAATGGCGGGACTTGAACCTGCGACCCCAGCATTATGAGTGCTGTGCTCTAACCAGCTGAGCTACATTGCCACTATATTTTCGCTGCCCTCTTAGCGAGGAACGGGGCGTATTATGCTTATTCGATGTATCTAGGTCAACTGCTTTTTTTCGCTATTTTCATCATTCTTGCTCATTCGGCTATTACTTCACCAAACTGAATAATGTTCCAACGAATTATTGCCCTAAAAACCGCTTTTTTATACGTCCACAAAAAATATCAATACAATTTGAAATTGTGGCGCAACTATTTCAGCCAACTTACCGCGTATAAAAACTATACAGACACGTAAATTAATGAATAAGCAACGCCAAATTTCATTATACGTTGAACAAGAAATGCATTACATCGCCATCTTTAACGACGTATGTTTTGCCTTCTACACGTAATTTACCCGCTTCTTTTGCACCCGCTTCACCTTTGAAGGTGATAAAGTCTTCGTACGCCATAACTTGAGCACGAATAAACCCTTTTTCAAAGTCGGTATGAATAACGCCTGCAGCTTGTGGCGCAGATGCTCCGACAGGCACTGTCCATGCACGCACTTCTTTTACACCTGCGGTAAAGTAAGTTTGTAAATTAAGTAAGCTATAACCACCACGAATAACGCGGTCAAGACCTGGCTCTTCAATGCCTAAATCAGCCATGAACTCTTCACGTTCATCCGCTTCCATTTCAGCTAACTCTGACTCAATAGCAGCACACACGGCCACAACCACAGCATTTTCTTTTGCCGCGATCGCTTTAACAACATCTAAATGCGGGTTGTTTTCAAAACCATCTTCAGACACGTTAGCAATATACATGGTTGGTTTTAAGGTCAAAAAGTTTAAGTAAGCAATCGCTGCTAACTCTTCTTTTGCCAAATCTAACGAACGTAGCATATGGCCGTCATCTAAAGTTGGACGCATTTTTTCTAATACTTCCACTTCAAATTTAGCGTCCTTATCGCCACCTTTCGCTTTCTTTTGCTGACGGAATATCGCGCGCTCTAGACTGTCTAAATCCGCTAATGCTAATTCAGTATTGATCACTTCAATGTCGCCAGCTGGGTCAATTTTATTAGCAACATGAACAATATTTGGATCTTCAAAACAACGAACAACATGACCAATAGCATCGGTTTCACGAATGTTCGCTAAAAACTTATTACCTAAGCCTTCACCTTTCGATGCACCCGCAACCAAACCTGCAATATCAACAAATTCCATTGTGGTCGGTAATATACGTTGGGGTTTAACAATGGCGGCTAACGCATCAAGACGCGGATCCGGCACTGGCACAACACCGGTGTTTGGCTCAATAGTACAAAACGGGAAGTTTGCCGCTTCAATACCTGCTTGTGTAAGTGCATTAAACAGCGTTGACTTACCGACGTTTGGCAAACCAACAATGCCGCATTTAAAACCCATATGCATACCTTTATATGTAAAATTATCACACTGATAATGACGTTCGAATTGGTATCGTTAAGCTATTCAGCTTTAAACGAATGTAGTCTGGTCATGGCTTTCGCCATGTTTTCTTTGTATAAAACATCTGTCGCACGTACGGCCTCATCTATCGCCGCAGTAATTAACTCTTGTTCGGTTGCAGGCGCCTTGCCTAACACATAACCGCTGACTCGGTTTTTATCACCAGGATGACCAATACCAATCCGTAAACGGTGAAAACCTTTGTCGTTAGCAAGGCTAGAAATAATGTCTTTTAAACCATTATGGCCACCATGCCCGCCACCTAATTTAAATTTTGCCACACCAGGAGGCATGTCTAACTCATCATGGGCCACTAGAATTTCTTCAGGCAAAATACGAAAAAAGTTCGCTAATGCCGATACGGATTTACCGCTTAGATTCATAAAAGTCGTTGGAATTAACAAACGCACATCACGATGATTAATCGTTATCCTTGCGGCTAATCCAAAATATTTACTTTCTGCCACCAATTGCACATTATTGACTCGCGCGAGTTCTTCTACATACCATGCACCAGCATTGTGGCGGGTTTGCGTATACTCAGCACCGGGGTTTGCTAGCCCTACAATCAGTTTAATGTGACTCATTTCTACCTAAATCTTTTATGAATAACCTGTAATGCATGTCGCACTACAGCCTTAAAACGCGGCATTTTAACACTCAATTTGGTTAGCAACAAACACCCATTCACATAAGCATTTTTTTACCTGTCATTTTCTAGTTTAAACCTAATGCATACCTGAGCACTTTTTGCTTAAGGGGACTGTCAAGATTGGCTAACTTTAATGCACTATTACGCAGTAATTTTAGTGGCAGTAAATCATTGCTAAAACCGGCATAAAACATGTCCATTGCGCTCATCATCAATTGATTATCTGCATATCGTGAATGTTGGTAACGCTGCAATACCGCATCATTCCACCATACCTCACCATTACCGATTGCGCTGGCGATGTGAGTAATCAATGCATCAACATCTTTAAAACCAATGTTCACTCCTTGTCCTGCTAAAGGATTAATGGTGTGAGCCGCATCGCCCAGTATCACTAAGTTAGCTTGATAATATTGTTGTGCATGGCGACGAGTTAAACCAAAACTGCCCTTGGCTTGTACGCTAAAATTTGGATCTAATCTTTTGGGGAAATGCGCTTTAATTTGTTCTGCTAATTGTAAATCACTCAGTTGCATCAATTGTTTAATTTTTGCCGCTGAGTCATACCAAACTAAAGACGCATGGTTACCCGGAAGGGGTAATAAGCTACGTGGACCTTGCGGGGTAAATTGCTGCCAGGTAACTGATTGCTGTGGCGATTGCGTCTCAATATTAATCAGCATGGCTGATTGAGCATAATCCCATCCAGTAATACCAATACCAGCCCATTGTCTGACTTGCGAATTGGCGCCATCCGCTCCGACAAGTAACAATGCACCTAACCTTGTGCCGTCATCAAGTAGCACTTCAATGGCATGACGATGATCATTTGACGCCTGTACTCGGGTAAATTGAGTTACCTTAGCGGGGCAAAATAAGGTGACATTCTTTAACGCTTCAATTTGCTTCAACAAACATAATTGAATTAAGCGATTCTCAAAAAAATAACCCAAAAGTGGCTCGCCCACCTGCTCAGCTGTAAACTGAGTCATGCACCCTTCCATCTCCCAGGTTTCCAGACCAGTATAAGGAACATGGCGAAGTGTTAGCAGTTCATCCATAACCCCTAGGCGTGCTAATAATTGCGCCGATGCAACACTAATAGCGGAAACTCGTACATCTAGAGGTTGCGCTGCGTCAAAAGCTTGTGGCTGCCTTGATTCAATCACAGCCACTGACAATCCTAATTGCCCTAAACCTACCGCAACGGCTGCACCGACCATACCGCCGCCATTGATCACAACATCAAAGTGATGAACAGAAGTATTCGTGTCAGAGCTATCTTTGACGGATGAAGATTGGGTATGCGGCATAACACTTCCTTGAATAAAAAACTTCAGCCAAATATGCTCACTCGCAAAATTGACTAAATTGTGAACAAATATTGCTATTACGGGGTTTAGCCACACTTGGTTACAAAGGTGACATATTTAACACGTACTTTAGGCATAAGATTAATCGGTCTCACTTCTACGAGCACTCAAAATGCTCAAAGTAGATAACCCATGTTCCACGTTCAATCGGCCAATGATGGCTAAATTAATGCGCGATAGCTTACAAACCTTAGTTTACAAGCGATGCGCTAAGCGAGGAAGTTATGAAACGTTATCAAAATAGAATCAATCGATTTTCAACCACTCTAAACATATGCGTTATCGCAACAGGCATGATGTTAGCAAGCACAGCCATTGCCGACACTAACACCACCTCAACCACACAATCGGCAACGAGTCCGAACATTGAAATCATTACGGTAACCTATCGGAATGCGTTCGATTATGCCTTATATCAACAAACCACGGAAATGCTGGCAAACTTTAATCGCGATCTTGAGCAGAAAATTGTATTCGAAGCGCGTAACCAGTCACAGGATATGGCATCTGAATTTGGGGTGTTTACCGTGCAAACTGCACCTAAATTAATCCTATCTCAAGATGCGATTAACTCATTAGCAAAAGTAAGGGTATTATCTCAGCCAGACTAATATTAGCGAAACTCGTACAAAGGCTAGCCACAGGGGCTGACAACAGGTAAAATATCGCGCTATTTTTACTATAGGTTACCGGCGAGCAGTGATGAGTAAAAAACTTCATATTAAAACCTGGGGCTGTCAAATGAATGAGTATGACTCTTCAAAGATGGCTGATTTATTAGACGAATACCAAGGCTATACCTTAACCGAGGATGCCAGTGAAGCAGACGTATTGCTGCTAAACACTTGTTCTATTCGCGAAAAAGCGCAGGAGAAGGTTTTCCATCAATTAGGCAGATGGAAAACCTTAAAAGACAAAAATCCCAATTTGATTATTGGTGTGGGTGGCTGCGTAGCATCTCAAGAAGGTAAAGCCATTAAAGATCGCGCCCAATGCGTTGATATTATTTTTGGCCCACAAACCTTACACCGTCTTCCTGAGATGATAGATCAAATTCAACGTGGTGAAAAAGCGGTTATTGACATCAGTTTCCCTGAAATTGAAAAGTTTGACCGTTTGCCTGAGCCGCGAGCTGAAGGCCCTACGGCTTTCGTATCAATTATGGAAGGTTGCAGTAAGTATTGCTCATTCTGTGTGGTGCCATACACCCGCGGAGAAGAGGTCAGTCGTCCTGTCGATGATGTGATTCTTGAAGTGGCGCAACTTGCAGAGCAAGGGGTACGTGAAGTCAACCTATTGGGCCAAAACGTTAACGCGTTCCGTGGCGCAACCCATGATGACCAAATTTGTACTTTTGCAGAACTGTTACGCTTAGTTGCCAGCATTGATGGCATTGACCGTATTCGTTTTACCACAAGTCACCCAATTGAGTTCACACAAGATATTATTGATGTATACGAAGATACACCTGAACTAGTCAGCTTTTTGCACTTACCTGTGCAATCAGGCTCTGACCGTATCTTGACCCAAATGAAACGTGGCCATATGGCGATTGAATACAAATCGATTATTCGACGTTTACGCAAAGCCCGTCCCGATATTCAAATCAGCTCTGACTTCATTATTGGTTTCCCTGGCGAAACTCAGCAGGATTTTGAAGACACCATGAAGTTGATTGAAGATGTCAGTTTTGACCACAGCTTCAGCTTCATTTACAGCGCCCGTCCAGGCACACCTGCCGCTGACTTACCTGATGATGTATCAGAGGAAGAGAAAAAGCAGCGTTTAGCGATTTTGCAAGACCGTATAACCCAACAAGCAATGCGCTATAGCCGTCAAATGTTAGGCTCGGTGCAACGGGTATTAGTTGAAGGCCCATCGGTTAAAAATCCAATGGAATTACGTGGTCGAACTGAAAACAATCGCGTAGTTAACTTTGAAGCGCCGCATTCAAGCATCGGTGGTTTTGTGGATGTAGAAATTGTTGATGTGTATACCAACTCTTTACGCGGAGAATATATTCGCGGTGAAGCAGAAATGGATTTACGTCGTAGTTTACGTCCATCAGAGATCCTTGCAAAGCATAAGCAAGATGATGAATTAGGCGTGACACAATTTAAACCTTAAGCATGGTTTAAGCGTATTGAAATACTATAAAAGGTGGCTGGTCCACCTTTTATTTTTTTACGTATCAATAGCGGGTGCTAGAAAAAAGCTGAGTACCTACGTACACTGTTTTTAATTACAGAAAATAACTGTTATCGGAGCCTTATTTGTCCACTAAAGTGACCACCATGAACTTGTATCTTGAACCCTCAGATACACGCCGCTTAGTTTCACTTTGCGGCCCATTTGACGACAATATTAAACAGATAGAACGTCGTTTAGGTGTCGAAATTATTCATAAAAATAATCATTTCACCATCGTAGGCTTACCGCGTAATGCATTAAGTGCAAACAATTTACTTAAACAGCTATATATTGAAACCCAAACAGTAAAAGGCAGTACCCCTGATTTAGAACCTGACATGGTGCATTTAGCCATTCAAGAAGCCATCGCCCTTGAAGCTGATGACGGTATGGATGACTCAGGCATTAATATCAAAACCAAGCGCGGAGTCATTAAACCTCGCACCCCAAATCAAAGCGTGTATATGCATAACATTACTCGCCATGATATTAGTTTTGGTATCGGCCCTGCTGGTACAGGTAAAACCTATTTAGCGGTAGCTGCAGCGGTCGATGCTTATGAGCGCCAAGAAGTTCGCCGAATTTTACTCACCCGCCCAGCGGTTGAAGCAGGTGAAAAATTAGGTTTTTTACCGGGTGATTTGAGTCAGAAAGTCGACCCCTATTTACGCCCTCTTTATGACGCTTTATTTGAAATGATGGGTTTTGAAAAAGTTGAAAAATTGATTGAGCGCAGCGTAATTGAAGTCGCGCCATTAGCTTACATGCGTGGTCGAACATTAAATGATGCATTTATTATTTTAGATGAAAGCCAAAATACTACAGTAGAACAAATGAAAATGTTCTTAACCCGTATCGGCTTTAATTCCCGAGCGGTGATTACCGGTGACATTACTCAAACCGACTTACCACGCGGTCAAAAATCAGGCTTACGTCATGCTATTGAAGTGTTGAGCGAAGTGCCTGAAATCAGCTTTAACTTTTTCATGTCACAAGACGTCGTCCGCCATCCAGTAGTGGCACGCATTGTTGAAGCTTACGAAGCGTTTGAGCAAAAAGAGCAAATTGAAAAAGCGGCAAAAGAGAAAGCGTACCAAGAACGTGAGCAAAAACGCCAACTCGCAGCCCAAGATAATTCGAGCCACCCCAAATGAGTATGATGCATTTAGATTTAGATCTGCAAATTGCAGTAGACGCTAACAACTTGCCCACTAAAGCCCAGTTCGAATCATGGGTGCGAGAAGCTGTTGGCCAAACAATGCCTGAGGTTGAACTAACTATTCGATTAGTCGAATCAAGCGAAAGCCAGCAACTAAATCATACTTACCGAGGTAAAGACAAACCAACAAATGTGTTGTCTTTTCCTTTTGAAGCCCCCGCTGAAATCGATCTGCCACTATTGGGTGATTTAATCATCTGTGTAGATGTAGTAGAAAAAGAAGCGCAGGAACAGAATAAATCGTTAGAAGCCCACTGGGCGCACATGGTAATACATGGTTGCTTGCATTTGCTGGGCTATGACCATATTATCGACGAAGAAGCAGAGGAAATGGAATCTTTAGAGACCCAACTCCTTGAACATTTAGGTTTTTCAGACCCCTATAAGGAAGCATAAATAGATAGATTTCCAGGCGATGGCCAAAGCCCGTCCAGTTAACTATTTAGGAACTATTATGAGTGACGATATCCCCCCGAGTACAAACGCCTATAAGAAAAGTTGGTTCGATAAATTTAATCAACTATTCCAGGGCGAACCTCAAAATCGCGAAGACCTAGTGGACGTGATTTCAGGCGCAGAACAACGCGACTTGATCACCGAAGATACCCGCGAAATGATCAAAGGTGTGTTAGAGGTCTCTGACCTTCGCGTGCGCGACATTATGATCCCACGCTCACAAATTGTTACTCTCCAAATCGACTGCTCAGTCGATGAGCTGTTAGAAACAGTTATCAGCTCAGCTCACTCTCGTTTCCCTGTGGTCAATGAAGACAAAGATCATATTGAAGGTATTTTGCTAGCAAAAGACCTACTAAAATATGGTTTTAAAAATTCAGATGTCCCTTTCACGCTATCTCAAGTTATCCGCCCTGCAGTGGTTGTGCCTGAAAGTAAGCGTGTCGATGTGTTATTAAAAGAGTTCCGTTCACAACGTTATCATATGGCGATCGTCGTTGATGAATACGGCGGTGTATCAGGCCTTGTCACCATCGAAGATATTCTTGAAGAAATCGTTGGCGAAATTGAAGACGAATTTGATCACAGTTCAGTGGAAGACACTGAAGTGAAAAAAATTAGCAACACCGTCTATATTGTCAAAGCGCTAACTGAAATAGATGATTTTAATGAAGCATGCGGTACACACTTCAGCGATGAAGAATTTGATACCGTCGGTGGTTTAGTGTCGCACGCATTTGGTCATTTACCCGAACGTAACGAAACCATCATGATCGATAATATTGAGTTTAAGGTAACGAATGCAGATACGCGTCGTTTGATCCAATTAAGAGTCAAATTGCCCGACCCTGACAATCTAAATAACTCTGACGATTAATCGATAAACATATAAAAATGTCATCAATGAAGCAGCTTTAATGATAATTAAGCTGCTTTTTTATTACGATCTCATTTAAAATCGGCCTACTTTGTCATTTAGCCAAAGCAAATTTGACATATTCTAAAATCAAGCATCCTCTATCACGAGGACGGTTAAACCACGCGATAAATAAGGCAAGTTGTGCTGAATAAATTATTACCTCATTCTCAATCTAACTTAATCAGTCTAATCTGTGCATTTGCCGCAGGTGCAAGTACTTCACTGTCATTTGCGCCCTATGGTTTATGGCTGTTTATGCCTATCGCACTCACATTTGCGTTATGGCAAAGTCAGCAACTCATAGGCAAGCATGCGTTTCGTTACTGGCTTAGTTTCGGCTTTGGCACCTTCGCCGTTGGGATCAGTTGGGTGCACGTTAGCATGGCCACGTTTGGCGGGCTGCCCTTAGCTGTATCATTAGCACTAATGGCGATTTTGTCCCTGTATTTAGCACTTTATCCCGCATTAGCGGGTTACTTACTCAATAAAATTATTCCTCCTCAATCGGCTTCCGCCAACTATGGGGTGTTAGCGTTTAAATATTTAGGTCTCTTTCCTGCATTATGGATACTCACAGAGTGGCTACGCGGCTGGGTGTTAACCGGTTTCCCATGGCTGTGGGTGGGTTACAGTCAAACCAATGGTCCATTGAGCGAATTAGCCAGTATCATTGGGGCACTTGGACTCAGTTTTGTGCTAGCAATCATTGCTGGCGCGGTAATGCTCACAACACAAAAGCGCATATTGCCTGTTGTAGCTGTGTTATCAGTTGTGATAATTGCTACGTTCATCACCCCATATATTAATCCCGTAGCGCCAACAGGAAAATCGGTGAAAGTAGCATTAGTACAAGGTAATATTGCCCAAAGCATGAAGTGGGAACCCGATGCGTTATGGCCAACCATGCTCAAGTTTATGGATTTAACCCGCAATCATTTTGACGAAAAATCGAGTGTCGATATTGTTATTTGGCCAGAGGCGGCTATCCCCGCACCCGAAGCGATGGTTGAAGACTTTTTATTTAATGCTAACCAGGTAGCTAATTTAAACAACACAGCGATCATTACAGGCATTATTAGCCGAGAAGAGCACAACTTTTATAACTCTTTAATCGTCTTAGGTAATCATCACAGTAAGCAACAACCTAGCGCTGACTATCAAATTAACGGAGATAATGAATTCAGAAAACACCACTTGTTACCTATTGGTGAGTTCGTCCCTTTAGCCGATTTACTAAGACCATTAGCGCCTTTTTTTAATCTGCCTATGAGCTCTTTTCAACGCGGTGATTTTATTCAACCGAATTTATCTGCAGTAGGCTATAAAGTGTCTCCGGCAATTTGTTATGAAATCGTTTTTCCAGAACAAGTCAGAGACAATACCCAAGCCGATACGGACCTATTATTAACTGTCTCTAATGATGCCTGGTTTGGTAGCTCAAACGGTCCTTTGCAACATATGGAAATTGCCCAAATGCGTGCAATTGAAATGGGTAAACCTTTATTGCGTGCCACCAACAATGGCGTAACGGCTATTGTTGATCCCTATGGCAACATCATTGACAGCTTGCCACAATTCGAAACGGCTGTATTAGTCAGTGACGTCGCACTTTATCAAGGCGAAACTTGGTTTAAACGCATTGGACAGTTACCCTTATTAATTCTATGCTCAATGTTAATCTTCATTGCTATATCATTAGGATACAGAGGTCGTCGTGCCGTTTAACCTTAATTTACCCACTCGCTTAAGCCACCATAATCAACGAGGATTTACCTTAATCGAGTTGGTTGTTGTCATCATTATCTTAGGCATTTTAGCGGTTGTCGCAGCACCTAAGTTTTTAAATTTAAGCACTGATGCACGCATTAGTACTTTGTCAGGACTATCGGCATCGGTAAAAACAGCCAACTCATTGGTGTATGCAAAATCACAAATGCCGAGCCTGCAAGTGCAACCCGTTGCTGGACGCGAAGATTTAATCGATATCGATTTAGAAGGTGATGGTGTTTTTGAAACCCGTTTGAAATGGGGCTATTTAGATAATACTGACATTGAAAAATGGATAGATCTTGATGACAGCTTCACTGTTCAATATCAAGGTATTGCAGATACTTATATCGGTTACGACCAAGATGAAAATGGCCAAGTCACCAATGACAATTGCTACTTTCACTATACACAAGCGGCCAATGCCACTACCCCACCGGATTATGCCATTGTCAGCAGCGGCTGTTAAAAAGGCGGTTGCCACAAAACAGTCTTACATTAACGGCCCGCTCCATAAGGTGAGTCATTTAAGCCCATGAGCTGATATCAGCATAGCGACTTTGTGGCGTAGGCATAAACTTTGCTCGTCAATCGCCAATCGTTACTCAAGACTCAAGACTCAAGCTTGTGGATGTAATCTTAACTCTGGTTAAGAAAGTTGCTAATTCAGTCGTAATCATCAAATTTATATTTTACCGCTTCAGCCGCAGACCTTTAGTGATAGCAAGGCGAATTTACACGTCAATAGCGCGTCTATGACTATTAAATTCAACATGATTAGCGCTGCAAATGCGGTTTAATATGCATTTTTTATTTCAAGCTGACGTGACCTAAAGCAACATCTACCAGCTTACCCAAAACTGACTCAACTTGATTTCTGCTTTAAATATTTTTGCACAAAAATGAACCGCCCAATCGTTTGCTGCGTAATGAAAGAGAACAAACACGCCATGATATTTGGGAGTTAAAAATGCAACTATCGGAAATAAAGCAAGCCATCGAAGTCCAGCCATTACATCCGACTATCATCAGCTATGCTGATTCAAATCATTACTTATTGGGTGTAAAAGATGATAATGGCAACTTTCGCAGTGCCCGCAGTAAAGATGGCAAACTATTGAGTCTGAACTCCATAAAGCAAGCAGAAGAATTACTGAAGTTACAAGGTATTCGTTACGCCATCATCGAAATGCAAACCGCCTACGATGAAATGATTGGCAATAGCAGCAACAGCCATTGCCACTATCGCGTTAATTTTTAGCTCTTTGCTATTAAGGTGACAATGGCTCTAAGGTGACAATGGCTCACGTGAAAATGTGTCACTGTCACATTGCGGGCAGTCAGGTATCACCCCTGGGAAATCAATTTGCATTTGATGTCCACAATTATCACAGGTCAACATACCCTGATTGATAATTTCGCCAGATTTATAACAACCATGGTGCTTAAAATCCTGCTGCAACTCGTGCCACTGCACCTGACTTCTGTCAGTGATCTCACTTAACCATTGCCATAAGGTGTTTTCTAAGGCGATAGCTGTAGGACTAAAACTAATATCGTCTGCAGTTTGCTCTTTTAAATAGCTTGCGATGTCACGCTTTAAAAATTCTTCTACTAAAGCTAACTCTTGCTCATTAGCCTGTGATTTGAGCTGTAAATAGTTTTTTCCTTGGATGATAGACTTAAACAAACTTTTAGCAGTCAATGAGTTATCTTGCTCAAATTGCTGTTTAACTTGTTCAATTAATGCCTGATATAAGGCTAATAATGCTGAACTTCTTCCACTCATATTCAATACTCCTTAAGACGAACCTTTTTAAAGCATCACTTCTAGTTTATTCTATGCAGTTATTCATCACGCGAATGCGCGTTAGATCAAACAATACGTGCAAATCCAACAATGGGCGGCATGGCCGGAAATAGATTGATGCAAGAGCAATATAATCCTTTAGAGATTGAAGCCTTAGTGCAAAAGCACTGGCAAGACCAAAAAACCTTCGAAGTTACTGAAGATGAGACCAAAGAGAAGTTTTACTGCCTCTCTATGTTCCCTTATCCGTCAGGCCGCCTTCACATGGGACACGTCCGTAACTACACCATAGGTGATGTTGTCGCTCGTTACCAACGTTTACAAGGAAAAAATGTCCTGCAGCCGATTGGTTGGGATTCATTTGGCCTGCCTGCAGAAAACGCAGCGATCAATAACAAAACCTCACCAGCACCATGGACTTATGAAAATATTGAGTACATGAAGAACCAGCTTAAACTATTAGGTTTTGGTTATGACTGGAGTCGTGAAATTGCCACCTGTACCCCTGAATATTATCGCTGGGAACAATGGTTTTTCACTAAACTGTATGAAAAAGGTTTAGTTTACAAAAAAACCTCATCGGTTAACTGGTGTCCAAACGACGAAACCGTACTGGCAAATGAGCAAGTACAAGATGGTTGTTGTTGGCGCTGTGATACTGAAGTGGTTCAAAAAGAAATTCCACAGTGGTTTATTAAAATCACTGATTACGCGGAAGAGTTATTGAACGATATCGATACGCTCGATGGCTGGCCTGAACAGGTTAAAGCGATGCAGCGTAACTGGATTGGACGCAGCGAAGGCATTGAAATGACCTTCCAGGTGGAAAACAGCCAACAAAGTTTTGATATTTACACCACTCGTCCTGATACCGTAATGGGTGTGACCTATGTAGCGATTGCTGCAGGCCACCCTTTAGCGGTTCAAGCCGCAGAAAACAATCCTGCTTTAGCGGCGTTTATTGAAGAATGTAAAAATGCTGACACCACTGAAGCCGCGATGGCGTCTATGGAGAAAAAAGGCGTCGCGACAGGCTTAAACGCTGTGCACCCTATCAGTGGCAAACTGGTTCCTATCTGGGTCGCTAACTTTGTTTTGATGAACTATGGCACTGGCGCTGTTATGTCAGTTCCAGCACATGATCAACGCGATTATGAGTTTGCTAAAAAGTTTGGCTTAGCCATTGAAGCTGTAATCAAGCCTGTTGATGGCGAAGTTGATATCAGTGAACAAGCTTTTACTGACAAAGGTGTGTTATTTAACTCTGGTGAGTTAGACGGTTTAGATTTCCAAGCAGCATTTGAAGCCATTGACACTAAACTCACTGCCGAAGGCAAAGGTAAGCGTCAGGTGAACTTCCGTTTACGTGACTGGGGCGTTTCTCGTCAACGTTACTGGGGTGCACCGATCCCTATGGTGACCTTAGAAGACGGCACCGTCATGCCTACGCCAGAAGACCAACTGCCGGTTATTTTGCCAGAAGACGTGGTAATGGATGGTATCCAAAGCCCGATTAAAGCAGATAAAGCCTGGGCTGAAACCACGGTAAATGGCCAAACAGCATTCCGCGAAACCGATACCTTTGACACCTTCATGGAGTCATCATGGTATTACGCTCGTTACTGTAGCCCACATGCAGACCAAATGTTAGATCCCGCGAAAGCTAATTACTGGCTACCCGTTGATCAATACATTGGCGGTATTGAGCATGCTTGTATGCACTTGTTGTATTTCCGCTTCTTCCATAAATTGCTACGTGATATGGACTTAGTTAGCTCTAACGAGCCAGCTAAGCAATTATTAACCCAAGGTATGGTATTAGCTGATGCTTACTACTACACCAACGACAAAGGCGCACGCGTTTGGGTGTCGCCATTAGATGTGGTTGAAGTAGAAAAAGACGACAAAGGCCGTGTGACTAAAGCTATCGACAAAAACGGTAACGAGTTGGTTTATACCGGTATGAGCAAAATGTCGAAGTCTAAAAACAACGGTATTGATCCACAGGTCATGGTTGAAAAGTACGGTGCTGACACTGTCCGTTTATTCATGATGTTTGCTTCACCACCAGAATTAACTCTTGAATGGCAAGAGTCTGGCGTTGAAGGGGCGCATCGCTTTATCAAGCGTTTCTGGAAACTGGCTAGCGATCATATTGCAGCAGGGACAACAGAAGCATTAGATATTAAAGCGTTAAGCGGTAGCCAAAAAGCGCTTCGTCGTGAATTGCACAAAACGATTGCTAAAGTTAGTGATGATATTGGTCGTCGTCAAATGTTCAACACGGCCGTTGCTGCGGTAATGGAGTTGATGAACCACTTGCAGAAAGCGCCACAGGAGTCTGCTCAAGACCGTGCGTTAATGGCAGAAGCATTGTCAGCAGTAACACGTTTACTCTACCCTATCGTGCCACACATCAGCTTTAACCTTTGGAAAGAGCTAGGCAATAACAGCGATATTGAAGATAGCCGCTGGCCTGAAGTTGATGAGTCAGCCCTAGTTGAAGACAGCAAACTGATTATTGTACAAATTAACGGTAAGTTACGTGCAAAAATCACTGTCGCAGCCGATGCAACTCAAGAACAAGTTCAAGCCCTTGCAATGGAAGATGAACATGTTCAAAAACACTCTGAAGGACTCACCATCCGCAAAGTGATTTATGTTCCTGGTAAGCTACTCAATATTGTTGCTAACTAGCATAAACAACACTCATTGGCGGCGGGTTCGCTAATGAGCGTTATTGCCTGTCTTGTGTGAAGATGCAAGATGGGCATTCATTTTAATTGCCATGGTATTCATGGCTGTAAAAGGACGTAGATAACACTTATGTTGGCAAAACGTATTGGCTTAGCGTTACTCTCTCTCACTTTACTTGCCACTGCTGGCTGTGGTTTTAAATTGCAGCGTAGCTACTCAATCCCCGTTGAATTACAACAATTACATTTAAGCAGCACTGATCAGTACAGTGAACTCACACGTTTAGTAAAAGACAGACTTCGCATTAACCGTGTCACCATGGTATCGGCTGCAGAAGATACACCTACGCTCAGACTCGTAAATGATTCATTAGAACGTGCCACTCTGTCCCTCTACCCTACCGGTAACGTGGCTGAATATGAATTAATTTACCTAGTTACTTTCACAGTGGCTTTGCCTAAAGGAGAACCGGTTGAATATTCCACTGAAGTTCGTCGAGACTATCAAGACGATCCGCGAACTGCATTGGCTAAAAGCCGTGAAATGGAAATATTAACCCGTGAAATGCGCGTTCAAGCCGCTGACAGTATTATTCAAATCCTTGCTTCAATCGGGAAAGAATAAATGCGGGTTTATCCTGACCAGCTTAAAAACAATCTAGCCAAGTTACCGCAAATTTGCTTGCTGTTTGGGGATGATTTATGGCTGGTTGAAGATTGCAAAAAACAGCTCATTAGCGCGGCCAAAAAACAAGGCTTTGACGAGCGAGTTCAGCTGATTCAAGATCCGCATTTTAACTGGCATGATTTGATCCAAGAATGGCAGTCGATGAGCTTGTTTGCCAGTAGACGCATTATTGAACTGCATCTGCCTAATGGCAAACCAGGTACCGATGGTGCCAATGCCTTTCAAACCATATTGCAACAAGCTAATCCAGATATAGTGTTGATTATTCAAGGTCCTAAAGCAGGACTTGAACAAACCAACAGCAAGTGGTTTAAGTCGTTAGATAGCCAGGGGTTATATATTCCCTGCGCTACGCCCGAAGGGAAACAATTCGAGCGCTGGTTAGATAACCGCATTCAGCATTACAAATTAACCTTGCACCATGATGCTAAAGCGATGATGTTTAACCTATTTGAAGGTAATTTATTGGCTGCTGAGCAAGCCATGCAAATACTGCAATTGGTGAATCCCAATAACAATATCAGTGCCGAGCAACTCAGCGATTACTTTGAAGACCAATCGCGATTCAGTGTTTTTCAGTTAACCGATGCCATTTTAAATAATCATCAAAAACAAGCACAGCACATGCTAGCCCAATTACAGGGGGAAGGCACTGCTATGCCCATTTTGATGTGGGCCATATTTAAAGAAATCACTTTGTTACTTAATCTTAAATTGGCCCAAAACCAAGGTGAACCTTTAACAAAACTGTGGGGGCAATACCGTATTTGGGACAAACGCAAACCCCTGTATCAAGCGGCCTTAACACGGTTAGAGTTACATCACATTGAACACATGTTGAGTATAGCATCCACTTTAGAGCTAAATTTAAAGCAACAGGGTATTGAAGATTGGATAGGCATGAGTCACTTGTGCATTTTGTTTGACCCGCGTGCCCATAATCGTTTAGCTCATATCGAGCTTGGCTAGCCTTTAAGGATTGACTATGCGCATCGGCATTTTAGGTGGCACATTCGACCCCATTCATTTAGGCCATATTCGTCCGGCACTCGACATTAAACAGCAGCTGCAACTTGATGAAGTGTGGCTAATGCCCAACCATATTCCGCCTCATAAGCAATCCACTAACGTCGATAGCCAACACAGATTAGCCATGGTGGAACAAATTTGTCAGCAGCACAAAGACCTGAAACTGTGCGACATAGAAATTAAGCGGCAAACGCCATCATACACAGTGGTAACACTGCAACAATTGCAGCAAGCTTATCCGCAACATCAGTTTTATTTCATCATGGGGATGGATTCATTTATCAATTTACCTCAGTGGCATTTATGGCAACAGTTGTTTGAACTGTGCCATATCGTGCTGTGCCAGCGTCCGGGGTGGCAACTGGACAATAACCACCCGATGCAAAAAGTGCTGCAACAAAAAACTCGCCGCTATTCAGCACAATTCAACATATCTAATGGGAACTTATCAGTTGGCTCAATCATTCCAGTAGATACCATCTTACAAGATATCTCCTCTACCGAAGTGCGAGAAAAACTGCTAAACCATGAAGATGTATCAAGTTTGATCGCCCCTTGTACTAAAACCTATATTCAGCAACATCAGCTTTACCTCACCTAACTCAAAATCGCCAGTTGTTTTACACCACAAGCCAAATCTAAAAGGATTATCATAAAGCGCGTTGCTTAATTGCTTCCAATGGATGAAATTGAGTATAATGCTCCGTTAATTTTGACTAGTGAGGTAATTCGAGTGCAAAGCACCGAACTGAAAGATTTCGTCGTCGATAAAATCGAAGACTTAAAAGCAAAGAACATTGTAGTATTAGATGTTAAAAATCAATCAACTATCACCGATACTATGGTGATTTGTACTGGTACATCTAAAACCCACGTTCGCTCAATTGGCGAACACCTTGTGGTTGAAGCAAAAAAAGCCGGCATGCAGCCATTAGGTGTTGAAGGCCGTGATAGCAGCGAATGGGTATTAGTAGACTTAGGTGAAGTCATTGTTCATGTGATGCAAGAGCAGACTCGTGAATACTACGACCTAGAAAAACTTTGGGCTAACCCTAACGCCTAATGAAGTTACAACTGATTGCCGTAGGCACAAAAATGCCCGATTGGGTTACCCGAGGTTTTGAAGAGTATCAACGTCGTTTCCCTAGGGATATGCCGCTTGAACTTATCGAGATCCCTGCGGGTAAACGGGGCAAAAATGCTGATATTGCGCGCATTTTGCAAAAAGAAGGTGAGTTAATGCTCGCCGCGATAGCAAAAGGCAATCATATTGTAAGTTTAGATTTGCCCGGTAAAAATTGGACTACGCCCGATTTAGCAGAGCAAATGACAAAATGGCAATTAGATGGGCGTGATGTAAGTTTGCTGATTGGTGGGCCAGAAGGACTTGCCCCAGCCTGTAAAGCCGCAGCAAATCAAAGCTGGTGTTTGTCAGCCCTAACATTACCGCATCCGCTTGTACGTGTATTGATAGGGGAAAGCCTCTACCGTGCATGGAGTATCAATAATAATCACCCTTATCACCGCGAGTAATCAAGGTGAAAATTCATTAAAAGAATTTCATGGTTGTTGACATAACAACACCATTAAAGCGACGCTAAGGTTTCGCTTTACCAACGCTGGAGACCCAAGTGCCGCCAAAGAAGCGCATCACCATGCATGACCATGCCGCCGAGGCCTCGTTATTCAAACGCCGTGCATTTTTCACTTTTATTTGCGTCTTCGTATTACTGAGCGTGCTATTTTCTAACCTGTATCAATTACAGGTCGTCTCCTATAAAGACTACGAAACCCGTTCTAATGACAACCGTATTCGGGTTGTGCCTACCGCACCTAGCCGTGGGCTGATCTTCGACCGTCATGGCCAACTTTTGGCCGAAAACCAGCCATATCACTCATTAGAAATGATCCCCGAAAAGATAAAAAATCTCGACGAAACCTTCGACGAGCTCAATAATATTATCGAAATAGACGCTGATGAACGCGAACAAATCAAAGAAACGCTCAAATTTCATCGCCGCTTCAAACCGCTCACCATCAAAGGTAAATTAACGGAAGAACAAGTCGCGACGTTTTCGGTAAACCAACATCGTTTCCCGGGTATTTATGTCGAAGCTGGTTTGAAGCGTCATTATCCCTATGCTGATTTAATGACCCACGTACTGGGTTATGTTGGTAAAATTAACACCCGCGACAAAGCCCAGTTAGAACAGAGTAATAACTGGAAAACCTACGCCGCCACAAAAGATATTGGCAAGCAAGGCATCGAAAAATTCTACGAGGGCTTATTACATGGTTTGCCTGGACATTTAGAAGAAGAGGTGAACAACCGCGGCCGAGTCATCCGTACTTTAAAAGTCACCCCACCGACGCCAGGTAAAGATATTTATTTAACCTTAGACTTAAAATTGCAACAAAAAGCCATGGAATTATTGGCAGGTAGACGTGGCTCGGTAGTGGCGATGGACCCTCGTGACGGTGGCATTTTAGCTATGGTGTCAAGTCCAAGTTACGATGCTAACTTATTTGTTCATGGTATCAGTAGCAAAGGCTATAGCGATCTGCTAAACGATAAATCACGTCCTCTTATTAATCGTGCCACTCAAGGACAATATTCTCCCGCATCAACCATTAAACCCCTAGTGGCATTATTGGGATTAGAAGAGCGCGCCATTAACGATAAAACCCGTGTATGGGATCCTGGCTTTTGGCAAATTCCAGGCGTGGAACGTAAATGGCGAGATTGGAAACGTTGGGGCCATGGTTGGGTTGATGTTTACCATGCGATTGTCGACTCGTGCGATATCTTCTTTTATGAATTAGTCTACAAGGTTGGCATCGATAAAATGGCCGATTTTATGGGGAAATTCGGTTTTGGCGAACGCACCAACGTCGACATCTATGAAGAAGTTGCTGGCATTATGCCATCACGCGACTGGAAACGACTTCGCTACAACCAAGCTTGGTATATTGGTGACACTATTTCAGTCGGCATCGGTCAGGGTTATTGGACAAGTACCCCTCTGCAACTGGCTAATTCAACAGCTATTTTAGCCAATAAAGGGCGTCGTTTTACCCCACATTTATTAAAAACATTCAAAGACGACACAGTAAAAATTGATGCGCCTATAGATGAGCATGAACCCATTATTCTGAAAAACCCTAAAAACTGGGACATCATTAACGAAGCTATGCGCCAAACCGCCGACAAATCGCGCTTCACCGATGCCACCTACACTGCAGCGATGAAAACCGGTACCGCTCAGGTGTTCTCTGTTGGTCAGGACGAAAAATACAATGCCGAAACGGTTGCCGAACATTTAAGGGACAATGCGTTAATTGTGGCTTACGCGCCATATGAAAACCCGCGTATCGTCCTAGCTGTAGTGTTAGAGAATGCCGGGTGGGGAGGCGCAAATGCTGGGCCGCTCGCGCGTGCATTATTAGACGAATATATGCTTAGAGATGAATGGGTACTGCCAAATGAATAACCAGATGCATAGCAATACTCATCATCAGAAAAAAAATATCTGGCAAAGGCTGCACATCGATTTACCTCTGTTATCGGGTATTTTGGTGTTAATGGCCTTTGGCTTGTTTGTCATTTATTCCGCCAGTGGTGAAAGCGCAGCTATGATGGAGCGCCAATTAACCCGTATTGGTTTGTCATTAGTGATCATGTTTTCGGTTGCACAAATCAACCCTGAAGTGCTTAAGCGCTGGGCATTACCCATTTATGTTGCTGGAATTATCTTGCTGCTCGGAGTGCACTTTTTTGGCACTATCAATAAAGGGGCGCAGCGTTGGTTGAATCTTGGGTTTATGGAGTTTCAGCCGTCAGAGTTAATGAAGCTGGCCTTCCCCATTATGATGGCTTGGTATATCAGTAAGTTCCCTTTACCGCCTAAAAAACGTTATCTGGCAGGCGGTGCGATTATTTTATTAATCCCTACGCTATTAATAGCTAAACAACCAGACTTGGGCACATCGATTTTAGTCGCGGCATCAGGCGTATTCGTGTTGTTTTTGTCAGGTATGAGCTGGCTGATTGTGGGCAGTATTGTCATCGCTGGATTGATTTTCTTACCGATTCTTTGGTTCTTTTTAATGCATGATTATCAACGCACCCGCGTGCTAACATTATTTGATCCAGAAAAGGACCCCTTGGGTGCAGGCTACCATATTATCCAATCAAAAATTGCTATCGGTTCAGGGGGCGTGTGGGGCAAAGGTTGGTTAGATGGTACTCAGTCTCAGCTAGAGTTTTTACCTGAAAGGCATACAGACTTTATCTTTGCCGTTATCGGTGAAGAGTTTGGCCTGATCGGCAGCTTATTTCTATTAACTATTTACCTGTATATTATCGGTCGCGGACTGGTAATTGCTTCTCGCGCACAGACAAGCTTTGCTCGTCTACTCGCGGGCAGCATTACATTGACATTTTTTGTGTATATCTTTGTTAACATTGGCATGGTTTCAGGTATATTGCCTGTGGTTGGCGTGCCTTTACCCCTTATCAGTTATGGGGGGACGTCAATGATGACACTAATGACAGGCTTCGGCATTTTAATGAGTATCCAAACTCATAGACGATTTATAGATCGATAGGATCCATTGATGAAATTATCTACCCGCTTATTTAGCTCCGTCGCGTTAATTGTTGCTGCTCATATCGGTACAGCTTCAGCCAACACCGATGTTGATGCACTGAAAAAACAATTTATCGCCGACCAAATTAAGCAAGGTTTTAGCCAGCAGGAAGTCGAAGCATTCTTAAACCAATCGACTTATACCCAAGAAGTGATCGATGCGATCACCAAGCCTTGGGAAGCTAAACCATGGCACCAATATTATCCGATATTTTTAACAGAAAAACGTTTAGCCAAAGGGTTAGAATTTTGGCATGAAAATGCGGACACCATAACCAAAGCCGCTGATAAATTTAATGTCGATCCGCAAATCATCGTTGCCATTATCGGTATTGAAACCTTTTACGGTGGTTACATGGGTAACTACCGTGTTCAGGATGCCCTGTATACTTTAGGTTTTTATTACGCACCGCGTGCCACCTTTTTTAGAAGTGAATATGGCAATTTAATGTCACTGATAAAAGAAGAGCAGCTCGATAATGACACCTTAAAGGGATCTTATGCTGGCGCTATGGGTTATGGTCAGTTCATTCCATCCAGTTACCGTCATTACTCGGTCGACTTTAGTGGTGACGGCCGTCGTGACTTACTCACCAGCAAAGCCGATGCGATTGGCAGTGTGGCTAATTATTTTCATCAACACGGTTGGAAAAGAAATGAGCCAGTCGTGCTAGCCTTAAGCAATAAAAGCGATAAAGCACCAAAAGCCAAAGTATGGACAAACGAAAGACTGCATTACAAAGCATCTGATATTCTATCACCTAACCTTAGCCTCGCGTCGGCAAAAGATATTGATGTGTCACAAAAGGCGATGCTGGTAAAATTAGAACAACCTAACGCAGATGAATACTGGCTAGGGTTGAACAATTTTTATGTCATAACTCGATACAACCGCAGCCCGTTATATGCGATGGCCGTTTATCAATTTAGTGAGCAATTAAAAGCCCAATACAATGCAAAATAAAATTTTCTTCACTGCGATTAGTATAGTAATAATGATGCTAATGGCAGCTTGTTCATCCAAGCCTGAAACCAATAATAAAAATGCGTCGAACAAATCAAAAAGCCAGTTTGGCCGTTACCACATGGCTGATGACAAATACCCTGAGAATGCGCCTGATGTAAGTAAAGTGCAAAATGCTGTACCCAAATTTGAAAATTACAGTCGCCAAGGCAACCGTAATTACACGGTATTGGGCAAAAGCTACAAGGTGCTATCAACGGGTAAAGGTTTCACCGAAACCGGTCACGCCTCATGGTATGGTGCAAAATTTCATGGCCATTTAACCTCAAATGGCGAAACCTATGACATGTATGCCATGTCAGCGGCCCACAAAAACTTGCCGCTACCAAGTTACGTGAAAGTCACCAACCTTGAAAACAATAAGCAAATTATTGTGAGAGTGAACGATCGAGGTCCCTTCCATCATGGGCGTGTAATCGATTTATCCTATGCAGGTGCTTATCACCTTGGCATGCTAGGCAAAGGGACCGCAAAAGTACACTTAGAGGTGATTCATGTTGAATCGAACGAACAACGTGCAATTAATGAAGTGACCGATGTAGAAAACCACTATATTCAGGTTGCAGCCTCTAAAGACAAGTTAAAAATAAATACCTTAGCCAAAGAGCTTGAGCGTAAATACGGTGTATCATCGCGAATTGTCTCCGGCAATGGCTTGCACCGAATTCAGTTGGGCCCTATTGGTAAAATTTACTTAACCAATAAACTGTTAGATAACCTGCATAGCAGCGGTTATCCCCAGAGTTTTATTGTGCCATAAGCATTTTTTTAGGTAATGAAGGAACCTTAATGTGATTTCATTGCCTATTAATAATGTGACTAATGTTATAATCGATTTCTTATTGTCTTATCTTCGAATTAAATAGAGACTTGCTAATTTCATGATGAATATTGCCAAAGCCCCAATCGCTACTGCTCTGCTTCTTTCTTTTGTGTCGTTTACTACTTTAGCTAACACACCGCAGCCTGATGCTCGCCCAACACCCAATCGTGCCCCTATGGTAACGCCTGATGCCCCAAGTGTTGCAGCAAAAGCGTATGTATTAATGGACTATTATTCGGGCCGCATCATCGCCGAACAAAATGCCTATGAAAGCTTAAATCCAGCCAGCTTAACTAAAATGCTAACCAGCTATGTCATTGGACATGAAGTTAAAGTGGGTAACATCTCATTAGATGATGATGTACTTATCACTCAAAATGCTTGGTCAAAAAACTTCCCTGACTCTTCAAAAATGTTTATTGAAGTCGGTAAAACCGTAAAAGTTGCTGACTTAAATCGTGGCATTATTATCCAATCAGGTAACGATGCTTGTGTCGCTATGGCAGAACACATCGCTGGCACGGAAGGCGCGTTTGTTGATTTAATGAACTCGTGGGCCAAGCAGCTAGGTATGAATGATAGCTACTTTGAAAACTCCCACGGTTTAGATTCAGAAAATCATAAAACCACCGCCTACGATATGGCTATTTTAGGTGCGGCACTTATCCGTGATGTACCAGAAGAATACCGTGTCTATTCAGAAAAATCTTTTACCTTTAATGGTATTAAGCAATACAACCGTAATGGACTACTGTGGGATAACAGCTTAAAAGTAGACGGCATTAAAACAGGTCATACTTCAGGTGCGGGTTATAACTTAGTCTCATCCGCCACCAGTGACGATGGCATGCGCTTAATTACCGTAGTATTGGGCACTAGCAGTGAATCAGCCCGTAAAGCTGAAAGCAAAAAGTTACTTAACTATGGTTTCCGCTTTTTTGAAACGATCACCCCATATAAAGCCGGTGATACTTTTGTAAGCCAAAAAATTTGGTACGGCGACGTTGATAACGTAGACCTAGGCGTAATGACCGACACGCCTATCACCATCAGTCGTGGCAAAGCCAAAGACTTACAAGCAAACTTTGAATTAACTAAGCCTCTTGCTGCGCCGCTAGCAAAAGGTGAAACCGTGGGTCGTGTGTTCTTCCAACTTGATGGAAAAGACATTGCCCAGTTCCCACTTGTGACCCTCAATGCCGTAGAAGAAGGCAGCTGGATCAGCAAAATAATGGATTATTTCAAACAGATGTTTGCAAGCTGGTTTGAATAATTTTATATAATTATTCTTAAAATCAATATAATAAAGCCGCTTATACAGCGGCTTTATTATTTCAGAACACAACACACTTGAATCAGGTATAATTGCCACCATATTTAGTATTAACAATCACCAAAGAGTAATCCGATGTTAAATACCACTTTTGATGAAGTCATGACTTTCCCTAATGCTTGTCCGTTCAAAGTGATCGGCGATGCCGATGACACCTTAGCGGATCGCGTTGTTGCTGTTGCACAGCAATTAGCGCCAGGCGACTACGTACCAACCGTTAAAGCATCAAGCAAAGGCAGTTATTATTCGGTCACCATTCGCATTACAGTCAATAGCAAAGAACATATCGAAAAAGCGTATATTGATCTTGCCGCTATCGAAGGCGTAAAACGCGTTCTCTAATGGTTAAATAAGTACGATAAATACATAAAACTTGAGTATAATACTCGGGAATTATTTGACCGTGCTTAAACAGTCCAACCTTTGGGGAGACGTTGCCCTTGTCAGCATTAACTTTGCACATTCGCCACCTTGGCATGCAAGACTACGAGTCTGTTTGGCATGCCATGCAGGCATACACAGACACGCGTGATAGCAACAGCCAAGATGAACTTTGGGTTGTAGAGCATCCGCCGGTGTTTACCCAGGGTCAAGCGGGTAAAAGCGAGCATATTTTAAACCCTGGTGATATTCCTGTTATTCAGGTTGACCGCGGTGGACAAGTTACCTATCACGGCCCAGGGCAATTAGTGGTTTATCCACTTATCGACATAAAACGTAATAAAATGGGCGTTAGACAGCTAGTGAACAACATCGAGCAAAGTATTGTCGATATGCTGGCCCAATACGATGTCGAAGCTTATGCAAAAGCAGATGCGCCAGGTGTTTATGTGCAAGAGCGAAAAGTGGCCTCATTGGGCTTACGTATTCGAAAAGGCTGTTCATTCCACGGTTTAGCATTAAACGTCGACATGGATTTAGCGCCATTCCAGCGCATCAATCCGTGTGGCTATGCCGGACTTGAAATGGTGCAATGTAAAGCACTTGGCGGACCGCAAACCGTTAAAGAAGCTGGCGACAAACTCATTCAAACATTTAGCCAAGTTATGGGCTATCAACAACTTGTACATCATCAAGGATTAGCAGAATAATGAATAGGCCTGAAAGATTACAACCGGGAGTTAAACTACGTGACGCTGATAAAGTTTCACGCATCCCTATTAAAATTGTACCCTCAGAGCGCGAAACCATGCTGCGCAAGCCTGATTGGTTACGGGTAAAACTGCCAGCATCTAACCAGCGTATTCTTGATATTAAATCAGCATTACGTAAAAACGGCCTACATTCAGTATGTGAAGAAGCTTCTTGCCCTAACCTTGCAGAGTGTTTCAACCACGGCACCGCCACCTTCATGATCCTCGGCGCAATTTGTACACGTCGCTGCCCATTTTGTGACGTTGCCCATGGTCGTCCATTACAGCCTGATGCTGAAGAGCCTAAAAAATTAGCTCAAACCATTGCAGATATGAAGCTTAAATATGTCGTAATCACCTCGGTTGACCGTGATGATTTACGTGATGGCGGCGCACAGCATTTTGCTGATTGTATTCGTGAAATTCGTCTGCTTAATCCAGAAATCAAAATCGAGATTTTAGTACCTGATTTCCGTGGACGTATTGATGCGGCACTCGATATCTTAGCCACTGAGCCACCAGATGTGTTTAACCACAATCTTGAAACCGCGCCAAAGCATTACCGTAAAGCACGCCCAGGGGCTAATTATCAATGGTCGCTAGACCTATTGAAGAAGTTCAAAGAACGTCATCCAAATGTACCGACTAAGTCAGGTTTGATGATGGGCTTAGGTGAAACCAACGAAGAAATCGCAGAAGTATTACGTGATTTACGCGCGCATAATGTTGAAATGCTGACATTAGGTCAGTATTTACAACCAAGTAAGTTCCACTTACCGGTTGAGCGTTACGTGCCACCAGCAGAGTTCGACGAGCTTAAAGCTTTGGCTGATGAACTTGGCTTTACCCACGCGGCATGTGGCCCGCTTGTTCGTTCAAGCTACCATGCAGACTTGCAAGCTCAGGGTAAAGAAGTGAAATAACTTTTTGGCTTTAGGGTTTGAACAGAAACGGCGCTTATAGCGCCGTTTTTTTTGAGCAAAGAATCATTTAGTTTGATATTTTTTGGCGTTGTTGCTGAGGATGCCAGTTAAGGACTAAGACATTTCTGCCCTCAAGGTTTGTTTGTAATATGGCCTACGGCCACAAACGTCGTGGTGCTTCGCCCACACCAGACCAAAGGGGCAAAACGCTTGCGCCCCTTTGGAAACCCTCAGCGCCCCAGACGAAAAATGCTGAAAAGCGCATAATTTTCGATGGGGATCGATCCAGCTTTAAACCTCATTTGCAGCCAGCTTCGGCCATTGTCGAAAAGCCCTAACGCTTCCGATGGGCCGTCCATGGCCCAACGAAAGCTAGCTTGGCATCCATGCCAAGCTCACGGATTCTCGGAATAAAGAGTCTCGATGGCCTCAATTCAAATTTAGTCTGAAAGGTTTTATACCTGTTAATTACGAATATGGTCAAATCGAAGATGTGAAAATTTCGGGTGTAAGCACTGCGGTGACAGTCCATTACATGGTCGATCTTTCAGGTATGAACTTGCAGCGTTCACCGTCGAGCTGGCACATAAGCCTCAACAGGCAATAGGTTGGATTAAAGTAATGGTCTTCCATAACTCAGCAAAGATAAATGAATTATAACGTTAGTGCCCGTAACTCGTTTCTGCCCCAAAATGAGTTAGTTCAACTACTCATGCAAATTTTATTCATGACAGTTTGCCATACATTTGCTCATGTGAGGAATGGGAGTAATGTGTCATATCACCACTGCTCACGCGAACCTTATTGTGATCCAGCCCCCCAATAATTGCCCCGATCACGTAGCGATGGCTATCTACATCCCAATAAGTAATACAACGTCATGCTGCATGGTTAGGTTTTACCAACCATTTTGCTGGTATCAATAAACATTCGTATATTGATACCAGTTTTCCATATTAAATATTGGTGTAACCCTCCCTTAAAATCAGAATGTTTTAAATAGAGTTTTCCATTTACACTAAACCAAATGGAGAATCACATGAAAAAGACACGTTTTACAGAAA